>JAAVYA010000043.1 GCA_022790855.1 Lachnospiraceae bacterium | reverse complement strand
GTTGTTTCTGAACGCATAGACTTACCTCCTGATAGCGGTATCAAAGGTTGAGACTTAACTTTTGATACTCGTGATAGAAATATAGTCTATTGTTACACATTTTTTTCTCGCAGTCGAGGTACCCACTATCTACCGTTTACTATCTGTCAAGTTATTGCAGCCACTAAACGAAAAAGGAGAAAGAGCCTGGCTGGTCAAACCACTTGGCACTTCGATACGGGTCAAACTGCTGCAGCCATTAAATGCAGACTCATCTAGGAAGGTCAAGCCGCTGGGCAGCTCAATATTAGTCAAAGCACTACAGCCTGAAAACGCATAAGTCCCTATATTTTTTATTCCGCTGGGCAGCTCGATACTGGTTAAGCCACTACAATTCTCAAATGCCATATCCTCAATCCTGTCCAAGCCGCTGGGCAGCTTGATACTGGTTAGGCCGCTGCACCGATAAAACATCTCAAATCCTATGCTGGTCAAGCCGTCTGGCAGCTCAATACTGGTCAGGCCGCTGCAGCCATAAAAAGCGCCATCTTCTAGTCTGGTCAAGCCGCTGGGCAGCTTGATATTGGTTAAGCCGCTACAATTCTCAAATGCATAACCCTCAATGCTAGTCATCCCACTTGGCAGTTCCATACTGGTCAAACTGCTGCAATTAGAAAACGCAGTATTCCCAATGCTTGTTAAACCGCTTGGTAATTTTATACTGGTTAGGCTGCTCCTGCCGCCAAAAGCATAATCCCCGATCCGCATGTGTTTTTTTAAATCCGGATTACCGTAATGGAAACGTTAAATCAATCACCTGCATCATAATATTTCTGCTATACACATCACATAATCCTCAACAATCTAACAGTTCTATAAACAGGAAGACCACACCTAATTCAGAGTGTGCTTAAATGCTCTTGCATGAAACAACCGGAGTATGGCTCTACATCGACGGAACTATGCAGATGTGAATCGACGGCGGAAAATTCATTGGAATTATGCTAAATAACTTTTAGATTAAAGAAAGCACCAAATGATCATGTATCGTCATTTGGTGCTCATCTTATAGCTTTCGTCCCTGATACTGTATTGTTACCACATAAACGGTTTTGTGTGGTTCGTCAATGCGGAAAATGACAATATAGTTATCAATCAACAACTGTCTGTATCCCTTTCCTGCATATCTGCCCTCGTTACGTTCTTGGTGAGATTGTGGAAAAGTGTCCAGACTTAAAACAGCTTTCTTAATTCGGCCAACTTGTCCTTTGGCATTTTCACGAGCCAATTTCTCATTTGCGATATATTCGTAAATGTGGTCTAATTCACGGATTGCTCTGGGATTAACCTTTATCTTGTATTTATCCAAAATGTTTTTTCTCCAATTCTGCAAAAACCACTTCTGCATCAACTGCGTCTGCTCCATTGGCAATTTCCTGTTCAGAATCAAAAACAGCTTGGTCGATACGGTTCATTCTTGCAAATTTATCATACAATTCGCTACTCATTACAACCAGGTCACTATATCCGTTTTTGGTAATAAAAATAGGCTCTTGTTCCTTGTGTGCGATGTTAGAAATCTCAGTTGTATTGCGTAAATCCTTAATAGGCATAATAAGCGGCATAATGTTTCACTCCTTTCTTTTCATAATTATAGCATAATTATGTTCACACAGCAATAAGAATATACAATACGATGAAAAATGTAAATAAATGAACCTGCATTAAAAATGAAAATATAAGAGAAAAATTGCGATTATCTGTCCTCTGTGCTACAGTTGCTATGATGCTGGGGGCAAAAGGGGCTTTTCAAAACTGATATTGGCAATTTGCCCATTACAATTTAAAAAAGCCCCTTTTGACCCCAACATCTTGCTATTATTAAATCAAAAAGGATCATTATATGAACACATTTAACAGTTTAAGGCGTAGAGAAAAAAGACAAAAGTGAAATGAGCAGAAAGATGAATTGGGGATTGAATGTCTGTGTATGTAAAACCTATGGAGGTCCTCTTGGAAAACCACAGCTTCGAATACCACAAAGATGTTAAAAGTTTATTCTTTCATACTTTTTTGAAGCCTCAAAGTTTGAGGTTTTATTGTCGTACCTATTTATCTGAAAACACTTGATTTCTGTAGCTTCTGCACAGGAAACCCTGTATAATCATGGGTAAGAGCAAAAGACTGAAAGTCCATAGGTAGTAGCTACCTGGACGCTCACTTTGTTCAATTAGGTCAAATCGAAAATGGTGCAAACGAAAAGGCAGTTCACTGGAATGCCAAAACTACTTTTTCATTTACCCCATCATCGATTCTAACCTAAAGAATTTCTTTTAGCAGAGTTCTGCCTATTCCATTTTTCTTTCTCTCAGGAATCACAAATAACTCTGACACATAGAAAAAATCTTCATTCGCATATGGGTCTACATATCCTAATAGGCCGCCAATTATTTTGCCGTTTTCTATTGCCGCCAATCCAATCGATTGAAAATTACCCATGATTGCTTTTACTCGCCTGACAGCACGTTCGCTACTCCACTGCTCATTCCACGGTTCTTCAGAATAAGCCAACACCATGGCATTTGCTAATCCCTCAAAATCCGTTTCATTGGTAATTCTATATTCCATACTCAATATCTTCCCTGATAAATAAAATCCTAATTTCAGCAGGAACACAATTCTTAAAAGGGATTTATTTAATCACTCTCACTTTCAGCACCCCGGGAATGGCTTTTAAAGACTCCACCACTTCCGGTGTAACCGGTGATTCCAAATCCAGCAGGGAATATGCATAATCCCCACGGCTCTTATTGGTCATATCGGAGATATTGATGTCCGCATCTCCCATCACCGCAGAGTATTTACCAATGATACCCTTAATGTTCTTATGCAGCACTGCTACTCTGGCAGGCATATGGCATTCTCCCATATCACAGTTGGGGTAATTCACGGAATTACGTATATTACCGTTCTCCAGATAATCCATGACTTCCTCTACTGCCATTCTTGCGCAGTTATCCTCGGATTCTTCCGTGGAAGCGCCTAAGTGGGGAATTACGATGACGCCTTCTGCCCCCGCCACCGTAGGATTGGGAAAATCTGTCACATACTTTCTTACTTTTTTATCTTTCAATGCTGTAAGCATCGCCTCTTCATCCACCAGAAGATCTCTTGCAAAGTTTAAAACTACCGCGCCTTCTTTCATCTGCTTCAAGGCGTCTTCATTGATCATCTTCTTGGTGCTGTCCATTAAAGGCACGTGGATCGTAATATAATCGCAATTTGCATAAATTTCCTCTGCGGAATTGGCGTGTTTAATACTGCGGGACAATTCCCATGCTGCTTTTACGGAGACGTAGGGATCGTAACCATATACCTCCATCCCAAGGTGGGTTGCGGCGTTGGCTACTTTTACGCCGATGGCTCCAAGGCCGATGACGCCAAGCTTCTTGCCGGAAAGCTCATTGCCGGCATACTGCTTTTTCTGTTTCTCCGCCATCTTGGCAATCGCTTCTTCCTGGCCGTTCTCTTTTACCCACTGAATACCGCCCACCACATCTCTGGCAGCCAGCAGCATTCCGGCCAATACCAGCTCTTTCACGCCGTTGGCGTTGGCGCCGGGAGTATTGAATACCACAATTCCTTCCTGGGCGCAGCGATCCAGGGGAATATTATTGACTCCCGCTCCTGCTCTGGCAATAGCTTCTAGCTCTTTCGAAAATTCCAGATCATGCATGGCCGCGCTTCTTACCAGCACAGCCTGGGCATTGGCCATATCCTCCGTTTTCGTGTAATTTTCATTCAGCAGTTCCAATCCAACCGGTGAAATCGGATTCAGGCAATGATATTGATACATTACAGATTCTCCTTCTCAAACTTTTTCATAAATGCAACCAAAGCTTCTACGCCTTCTTTTGGCATGGCATTGTAAATGCTGGCCCGCATACCGCCTACGCTGCGGTGGCCTTTTAAATTCTCAAGCCCCGCCTCCTTGGCTTCTTTTACAAACTTTGCATCCAACTCTTCATTTCCGGTTACAAAAGGTACGTTCATCAAAGAGCGGTCCTCTTTTCTCACAATTCCTTTGAACAGACTGCTGCTATCCAGGAAATCATATAGGATTTTTGCCTTCTCTTCGTTGTACTGCTTCATTGCAGCAAGGCCGCCTTTTTTCTTCAGCCACTGAAATACCTTTCCACAGATATAAATACCGTATGCAGGGGGCGTGTTATAAAGGGAATCTGCGTCCGCATGGGTCTTATATTTTAACATGGTAGGAGTTCCCGGAAGAGTGTCTTCTGTAATCAAATCTTCCCGGATAATTACGATAGCCACTCCTGCCGGGCCGATATTTTTCTGAACTCCTCCATAAATCAGGCCGTATTTTTCCACATCCACAGGCTCGGACAAGAAACAGGAGGACACGTCCGCCACCAGAGTCTTCCCTTTGGTGTTGGGCAGCGTCTTGAATTTTGTGCCGTAAATCGTATTATTTTCACAGATATATACGTAATCTGCATTTTCTGAGATAGGCAAATCGGAGCAGTCCGGGATATACGAAAACGTCTCGTCTTCTGAAGATGCGATCTTATTGGCTGTTCCATACTTTTGCGCTTCTTGATATGCTTTTTTTGCCCATTGGCCTGTTACAATGTAGTCTGCTACCTTGTTCTTCATCAGGTTCATGGGGATAGCCGCAAACTGAGTGGATGCGCCCCCCTGGAGAAACAACACTTTATAATTCTCCGGAATGCCCATCAATTCCCGCAAATCTGCTTCCGCATCTTTTATGATTTTGTCATATGCTTTGGAACGGTGGCTCATCTCCATCACGGACATGCCCGTTCCTCTGTAATCCAGCATCTCTTCTGCTGCTTCCCGCAGAACCTCCTCCGGCAATACGGCCGGGCCTGCGGAAAAATTATATACTCTGCTCATAATTTCCTCCTCAATTCTTATCCAGATCTTCTTCTGAAAATGACTGGCTGATAGAAGCCCCAGGGGCCACCATAGGCCATACTTTATCATCGCTGTCAATGATACAGTCAATGACCACAGGCTCCTTACTCTCCAAGGCCCGGGCAAACGCTTCCTGAAACTCCTCCTGAGTCGTCGCCCGGTAGCCCACGGCTCCCATGGCCTCCGCTACTTTTACAAAATCCACCTGATCTTGTAACACGGTAGCTGAATAATGCTCGTCATAAAACAAGGTCTGCCACTGCCGTACCATACCCAACACGTGATTGTTCATGATAACTTCGATAATCGGCAGTTTCTGGCGCACCGCTGTGGCAAGTTCATTCATATTCATACGGAAACATCCGTCCCCCGCAATATTGATTACTTGTTTATCAGGGTTGGCTATTTGTGCGCCGATGGCGGCTCCCAGACCATACCCCATGGTTCCTAAGCCCCCGGAACTAATAAAAGTCCTGGGCTTTTTGTATTTATAATATTGCGCCGCCCACATTTGATGCTGCCCAACCTCCGTTACCATCAGAGCGTCTCCTTTGGTGGCCCGATAGATTTCTTCTATCATATAGGGACCTGTAAGCCCTTCTTTTTGATAGGTTAAGGGATATTTTTCCTTATATTCCATCATATGGGCAAGCCACTGGGAATGTTCCTGAGACTTTAATTTTTCATTGAGCCGTTTCAGAATCTCTTTCACATCTCCGATGATGCCAAGATCTACTACAATATTTTTATTTACTTCTACAGGGTCGATATCCAGCTGAAGAATCTTGGCATCCTTGGCAAAGGTCTTAGCATTTCCGATCACCCGGTCGGAAAAGCGTGTTCCTATGGCAACCAAAAGGTCGCATTCACTGACTCCCAGATTGGAAGCCTTGGTTCCATGCATTCCAAGCATTCCGGTGTAATGTGCGTTCCCGCCGTCAAAGGCTCCCTTTCCCATCAAAGTATCGCATACCGGAGCGTCCAGCTTCCTTGCAAATTCTGCAAGTTCTTCGCTGGCTTCCGAAATCACAGCGCCCCCTCCTACAAAAATGTAAGGTCTTTTGGCTTCCTGAAGCATAGAAATAGCTGCGTTTACATCTTCCTCTGTAATATCCGCCGTATACCGTTCTATGGCCTCCACCGGCTTGGAAGAGAAGTCTGCCTTCGCTGCGGTTACATCCTTGGGAATATCCACAAGCACAGGGCCCGGCCGCCCTTTCCTGGCAATCCGAAACGCACGCCGGATGGTATCCGCAAGTTTGTTTACATCCTTCACAATAAAGTTATGTTTGGTGATGGGCGTGGTAATACCTGCAATATCAATCTCCTGGAAGCTGTCTTTTCCCAAAAGATTTACCCCCACGTTACAAGTAATCGCCACCATGGGCACGGAATCCATGTAAGCCGTCGCGATTCCTGTGACCAGATTGGTGGCCCCAGGACCTGACGTGGCAAAGCAGACCCCGGTTCTTCCGGTGGAACGGGCATAGCCGTCCGCCGCATGAGAAGCCCCCTGCTCATGGGAAGTCAGAACATGCTTAATTTCATTTCTATGCTTATATAATTCGTCGTATACATTCAGAATCGCACCCCCAGGATATCCGAAAACGGTGTCTACCCCCTGCTCCTTCAAGCATTCGATTACAATTTCCGCTCCTGTCAACTGCATGGTATCTCTCCTCTTTCCTAATTGTTCTTTAAGATAGCCCCCGTATTCCCAGAGGTTACCAAAGAAGCATATCTGGCCAGATAGCCTGTGGTGATCTTGGGCTCTCTAGGCTGCCATTTTGCTCTTCTTTGTTCCATTTCTTCTTCCGAAATATCCACGTTTAGCGTATTCTCCGGAATATTAATCCGGATCATATCTCCTTCTTCTACCAGGGCAATGGGGCCTCCCACTGCGGCTTCCGGAGATACATGACCAATGGAGGCTCCACGGCTTGCGCCGGAAAAACGGCCGTCTGTAATCAATGCCACAGAGGAACCCAGTCCCATGCCTGCAATGGCGGAAGTAGGATTGAGCATCTCCCGCATACCCGGACCGCCTTTGGGGCCTTCATACCGAATTACAACCACATCTCCCGCAACAATTTTGCCGCCCTTAATGGCCTCAATAGCGTCCTCTTCACAATCAAAGACTCTGGCAGGCCCGGAATGTACCATCATCTCCGGAACGACTGCGGAGCGTTTCACCACGCCGGAGTCCGGCGCCAAATTGCCTTTCAGCACTGCGATTCCCCCTGTTTCGCTGTAGGGATTTTCCACAGGACGGATGACTTGGGGATCTCTATTCTGGCAGCCTGCAATGTTTTCTTTTACAGTTTTGCCGGTAGCCGTAATCAAATCCGTATAAAGCAGTCCTTTTTTATCCAGTTCATTCATCACTGCATAAACGCCGCCGGCTTCGTTCAAGTCTTCCATATAAGTGGGGCCTGCCGGGGCCAGGTGGCACAGATTTGGCGTCTTAGCGCTGATTTCATTGGCAATATCCAGGTTCAATTCTACTCCTGCTTCATGAGCAATGGCCGGAAGATGCAGCATGGAGTTGGTGGAGCATCCCAAAGCCATATCTACTGTCAGCGCATTCAAGAAGGCCTTCTCACTCATAATATCTCTGGGACAGATATTCTTCTCCAATAATTCCATAATCTTCATGCCTGCATGTTTGGCTAATTTGATACGTTGGGAATAAACCGCGGGTATCGTACCATTCCCCTTAAGCCCCATACCGATGGCTTCTGTCAGGCAGTTCATGGAGTTGGCGGTATACATACCGGAGCAAGAGCCGCAGGTGGGGCATACGTTATTTTCAAATTCCGTCACATCTTCTTCGCTCATTTTCCCTGCCGCATATGCGCCTACCGCCTCAAACATGGAGGAAAGGCTGCGTTTTTCTCCTTTTACATGACCTGCCAGCATAGGGCCGCCGCTGACAAAAATCGTGGGAATATTCAAGCGGGCTGCCGCCATCAAAAGCCCCGGCACATTTTTATCACAGTTGGGCACCATCACAAGGGCGTCAAACTGGTGGGCCAGCGCCATGCATTCTGTGGAATCGCAGATTAAGTCTCTGGTCACCAGGGAATACTTCATTCCGGTATGGCCCATGGCAATCCCGTCGCATACGGCAATGGCCGGAAATACAATAGGGGTTCCCCCTGCCATGGAAACTCCCTGTTTTACGGCTTCTACGATTTTATCCAGGTTCATATGGCCGGGAACGATTTCGTTGTAAGAGCTGACAATGCCGATTAAGGGTCTGTCCAGTTCTTCTTTTGTATATCCCAGTGCATTAAATAAGCTTCTATGAGGGGCCTGCTGCATTCCTTTGGTTACGTTATCACTTCTCATTTTTGTGGTTCTCCTTTTTATACTGAATTATTTTTTGGGGGGAAATATTTGGATACGGACGACGGATCAAGGCGTCTGGGTATCGAAATATTCCACATATAAATCACTTGGGTTTGACGCACGTGATTCTTAAATGTTTTTGTATGAAATACTTAGTGATTGGGGTATTGGATGTGCCATATTTTTCAGGAATTCTGCTTGAGTATAAAAGATTACTTTTACATCCAAGCTATCCTTATTTGATTCTCTCGCAGATCAGATCTCCCATTTGGGAGCAGGAGGTCTGGCGGGTTCCTTCGGAATAGATGTCTATGGTGCGGTAGCCGTCTTTTAGTACGGTTTTTACTGCCGTCTCTATGGCGTCTGCTTCTTGATCCAGGTCGAAGGAGAAGCGGAGCATCATGGCGGCGCTTAAAATGGTGGCGATGGGGTTGGCGACGTCTTTTCCTGCGATATCCGGGGCGGAGCCGTGGCTGGGCTCATAAAGGCCGAATTTTGTATCGTTGAGACTGGCGGAGGAAAGCATTCCGATGGAGCCGGTGACCATGCTGGCCTCGTCGGATAAGATGTCGCCAAACATGTTCTCTGTAAGAATCACATCAAATTGGCAGGGGTCTTTTACCAGCTGCATGGCGCAGTTATCCACCAGCATATGCTCATAAGATACGTCCGGATATTCTTTTGCCACTTCTTCTACTACTTTGCGCCACAGGCGGGAAGAATCCAGCACGTTGGCTTTATCTACGCTGGTTACTTTTTTCCTGCGTTTTCTTGCGATATCAAAGCCTTTTATGGCTATCCTGCGAATCTCATTCTCGTTATATGTAAGGGAATCTTTCGCCGTCATGACCCCGTCAATCTCTTTGGTCTCCCGTGCTCCAAAGTAGAGTCCGCCGGTTAATTCCCGCATAATCACCATATCAAAGCCGTCTCCGATCAGTTCATCTTTGATGGGGCAGGCTCCTTTTAATTCTTCATAGAGATATGCCGGCCTGACATTGGCGAACAGATTCAATTCCTTGCGGATCTGTAACAGTCCGGCTTCCGGCCTTAAATTTGGGGGAAGCTGATACCAGTGGGAAGTAGTTGTATCCCCGCCGATAGATCCCATCAGCACAGCGTCGCTTGCTTTGGCGCTGTCTATGGCTTCCTGGGTTAAAGGAACGCCGCAGGCGTCGATGGAAACTCCTCCCATTAAAATCTCTTCATAGTGGAACTGGTGTCCATATACAGTTGCTACTTTATCTAATACCTTCTTTGCTTCTCTGACAATCTCCGGCCCAATTCCGTCTCCGGAGATGACGCCGATTCGATATTCCATTCTCTATCATCCCTTCATTATGTACATTTTACGGTTCAATATTACTACTATATTATATTTAACATAAGATTTCAACTGGAAAAGATATTTTTATTTTTTATGCTATCCATAATTTAAGATTATAATATCAAATGATTACATAAGAAATTTTTATATGATTGCAAATACTTACTACCTCTCCCTGATAAATTTCTCCATGCAGTCAAAAAAAAGATGCAATGTTTTTCAAAAAAACTCTGCACCTTTCTTTCGGTTCTACTCTTTTAATACTTAACCATTTTCTTCATACTTTACAAACAGAGAACAAATTCCAGTCCGGTGAAAATAGGCGATTAATTCTTCCAGCCTGCTTCTTGCAACGGAAAAATGTCCTGCCATGCAGTCCAGGCAAAGGAATTCTTCCGCCTCCCGGAACACCATTTTTTTATACAGGGCAATCTCATCTCCGGAAAGTCCCATTCCACAATTTCTGCATTTATGACGAGTCATTCGCCCCTCCTTATACTGCAGCGGTATATTCTGCATCCATGGGAGGCAACCTTCGGTGAAAACATTTCACGCTGCATACCAATTTCCTGATGAGACAGACAATCATAGAAAAAAAGTCCCCGGCCAGACGTAGCGGAAAGTCCCATATAGTAGAGAAGGCCCCGGGCTTCGATACAGACTGGAAATCCCAGCGCTTTACCATCTACGGAAATTTCAAAATCCGTATCCTCCACCCATGCCTGATTGCTCATATCATAACCATACTGCGCCCCCAATGTATAAATATCCTTTGCATCTGTCATAGCCATCGTATAAGGGTCATTGGCTGCATATTGGGCCGCTAAATGTGCGGCAACCGTATCATTGGAGAAATACACTTCAATATTCACATGGTTCTCTTTTCCATATGTCTCAGCCGCATCTTCCAAATATTCCTGGATCTCGCTTTTAGAATTAAAAATCGTAATTGATACGTCTCCGCTGTTTTTTCCGCCGCCGTTATCCGAGCCTTTTCCGCAGCCGATGAGCGAAGCGGCCAACAGAGCCAAAATTCCTGACATTGCTGCTAATTTTTTCAATTTCATCCCAGTTCCTCCTTCTTTTCACATGCACTTGTTCTGATACTTTGTAAAGATATTCTAATCTGATATCTCTCAGACAGCCAGGCTGCTGTATTTCTTAGTGATTCCATTATAGCTTTAAAAAATTTCTCAGAACATAACAAGGAGTTCTTTTTATATAGCAAAATGTTCTTTTTTAACCCCACGGAGCTTGCAGTCCAAAATCCTCCGCCTGCTCCCGCTTGCCCTCTGTACAGAAAAAAAGACGCATCCGCCTACGGCGTTCGCGTCTCTTCACTCTGCTTCCCATGAAAACTTATTTCTGATCCTTCTCAGGCGCTTCAGGCTTCTCTACCATGGATACTGCTCCTTTTTGCATGGGAATACGGCAATTCTTATTACTTCCGAACTCCACAATCACCGTATCATCGGTAATATCAATTACCATTCCGTAAAACCCGCTGGTGGTCAACACCGTATCCCCTACCGCCAGGGATGCGATCATTGCATTCTTTTTCTTTGTCTCCTTCTGCTGGGGACGTATCATGAAAAAATACATAAACACAAAAATGATCACCAGCCAGATAATCATTCCGCCATATGTGGTTGCTGCGCTTGCCAAAATCGACATTCTTTTTCTCCTCCTAAATCCTGTAATCTTCGTCTTGTTTTCTTTCTTTTTTTGAGACTATTACCATTCTACACAAAAGAAATACTTTGGGCAAGCATTTTTAGCAGATTTCATACTTTTTTTAGAAGTTGGCGCGTAACAGTTCAAACAGGTCTGCGCTGACCGTAAGAATATGATTCAAAATTGCAAAAATCTCATCGCGAAGCGATTTTAAATGGATGTTTGTTTGTAGCAGGAACAACGCCAGAGAATCAGCCTTGTCCCACTTGGCTCATTCCGTAGAGCTTTTCTTCTTTATAGGAACGGAACCGTCCCTCATCCAGGGCATCTCGTATTTCTTCCATCATGGTATTATAAAAATATAGATTATGCATTACGCAAAGGCGCATTCCCAACATTTCCTTTGCTTTCAACAAATGGCGGATGTAGGCCCTGCTGTAATGTCTGCAGGCCGGGCACTGGCAGCCTTCTTCAATTGGGCGCATGTCTGTTTCATATTTCTGGTTGAACAAGTTCAATTTCCCCTGGTTGGTGTACAAATGGCCGTGACGACCGTTTCTGGAAGGATACACACAATCAAAAAAATCAATTCCCCGTTCTACCCCTTCCAGGATATTGGCAGGCGTCCCGACACCCATTAAATAGGTTGGCTTATTCACCGGCAGGCAGGGAACCACCGCATCCAAAATCCGGTACATCTCCTCATGGCTCTCTCCCACTGCCAGTCCTCCCACCGCATAACCGTCCAAATCCAATTCTGCGATCCGTTTGGCATGATCCACGCGGATATCTTCATACACAGCTCCTTGATTAATGCCAAAGAGCATCTGATTCTGATTAATCGTACCCTCCAGGCTATTTAACCGTTCCAGCTCTTGTTTGCATCGGATCAGCCACCGGGTCGTCCTGGCAACAGAAGCTTCCACATAGGAACGTTCCGCTACGCTGGAAGGACATTCATCAAATGCCATGGCAATCGTAGAACCCAGGTTGGACTGAATACGGATACTCTCCTCCGGGCCCATAAAAATCTTCCTGCCGTCAATATGGGAATTAAAATAGACGCCTTCTTCCTTGATCTTTCGAAGCTTTGCCAGGGAAAACACCTGGAATCCACCGGAATCCGTAAGAATGGGCTTGTCCCAAACCATAAATTTGTGAAGCCCTCCCAGCTTATGAATCAATTCGTCTCCCGGGCGCACATGGAGATGGTACGTATTGGAAAGCTGCACTTGGGTTTTCAGTTCCAAAAGATCCTGGGTGGACACGGCGCCTTTGATTGCCGCTACCGTCCCTACATTCATAAATACGGGAGTTTGAATTATGCCGTGTACTGTATGAAATTCGCCGCGTTTGGCACGGCCTTCTTGTTTTAGTAGGTTGTACATGATGTTGATCCTTTCTGTTAAATAGTTTTTAGGGGGATTTGGGTGTGAGACGACAGATCAGGATACCCCCAAATAGATTGTGTGCCCTTTGGGTATATCTATTTTACAACAAGAATAGGAATTTGACAAATAGAGAAAGCATGAATATAATGAAATTATTTGGGACTACCTATCGCGCATAAGTGGGCGCAGATCTTATGGTACACGCTAGGTGGTACGATATCCTCAGTGTACAAGGGGCGTATGTTCCTTTGTACACGGAGGGCAGAGATTCGTTTTTTTCAACAATTCGAATATAATAAGCACACATCAGGAGGAATAGATTATGGCAGGCTCTACCTTTGGAACACATTTTCAGATTACTACATGGGGGGAATCTCACGGCGCTGGGATTGGGGTTGTGATTGACGGCTGCCCCGCGGGACTCTCGCTTTCCCAGGAAGATATTCAAGCATATTTAAATAGACGGAAACCTGGGCAGTCCCGTTATGCTACCCCCCGCAAGGAGGACGACGCGGTGCAGATTCTATCCGGGACGTTTGAGGGAAAGACCACTGGTACTCCCATCAGCCTGGTAGTTTTTAATCAGGATCAGCGTTCCAGAGATTATAGTGAAATTGCCGGATATTATCGGCCCGGCCATGCCGATTATACCCTTGACGCCAAGTATGGGTTCCGGGATTATCGTGGGGGCGGCCGCTCTTCTGGGCGCGAAACTATCGGCCGGGTGGCGGCGGGAGCTGTGGCCGCCAAGCTGTTGGAGGAATTCGGCGTTTCCGTTTTGGCCTACAGCCGCTCCATCGGCCCTGTTGAAATTGCCTCCGATCCCGGAGCAGCGCTTTTTCAGGACTCCTCCCCGGAAGCAGTCTTGGCTCTTCGAAAATCTATTTATGGAAATCCTCTGTACATGCCGGATTCAGACGCAGCCAGCCGGGCACAGGAATATCTGGAAGAATGCATGAAGAACAAAGACTCTGCTGGAGGCATCATCGAATGTGTCCTTACCGGAGTTTGGGCAGGCGTCGGGGACCCTGTATTTGAAAAACTGGACGCCGCACTGGCCAAGTCCATATTTTCCATCGGGGCAGTCAAGGGCTTTGAAATCGGGGACGGCTTCGCAGCCGCCAAGAGCCGGGGCAGCGAAAACAACGACAGCTTTTATCATGATGAGAACGGCCAGGTAAAAAAAAGGACCAACCACTCCGGAGGGATTCTCGGCGGTATCAGCGACGGCAGCCCTATTGTATTTAGGGCTGCCGTCAAACCTACACCGTCTATTTCCTCCCTCCAGCAGACTGTGAATAAAAACGGAGAAGATATTGAGATCAGCATCCGTGGGCGCCACGATCCGATTATCGTTCCCCGGGCCGTGGTAGTTGTGGAAGCCATGGCCGCCCTGACCATAGCAGACCTGATACTGTCTAATGCAGGAGCAAGAACGGAATATTTGAAAAAAATTTATGGAGCAGGGAGCAAGCATTCTCACTCCTAAAGCCAAATCCCCCGCCAATTGCAGCGGGGGACATTCCCATCATAGTAATCTATCTAACAACATCCTGTAGCTTATGAATATGAATACAATTCGGCGTCTCAATCCGGATAGGACGTCCCTTCATGAGAAAATATTTCTTCTCATAATCCACCGCAAACAAAATAATCTCATTCGTATCATGGTTCAGGCTCACAAAATGCCTGCCGTCTGGAAAAATCCCCAATGTCTTAGGATAATCCCCGCTGATGGCGGAACTGCATACTTCCGTAAGTATTCCGGTCTCCTGGTTAATCTCATAAATAATAACCGTATTCGTCCCCGCATTGGAACAGAACAGATATCTTCCGTCTTCCGTCAGCTCCATTCCGGAAGCTCCCCCATTGGCCGCTTCTTCTTCATCCACCGTCCGAATGCTCTGGATAAATTCGAACTTTGGCCCGTCCGGCGTACACATATAGCGATGTACCTCCACGGTATTTTTCAATTCACACAGGACATACGCATAATTGCCGTCCTTGGTAAACCGTATCATCCGAGGTGCGGAGGATAAAGGACAGCGCAAGATATCCGCTATTTTAAGCTTTCCATGTTCATAATCCAACTGATAGATTTTTACATGATCCAGGCCGCCGTCCACAGCACAGATATAATTTTGTTTCAGGGGAGTCAATTCCACACAATTCACATGAGGACGGGAACTGCGTTCTGCAATATTCCTGCCCATACCCTTATGGAAAATACCGTCTGCGATCTCTCCGATGCTCCCGTCTTCTTCCAGATGCATCATGGTAACTCTGCCGTCATGGTAACCGGCCACAAAAAGATACCGGTTCTTATCATCAACCGCCACATAACAGCCGCGCATTCCGCCAATCCATTTTTTATTCATGGCTTCCAAATCTCCGTCCGGAAGGATACGGAAGGCTTTTACCCCTTCGTCTGCAATGGAATACAAAAATCTTCCGTCTTTTGATACGGTCAGATCCGAAGGATTATTGATGGGAATTACTTTCCGTTCCACCATTTTGCCCTGCTCCACATCCAGGTCGTAAATGTGGATCCCCACGCTGTTTCCATGGGTATAGGTCCCTACATACGCCACATATCTCTCATTGCCCATTTGTCTGTTCCTCCTATTCCTGTCTGCGTAATATATCATATTGATCCAGGCCCTGGCCCAGATCGATCCATAATTTCTGCTTGGGATGAGGTGCAGAATCCATCAGATTCCCCTTCTCATCCAGAATACGATTCACCCTGGCTTTGATATTTCTGCCATCCGGCTTCATAATCTCAATCTCTTCCCCCAAAGAAAATTTGTTACGCTGTTCGATCCGATGCAAGCCCCCGGTATCGGAAGCCTCTACGGTCCCCAGATACGTATACTCCTTCACATAGGTGCTGTCCCCATAAATCTGAGCCTCCTGGTCTGGTTTTCCAAAAAAGAAACCTGTTGTGAATCGGCGGTGGGTGCAGCTTGCGATCTGTTCCCGATACCAGTCCAGATTCCCCTGGTATTTCTCCCTGGATTCCAGGCAATCGTCAATGGCTTTTCGATACGTCCTGGCAACCGTAGCCACATATAGTGCGGTTTTCATTCTTCCTTCTATTTTAAAGCTGTCAATCCCCGCTTCCAACAGCTGAGGAATATATTCAATCATACACAGATCCTTGGAATTAAAAATATAAGTTCCTCGGTCATTTTCATACACCGGAAAATATTCCCCTGGCCGCTTCTCCTCCATCACCGCATAATTCCAGCGGCAAGGATGGGTACACGCCCCATGGTTAGCGTCTCTTCCGGCTAAAAAACTGCTCAAAAGACATCTGCCGGAATAAGAAATGCACATAGCCCCATGGACAAAAACTTCTATCTCCATATCCTTCGGAATCTCCCGGCGAATCTGGGAAATCTCCGGAAGGGAAAGCTCCCGGGCACATACCGCCCGCTTTGCCCCCATTCTGTGCCAGAACCGAAAGGTTCCGTAATTGGTATTATTGGCCTGGGTACTGATATGGATGTCAATATCAGGGCAGACTTCCTTTGCAATATCAAAGATTCCCGGATCCGAAATGATCAATGCATCTACGCCAAAGCCTTTGATTTCCTGAAAATATGCGGCTACTCCATCCAAATCATAATTATGGGCCAGGATATTTGCAGTTACATACACCTTCACCTGATGCTGATGGGCAAACCGGATCCCCTCTTCCATCTCCGGGAGAGAAAAATTTTTAGCTTTTGCCCGCAGGCCAAAGGCTTCTCCCCCGATGTAGACGGCATCTGCGCCAAATATTACCGCTGTTTTCAATACTTCCAAACTGCTTGCCGGCACCAGCAACTCTGGCTTTTTCATGTGATCTCCTTCTTTCTGCTGCTGACAGTTACGCCATCTCCCACCGGCAGCACCGATGTTACCAGCTGGGGATTATGGGTCAATTCATACAAATATTCCCGCATTCGCTTATGTATGGTGCGGTTTCTTCTGGTAACTGCAAACCGGGACTCCAAAATATCTCCCTCCTGCAGTACGTTGTCCGATACCAGCGTACCTCCCGCCTCTAATAGCCGCAATAGCTCCGGCAGGAAATGAATATACTGCCCCTTGGCCGCATCCAGAAAAATAAAATCAAAGGGCTTTGTCAAGGTTGGGAGAAGCTCCATCGCGTCTCCCTCCATGAGATGTATCTGGTCTTTTTTCCCTGCTCTCCTAAAATTCTCTCTGGCAATGGGAATTCTCTTTTTATAATTCTCTATGGTAACAATCCGGCAAGGCTCTTTACTGTGCTCCAACATAAAAAGCGCAGAAAATCCCACCGCCGTTCCAATCTCCAAAATAGAAGCAGGACGCTTCATATCCAAAAGCAGCCGCAGCAGGCCCTGTGTCTCCGGGCGGATGATCGGAACCCGCTCCCTTTTGGCTTCCTGTTCAATTTCCGCTAAAATTCCCGTATTCCCTTCCTCCAAAGACCGGAGAAAAGATCCCATACGTTCTTCTATTATCATGATGCCACCTGTTTTGTCCGTTACTATTTTCGAGGCGATATTTTAAGTTTTTCTCCGCCAAAACTGCCCATCATACCTAAATCATGTTCTCACGGAATGCGCATTCCTAACCCGTGAAGCAATGTCAATTTGTTAAGGAAACGAGATGCACAGCCAGGGAAAAGGGGAGCGAAACAGTCGCAAATGTTCAGTCCTTAAATCCCTGTATTTTGCGTTAAAACGAACATCCGCACTGTCTGAGCGAAGCGAGTTTGTGGATGTTTGTTTTGTCTTTAGCAAAAATCAGGGATTTTAGTAATTCTTAATCTCGAAACCGGAAAAAGCAGCAGAACATTTGCGACTGTTTCGCTCCCCTTTTCCCTGGCGTCCCTTTCAAAAACGCTCTCCTAACTGACATTACCCATGAAAAATAACATTCATCCCGTTCATTTTTTCTTCTTCCCAGAAGAATCCTCAGAGGATTTCTCTTTTTCTTTTTTTGTCTCTTCTTCCTCTTCCTTCGGTTCCTCCGCCGCCATCACCTTTAGCATCTCCCGGGAGGTCTGATGGGTATTTAAGGTATACAGACCCGGTTTTACCTTTTTTGCATAAGCAGAAAGCATCATCTGAATGGCAAACAGCTTATTGTCCCTTACCAGTCCCTTTTCCTCCAATACGGTTCCCAAAGACAATGCGTTCATTCCTTCGGAAACCCGTACCGTCACATCTGTTCCCGGTTCATTTTCCATAGGACGCTCCGTAAATACCCGGTATCCCAGATCATAAGCCTGGCCTCCAAGCTTTACAAGGCCAAACAACACCAAAAGAAATACCAATATGCTGATACAAACATGAAGTATGCGAAGCACTACTTTGCTGGCGCTCATCGTATCCCTCTTCTCTCATTCGTCAAAGCCCAAATCAAATTCCACCTGCTCCAGCAGACTCCGGTTGATCTTCTGGAACAGACGGCATACTGCCAATTCCGCCGCCAGATATTCATTCACCAGCGGCTCTGACCGAAGTTTCGCAAATTCTTCTCCCAAACGGTCAATTTCTTCATAAAGATCCAAGTTCTCCCCGTCTTTTCGCATCTGGAAATTCCGGCGGCGGAACTCATGGATCGCCTGCTCCATCCCGGGGGACTGCTTTACTTTTTCCCGGATACTTAAATACTGCTGATACGCTTCACTGGTCAAAATTGCGTCAATCAGCTTTTCAATACATGCATCTATCTGATTCATAAGCTACACTTCCATAATAATGGGCATGATCATCGGTCTGCGTTTCGTCTTTTTCCAAACAAATTCTCCCAGGGAATCTTTTATCTCATTCTTAATCTTTCCCCAGTCCGTAATATTTTTCTGTTCGCAATAGGATACGGTATCCTCCAGCACCATCCTTGCCTCATCCATCAGGCTTTCGGAACCTCTCACATATACAAATCCTCTGGTTACAATGTCCGGGCCTGCCACTACCTGGCCGCTGCTTCCTTCCAGCGTCAGCACCACGATGATAATGCCGTCCTCCGCCAGATGCTGACGATCCCGCAGCACAATATTGCCCACATCTCCAACCCCAAGGCCGTCTACCATAATATCCCCAACCGGAACTTCTCCTGTCACTGCCGCTCCGTTTTCATCTAATTCCAACACATCTCCGGAGGATAAAACAAAAATATTCTCCTTGGCAATGCCCAGCTCCCTGGCAATTCTGGCCTGCGCCTTCAAATGCTTGTACTCTCCATGCACCGGGATGGCATATTGAGGCTTCACCAGAGAATAGATCAGCTTAATGTCCTCCTGGCACGCGTGCCCAGACACATGAGTATCCTGAAAAATAACATCCGCACCCTTTCTGGACAATTCGTTGATCACCCTGGAAACTGCTTTTTCATTTCCAGGAATTGGGCTGGAGCTGAAAATAACCGTATCCCCCGGCTGAATCGTAATCTTCTTATGAAGGTTCGACGCCATACGGGAAAGAGCCGCCATGGATTCTCCCTGGCTTCCGGTGGTGATTAGTACCGTCTGTTCATCCGGATAGTTCTTTAATTCTTCGATATCGATCAACGTCTTATCCGGAATATTCAAATAGCCCAGTTCCGAAGCGATCGTAATGATATTTACCATACTGCGGCCTTCTACCACTACTTTGCGTCCATATTTGTAAGCAGAATTGATGACCTGCTGCACCCGGTCCACATTGGAAGCAAAGGTTGCCACAATAATCCTGGAATTCACATGGTCTGCAAAAATATGGTCAAAGGTTTTCCCCACCGTCTTCTCTGAACTGGTATATCCGGGCCGTTCCGCATTGGTACTGTCGCACATCAAAGCCAATACGCCTTTTTTTCCAATCTCCCCAAACCGCTGCAGATCGATGGGATCGCCAAATACCGGCGTATAGTCCACCTTGAAATCCCCGGTATGCACCACGGTTCCGGCTGGAGAATAAATGGCCAGGGCCGCCGCGTCCGCGATACTGTGGTTGGTCCGGATAAACTCCACCCTAAAACACCCAAGATTGATGTGCTGCCCATATTTGACTACTTTGCGTTTTACCTTTGTCACCATATTGTGTTCCCGCAGCTTATGTTCAATAATCCCGTTGGTCAGCTTCGTAGCATACACCGGAACATTGATTTCCTTTAATACATAGGGTATAGCTCCAATATGGTCTTCATGCCCGTGGGTGATAAAAAATCCCTTCACCCGGTCCACGTTATTTTTTAAATACGTAATATCCGGAATCACCAGGTCGATCCCCAGCATATCATCCTCCGGAAATGATAATCCGCAGTCCACAACAATAATACTGTCTTCGTACTCAAAGGCAGTAATGTTCATTCCGATCTGTTCCAATCCGCCCAGGGGAATGATCTTCAATTTTGAATTTTGTCCTTTCTTCAAGTCGCACCTCCGTTTTGGTTATGTAATTCACTTTCATCCATATTCCTGTCTGCCAGACATTCCCTGCAATAGCCATAGAGCTTGACTTCATGGTTCACCACCTGAAAAGACGTCGATTCATAAATCTGGTTCTCCAAATCATCCAACAGATCATTCTGAAAAGAAATCACTTTTTTACATCCCAGGCAAATCAAATGATGATGGCGGTGAGATTTCTCACCGCTTTTTCCGATCTCATAGCGCACGTACCCGTCTTCCAGATGAACGCTCTCAATCAAGCCAAGATTCAATAGCAATTGTATGGTTCTGTATACAGTGGCTAATCCGATTCTTGGATAGCCGTTTTTTACAATTTCATATATTTCTTCTGCTGTCAGGTGCCTGTCACTGCAGCCGTCTAACGCCTCGAGTATCAAAAGCCGCTGTTTTGTCACCTTCAGTCCCTTTTCACGCAGCATCTGCCTGAATTTATCCTGCAGCATTTTTACACCGTAATATCCACATCATCCAAGATGGATGCAAATACCTTTGACATATATTCCAATTCCTCTTCCGATTCCACCATCTCATAGGAAGACTCGCCCTCTTCTCCGCCGGGAATCTCTTTTAAGAGGAATGCATCGCAGTCCCCGTCCTCTTCTTCTGTCACCAGCAGATAATCCACCCCGTTGATTCGGGTCTGCTCAATCACATAAAATAACGCCGTCTCATCGCTGTCCGGCACTCGGAATTCTATCTTCTCCATCTTTTTCCTTTCCTGCACTCCCAGCCGATGCCGGCAGTTCAAACACGCTTCATAGAAAGGAAATCCAGATAGCTTTGCAGGATAAATACCGCCGCAAGCTTGTCCACGTATTCCTTTCGATCCTCTCTCCGTATTCCGGCCTCCATCATGGTCCGGTCCGCTTCCACCGTAGTAAGGCGTTCATCCCAAAGGGTTACGGGAACACTGCATCTTCTCTCCAGCATCTCTTTAAATTCCTGTGTTCTCTCGCAGCGTTCCCCTTCCGTATTATTCATATGCTTCGGATACCCCAATACGATTTCTTCCACTTGATATTCTTCCGTAAGCTCCTGGATCCGGGCCAATGTCTGCCGCAGCTTCCCCGGCGACTTCCGGCGTATGATCTCCAATCCCTGGGCAGTCATCCCCAACTCGTCACTTACGGCGGCCCCTACGGTCTTCGACCCAAAATCCAATCCCAAAATCCGCATGGCCTCTCCTATTCCCAATGGTTGCTCTTGATATACTGGCGCAGAATCTCTTCCACCAATTCATCCCGCTCCACCTTCATAATCATGCTTCTGGCATTCTTATGGCTGGTAATATACGTGGGATCTCCTGACATAATATAACCCACAATCTGGTTCACCGGATTGTATCCCTTCTCCCGCAAAGCGGCATATACAATCTCCAGTACCTCGTCCACTCTGATCTGTTTTTCAATCTCCACTTTAAAATATTGTGTGTTATTTTTATCCTGCATAATTCACGCCCCAACTTTTCGTTCTTTCGTTCTTTTCTATTCCTGTCTTCTATTCTAATATAAATGATATGAAAATTCAATCTATATTTTCTATGGAATCTATCTCAAGATGTAAGATGTATTACTTTTCACGGGTCAGGAATGCGCACTGGCTGCGCATTCCGTGAGAACATGATTCAGGTGTGAGGGGCGGCTTTTGCGTAGCAAAATTCGGAATGCCGCCCCGAATCGTTACTATGAGCGGCCTTCCAGGCCGTGAATAGTAACTAAGATGTGACCGCAAAGCTGCCCTTTCACGTATCCTTTCACCATCTTATTCTGTAAATTCTCCCCGCCGAAGCAAATGGCTTTTACGTATTCCGGAGTATGGCCCATGTAACAGCGTTTCCCTTCCAATAAAGTCTCTTCCTCCAACAATACTTCCACAGAACGTCCCTGATACCAGGAGGCAAAATTTTCTCCCAGTCCTTTTTTGTCTTCCAGCAAAATTTTGCTGCGGGCCGTCTTCACTTCCTCCGGAATCTGTCCCTGCATTTCGGCCGCTTTGGTGCCCTGGCGTTTGGAATAAGGAAATACATGTACCTCAAAAAAACCGATTTCCCGCAAAAAATTCCGGGTAGTTTTAAATTCTTCCTCCGTTTCTCCTGGGAATCCCACGATCACATCCGTGGTAATAGCCGGATGTGCAAAGAATTCCCGCAGATACTCACAGCTTTCCCTATATTCCCCGGCAGTATACTTCCGATTCATGCGTTTCAGCACCGTATCGCAGCCGCTTTGCAGGGAGAGATGGAAATGGGGACAGACTTTTGGCATTGCGGACAGCTTTTGGGCAAAGGCTCTCGTTACTATCTTTGGTTCCAGGGAACCAAGACGGATCCGCCGGATACCTTCCACTTCATGCACCGCCCGGATCAAATGAAACAAATCCGTTCCGGTGTCCACACCGTAAGAACTTAGATGAATTCCGGTAAGCACCAGTTCTTTATGGCCGTTTGCCGCAAGGCGCCTGGCTTCCTTAAGTACATCCTCCATCCCCCGGCTTCTGATGCGGCCTCTGGCATAGGGAATGATACAATAACTGCAAAACTGATTACAGCCGTCCTGAACCTTCAAAAACGCCCTGGTATGCTCCTGGCCTCGGCGAATGGAAAGGGGCTCGTACTGGGTAGGGCCGCCTATATCCATGATCTCTGCCTTTTTTTCCCCACGCTGTTTTTCAAATTCTTCCAATAAATAAATCAAATCATGTTTTTTATTATTTCCAAGTAAAATATCAATATCACAGTCCGCTAAAACCTGTTCTTTTTTAGTCTGCACATAACAGCCTGCAGCCACCACAATTCCATTGGGGTTCTGCCGTCTGGCCCTGTGGATCATTTGCCGCGATTTCTTGTCCGCCACATTGGTAACAGAACAAGTATTGATCACATATACGTCCGCTTTCTCTGAAAAAGGAACGATTTCATACCCCTTTTCTTCCAACATCTGCTGCATGGCTTCCGTCTCATAGGCGTTTACTTTGCATCCCAAATTGTGCAGTGCCGCTTTCTTCATATTCTATCCATCCTCCCCCCCAAAAGTTGTGAAAGCTCGCTCTTGACTTTTATTACCAAAACCGTTACTATTAAAGAAACTATGAGTTCTACATATATTGGAACAATAATAATCCCAAGGAGGTTTTCTTTATGATGAAAACAGTACAAATTTCTTTAAACTCTATCGACCGGGTGAAGTCCTTTGTAAACGCCATCACTCAATTCGATTATGATTTTGATCTGATCTCCGGCAGATATGTCATTGATGCAAAATCCATCATGGGCATTTTCAGCCTGGATCTTTCCAAACCCATTGACCTGGCCATCCATTCCGAAGCAAATATGGATGAGATCCTGGAAGTTTTAAAGCCATATCTGATTTAACAATCATAAGGTTTCTATCCTCCGGAAGTTTCCGGGGGATTTTTTATCTTATTAGGAAAGATTGTTCTACATTCTTTGCCTGCTGTACTATTCACGCACAATGATCGTTTCTGCCGTTTCAATGGCGGCCTGTACCATTTCGTCTATTTTTTCCGCCAGTTTCTGCTCCGAGCGCCGGATCATTTTCAGATTCGGCTTTGTCACAGGATGTTTTGCCACAAATATGGTGCAGCAATCCTCATAGGGCAAAATAGACGTCTCATATGTGCCAATCCGTTCCGCAACATCAATGATCTCCTGCTTATCAAAGCCGATCAGCGGACGGTACACCGGCATCGTGCATACCTCATTGGTCGCAGCCAGCGACTGCATGGTCTGGCTGGCCACCTGGCCGATACTCTCTCCGGTGATCAATCCCATACTCCCGGTCTCTCTGGCAAAATGCTCCGCAATCTTCATCATATATCTGCGCATAATGATGGTCAGCTCTTCATGAGGGCATTTTTCATAAATGTATAACTGAATATCTGTAAAATTCACGACCTTCAAATAAATCGGGCCGCTGTAGCGGGCCACCAGCTTTGCCAGATCCACGACCTTCTGCTTCGCCCGTTCACTGGTATAAGGCGGCGCGTGAAAGTATACCGCATCGATTTTGACTCCCCGTTTGGCAATCATATACCCTGCCACCGGGCTGTCGATCCCCCCGGACAGCAAGAGCATCCCTTTGCCGCTGGTTCCCACAGGCATGCCGCCGGGACCAGGGATCACCTGGGAATAAAGATTGATCTTCTGACGGATTTCAATATTCAATAAAATCTCCGGTTCATGTACGTCCACTTTCATCTCTGGAAAGGCCTGAAGGATCTTCTCCCCCAGCTTGGCATTGATTTCCATAGACTCCATGGGATAATCTTTTCTGGCTCTTCTTGCATGAACCTTGAAGGTTTTATGTTTATCGGGATAACAGGCGTCAAGATACGATACCACATCCTGGCATAATTTGTCAAATCCCTGATCTTCCAGCAGCACTGCAGGACAGATGCCCACAATCCCAAATACACGCTCCAAGCTTGCCACAGCCTCTTCATAATCAAACTCTGACAACGCTTCCACATAGACCCTGCCTTGCTCCTTGGATACCTTAAATTCCCCTTCCACCGGCTTTAAGGCATATTTGATCTGCTGCATCAGGGCATCTTCAAAAAGATGGCGGTTTTTTCCTTTGATGCCGATTTCTCCGTATTTGATTAAAAACGCTTGAAACATACGATTCTCCTTCTTCTTATTGGACTGCAGCCGGCGGCTAGAGCATGGCGGAAATGAATGTTCAGACACGCTCTAATGCCTGGTGTATCTGGCAAGCACAGGAACCAGCTCTTTTAATGCCTTGATACAGCGGTCTACTTCTTCCTGCGTATTATATATACTAAAGCTAAACCGCAACGTGGAGCCCAGGTGCGCCTGGTCGAGCCCAATGTTTTTTAATGTCTCGCTGACGGCAGGCTTATTGGAGGAACAGGCGCTTCCGGCGGATACATAGATGCCCCTCTCCTCCAGGGCATGGAGCAATACTTCACTGCGCACCTTGTCAAAGCTGACGCTTACAATATGATACGCCCCTTCTTCCTGGCTCAGGCTCCCATTCACGTGAGCCCATTCCACTCCTTCTAATCCCTGCAAAAAATGTTCCCGAAGCTTTAAAAGATGTTCCTGCTTTCCCAATAGGTCTTCATAAGCTTCCATGGCCGCCTGGCCAAGCCCTGCAATTCCCGGCACATTTTCCGTACCGGAACGCATTCCCCACTGATGTCCTCCCCCAAACAAGATCGGGGAAAGCTTCACTTTTTCCCTTTTATATAAAAATCCCACGCCCTTGGGCCCATGGATCTTATGGCCGCTGGCCGACAGCAGGTCAATCCCCATCCTCCCTGGATAGATTTGATATTTTCCGTATGCCTGGATCGCGTCCGTATGAAACAGGGCGCGGGGATTTTTTTCTTTCACAATCCGGGCCGCCTCTTCCACCGGCTCCAACGTGCCGATTTCATTGTTGACATACATGATGGATACGAGAATGGTATCCGGCCGGAGGGCTTCTTCCAACTGTTTTAAGCAAATACGCCCCTGCCTGTCCACGTCCAGCCAAGTAACTTCAAATCCCTGCTCCTCCAAAAAATGCATGGGCGCCGCCACAGCCGGATGTTCAATCTTAGTGGTGATCAAATGCTTTCCAAACCGCCGATTGGCCATTGCGGCCCCTATCACCGCCAGATTGTCCGCTTCTGTTCCCCCGGAGGTAAAAATCAGTTCTTTCTCCTGGACTTTCAGCGTCTTTGCGATCCGTGCCCGGGCCTGGCGGATGTAATTCTCCGCCTCCATGCCTTTTTGATGGAGGGAAGAAGGATTCCCATAATCTTCCAGGAACGCTTTCTGCATCAGCTCCATCACGCCCTGGGAGCATTTCGTGGTGGCAGAATTGTCAAAATAAATCTCCATACTCTTATTCCTCCAGATGGTACAGCAGCATGGACAATATTACCAGCCCTGCTGTCTCCGTCCTTAAAATCCGGTTCCCTAAAGAAAGCAGCTCGCCCTTTCCTTGAACCGCCTGAATCTCTTTGGGATCAAAGCCTCCCTCCGGGCCAATGAAGATCCCTATGCTTCCTTCCCGTCTCAAACCGCCCAGAATCTCTCTGGTGTGCTCCATCCCACGCTGATTCTCATAGGGAACCAGCCTAAGATCCAAGGTCTCGCCGTATGTGAGCGCCTCTTCAAAATCCATAACGTCACAGATCACAGGAATGCGGCTGCGTTTTGACTGTTTGGCTGCGCTTTCTGCAATGGCCTGCCACCGCCTTTTCTTTGCGGCAGCCTTTTTTTCGTCCAGCTTTACCACGCAGTTTCTCATAGCCACCGGGACAATCTCAGATATCCCTAATTCCACGGCTTTCTGGATGATAAATTCCATCTTATCTCCCTTGGGGAGCCCCTGGAATAAAACAAGATGCACCGGAAGCTCTCTGGTCTCCCGTTCCTGATACAAGATCCTTGCAAGCACCCGTTCCTGCTCTACCTGCTCTATCTGGCAAAAATAATCTGTCCCCTGGGTTGCACTGACCCGCACCTGTGCGCCTGGTTTCATGCGCAGTACGTTTTTGATATGGTTCACATCATTGCCGGTAATCTCAATCTGTCCGTCGGCCACCTGGCTGCCTTCTACAAAAAACTGATACATCGTCTCCTCCTGGGCACAATATGTCCGTCAAACTCACGGCCTTTGTGCCGTAATGCTAACCCATTCTCCCTGGCGGGTCGTCTCAACAATGGTAAATCCTGCTGCTTTCAAGGCTTCTGTTACCTCATGTTCCTTAAAATCAATGATGCCGGAAGTGATACAGACGCCGCTCTTTTTTAACCGGCCAAACAGGGCCGGAGCCAGGGGAATGATAATATCCGCCAATATATTGGCCACTACAATATCGTAACATTCCGCCCCCACTTGTTCCTGAAGCTTTTGGTCCGTTGTCAAATCGCCCTGATAAAAACGCCCCATCTTCTCCGCAAGATGGTTCACTTCCATATTCTCTTTCACGGCTTCCATACAGATAGGATCCACATCGGTTCCGTTCACCACGCCGGCTCCCAGCTTTAGGCTGACAATGGATAAAATCCCGCTGCCGCAGCCCACATCCAGTACCGCAGCCCCTGGCTTCATAAATTTGCGCAGCTGTCGGATGCAAAGCTGGGTCGTCTCGTGCTTGCCTGTGCCAAAGGTCGTCCCCGGATCGATCTCTATGACGCAGCGGTAATCTCCCTCAAACGGCTGGTCTTCCCAGGTGGGCTTAATATAAATATCATCTATGGAAAAAGCTTTAAAATACTGCTTCCAGTTATCAATCCAATCCTTATCCTCCGTCTCTCCCCGGGAAATGGTCCCTTCTCCCACATCTACAAAGGCCCGAAGCCTTTCCAATTCTTCCCGGACGTTAGCCAGCAGCTCCTCGGTTGTGGACGCCCCTTCTTCCAGAAAAAAGCTGACAAAAGCAATCCCTTCGTCCGGGGGCAGAGCGGGCAGGATATCAATATATAGTTTCTTTTGATCCTCAGGGGAGAGAGGTATATTGTCCTCAATCTGTACGCCTTCCACCCCCAGGTCTGCAAGGGCGCTGCTAATATAGTCCTCCGCCTCTGTCGTCGTCTTTATGGTGTATTTTTCCCACTTCATGTATCTTCTCCATTTCCTTGTCTAAAGGTTTCTTTGTTTTGGGAGCTTTTGCTGTAGTACCAAGTCTACATCATAGCACAAAAGTATTGTGGCCGCAATGGATTTTTATTGCGGAATCCGCGCTCTAGCCTCTCACATGTTTGATACAGTACTTTTTCATAAAACCAATCATTTTAACATCATTTCCGGTCTCATAAAATTCTATCAGCATTCCTTTGAACTCTTCTAATTTTTCGATCGGTATCTGGAAGATTCCAATATCATTTTGAATCAATACTTTATTTGCCATTAGCTGCGCCACTCTTTTATTTCCGTCAATAAACATTTGCGTCCGTGCGATATAGCAAAAATACTTTAACGCCTTTAATTCAACATCCTGCATTTGCTCTATTTCTCTGATTGCCTCCATAATAATTCCGGTATGGGGCATTTCCGGCTCCCAGGATGTACCGCCGATCTGCACCGGTATTGTTCTAATTTCGCCAGCATGGTGAAATAGCAATTCTCCCACAATTTTATCAAATTCCCGCAATAACATCACACAATTGTCATACGCAAGATTATCCAAAAGAAATTGCCATGCCCGTTTCATATTAATTACAAACAGCACTTCTTCTGTTTTCGTAGTCGTAGGAGCATTTGCAAGAATTGCTTCTGTCTTTTGGAATGTAGTTCCCAGTCCCTCCAAATTCGCACTTTTCCATATGCTATCCACTAACAGCCTCTTTGCCATTTCTATCGCGGTATCTTTCACGCTCTTAACCCCCAAACTCGTTCTATTATTTTTCTATTACTCCGGCGGTTAAATATCGACGAATTTTACGCAGAATAAATTTCTATCTGCAAGGCGGAAGAAGGCGGCGTAGCGGGTCTACGTCAACAGATGACAACGCAGCAGATGGAAATTTAGGCAAGTAAAAACGTCGATATTTAGCCGCCGGAGTAATATCATCTATGGGAAGCACATTCCCACTCTTCCATTTATTCATTATAACCAAAGCTGCCGCATTAATCAACGAAGGAATTTACCCAGCCTTTTACTGCTGTTTATTGTCAGCTGTGCCGGTTCATCTGTAATATACACATGAAAAAAGCAGCTAATCATCAAAGACCAACTGCTCCGGATCCTGTATTTGTTATAAGTGCCTGTCGGTATCCCTTGCACGTATATCAGGCGCCGAAGCGCCGCGTCCTCATTTTTCAAAACATTCGTAATATAATTTCGCCGTACTGATTAAATCCTGCTCAAATATCGGCAAATACCGGAGCTGATAGGGTTTATTTTCCATGCACCGCACCCCTTACATTACGGAAGACTGTTTCATGGGAAAGCCTCTCTTCCGATATAGCTGCCTGCCGGTCAGCTTCATCCAGTTTCATTTCAATATTGTCCGTCAGGCTTGCGTACTCCTCTAGGCTTAAAACTACCATCGCGCCATAACCATTCTTTGTCAAGTAGACCGGTTCCCCACTGTTTACGATGCTCTCAATCTCTGGGAATTTATTTCTAAGGTCAGAAACAGGCCAAATCTGTATCATGTTTAAACGCTTTCTCATCATTTATTTCCGCAAGCAACGAGACAAGCGGACATGCTTGCATACACATTTGGCGACTGCCGCAACAGTTAGATTTTTGACTTTATCCTGATTTTATCAGAATATTATCAAAAGAGCAATCTTTACTTCATACTTCATCCAAATTTGTATTCTGTCTGTTACTGTTCACGCTGCACGGTATCCGGCCAAAGAAAATCATACAGATCCCTTCCAGAAAACGACAAAAAAGCTGCCGCTTAGTGCGGCAGCCCATTTGAATCGTATAGAGTTGTATTTGCTGTTTACTGAAGCAGGGAAAGTACGCCCTGATTGGACTGATTTGCCTGTGCCAGCATAGACTGTCCGGCCTGTGCCAGAATATTGTTCTTGCTGTATTCCACCATTTCAGTCGCCATATCGGTATCCCGGATACGTGATTCTGCTGCAGTGGTGTTTTCTACCACGTTATCTAAGTTGGCAATGGTGTGGTCCAAACGGTTTTGTACGGCGCCCAAAGCGGAACGCTGTGCGGATACTTTGGAGATTGCATCTGCAATGGCGTCAATGGCATAAGTAGCTGCAACGCCGCCGTCATTGATGTTTCTGCCGTCTGCATCCTTACCAATCACATCCAAACCTTGAACGCCAAGGCTGGAGGCGCTCATAGACTCAATGGTAACGCCAATCTTGTTGGTCATATCGGCGTCTGCGCCAACGTGCAGATTGAAGGAAAGGCTTTCTTTTACCATGGCAGATCCTTTTATAATTGTGAAATTGCCCTTTCCATCGCTGGTAACTGTTGCTTCCTTGCCTTCGTCTGTGCCGATGCTGCTGGCTTTTTGCAGTTCTTCTGTCATCTTATCATATGCTTCTGCCGCACTGATGGTTTTTTCCGTACTGTCATTTCCGGCAGGCGCTCCGATGTCGCCGATTACGGTATTTGCTGCAGCAGCATTCAGGGCTACCACATCTCCGTCATGAATCTTCGCAAGCAAAGTATCCATATGAATCTTATAAGATTCTGCATCTTCCTCATCATTGTCTGCAACAATCGTCCATTTCTTCGCATCGGTGCCTGATCCAATGGTAACCGTCTGTGTTCCATCTTTTGCCAGTGCGCTGATTGCGTCATAAGTATCTCTGGCAGATTGGGGTTTCACAACAGCAGTCTTCGTTACTCCGTCTGCAGTGGTGTAGCTGTCTCCTTCTTTGAAGGTAACGGCTGTTCCTTCATTTGCTTTCTGGGCAAGTGGAAAAATAATTCCCAGTTTTGCGGCTAGGTAAAGACGAGCGCAAATCGGATAATTACGTGAAGAAAATTCATATACATTTTATCCTGAGGCTGCAATGCCTTTATTTTGCGCTATTGTAAATGGAGATCACATTCGGTATTATAAGAGTAGATATCATAGCATATGATTGCAGCAATGTGATAAGACGGAAATTGGGAAGGAGAGGGAATCTTTTATTGGGATATAATAGTCCATCTGATCATACCCCATTATTTTTTTCACAAGTGGCGACGTAATGATGTTTCCTAATTCTAAACGCGATGTGTCACGCTCAAATCCATTTTCATAGAAACTTATCTATCTCTGCTCCCATAAACTCCTGATCTGTTTCTGGTCTATGTCGGTTGCTATAGCATAAAGGCCGCCTTGGAAGTCTATTATTTCAAATTCATTTGGAACATTCATTCCATCTTCATACATATATAGCCAAACAAAGCCCTTTCCTGCCCAAAACAGGAAATCTTTGGGAAACAGCCCTCTTTTTTGTGAAGATAGCCGGTCATATATCCATTACTCCAAAACTTCTTTCCCAAATTGTAAGAAATATCCCAATGTCCCTCGTCATCGTTGAAAAAAATCAAACAAGTTCCGATTATTTCGTTGGTACTTTTCAAAGCGATAATCCATCTATTCCACTTGTCATTTTCCAAATTTCCAAGTTCAAATTCCACAAAGCCTTTTGCTTCGTTTATGTCATCGCTTGCTTTCCACCACATATACCGTGATACATTTTTATCTGGCATCCAACAGCTGAAAATCTCTTCCTCTATAAACACAACCTGCTTTTGCAGGGACTCAGCCAGGTCATTCGCGTCCGCGTGTTCCATCTTGGATTTCATCTCTTTGATAGATATTCCCAAGCGCTTCATCACTATGATTTTTTGTAACGTAATCATATCTTGATTTATATAGTACCGATAACCATTGGCCTTAATTTCAGATGGCTGTAACAGACCTACGTCTTGATAATACATGATCGCTTTCTTTGAAACACCCACCATTTTTGCAAACTCACCAATGGAGTATCATTCCATATCAACCGCCCCTCGCCTTTCACCATGAACAAGCAGCCGGGACAGAATCCATCTGTTCCGGCTGTTTGTTCAAATTAAAACTGCTGTGCACACTGGGAGAACTTCTGTTTTGCTTCCTGCACCTTCTGAAGCTCTGCTGCAGGGGTAGGATAAAATCCTTTTCCATGCATCATGTGAAATACATCCTGCTGAATGGCATGTTCTTTGCTCAAGCAATCCATGATGGCGTCCCTTACGTTGGAATGCACACACTCATTTGCCCAAAGATTATAGTGCTCTGTAGCTGTCTTTTCGGACGTCAGCGCATCCGCCAATACTTCTTTTTCTGAAAAAATCTGCTGCTGTTCCATGAAATTCCCTCCTATCTCAACTGTGCATACAGGGATCTGAAATGCTCTTGATGCTTCCCTGCAATTTCTGTAAATTTCGCTTTTGTCTCAGTGTCCTGGCTGTGCTGGGCCAGCATTTGGAATTTCTTTACCAGCAGCTCTTCTTCATTCAGAAGCTCATTTAAGCCGCTTAACTCTTTTTCGGTCAACTGGTTCATGAGATATCTCCTTTCAGGATTTTTGCACCTTCTGGTGTGAGAACACATGATATTCTGCAAATGAATTGCCGGATATCATGTGCTCCATACACTATTTTCTCCAGATATCTCTATTCTATACCTTAATTGCCCACCCAAAGGGCACACTGTATGCCACACCCTTTGGGTATACTCCATGGCTATGGGCATGAAACATTACCTGCGACGCTACATGGCACTACATATCTTCCAATGTCTCTTTAATTTTGCCCATAAAACCTTTTTTCTTCCCATGTTTTTCATTCGTATGGGATGTATTTTTCTGTTCTTTTAAGGTTTGGCCGCTGACTTCATCAAATTTACGCAATGCTTCCTTCGCTTCTGCATTCAGAGAAGTAGGCACCTGAATTACCAGGGTTACATAATGATCTCCCCGGATGGACTTGTTTCGCAAAGACGGGATTCCTTTGCCTTTCAGCCGGATTCTGGTATCGGTCTGGGTTCCCGGCTTCACTTCATACAATACTTCCCCGTCTATGGTACTGATCTTTACCTCTCCGCCCAAAGCCGCCTGGGCAAAGGAAATGGGCGCGGTGGAATAGACATTCATATCCTGTCTCTGGAAAATGGGATGTCTGGTTACCCGGATCTCCACCAGCAAATCGCCTCTTGGCCCGCCGTTGGTTCCCGGTTCTCCCTTGTCCCGGATACGGACGCTTTGTCCATCGTCAATTCCTGCGGGAATGCTGACTTTGATCTTCTTCCTGCTGGCAATATAACCGGTTCCCCGGCAGTCCGGACATTTTTCTTTGATGATTTTGCCGGTTCCGTGGCAGTCCGGACAGGTCTGCACATTCTGAACCATGCCTAAGAATGACTGCTGGGTATAGACGACTTTTCCTTTTCCTCCGCACTTGCTACAAGTCTCCGGAGACGTCCCGGGCTTCGCCCCTGTCGTGTGGCAGGTCTGGCAGTCGTCTTTTAAGGTAATCTCAATCTCTTTCTCGCATCCGAAGGCCGCTTCTTCAAACGTCACACGGACGGCTGCCCGCAGATTGGCTCCTTTCATAGGGCCGTTACTGGCGGAACGTCTTCTGCCGCCGCCAAAGAAATCTCCGAACAGATCTCCGAAAATATCCCCCATATCCATGCTGGAAAAATCAAATCCTCCGGGACCTCCGGCGCCCCCCTCAAAGGCCGCATGGCCAAACTGGTCATACTGGCGGCGTTTTTCCTCATCGCTTAGGATGGCATATGCCTCTGATGCTTCTTTGAACTTTTTCTCCGCCTCTGCATCCCCCGGATTCATGTCCGGATGATATTTTTTCGCCAAAGAGCGGTATGCTTTTTTAATCTCTGCGTCACTGGCATTTCTCTCAATGCCTAAGACCTCATAATAATCTCTTTTCTGCTCTGCCATAACTTATTCCCTCTTAGAAACGATCCCGGAAAACAAGACAACTCCGGTTATTCCCCTGTTGTTTTCTACCGATTGTAAGGGCTGGCAGTCCTGCTGCCAACCCTTTTAACTCTAACTTACACCTCTTTGTAATCTGCATCTACCACATCGTCTTCCGGTGCGCTATAGCTTCCGGCTCCCATATCCGGGCCCGCGCCCTGGGCGCCTTGTGCTCCCTGGGCTGCCTGTGCCTGCTCATACATCTTGGCAAACACCTTCTGTGCGCTCTCCATCAGCTTTTCTTTCGCAGCCTTCATTTCACCTACCTGGTCGTCTGTCATCTCCTCTGCATTGGGATGGGCTTCTACCATGGCTTTCAATGCATTCAAGTCAGCTTCTACGGCCGCCTTATCTCCTGCATCAACTTTGTCTCCTACTTCTTCTAAAGCTTTCTCTGTCTGGAATACGAAGGAATCCGCATCGTTTCTCGTATCAATAGCTTCCTTACGCTTCTTATCCTGGGCTTCAAATTCCGCCGCTTCTTTTACTGCCTTATCAATATCTTCATCGGACATATTGGAGCCTGCCGTAATGGTGATATGCTGTTCTTTTCCGGTTCCCAAATCTTTTGCAGATACGTTTACAATACCGTTGGCGTCAATATCGAAGGTAACCTCAATCTGAGGAACCCCGCGTCTTGCAGGGGGAATCCCATCCAGACGGAACTGGCCTAAGGATTTGTTGTCTCTTGCAAACTGACGCTCGCCCTGTACCACATTGATATCCACCGCCGTCTGATTATCGGCCGCTGTGGAGAAGATCTGGCTCTTCTTTGTAGGAATCGTAGTATTGCGCTCGATCAGTCTGGTGGCAACTCCGCCCATGGTCTCAATAGACAGAGACAACGGCGTTACATCCAAAAGCAGAATCTCGCCTGCGCCTGCATCGCCCGCCAGCTTGCCGCCCTGGATAGAAGCGCCCAATGCTACGCACTCATCCGGGTTCAAAGACTTGCTGGGTTCTTTGCCAGTCAACTGTTTTACCTTATCCTGTACGGCTGGAACACGGGTGGAACCGCCTACCAAAAGTACCTGGCCCAATTCGGAAGCAGTAATGCCTGCATCTTTTAACGCATTCTGAACCGGAACAGCTGTCCGCTCCACCAAGTCGTGAGTTAATTCGTCAAATTTCGCCCTTGTCAGGTTCATATCAAAATGCTTGGGGCCTTCTGCCGTAGCCGTAATAAACGGAAGATTGATATTGGTTGTGGTGGCGGAGGATAATTCCTTCTTTGCTTTCTCCGCCGCTTCCTTCAGTCTCTGAAGGGCCATCTTGTCGTTGGACAGGTCTACTCCTTCCGTCCGCTTAAATTCTGCCAGCATGTAATCTGTCACTTTCTGGTCAAAATCATCGCCGCCCAGACGGTTATCGCCGGAGGTGGACAGCACTTCGATGACGCCTTCGCCAATCTCGATGATGGATACGTCAAATGTACCGCCGCCCAAGTCGTATACCATGATTTTCTGTTCTTTTTCATTGTCCAGGCCGTAAGCCAAAGCTGCAGCCGTAGGCTCGTTGATAATACGTTTTACATCAAGTCCTGCAATTTTTCCGGCATCCTTGGTAGCCTGACGCTGTGCATCGTTGAAATATGCGGGAACGGTGATTACGGCTTCTGTTACTTTTTCACCCAGATAATTCTCTGCATCTGCTTTTAATTTTTGCAGAATCATGGCAGAAATCTCCTGGGGAGAGTATTTCTTATCGTCAATACTCTTCTTGTGGTCGGTTCCCATTTCTCTCTTGATGGAAGAAATGGTCTTTTCTGCGTTGGTGACTGCCTGACGTTTTGCCGGTTCTCCAACAAGACGCTCTCCGGTCTTTGTGAATGCAACTACGGACGGTGTTGTCCTTGCTCCCTCTGTATTGGCGATAACTTCCGGCTTACCACCTTCCATAACTGCTACACAGCTATTTGTCGTTCCTAAATCGATACCAATAATCTTGCTCATAATGAGACCTCCTCTATAAAAACTAAATTGTTTACTGTACCACCGCTACCATGCTGTGTCTTACCACGCTTTCGCGGTACATGTAGCCCTTCTGCAGCTCCTGGGCCACTACACCGGATTCGTATTCTTCACTCTCCACCTGCATCACTGCATTGTGGAAATCCGGATTGAATTCCTGGCCGACTGCTTCGATGGGCACTACCCCAGCGCTTTCCAGTTCGGTCATAAGCTGCTTATATATCTTATCCATACCTTGGACGAAAGGATCTTCTCTTCCCTCCTGGGGCACGGCGCTAAGCCCTCGTTCAAAGTTATCCACCACCGGCAGGATCTTCTCTACAATGCTTTTGGCTCCAATCTCGTACATCTGGGATTTCTCCCGCTCCGTACGCTTGCGGAAATTATCAAATTCCGCCATCTGCCGCCGGATCTTATCGTTTAATTCCTCAATCTGCTCTGCGGCTTTATCTTTCTTCTCTTTTCGTTTGAAGGGATTTCTCTTTTTTGTCTCTCCCTCTGCTTCCCCTTCCTGACTGCCCTGAGGCTCCCCATCCTCTGCATTGGGTTCCTCTTCCACGGCCTCCTCCTGCTGCTCTTTCGGCTGTAAATCCTCTGAGTTTTCCTCCTCCTGAGGTTCCTGTAAGGATTGCGATTCGTCTGTTATGATATCTTCCTGCTTCTGTTCTTCCCGTTCTGTCTCTGCCATGTCCCTTGCCACCTTTCCTATCCCTCTTTGCCCTCCGGCTTTTTAAATATATTGTCTAACTGAACCTTTAGGTTTTTCAAATTATCCACCACATTCTCATAATCCATGCGCTTAGGCCCAATAATACCGATCGCCCCTTGCATACCGTCTCCTAGCTCATACACGGCTGTCACCACGCTGCAGTCTTTCATGGTCTCCACCGGGGACTCATCCCCGATATACACCTGGATGCCCGTCTCTTCCTGGCTGGCAAGCTGACGGTTCACCAACCCTGCAAGCTGCTGCTTTTCTTCGAAAGCCGAAATCAGTTCGCTGGCTTTCTGAGAATCGCTCAGCTCCGGATACTTGAAAATATTCGTGGCTCCGCTGGTATAGATCTGTAAGCCTTCATCTTCCTGCACCGCCGCTGCCACCGCATCCAGCACATCGCTGATAATGTCACTGTGGATGCCTGCCTGCTCCTTTAGCCTGGCAATGGTCCCCAGATTGATCTCTTCCAGGGAAAGGCCGTTCAAGCTGGAATTTAGCAGAATGTTCAACTTCAGCATGGTCTCGTTGTCCAGCCTCTCCTTTACGGAAATCATCTTATTCTTTACCATATTCCCTTCTGTCACCACCACCGCCAAAATCTGCGTCTCATCAATTTGAGATAACTGGATGAACTTCACCTTATTCCTGTGATACGAAGGAGCGGTAATCATAGTGGCATAATTGGTATTGTTTGCAAGCAGCTTCACCACCTGTTTTAACACCTGTTCCATCTTCTCGGTACGCTCGATCATAAACTCTTTGATCTCCGTAACCTCTTTGTCCTTCTGGGCCATGAGATTATCTACATAAAACCGATATCCCAGGTCGGAAGGAATCCGCCCTGCGGAAGTATGGGGCTGAAGGATATAACCCAGCTCCTCCAAGTCCGACATTTCATTGCGGATGGTAGCGGAACTCAAGTTCAGATCCGAATATTTGGAAATGGTTCTGGAACCTACCGGTTCCCCGGTCTCCAGATAATTCCGGATGATTGCATTTAAGATTTTTGTCTTTCTCTCATCTAATTCGTGCATTCACTCACTCCCTGGAAACATTCCTTGCATTCGTCCTTGTGCTGCTTCTTGTTAGCACTCGACGTTTTAGAGTGCTAACATCTATGTACTTAAGATAGCACTATAGAAAATCTTTGTCAATAGGGAAAATAAAAATTTTTTTTGGGATGACGTGATCCGGACGACAAGTCCTGGATATCGTAATGCCGAAAAAAAGGAAGGGGTTGCAGCCTTAGTTTCTCTATCACTGGGGATAATAGGATGATCTGAATTCCTCTATTGTTACTTAAAACAAACGAGCCCGCCCGCAGTATACAGCTTACTATAATTTTAAGAAAGCAAAAACTCTGCCATTACATAATTACTAACCGAAATCCCCCTGGAAGTTAGAGCCAGGCGGTCTTTTGCTTTTTTCAGCAGTCCTTGGCTGCATAATTTTTTTATGGTGTTGCCATAGACATATTCTAAGGGGACTTGGAACGTTTCCTGAAATTCTTTGGCGGATATGCCTTCCAGCAGGCGCAGGCCAAGGAACATGAATTCTTCCATTTGGGCTTGGGAGGTGAGGGCCTGCTGCTCTCTGGGTTCATAGCAGCCGTTTAGGTAGGTTTTTAAATCTCTGGGATTGGAAAAGCGGGTGTTTTCTATGAGGGAGGCGCTGCCCAGGCCAAGACCGAGGTAATTTTGGCGTTTCCAGTAGCCGATGTTGTGGCGGCAGGCTTTGTCTGGTTTGGCATAGTTGGAAATCTCGTAGTGCAGGTAGCCCTGGGATTTCAGGAATTGTCCTGTGTAGTCGTACATATTCCGCTCTGTGTCTTCATCCGGGAGATAAATAGGCTGTTCCCCTTCTTCTCTTCTGCGGCAGTCTTCTCCATATTGTTGGAAGAATGGGGTTCCTTCTTCTATGATTAAGCTATAAGCGGAGATATGCGCAGGCGCAAGGGCAGCGGTTTTTTCCAGGGTGTATTCCCAATGGGAAAGTTTTTGCATGGGCAGGCCAAACATCAAGTCAATGTTGATATTGTCAAAGCCCGTGCTGCGCAGAGCGTCATAGTTTTTTAAAAAGGCTTCAAAGGTATGGATACGGCCCAACAGCTTTAATTCTTCATCCCTGGCGGACTGCAGTCCCATGCTAATGCGGTTGATTCCCGCTTGTCTATAGTGTGCTGCTTTTTCTCGATTTAATGTACCGGGATTGCATTCTATTGTAATTTCCGCGTTTTTTTCGATGGAAAAAAATGTATGCAGCGTCTCCATCAGCTTTGTTATGGTTGTTCCGTCAAATACAGACGGCGTACCGCCCCCAATAAATATGGACGGTACGCTGTATGTTTCATATGCTTTGCTCTTTTGTTTGATTTCCTCATGCAAAGCCTTTATATAGTTGTCTTTTATTTCTTCCTGAGCCGGGGCGGACAAAAAGTCGCAGTACCTGCATTTTTGCTGGCAAAACGGAATGTGCAGATAGAGTTCTACTTGTTTCTGTTTCTTCACGCCGTCACCTGTCGTCCAGCTTCAAAACGCTCATAAAGGCTTTCTGAGGAATCTCCACGTTCCCGATCTGGCGCATACGTTTTTTGCCTTCTTTCTGTTTTTCCAAAAGCTTTCGTTTTCTGGTGATGTCGCCGCCGTAGCACTTAGCTAACACGTCCTTGCGCACGGCTTTTACTGTTTCCCGGGCAATGACCTTGCTGCCGATAGCTGCCTGAATGGGTATCTCAAACAAATGCCGTGGAATCTCTTCTTTTAATTTCTCACACATCTTCCGGCCCCGTTCGTAGGCGGTGCCGCTGTGTACGATAAAGGAAAGGGCGTCCACTTCTTCTTTATTTATGAGGATGTCCAGCTTCACCAGCTCGCTTCTGGCATAACCCTTCATCTCATAATCGAAGGACGCATACCCTCTGGAGCGTGATTTCAGCGCATCGAAAAAGTCGTAAATAATTTCATTCAAGGGAAGGTCGTACTTAATCAGCGCACGGGTCTCTTCCATATATTCCATGCTGATGTAAATGCCTCTGCGTTCCTGGCACAAATCCATAATAGCGCCGATAAATTCACTGGTCACCATAATCTCGGCGCTGACCATAGGTTCTTCCATATACTCAATTTCCGTAGGTTCCGGCAGGTTGGAGGGGTTGGTCAGATCGATTACTTCCCCGTCCGTCTTATGCACCTTATAAATAACGCCGGGAGCTGTGGTAACCAGATCCAGATTGAATTCCCGCTCCAGCCGTTCCTGAACAATCTCTAAATGCAGCAATCCCAAAAATCCGCACCGAAAACCAAATCCTAAGGCAACGGAAGTCTCCGGTTCAAATTGCAGGGCCGCATCGTTTAGCTGCAGCTTCTCTAAGGCGTCCCGCAGATCAGGATACTTTGCCCCGTCCGCCGGATACAGGCCGCAGTACACCATAGGATTCACCTTTTTATAGCCGGGAAGGGCTTCGCTGCAAGGGTTCTGGGCGTTGGTAATCGTATCCCCCACCCGGGTATCCTTGACATTTTTCAGACTTGCGGTGATATAGCCTACCATACCTGCGGAAAGTTCCTGGCAAGGAATGAACTGCCCGGCTCCAAAATATCCCACTTCCACTACTTCCGCTGTGGCTCCTGTAGCCATCATTTTAATGGGAGTTCCCACCTTTACCGTACCTTCCTTGATCCTGCAAAATACGATGACCCCTTTATAGGAATCGTAAAGAGAATCAAAAATCAAGGCTTTTAAGGGCGCGTCTTCATCCCCTGTAGGCGCGGGGATCTTGGCCACGATCTGTTCTAAGACCTCCTCCACATTCAGGCCCGTCTTGGCGGAGATCTGAGGAGCGTCCTGGGCTTCTAATCCGATCACGTCTTCAATCTCATCGATCACATGCTGCGGCTGAGCGCTGGGAAGGTCAATTTTGTTGATGACGGGAAGCACGTCCAGGTCGTGGTCTAAGGCAAGATACACATTGGCCAGGGTCTGGGCCTCAATGCCCTGGGCCGCGTCCACCACAAGAACCGCCCCGTCGCAGGCCGCAAGGCTTCTGGACACCTCGTAATTAAAATCCACATGCCCCGGCGTATCAATCAAATTAAAAATATATTCCTCCCCGTCTTTGGCCCGATAGACGATCCGTACTGCCTGGGCTTTGATGGTAATGCCCCGCTCCCGCTCTAACTCCATATTGTCCAATACCTGGGCCTGCATCTCCCGGCTGGTCAAAAGCCCCGTCATTTCAATGATACGGTCCGCCAGGGTTGATTTTCCATGATCTATATGTGCAATAATACAAAAATTCCTGATTTTGCTCTGGTCTATCACTGCCATCTCAGATTCCTCCTGCTTTTCCTGATACACACTCAAATCCAGGTTCTAAAAATTCCCAGCGTGTATTCTTATCGGATAACAGTATATCATACCATCCATGCCTTGTCCAAAACTTTTACAGAAGTTTTTTCCATTTGAAAAACGCCAGACAGCCCGCCACCACCAGGAGAGAAAGGAAGACTGCCATCGGATACCCCCACGCCCAGGAAAGCTCCGGCATATGAGTAAAATTCATGCCGTACCATCCGGTAATCAAACTTAAAGGCAAAAAAACTGTGGTCACCACGGTAAACACTTTCATAATAGAATTTAAGTCATAATTTAATGCCGCGTCCAAAGCCTCTCTCACATGAACCAACTCCCCACACAAAAGCTGGGTATCATTTTTAAGCTCCCCCGCCTGTTCCGTAAAAAGCCTGAAATAATTCATATCCTCCTTCCAGAACATTTTATTTTCATTTTCCATAAGGGCCGCCCCCACATTTGCTAACTGTTGATAATAATTTTTCTGAAGAGTCAGCATTCGTTTCAGCTCAAAAATCCGTTTATTCAGATGTTTGTCCATATGCCCCTCCACCAGATCCCGCTCCATGGCGATGACCGCCTGTTCCGTCTCCTCCAGTACCGTGAACCCCTCCTGAAGAAAACATTCCAAAAATTCAAATACGATTTTCTCCAAAGTGGTATTGGCCCCTTCCTTATCCATCACTTCCAGAAACTGTTTTCGAAACATCCCCACCGGGTCTTTGATCTCCACAAATACAAACAAGTTCTCCCGCATAAAAAAAGCAAGATAGCCGCTTTCCATTTCTGGATTCCGAAGCTGTAAAATCTTCAACATGGCAAACCCGAAGGTATCGTAATATTTCAGTCCCAGACGGTATCTGGCCTGACGATACATGCATTCCTCCAAAGTCTTAACGGAAATTTTCAGCGCTTCCTCCTGCTGACGAAGCTCCTTTACGGTGACATACCCAATTCCATCCGTCTCTTTCTTCCAGTCCGACAAGGCTATGACTCTGGGGCCTTCTGATTTCATGGCATAAAACATGGCGGTCTCCTTTTTGATCAAATTTTTGGCATTTGCATACGATCAACTCTTATGTATGGATGTTTCAGGTGCCAATACCTTATGTAATAAATCCGCCAAAGGCTCCATGGCATTCTTGGCTTCTTCCAGCGTATTGGTCTGGGCTCCTACTTCCACCAGCATGCTTTTGGGAACATAGTGCAAATTATAGCGGTAGCCTTTCAGATAATTGGCCCTGGTAAAGCCAGGATAATATTCCTCCGCCGCCAGCTTCATCTGAAGGGAAAAAGCAAGATTGTCCTGAAGATATGGATTATAAAGGTATTCCAGATTTCCGTTGGCCGCAGTCCTGCTTAATCCATTGAAAAACATAATTTTAGCCGTCTGCTTTCCGTTGACTTCTGTAACCAGATGGCCCTCCTTTATACCGTCCCGATGCATATCGATCACTACTTCAATAGAAGGGTTTTCCGCCAAAATCTGCTCCACAGCCGGACCCGCATAAGAATAGGCATTTTGGTGGTCTATAATGTCATATGCCCCGGTATCATGGATGACATTAAAACCATACCCCCGCAGCAGTTCCGTCAAATATTCCCCCACCGCCACGATGGAAGTGGAGACATCCCCGTTGGAATCTGCATAGCCTTCCTGGGAATGGGTATGATGAATCAAAATCTGAGGCTGATCCGAGGGGGTCGTAAGCTTCATATTTTTTGCCAAAAGCTCTTGGGCGTTCAGCAGGCTGCCGTCTATGGTGGTGGTTTTGTCTACTACATAAAAATGCTGGATTAAATAATCAAAATCATTCAATTTTTCCCGGGAAATGTACACTGACTGTTCTGGGGCAGACGATTGGGGCAACCCGGAAGCTTCCGCCGCATCTTCTCCATCCTTCTCTTCTGCCTCTTCCTCTTCCTTGCCATCCCCCTCTTTCCCTTGATTGCCATTCTCGGTTTCGCCCTTCTCCTCTGGCTCTTTCCTAGCTTTTTGCTCCTCGTCCTCTTTGCTGTCTTCCGCCGGATTTCCATCCTCAATCAGCTCCCCGTCCCGGTACTTCTCATCTTCTCCTTCCCGGGCCAGGAGCATTTCATATGTCAGCTCGCTTTCCACCTGGGTATCATACTCCTTCAGGTCCATGGCATAGGACTGGATCGGAAGCACCCCAAGAAGCATCTCCCCAAAAATCTCCCCAAGCTGTTTGGGGCCTTTTCGATTCTCGGTATCCCCGGTAACTCCCGGCATATGGGTATTTAAAACCTTTCGGTAAAGATCCCCCTGAAAAAGTCCCAGGATTTCCTGGAATGCGGGCGCTTCCCCAGCAGCCTTTAAGTTCTGCCAGCAGACTGCCACCAATAGCACCAAAAGCGCCAAGCATGCATTTCTTATATAGTTTCCTTTGTTTTGATTTCGTCTATGCAAAAAACATTCCCTCAGTTCTATACCTAGTACAGTATTATAATGCTGTCCAATGTCCATAAATACTATAGTATATGTTTGTCCTTTGGGAATTATGCAACGCCAAATGCAATATTCAGCCCCTCGGAAACCGTAAAGCTCAGGCGTTTGATGGCCTCGTCAATATCCTTGGGCGTCACAAACATGGTATTTAAACTGGGAGAAAGAAGCTCCCGGATCAAATCATACTTTTCCGCATCGTTTAAAGATTCCAGAGAATTGCTCAGGCTGCTTAAATAATTGGACTGGGACATGGCCTGTATCAGGGTCTGCATCGTATCGCTGACAATCGTAGCCGCATCCACTACCGTAGGAATTCCTATGGCAATCACCGGAATTCCCAGGCTCTCCTGATTCAATCCATGCCTGTGGTTTCCAACCCCGGAACCAGGATTAATCCCGGTATCCGTAATCTGTATGGTACGCCCCAGCCGTTTGGTGCTTCTGGCCGCAAGAGCGTCAATGGCAATGACACAGTCCGGCTTTGTCTCTTCAATGACCCCCCGCACAATTTCCATGCTCTCCATCCCGGTTTGGGCCATAACGCCCGGAACAATGCTGCTTATGGCATTTGTCTCTTCTTCTCCGAAGGCATATTTGCCAAATTCCTGAATAATATGCCGGGTGATCATCAGGTTGTCCACGACTCTCGGCCCCAATGCGTCCGGCGTCACTTCCCGGTTTCCAAGACCTGCTACCAAAATGGAAACCGGCGGCTTTTTGTCCGGCATCAGTTTTAGAAGTATTTTGGCCAACTGCTTGGAAATCTCCCGGTGGTAATCTTCATCCTGTTCACTCATACCCGGAGCTTCCAGAGTAATATAGGTTCCTTTGGGCTTTCCCATTACCTTGGCGCCATTTTCCGTTTCAATCACCACATTGGTGATCTTAATTTCTCCCTCTTCTGCCATCTCCTCCTCAATGCGAACGCCTTTGATTTCCACATTGTCCTCTTCAAATTTTTCCCTGGCCTCCAACGCCAAATCCGTTCTTACCTGAAAATGACTCATCATTGTTCCTCCATAGCGCTTTTTCTTTATTTTTTACAAAAAAATCAAGATTATGTATTGACAGATAGAATTTAATGGCATAAAATATATGAGTATGTTTCCATTAGAACGTCCGTGTCCGGCTTTAATGAAACATCCATGAACGATAAACCATATTGGATTGGAGGTGTACGGATTGGCTAACATCAAATCTGCAAAGAAGAGAATCTTAGTGGCAGAAGCTAGAACTGCCCGCAATAAAGCAATCAAGTCCAAGGTTAAGACTTCCATTAAGAAGGTAGATGCCGCTGTCGCAGCAAAGGACAAGGAAGCTGCAAAGGCTGCCCTGGTTGCCGCTACTGCTGAGATCGACAAGGCGACCAGCAAGGGCGTGTTCCATAAGAACACCGCTTCCAGAAAAGTCTCCCGTTTAAGCAGGGCCGTGAATGGAATCGCTTAATTTTAGAGAGCAATAGATGACTCCGCCTGGTACCGTCAGCCAGACGGAGTTTTTTTCATCCGCTGTAAGACACAATCAGCAATTCTACCGCCATTCGGTCATTCATATTTCCCGTTTTTACGGCCTCTTCCATCTCCACACATTCCGTAACGGCTTCTATTAATTGCTTTGATGTAAAGCTTCTGGCCTGTCCCTGGTTTTTTCTAACTGCAAATTCCGGAATCCCCGCCTGAGAAGCAATGAACTTCTGATCGTATCCCTTTCCGGAAAGCTCCTTGATCTGCAAGAGAATTTGAAACTGCCGGGCAATCAGAAATAAAATCCGCATGGGCGGTTCCTTCAACGCCAGCAAATCATAATACAAAGACAGGGCCTTTTTCTGATTTTTTTCCGCAACGGCATTTACCATATCAAAAATCTTATTCACAGTCTGATTTGTGCACACCGCCTGAACATCGGAAGCTTCAATGGCATCCTGATCTGCGCAGTAACAAAGCAGCTTCTCCAACTCGTTATGGATCGTTCCCATATCATCCCCTACTGCCCCAAGGAATTGTGCAAGGGCATCTTTTGTTATGTTCTTCTGCTCCCTTTTGATACGCCCCAAAATCCACTGGGTTAAAACCTTTTCCCCCTGTCTGGAAAATTCTACAACCCGTCCCGCTGATTTTACCCGCTTAAACATCTTACTTCGTTTGTCTACCTCTTCTTCTACAAATACAAAGCAAGAGGAAGGAGCGATGTTTTTGATATATTCCGCTAATTCTTCACAGGCATTCTTAAACATTCCGCCATTCTCCACCAGAATCAGCCTTCTGTCTGCAAAAAAGGGCATGGTTTCCGCCAGGTCAATCAAGGCTTCCGGGCGAATATCTTTTCCTTCAAAGGACGAGAAATTCATGGTATCCCCTTCTGCCACAAGAGATTTTACAAGCTTCTCTTTATATTGTTTCTTCAAATAATTTTCTTCCCCGTAAAGAAGGTATACCGGGGCAAAGCTGCCTGCTTTGATGTCCGCATCGATGGTTTTCATAGTTTGTCTGCTCCTTTAGGAAGGCTATACTGCTGCTTAAATCAACATTTTATCTCCAAGAATGATCCGTTTCACACCATTCGTCTTCGTTTGGTTATGTCATTGTTATTATACACCAATTTTTCCAACCAGCATAGTGCAATTTCCCTACAAAGCAAAACCACGGCAAGACAAAACCCACTTTGGTCTGTCTTGCCGCGGCTGCTTTTTTCCTTCTTATGGCACCGGCCTTGCTATCATTACAATTTTTTCATTTGGAAAATATCCATACATCGGCTTCTCCAGACGATACCCGTTTCCATAATACATGGACACATGATAAATTCCCAGATAACGTCCGTTTGAGGCTCCTCCATAGAAAATCAAATCTCCCGGCCGTAAATCCTCCACCTTCGCCTGGCCCCAGTACAGGACTTTTCCAGTATTTGCCATATGCATAGCCATGCCTGCCGCCGTAGGAGCCCAGGAATATTGGCCGCCCAACAATCCGGTATTTCTTCCGTAAGCCCGAAATACCAGGGAACTGCAGTCATAGTAGCCTGTTGACATCCTTAAAGCCTGGCTGTAGGAGGAACTGAACATAATCGCTTTTCCTTCTTTACATGCCTGCAAAGCTGTGGAGGACGCCACCTCCACCAGATAATGAAGTTCTCTACCGTCAGCATTCACTGTAATCTCAGAACGGCCTCCGCCTACTGCAGTGATCTTGCCGGATTTATTTACCGAAGCTACCCATGGGTTGGAACTTTTATAAGTTACTTTGCTTTTGGAGGAAAGCCCTTTCAATGAAATAGAAGCTTTTCCGCCCGGAGACAGGGCACTGTAACTGGATTTTAACTTGGGATCTGTCACATAGACCCGGCAGGTCAATTTCTTTCCGTCTACGGTTGCTGTCAGCTGGGCGCTTCCTTTCTTCTTTGGGGTGATTTTCCCGTCTGCATCCACCGTTACGACAGATTCTTTTTTGCTCTTCCACCGAATGGAGGTATAACCGTTCGTCCCCTTCACGCCAATGGTTTTGCTGCTATTTAACGCCAGAGAAATCGTTGTGGTTTTCAGGGCAGGATTGGAAACCTTCATCGTAGTAGTGTAGGTTTTCTTTTTCCCGTTGCTGTAGGTTATTGTCGCCGTAATCTTGGCCGTTCCAGCTTTTTTCCCAGTAACCTTCCCGGTTTGTTTATCCACGGATACAACTTTCGGTTCGGAAGAGGACCATGTAACACTTTTAATCCCTTTTCCGCCGTTTACTACCTTTAACTTCTGGGACGTGTTTTTGGCAATGGAAACCTGCTGTGCATTGATACCGGAATCTACAACCTTTATGGTGCAGCTCTGCCTGTAAAGAACGCGTTCGGCGCCCAAGTATACCCAAACATTAACCCATATGGTCTCTTTTCCTTTCCTGTTGGCGGTAATGGTGCACATACGGCCAGAGGAGTAAAGTGAAATACTTCCGTTATACTCTGTCTGGCTAAAAGAAACGCTGCTGTATTCCGGAAGATTCTTCACAAATAAGGTTGCCTGGCTGCCCGCCATCATGGTTCTGCTGGTAAAATTCAGCTTATAGGAGCTTTTTACCACACGGACCTTCCATGCTGTCTTTGCTCCCGGAACAGATGCTGTGATAGTCACCGTACCTTCTTTGATCCCGGTCACTTTTCCCTTGCCGTCTACCTTGGCCACCTTTGGATTGGAGCTTTTCCATTTGACCTTGGCTGCGGGCTTGGCAGTCGCGGTTAATTGCAGGCTGCTGCCCTGGAATATGGATGTTGTTTTCCCTGTAGTCCCCAAATTGTCTGTAAGGCGTATTGTAGGTTTTTTCACCGTTACCTTACATTTTTTTGTAATCCCATTGGCCTTTGCCGTGATCGTGACGGTTCCGGGTTTCTTACCTGTCACAACTCCCTTGGAATTTACACTTGCAATTTTGGAATCCGAGGTACTCCATGATATTTTTGCCTTGGGAGACGCCTGAGCAGACAGCGCCGCCGGATGGTTTATGTATATTGTTTTCTTGGAAGACAGACTGAGACTAGGTTTTTTCACCGTTACCTCGCAGGAAGCGGTAACGCCGCCAGCAGTTACGATTATTTTGGTCTTGCCTTCTTTTTTCGGTGTAATGACGCCCTTTTGATTCACCGTTGCCACGGATGTCTTAGAGGATTTCCATGTGATAGCGCCCTGTGGCTTGGACGCCGCTTTCAACTGATAAACCGTTTTCTGCCCTAAGTAAACGGTAAAGCTCTTTTTATTTAAAGAAATGGTATTTTTGACTGTTACATAGCATGTTTCCGATACCATATCCTGGGGATTTTTCGGATTGATGCAGCTAACTTTTATCCCCACAGAAGCAGTTCCGGCTTCCCCGCCGCTTACGGCAGTCACTAATCCGTTGGAGGAAACGGTTGCAATGGAAGGATTTTCCGATTCATACTTTAATTCCTTCCTTGGTGCATCGGTTTCTACCTTTAACTGCTGTGTCTCCCCTGACTCCATATATTTCTTAGGCAGGGATAAAGTTAGCTGATACTTACTGTAGGTTTCCTCACCAGGCTGCTCTTCCTTGGGATCATGATCATCCGGCGCTGTCTCTCCTGCTGCCGGAATCTGAAGACTATCACCCATGCCCCCTCTGGGATCCTGCACCTTTTCTCTGCCCTTCTCCTGCGTTTCAGAAGTATACGCAGAAGAGCCAGCGGCCTGTGCCCCCTGAGCAGGAATTCCATCCGCCAGGACCAATATGCACAACAACGCCGCCAGCCATCGTCTGGTTCTTTTCATTTCTATTCCCTCTTTCTAATTCTGTCTGACACTATCATACTCGTATCGACAAAAAATAGCAAGAGTTCTTTGTATTTGTTTTCACATCCTTTTGAAAAAAAGTCACGATTCACGGCTAATGTCAGTTCGTTAAGGAAACGAGAAACACAGCCAGGGAAAAGGGGAGTGAAACCGTTGCAGATGGTTTCACTCCCCTTTTCCCTGGCGTCCCTTTTCAAATATTACTATCCACCTGAATCCCTTTCAAATCCTCCTCCAAAAGCTTCTGACGCATCCGGATCTCCTGGATCTGCTGGTCCACTTCATCCTGCACCCTCTGAATATCCGGCAGGTTCTTCAAGTTCTGATTCATTTCTTCCTGCTGGGCTTTCTTTTCTTCTCTGACCGCTTCCTGTTCTTCTTTCTCCTCTTTCTTCTCCTGGGCCTCTTCTACCTTCTCGTCAATCTCTTCCTGAACATGATCCATGCCTTCCTGGCGCAGCATCCCAAGGATCTCATTGCTGGCAGCTTCCAGGGAATCCTCCGCTATACGAGCGGCGTCCACCATGCCATGGTGTTTCAAAAGCTCCTGTTTCGTTGCCCGGATGACCTGCGTCTCAGTGGCAATGACCTTATGAGCCTCTTTAATCTCTGTATTCCATACGTCTTTGGAGGCTTCAATTTCCAAAGCAGCCTTCTGATATTCTGTTTCAGGTCCCATCTTCTGCAGCCTTTCCCACTCTTCCTCACTTAGCTCCAAACGGGATCCTGGCTTCATCGCTTCTCGCATCTTGATCCGCAGCTCCAAATCGGATTGTTCTTCACTATCCATATCAACGCCGTATTGCTCTCTGAGCTTCTCCTGCTCTTCACTTAACGCCTGCCTTTCTTTCAAGGCCGTACTGGCTTTCTCTTTGCTTTCTGCGATCCGTTCCCGGCGTTGGTTGAGATCGTCATCAATCTTTCCGTCTACGCCAAACTGTTTTCCAATAATATCCATGGCATCCGCCATAGCTTTTTTTCTCCGCTCCAATATTCCATCCTGCATCAGGTTCAGCTGAGACGCCTGAATGGATACGTGTTCTTTTGTCTGTTTCTCTTTTTGCTGTCCCTTTACGGCCTCTGCCTGGCTTAACAGCTCCTGGCTGCCAGGTCTGTTCCCATCAATTCTCATGTACTTACCTCCTAAAAAAAGAGTACGATATATTTTTCATAGATTCGGCAATTTTCAATCTTGCACTATATCTTTTATATCGTACTCTTTCTCTATTCTCTTAAACTAATTCACATCATTTTCCGCTTCATTCAATACATTTTTCTGATAATTCATATGAGCGATCACCATTAAGGCGATTTTAAACAGCATGGCATCCTCAAAGGCACGGATATCCAGGCCGATGGCTTTTTCAATCCGTTCCAAACGGTACACCAACGTATTCCGGTGCACATATAACTGCCGAGCCGTCTCTGAAATATTCAAATTATTGTCAAAAAATCTTTGGATCGTTACCGTTGTCTCTTCATCAAAAACATCCGGAAGCTTTTCCCCAAATACTTCCTTCAAAAACATTTCGCACAAATTTACAGGAATCTGATAGATCAGCCGCCCAATTCCCAGCCGGCCATAAGACAAATTCTCTTTTTCCGCATAAAAAATACTGCCCACTTCCAATGCCATCTTAGCTTCCTGATAAGAACGGCTGATATCCTGCAAAAGCTCCACGCGGTTCCCATACCCTACCCGTACCGGCACCATCGCCTCGGTATGGAGATTGGCCACGATCATATCCGCCAAATCAGACAGCTCTTCTTCCGTTGCCATTTCATGTACGTCTTTTACCAAAATAATGCACCGCTCGTCTACCTCTGTAACAAAATCCCCGGACTGGAGGGCAAACAGATTCTTCACGGTCTCCATAACGATACCGTCCTTTTTCCCCTCCACATCAATCACATACACGACCCGTTGAGTTTGCTCAATATGCAGCTTTTTGGCTTTATTATACATATCCACTACCAGCATATTTCCCAGCAGCACATTCTGCATAAAATTATTCCGGTCAAATTGGTCCCGGTACGCCCCGATCAGATTCCTAATCTGGCAGACCGCAAGCTTCCCGATAATATATGCTTCTTCCCCCAGGACGCGTTCCAGCAAAATATATTCCAACTGATCGTCCACAACAATTTTAAAAAAATGAAAATGGTTTATGGTCTGGCTCTCGGCCATGGATTTGGCAAATTGTACAATAACGCTGCTCAAATCTTCTTCCACCTCGTAAGTGGACGCCACTACCTTCCCTTTTTCATTGTAGAGTACCAGGTCGATCCTGGCAATTTCCTTTATTTCCGTCAATGTTGCCTGCAATTTATGATTTGAAAGCAAATTACCGTCCTCCTGTCGTCTAAAAAATGTGCCGTTCCCTGAAAAGCTCTATTTTCATAGGACCAGAAAGTGAAGCGGGCTGCTGCAATTTACTGCAGCAGCCCGTAAATAAGCCTTATTAATGTGTAATTGTCAGCTCTGTCTCCTTGTTGAATACATGAATCTTATCAACATCCAATGCCAGAGTCACTTTATCACCAAGACGTGCCGGTGTTCTGGAATCAACCTTAGCCGTCATGTTAGTGCCGTTGATGTTGTAGTACAGCAATACTTCAGAACCAAGAAGCTCATATCCGGTAACGGTTGTCGTTACGGTGCTATCCTTATGTGCTTCTACAAAAGTAGGATAATCATCAATATCCTCCGGACGGATACCAAGTACAACTGTCTTGCCGTTGTAGCCGCCTTCTTTCAACGCTTTTGCCTTTGCAGCTGGAAGAACAATAGAAAATTCGCCAAACTTCAGGCTTACTTCGTCCCCCTTTACAACGCACTCTGCATCCAGAAAGTTCATCTGGGGAGAACCGATAAATCCTGCTACAAACAGGTTATCCGGCTCATTGTACAGCTTCTGGGGAGAATCTACCTGCTGGATGATACCATCCTTCAATACAACGATTCTGGTTCCCAGCGTCATAGCCTCTGTCTGGTCATGTGTTACATAGATGATGGTAGCTCCCAGTCTGTGATGCAATGCTGCGATCTCGGAACGCATCTGCACTCTCAGCTTCGCATCCAAGTTGGACAGCGGCTCATCCATCAGGAATACCTTCGGCTCACGTACGATCGCACGGCCCATAGCAACACGCTGTCTCTGACCACCGGACAGAGCCTTGGGCTTACGGTCAAGCAGCTTCTCCAGATCCAGGATCCTAGCAGCTTCTTCTACCTTCTGCTTAATCTCCGGTTTCGGAACTTTTCTTAATTTCAGGCCAAACGCCATATTATCAAAAACAGTCATATGAGGATACAATGCATAGTTCTGGAATACCATTGCGATATCTCTGTCTTTGGGCTCCACATCATTCACGATCTTACCATCGATGGACAGCTCGCCGGAAGAAATTTCTTCCAAACCTGCGATCATACGAAGCGTGGTAGATTTACCGCATCCGGAAGGGCCTACGAAGATGATAAATTCCTTATCTTCCACTTCCAGGTTAAAATCCTTTACTGCCTCAAAACCGTTAGGATAAGACTTACAAATATTTTTTAAAGATAAACTTGCCATGTAACAAACCTCCTGTAAATGAATGCAACTACTTTTCTAATATGTTCTTACTTTACCAAAATATCCGTCGTTTCACCATCCCGAAACTACACAAAAATAAAATTTGTTTTATGTCATTTTACCTAAGATGAATGCCTTTTTTTCACCCTTTCGTTATTCTGACGAAAAAATATGGCTTTTCTATACAGTTCGACGGACAAACCTATGATAGCTTTGAATATCCGAAACCATTTACCATAGCTTCCAGTTTATGGCCCTTTTTGCAGAAGGGGCAGTCTTTTTGGGAATATGCGGCATATCCCGGCAAATCTTCTTCCGTAAATACAGATTCCACCTTGTATCCCTCTACTTCCTCTACCGTACTGAAAATAGAGCTGACCCCTTCTATAATGCCTCCGTAATATTGAATGCACTCCAGGCTTCTGCGGATGGTAACCCCTGTGGTAGTGGTAGCTAAAAGCAGCAGCACATGTTTTCCATTGATGGCAAGCATATTGTTATCTCTAAAGATCATCTGATTGTTGGAATTGAATTCCGGAGATACCACGTAAATTGTCTCATGAAGGTTGGTAGTAGTTAAAAAGCTCCGTTTTTCAAACTCCTCCGCCAAATACGCCCCCACCACTTCGGTGCCGTCCATACAGACAATGGTATCGATGATGCTGGCGTAATGAAAGCGGGAAGCGATCACCGCCGCAACATCCTTTGCCTCTCTGGCACGGATTTTTAAGCTGGTCATATCAATGTAATAATTGATATGGGAATGGCTGGTGGCAAAATGGCCGGGCGTTGCATGAAGCGCCACCTTACTGGAATCCTTTGCATAAAATTTGGTCATACGGCTTTCCATAGAAATCCCTCTCTTTCTCTTACTGCTTCCCGGTAGTGCCAAATCCACCCCGGTCCTTCTGTTTTAAATGCGCCACTTCTTCCAATACAATTCGGGGCTGGTTCTCCATAATCCGGAACTGGCAGATTCTGTCGTTCTTCTGGATTACCGTATCCCTTGTGGCATACACTGGCATATACCACATATCTCCATCGCCGCAATAGCTCCCGTCTATCACGCCGCAGCTATTCACCTGAAGAATCCCATAATTCTTAAATGTGGAGCTTCTGGGCACCACATGGGCCTCGTAGCCTGCCGGAAGCTCCAGGGCAATCCCCAGGGGGATCAGCTTATAATCTCCCGTTTTCAATTCCACCGTCTCCGACGCCCGAAGGTCGATCCAGTCGGACTTGCCGTCTATGTAGGCAAGCCTGTCTATTTCGTCTGTAAAATATTTAATTTTAATGTTCACCATCTTTATCCTTCTGCTTCTTTCGCTTATGTACAATGCAGCACAATACGGCCCTGGTTTCTGCTGGCTTTTACGTCGATGACCTTCTGGTTGCTGCTGCCCCTCCAATGAAGCTGGTTATCCTTTAATTCCGGTACAAATTCGCCGTCCACCAGCACATCCACATAATCCATAATTTCCAGGCCGCTTACGGTCTCCCATGTAAATCCCGTATACATCCAGACACTTTTTTCCGGAAATAGTTCATGGATTTCCTTAAGCAGCGCCAGCACATCGGAACGGCTGGCATAGTAAAGAGGATCCCCGCCGCTTAAGGTAATGCCTGAAATATGCGCTTTTCCCAGCTTCTCAAACAACTCCTTTTTGGCTTCTTCATCAAAGAGCAGTCCCCCGTTGGCATCCCATGTCACGGGATTCTGACAATCCTTACAGCAGTGGGAGCAGCCGGAGAGCCACAGCACAGTGCGCAGGCCGTCTCCGTTCAGCATATCATCCGTTGTTATATTGTGGTACCTCATGGCTACATGGACTTCCTTTCCGCAATTTCCGCCATCTTTGCCGCATTCAGCCTGGTATCGCCCTTCACCCTGGAATAAGATAAGTATCCGTTCATCCGGTCAATTTTAGTCAGATTGCGGCTGCCGCAGTTGGGGCAGACATCCATCTCCAGCTCCTGATGGCCGCAATCGTCGCAATAGGCCAAGGATAAATTAACTCCTTCATAAAATCCCATATCCATGGCCCGCCTCACCAACGTCTTTACCGCTTCCTGATTGTAGTCAATGGGATATTTCACATACTGGATCTTTCCTCCGTTGCTCAGTTCCCAGAACCGGTATTCCAGGTCTTGTTTTTCAATAGGCGTAATATCCTCGGTCACGTGGCAGTGGAAGCCGTTGCTTACATATTCCCGGTCGGATACATTCTCAATAATACCGTACTTTTTACGGAACTGTTTTACCTGCAGGCCGCAGAGATTTTCCGCCGGCGTTGCATAGATGGCATACAGATTGCCGTCCTCTTCCTTAAACTGATTGATTTTGGCATTGATATATTCCAGCACTTCCAGGGCAAAGGCCCCGTCCTCCACCAAAGACTTCCCGTTGTAGAGCTGCTGCAGTTCATTGAAGGCCGTAATCCCAAAAGAAGCCGTGGCTGTCTTAAGCAGTGGTTTGATCTTATCATGGATACCCAGATGGCCGCCGTAGAATCCACCCTCGCAATAAGCCAGAGGGTTGGTGGAGGCCCGCATCTCTCCTAAATACGCATACGTCCGGATATGCAGCCGCCGGATCAGCTCCAGATAGTAGTCTAAGACTTCATAAAAGTCACGGCTTTCCTGCCGGGACTTGGCCAATATCATGGGAAGATGCAGGCTCACCACCCCAATGTTAAAACGGCCTACAAATACCGGACGGTCATTCTCGTCCGCCGGGTTCATGCCGCCCCGCTCATACCAAGGGGACAAAAAGGCCCGGCAGCCCATGGGACTGATGATCTCCCCGTACCGTTTATACATGCTGGCAATATACCCTTTCCCCGTCAGGCTCAGCCAGTCGGGATACATGGTCTTCTGGGAGCACTCGATGCCCGCCTGAAATACATCCTCCAATTCTCCGCCGGGACCGTGAAGCTTCTCATCATACAAAAATACGATTTTGGGGAAGAGCACCGGTTTCTTGCATTCTTTTTTGCCCTGTCCCTTCTTCCGCACATTCAGCATACAGATGGAAGCCATTTTGGCAAACCGCCCGGTGCCGGTTCCTCCCGTTACGGTAATAAACGGATAATCTCCCCGGCTGGAAGCCACGGTGTTGAATTTGTACTCCCATCCCTGAAAGCCCTGCTCAAACTCCGTTTGTACGTCTTTCATCGCCTCTTCCTCGGCCCGTTCCTCGGGAACTCCCATGGCTGTGTATTTCTGAATATATTTTTCGTAGGATTTTTCTGCGTAAGGCTCCAGGATCAAGTCTACGCTGGGCACCGTAAATCCGCCGTACTGCTGGCTGGCTGCGCTTAATACAATATCCCCGATCACGTCAAAAGCCACTTCCAGGGTCTTTGGCTCATTGTACCAGAGATTGCCCATTTCAAAACCTCCGGTCAGCACTTCTTTTACATTAAACAGGCAGCAGTTCATGGTGTCCCGGCGGGCGGACATATCATGGACATAGATATAGCCGTCCCGGCAAGCCTGGATCTCCTCTGTGGTCATAAAAAATTTCTGGTACAGTTCCTTATTGAGCTGGTTAAAGATCAAACTCCGCTTTGTGGAAACCAAGGCGCTGTCCGTATTGGAATTCTCTTTGTCCCCAATATACATGATCGACTGGCTTTTTTTATACACCTCGTCCAACATCTGTACAAAATCCTGTTTATAGTTTCGGTAATCCCGGTAGCTTTTGGCCACGATCGGATTGACCTTCTCCAAAGCACCCTCCACGATGTTATGCATCTGGGCAATCTGAACCTCCCGAAGCTCCATATCCGCCACTTTTTCTTCCACAAACCGGCAGATGAAATTCAATTCCTCGTCCGTAAATTTTACCAGCGCCCGGTAGGCCGACTTATTGACAGCTACCACCACCTTCTGAACATTAAAGTCCTCTTTGGTGCCGTCCTTCTTGATCACCTTAACCATCGTCTCTTCCTTCTCCTTCCCACAACAGCTCTTCATGTTCCGTTTTCCGGTCCCGGAGCATCAATTCCTGCACTGCTTCCTTCACCGGCTTCTCAAAAAACAATACTTGGTTCACCTGTTCAATGATCGGCATGGGAATCTGGTATTGTTTTGCCAGTCCTACCGCCGCTTTGGTGGAGTATACCCCCTCCACCACCATCTTCACTTCATCCATGGCTTCCTCCATGGTCTTTCCCTGGCCGATGAGCATTCCTGCCCTGCGGTTTCTGCTGTGAACGCTGGCGCATGTCACGATCAAATCACCGATTCCGGTAAGCCCGCTTAACGTCTCATACTTAGCTCCCATAGCCAGGGCAAGCCGTCCAATCTCCGTGATTCCCCTGGTGATCAGAGCGGCCTTCGTATTGTCTCCATAACCCAAACCATCCGCCATACCGGCAGCCAGGGCGATTACATTTTTCAAGGAACCGCCCAGTTCAATGCCCAGCATATCCGGACTGGTATAGACACGGAATACTTCGTTCATAAACAGATTCTGAATATATTCTGCCGTGCTTCTGGTGTGGGCACCTGCCACACAGGTAGTGGGAAGCCCCCTGCCTACCTCCTCCGCATGGCTTGGCCCTGACAGCACCGCCACATCCGCCCCGGGAATTTCTTCTTCTATAATCTCTACCAGGGTCTTTAGCGTACCTTCTTCTATGCCCTTTGCCACATTGACAATCTTCTGTCCCGTAACGGCAAATTCGGACATACTGCGGGCCGTATTTCTGGTATAGACAGAAGGCACTGCCAGTACCAGCAGATCGCGTCCGTCCATAGCCTCCTGTAAATCAGCCGTAAATGAGATTCTCTGTGACAGCTTTACCCCCGGAAGCTTCAGCGTATGCTCCCTGTGTCTTTTTAACATTTCAATTTCATCCTGCAGAGCAGACCATATCGTTACACGATGTCCATTGGTATCCAACACCTTGGCCAGAGCAGTTCCCCAGCTTCCGGCACCAATGACGCTTACATTTGCCATTTCTACGCCTCCTTTTTACTCATACCGAATTTATTTTCTTTTCCGGACAATAAACGCTTGATATTCTCCCTGTGCTTCCACAAAGCCAAAAGGGTAAAAAAGGCCCCCAGAATATATACTTCCATGCGGCACTGTTTTGCTATGGGAATGATCCCTGTCTCTACAAACACCACCAGCTGGATCAAAAAAGTGATCACTACTAAAATAGACCCCAGAGACACATACCTGGTAAGAGCTACCGCCAAAATAAACAGAGCCAGGCATATTGGTGCGATCTGCCAAAAACAGGCCAGAATAAATCCGGAAGTACAAGCAATCCCCTTGCCTCCTTTAAATCCCATATAAAATGGAAAATTATGACCCAGCACCGCCCCCAGCCCGCCATACATCTGTAACACTTTTACAGATTCCGGATATCGTTCCCGAAACAACAGCCATGCGATCAAAATTGCCAGCATCGCTTTGCATAAATCCCCCAAAAACGTCACCGCCCCGGCTTTCCATCCTAAGGTCCGCAGGGTATTGGTGGTTCCGGCGTTTCCGCTGCCATGCTCCCGGATATCAATGTGATGAGCCTTTCCGTAGAAATAACCGGTCTGAATCAGTCCTAATACATAGCCGATCACCAGGCAAATAATCCGACTTGCCATACTATCCTTCCTTTCTTTCCCGAATAATAAACCGAAGCGACGTCCCCTGAAAGCCAAATGCATCCCGGATACGGTTCTCTAAATATCTGGTGTAGGAAAAGTGCATCAGTTCCTTATCATTGACAAAAATCACAAAGGTAGGCGGCTTCACGGATACCTGAGTTACATAATAGATTCTCAGCCGTTTCCCTTTGTCGGATGGGGGCTGCTGCATAGCCACCGCTTCCGTTACAATCTCGTTCAGGACGCCGGTCTGGATCCGCATAGCGCTATTGGCCAGCACCACATCGATCATATCAAATAATTTGTGGATCCGCTGTCCTGTCTTTGCAGATAAAAACAGTAATTCCGCATAGGGCATAAAACTTAAGATCTCCCGGATGCGGTTGGTATGCTCGTAGATCGTCTTGTCATTTTTCTCAATAGCGTCCCATTTATTCACGGCAATGATCACGCCTTTTCCCCGGTCATGGGCAATCCCTGCGATTTTAGCATCCTGCTCCGTAACGCCTTCCGTGGCGTCTATGACAAGCACCGCCACATCTGCCCGTTCTACGGCAGTCACCGCCCGGATAATGCTAAACCGCTCGATCTCTTCTTTGATCTTATTCTTTCTGCGTAAACCCGCCGTATCAATCAATACATAGTCCCTGCCCTGCCAGGTGATTTCCGTGTCAATGGCGTCTCTGGTAGTCCCCGCAATCTCCGAAACGATCACACGCTCTTCTCCACACAACTTGTTGATCATAGAGGATTTGCCCACATTGGGCTTTCCCACAATGGCAATCTTTGGCCTGTCGTCCTCTTCCTCCTGATTGGCATCCTCCGGAAAATAGTTGGCCACTTCATCTAACAGCTCTCCTAACCCCAGGCGGGAAGCTGCGGAAATTGGAATGGGATCCCCTATGCCAAGATTATAAAATTCATACACATCCGGCATAAATTTTGCAAAGCTGTCTACTTTATTCACAGTCAGCACCACCGGCTTTTTACAGCGGCGCAGCATGTCCGCTACCTTAGAGTCTGCGTCCACCATTCCCTGGCGCACGTCTGTAATAAAAATAATCACATCCGCCGTATCAATAGCAATCTGAGCCTGTTCCCGCATCTGGGAAAGGATAATATCCTTGCTTTCCGGCTCAATTCCCCCGGTGTCGATCATGGTAAAATTTTTGTTCAGCCAGGTAACGTCCGCATAAATCCTGTCCCTGGTCACCCCCGGCGTATCCTGCACAATTGAAATGCGCTCCCCCGCCAGAGCGTTAAAAAGCGTGGATTTCCCTACGTTGGGGCGTCCCACGATGGCAACAATGGGTTTACTCATATCTATCTCCTATCTTTTTCCTTCCAAAGGCATTCCAGTAAATGATGTCCGTTTGATTCTACAATATCAATGGGGACTTGTAAAGCATTTTTCATATCTGTCAAAGTCATATCGTCCAGAAAAACCTCTTCCCCACTGCGCAGAAGGTTGCAGGGCAAAAGCAGCCTCTCCCCCAGCTCCCGCCCGGTAAGCTGCCCTAAAATATCCTGTCCTGTCAAAAGGCCGGATACGGTAATCTGCTCCCCAAAAAAATGATTTTGAATGGGATAAATCAAGACCCTATACTCCGGAAACTGTTCACAAAATGCAGCCGCCAGCCCGCGGATCCGCGGCGCAGCCAGCACCCCGGTGGCAATGGAAACGGTATGGCATTTTTTTGCCGGGCTTTCCTTTTTCCTTTCGGCTGCTTCTGTCAGGGCTTCCATAAATTCTGTCTCCAAAAGCCGCAGCATCCCCACTCCGTTTTCCAGCTGGGGATATCCGTCATAGCGCTCTTCCCCAGGCAAATCCTGTTCCGCCAGAAGATACCATTCATCGCTGGCATGTACAAAATGCTTTCCCCATTTGTCATAGCACATCTCCTGCCAGTTATGGATCAGAGAAATCACTTCCCCGGCGTCTTCTTTGGTAAAAGGCTTTAGGGGATACAATCCTTCCCGAAACTTGCTCAGTCCCACTGGAACCACCGATACGCTTTCCATCACCGGAAGATATTTGGCCAAATCCCGTATACTTCTCTTAAGCTCTTCTTTGTCGTTGATGCCCTTACACAGCACAATCTGGGCATTCATAGGAATTCCCGCTTCATAGAGCTGCCCAATCCGCCCCAGAGCCTCTCCGGCAAACCGGTTATTCAGCATACTGCACCGCAGGCTGGGATTTGTGGTATGGACAGAAATATTGATAGGTCCCAGCTTATATTGTATGATCCTTTGGATATCATGCTCTTTTAAATTTGTCAAAGTCACATAATTTCCCTGTAAAAAAGAAAGGCGGGAATCATCATCCTTGAAATACAAAGTATCCCGCATCCCTGGAGGCATCTGATCGATAAAACAAAAAATACAGTGGTTATGGCAGGATTTATAGTCATCCATCAATCCATTTTCAAATTCTATTCCCAGATCCTCTTCATATTCTTTCTCAATTTCCAGTTCCCATTCCTCACCGTCTTCTTTTCTGATCAAAACCGTAAGATATTCCTCATTGGTCAGATAATGATAGTCAAACACATCCTCCACTTCCCGGCCATTGACGGTAAGAAGCGTATCTCCCGGCGACAGCTCCAGTTCCTCTGCGATACTGCCGGGAACAATTTTTTTAATCATATGCTCTTTCAAGTCTTTTTCCTTTCTATCTGGTACTACGCTTGCAAAAAATCTGCTATAGTACTACTTTTCTGATACTGCTAAGACCTTTTTCGCCTGGGCATAAAAGGCCGCTTTCTACAGTACAGCTATAAAATAATATGAAGAAATTATACATGGATTTCTATTGAAAATCAAGCTGTTACTGTTCACGCCAACCAGCCCCTCCCTTGCAATCCCGCCCATTTCATAGTATACTAAAGAGCAGAAAAGGAGAAAGCATTCGTAATGATAAAAAATACACATACCATAAAACCTGACACCGTGCTAAAGAACTACTGGCGCAATAACGACCAATTTGCCGACCTTTTCAACGCCGTCTTATTCGGTGGAGAACAGACCCCTCTGCCATCATGGCCGTGGCTGGCGCTGCCAATATCAGGATTGATTACAACGCTTTTGAGAAAGAAGCTGGAGACATGTGCACTTTATTTGATGAAATTGCAAAAGAAGGTGAGCTGAAGGGTGAGTTGAAGGGTATCCGGGCCTTTATCTCACTATGTCAGGAACTGGCAATACCATATCAGGCCACCCAAGACCATTTAATGGAAAAATTTTCTATATCAAATAACGACGCAAAAAAATATTTGGATCAATATTGGAAGTAAAAGATTGCCGTTTTTTTCGTATAAGTGATCAAAACGTTACATGGGGAGGGCAGCCTCCCTATGTTGTATTTTGTCAAAAAATCAACGTCTCTGGCAAATACAAAGGAGGCCCGCTTATGCCAAGGAGCTACCAAAAAACCATTTATGCCTGCTTTATCGGGTATATCGTGCAGGCCATTGTAAATAATTTCGTTCCCCTGCTTTTTTTAACATTTGAAAAAACATACCACATTCCACTAAGCCAGATCACCATACTGATCACTGCCAATTTCCTGCTTCAGCTCTTAGTGGATCTGCTGTCTGCAGGATTTGTAGACAAAATCGGCTACCGAACCGCCATTCTGCTGGCCCATATCTTCTCCGCCTTGGGCCTTTTAGGGCTTACCATCCTGCCGGAAGTCTTTCCAACTCCCTTCCTGGGCCTTTTGGCCGCCGTTGCGGTTTATGCTTTGGGCGGAGGGCTGATTGAAGTACTCATCAGTCCCATTATGGAGATCTGCCCCACCGACCACAAGGAAAAAGCCATGAGCCTTCTCCACTCCTTTTACTGTTGGGGCCATGTGGGAGTCGTATTGCTTTCCACCGTATTTTTCCAGGTCGTGGGAATCGAACATTGGAAGCTTTTGACTTATCTCTGGATGATCATACCGCTGCTTAATACTCTGTTGTTTGCCAAGGCTCCCATTGCGCCTGTCACCGACGACGGCTCCCCCGGCCTGTCCATGATGCAATTGCTACGCAATAAAACATTTTGGATACTGATGCTTATGATGGTAAGCGCCGGAGCCAGTGAACAGGCCGTCAGCCAATGGGCTTCCACCTTCGCAGAAAAGGGCCTGGGCATCAGCAAAGCCCTGGGAGATCTGGCCGGACCTATGGCATTTGCACTTTTAATGGGAATTGCCCGGGCATTTTACGGAAAATACGGTGATAAAATCGATTTGAACCGTTTCATGATGGGAAGCTGCCTGTTATGCCTCCTCTCCTATTTATGTATTTCTCTGTCTCCCTCCCCTTTGCTGTCCTTAGTGGGATGCAGCCTGTGCGGACTGTCCGTAGGCATTATGTGGCCCGGAAGCTTCAGCAAAGCTGCCACTTCCATGAGAAACGGCGGAACAGCCATGTTTGCCCTGCTAGCCCTGGGCGGGGATCTGGGTTGCTCCGGAGGTCCTTCCCTGGTGGGATACGTCTCAAGCCTTACATCTGATAATTTAAAAATGGGAATTTTAGCTGCTGTTGTATTTCCGGTGCTATTATTGGTGGGGTTGTTTTGGATACGGAACGGCAAGTCATGAGAGGATCCCTCATGACTTGCCTGTGTATCGAAAACGAAAAACTGTTTGCATCCAATGCCAAGTAGTCAAGGAAACGAGATGCACAGCCAGGGAAAAGGGGAGTGAAACAGACGCAAATGGTCTGCAGATTTTTCACTCCCCTTTTCCCTGGCGTCCCTTGCCATCTCCCCACCTACTCTGCCACCAAAACCACCACCGAGCGGGGCATCACTTTGAGTATGCTTCCGTAATGAAAGTCTGTCAATGAAGCCATATCTTTTCCATCCTCGTATTCCATATAGGTATTGACGCATACGTTCCATTTCATACCTTCGGGAAGGTTCGGGAGCTGCATATCAAGGGGCTCCCAGAAAGCGTTCATTCCGTAAAATACGATGTCGTCTTTCGTGTCTTCCTCATTTCGGCCCGCATACATGACCCCGATGAGACGCGTACTGTTATCTGTGCCTCCGTTCCAGGGGTAACCATTATGAATACTAATCTCCGGGAATCCGCAGGATACGCCTTTGGTGGATTTACGAAGAATGGCGTACTTTTTCCGAAAAGCTATCATATACCGGAAAAAGTCGTGGATCTCCTGATATTGTTCTAAGCGGCTCCAATCCAGCCAGGAAACCAGATTGTCCTGGCAATATGCATTATTGTTTCCGAATTGGGTATTGCAGAACTCATCCCCGGCATAGAACATGGCCGGCCCCCTGCTGCACATCAGGGTAGCAAAGGCATTTTTCACCATACGGCGCCTTAGCTGCTCTATTTCGGGATTTTCTGTCATCCCCTCTACTCCGCAGTTCCAGCTATTGCCGTTATTATCACCGTCCGTATTATTCCACCCGTTTTTTTCATTATGCTTTTCATTATAGGCATACATATCATATAAGGTGAAGCCATCATGGCAATTCAGGAAATTGACGGAAGCATTTTTTCCCCGCTTAGACGGATCGTATAAATCCTTGGAACCGGTAATTCTCGTGATCGCTGTTCCGGCCATGCCTCCGTCCCCTTTCAGAAACCGGCGCATATCGTCCCGATACCTACCGTTCCACTCCGACCATCTCTTAAAAGCCGGAAAATTTCCCACCTGATACAGCCCTCCGGCGTCCCACGCCTCGGCAATCAGTTTCGATTTTCCTAAAATAGAATCATAGGCAATCTCCTGCAAAATCGGCGGTTCTCCCATAGGTACACCGTTCAAGTCCCTGGTGAGAATGGAAGCAAGATCAAACCGGAAACCGTCTACCCGGTATTCTGTCACCCAATAACGCAGACAGTCAATAATAAACCGGCGGGTAACCGGATGATTACAATTCATCACATTCCCGCATCCGCTGAAATTGTAATAATGTCCGTCCGGCGTCAAAATATAGTATATATTATTGTCAATCCCTTTAAAGGAAAAACATGGGCCGTCCTCATTTCCTTCGGCGGTGTGATTAAATACCACATCCAGGATCACTTCAATCCCGTTTGTCTTCAGCTCGTAAATGAGCTGCTTTAATTCATCTCCCTCATGGTTATGCTCTACTACGGAAGAATAGCTGGTATTGGGAGCAAAAAAGCTGACCGTATTATAGCCCCAATAATTGTAAAGCTGCTCTCCGTCCACAACACGTGCGCTTTCCATCTCATCAAACTCAAATATAGGCATCAGTTCCACCGCATTGATACCCAGATCCTTCAGATAAGGAATTTTCTGGCGCAGCCCTTCATAAGTTCCCTTTGCCGTCACCCCGGAGGAATCATGTTTCGTAAAGCCTCTTACATGCATCTCATAGATGACCAGGTCTTCCATCGGAAGCTCAAGATGCCGGACTTTGCCCCAGTCAAAATTGTTTTCCACAATTCTTCCGTGGTAAACAAAATTATCGGAACTCTCTCCCCATTTTCTCTGGCCCGTCACGGCTTTCGCATAGGGATCTAATAAAATATTATTCTTATCAAATAGCTGGCCTTTGGAAGGGTCGTAAGGCCCGTCCATCTGAAACGCATACTCAAATTCCTCAATTTTTAGACCAAACACCAGCATAGAATAGGTGTTTCCTATATGATATGCTTCCGGAAACTTCAGCCTGGCATAAGGCTCTTTTTCCTGGGGATGGAACAACAATAGCGTACAACTGGTTGCACCAATGGAATGAATGGTAAAGCTGACCCCGCTTGGAGTAGCAGCCGCACCGTCCCTGTTATAAAATCCCGGACGGACCTGAAATCCGTCTATTACATCTAATGGCTGCAATCTCACGCCGCGCTGCGGCTTTGGTTTGATGGTATCCATATAACTCCCCCTTAAATATCGGATAATTCCTTTCTCATTCTGTTTTTGCCCGCCTTCCTGTGCTGCTATATCTTTGGGGTATCCCATCCGTCTTCTAATCGCTTCATATGCCCTTCTTATCATAGTTTCTTACGTTCCCTCGTGCTATTGTTGATAAAGGACTTTCATCAAGAAGAAAAGACGCCGCACCAACGATCTACGCCAGTGCGACTCTTCTTTTCCACCTTATGATGATTCCGGTATCAAACGTTTTTGTATTTATCTGATACCAAATCATAGAATATCCATTTATTCTGCCCCGTATAACTGAACCAGCTTATTCAGATATTCATATCTTTCTTTTGCATTCTGCTCTGCATTGTCAAACAGTTTCTCCGCACGTTCCGGATTGAATCTTGCCAATGCATTGTAGCGGACTTCTCCGTTCAGGAATGACTTGTAATCCCCGGTAGGAGCCTTGCTGTCCAAAATAAACGCCGGCTTGCCTTCTTCCTTCCATGCAGGGTTAAAGCGGAACATATGCCAGTAACCTGCTTCCACCGCATTCTTCTCCTCGGTCTGAGCTTTGGACATACCAAGCTTAATACCATGGTTGATGCAAGGAGCATAAGCGATGATCAAAGACGGTCCCGGATATGCCTCTGCCTCCGCAATGGCTTTCACAGTCTGATTATAATCAGCGCCCATCGCGATCTGTGCTACATATACATAGCCGTAGCTCATAGCGATGCTTGCCAAGTCTTTCTTTTTCACTTCTTTGCCGCCGGCTGCAAACTGGGCGATCGCGCCGGTAGGCGTTGCCTTGGAGGACTGTCCGCCGGTATTGGAATATACCTCGGTATCGAATACCATGATATTGATATCCTGGCCGCTGGCCAATACATGATCCACGCCGCCGAATCCGATATCATAAGCCCATCCGTCGCCGCCGAAAATCCACTGAGACTTCTTGGCAAGATAATCCTTATCCTTCAAAATCTCCTGGGCATGCTCGCATCCGCAGGCTTCCAAAGCTGCGATCAGCTTGTCGGTAGCCGGGCCGTTGGTCACGCCGCAGTCGTAAGTATCCAACCATACACGGGCCGCAGCCTTTACATCCTCGTTGTCGCCGTTTTCTACAATGTTCTCTAACTTAGCCTTCAAGCTTCCTCTCAGGGCTTTCTGAGCCAGCAGCATACCATAACCAAACTCTGCCGCATCTTCAAACAGGGAATTGGACCATGCAGGACCCTGTCCCTTCTCATTCACCGTGTACGGTGTGGAAGGTGAAGAATTACCCCAAATGGAGGAACATCCCGTTGCATTGGCAATATACATTCTGTCACCGAACAACTGGGTGATCAGCTTGGCATAAGGCGTCTCGCCGCAGCCTGCGCATGCTCCGGAGAACTCTAACAGCGGCTGCTTGAACTGGCTGCCCTTTACGGTTGCCTCTTTGAACTTATCTAAAACTTCCGGCTTCTTAGAAACCGTCAATCCATAATCAAAATATTTCTGTCTGTCTGCATTGGCTTCAAAGTTCTCCATAACAAGAGCTTTTTCACCCTTCTTGCCGGGACATACGTTTGCGCAGGAACCGCATCCGGTACAATCCCAAGTAGATACGCTTACGGCAAATTTCTTGCCCGGCATACCTGTCATATCCAGCATATCCATGCCTTCCGGCGCATTTGCAGCTTCCGCTTCGTCCATAACAACCGGACGGATGACTGCATGAGGACATACATAGGAACAGAAGTTACACTGGATACAGTTTTCCGGTTTCCAGATAGGTACGTTTACCGCAATACCTCTCTTCTCATAAGCAGAAGTTCCCGAAGGCGTGGTTCCGTCTACATATTCTTTTACAACGGATACCGGCAGCTTATTTCCTTCCTGAGCGGTAACGGCCTTCTGAATATTGTTCACGAAATCAACGGCGTCTTTCCGGTCGCCGGTTGCCTTTGCACCGGTGATATCCTCTTCCTCGCAATCCTTCCAGGAAGCCGGTACTTCTACCTTCACTACCTGCTTGGCTCCGGCGTCAATAGCTGCCCAGTTCTTCTGAACCACATCGTCGCCCTTCTTGCCGTAAGTTGCCTTTGCGGCAGCCTTCATCAACTCATTTGCCTTATCGGCAGGAATGATGCCTGTCAGCTGGAAGAATGCAGACTGAAGAATCGTATTGATCCTTGTGGGGCCCATGCCTGTCTCAATACCGATCTTTACACCGTCGATGATGTAGAACTGGATATCATTTTCAGCAATATATTTCTTCACCTGTCCCGGCAGATGCTTGTCTAACTCTTCTGCATTCCAAGAACAATTCAACAGGAAGGTTCCTCCTGGAACAAGCTCCTGAACCATATTGTATCTGCGGATATAAGCCGGGTTGTGGCAGGCTACGAAATTCGCCTGCTTAATCAGGTACGTAGACTTGATCGGCTTCTTACCGAAACGCAGATGGGACATGGTCACGCCGCCGGATTTCTTGGAGTCATAATCAAAGTAAGCCTGAGCGTACATATCCGTATTGTCGCCAATAATCTTGATGGAGTTCTTATTGGCCCCTACCGTACCGTCTGCGCCAAGTCCCCAGAACTTGCAGTTGGTGGTTCCTTCCGGAGTAGTAACCGGATCTTCCGTTACTTCCAGAGAAAGATTGGTTACATCATCGATAATGCCGATGGTGAACATTTCCTTTGCATCGTTGTGATATACGGCAATGATCTGGCCCGGAGTTGTGTCTTTGGAACCAAGTCCGTAACGTCCGCTGTAAATGGCAACGCCGTCAAATTTGGAACCCTTCAAAGCAGCTACTACATCCAGATACAGAGGCTCGCCCAATGCACCCGGCTCCTTGGTACGATCCAATACGCTGATCTTCTTTACGGTATCGGGAATTGCTGCAATCAGCGCGTCTTTGGAGAACGGACGGTACAGGCGTACTTTCACCAGACCTACCTTCTCGCCTCTTGCCAGCAGATAATCCAGCGTCTCGTCAATGGTATCGCATACAGAACCCATAGCGATAATCACATGTTCTGCATCGGCAGCGCCGGAGTAGTTGAATAATTTGTAGTCCGTGCCAATCTTGGCATTGACCTTGTCCATGTATTCCTGAACGATGGCCGGCAGCGCTTCATAGCCTTCGTTGCATGCTTCTCTTGTCTGGAAGAAAATATCCGGATTCTGAGCGGAACCTCTCTGGCACGGATGGTTGGGATTCAATGCATCTTTACGGAATGCATCAATGGCATCCATGTCTACCATTTCCTTCAAATCTTCATAATCCCAGGTTTCAATCTTCTGGATCTCATGGGAGGTACGGAATCCATCAAAGAAATTGATAAAAGGAATCCTGCCTTTAATAGCCGCGCAATGTGCTACTGGAGTCAAGTCCATAACTTCCTGAACGGAAGATTCGCACAACATGGCGGAACCGGTCTGACGGCATGCATAGACGTCAGAATGATCTCCGAAAATAGATAATGCATGGCTCGCAATGGCACGGGCTGAAACGTTAAATACACCCGGAAGCCTCTCGCCGGCAACCTTGTACAGATTTGGAATCATCAAAAGCAGACCCTGGGACGCTGTGTAGGTGGTGGTCAGGGCGCCTGCAGCCAAAGATCCATGTACCGTACCTGCAGCGCCTGCTTCCGACTGCATCTCCGTTACCTGGACTGTCTGCCCGAAGATATTCTTCCTTCCCTGTGTTGCCCATTCATCTGTGGCTTCCGCCATAACAGAAGATGGTGTGATGGGATAGATAGCCGCAACATCTGTGTATGCATAAGATGCATGAGCTGCTGCATGGTTACCATCCATGGTTTTCATTGATCGTTTCATTCACATTTCCTCCTACTATAGTTCCTTGTCAATAAATTAACACGTTCCTTATTACTATAAGATGGTACAGGGAAAAAATCAATACTTTTCCCATTAATTCATGTATTTTTCTTCAAACACCTCAATGGGGAGAGGACGGTCGTACAAATACCCCTGGCCGTACCGAAAACCGCAGTCCACCAGAAATTCTACCTGCTGAGGCGTCTCCACCCCTTCGAATATGATTTCTTCCTTCACACTGCGGATCAGCGCGCCGATACGTTCAATAAATTCCTTCTCTTCCTCCATATCATTTTTGTCCAAAAAGCTCTTATCCATCTTTACTACATCCGCCGGCATATCGTGAAGCATGCTCAGAGAAGAATATCCCGTGCCAAAATCGTCAATTGCAACGGAAAATCCTGCATTTCGCAAAAGCTCCATCTCCGTCTGGACAATATGTAAACCGGATACCAGCATGCTCTCGGTAATCTCCACCTCAATATATCGGTGTTCCACCTGGTAAGCATCCGCCAGCTCACAGATCCGTTTATAGATTCCTTTCCCTTCAAAATGCTTCCTGGAGAAATTCACGGAAATCCGGTGAAGCTCCTTTCCCTCCCGGGTCCATTTCTGCATATAGCGCAAAACCTCTTCAAACACAAAGAAATCCAGCCGGACAATAGCCCCCGACTGCTCCAGCACCGGGATAAACTGATCTGGGAATACCATAGTCCCATCCGGTTTCTGCCAGCGCACCAAGGCTTCCCCGCCGCTTAGCTCCATGGATTGAAGCAGGAATTTGGGCTGTATGAACACCTTAAAATGGCGCTGCTCCAATGAGGATTCAAATTCATTGATGATCTTTTTCTCTGCTTCCCTCTGTTCCCGTAAATCCTTGGTATATACTTCACAGGCGGAATTGGTATTATTTAGTTTCATCCGTTTCCTGGTGAGATTGGAATTCTCTATGGCCGTATCGATATCCTCGTCTTTTCCTTCAATAAAATAAATTCCTGCGATCAGGCTCAGTTTTCGGTCCGGGAACTTCTCCTGCTGCATTCTGGAAAAGCCCATAATGGTATGCTCCACAATTTTCTTTAACGTATCCTTCCTCTCATTCCAAGCAAGGCTAATGAACAGATCCGAATGGAACCTGCCGGAAATTATATTGGGATCGGAAGACACCACCTGGGCAAATTCCTTCAAAATCTGATTTCCCGCCTCCAGGCCATAATTATCATTGACATAAGAGAACTCACGGATGTCCGTATAAACCACGGCATACTGCATTCCAGGTTCCGGGTTGGAAATCTTTTCCTGGGCGATCCGCCGGAATGCTTTCTCATTATATAAACCGGTAAGAGGATCGCAGCTTCTCAAAGATTCTATGGTATTCTCATTCTCCCGCTGGTTTCTGCTCAAGGATACGAACACCGATATAATTTTAGAGACTTCTAAGAATGTCTCCTTCTCAAACTCACTCCAGACACGTTCTTTTTCCACGCTGCCGAAAATAACCATGCCCATTTTTCCATCCTGGCAGAGAAAACAACAGTTTACAAAGGCATGAGCCTTTTCTTTGCTTTTTGCGATCAGTACCTCATGCTCCTCCTCCACCCGATTGCTGCTGTCTATGCTCAAGAGCCCCCGTTCATCAAAGCCGCTCATGTATGGTTTCCAGTTCTCATACCGTTCCGCCCTGGCTTCGGCATTCACCGTTCTCATATTCCGCTTCCAGGCGTTGGTTTGAATAAATTCCTGGCCGTTCTCCAAATCCTCCAGGACAACCACCATATCCAGCCCATACCGATATCCAATCCGGTCCAATAAAAGCTGCAGAGAGCTGTCAATCTCTTTTGCATCCGCCAACAGGGAAAATGCAGCGGAAAGGAAACTCTCATCCTGCACCTTCACTACCGTCTGAATCTTCTCCTCCCGCTTTCTCCTGGAGCGCATGGTAGCCGGCCGGAGATCTTTCCCTGCGACCTTATAGCAATTCTTCCCGGACTCCTTTGCCTGATACATGGCCAAGTCCGCCTTTTCAAACAACTCCTCATAGTTGTTTCCGTCTTTGCGGTAAAAAGATATTCCCACGCTGCAGCCAATCTCCACTTCCTGCCGTTTGCCCTGGTAATTCTTCCAAAGCTCGCTGCAAAGCTTCTTGGCTTTGGCTAAAGCCTCTTCTTCCCTAACTTCTTTCATCAGTACTAAAAATTCATCCCCGCCCACACGGCCGATAATGTCCTTTTTCCGGAATACATTGCCAATCTTCTCCGCAATACTGGTGAGCACGGTATCTCCAAACAAATGGCCGAACGTATCGTTCATATCTTTAAAATTGTCAATGTCAATGACCAGCATAGCATGGCATGCATCCGGGCATTCTTCCAGGTAGCTTCCTATTTCTGCAGCTGTAGCAGCCCTGTTGTACAGCCCTGTCAAGGAATCCCGTTTCACCTGCTCCGCAAGGCGGCGGGTCTGTTCCTTCTCTTCATTGACATCCAACATCCTGCCCACCACCCGGATGACTTTTCCATTCATCCCCGGTACGCTCTTGTAATTGAGACGATACCACTTGTACTCTTCTTTTGGTGCATAGCCGCTGACCTTAATACGAAGCTCCATAGCCGCATTCCGCTCCTGGCCGGAAGCCTCCTCCATAGCGCCCCAGAACTTATCAACATCCTCCTTATGAAGAATCCCATCCATCTCCGGCCGCTTGGCAAAATGCTCCAGAGTGTCTCCCATACCGCAAAGCTCCAAATATTTCCGGGAAACAAGCACTTCCCCGCTCTCCACGTCCAAATCAAAGGGAAGCTCTCCTGTCAATAACTCTAAGAGCTTATAACGCTCCATCTGGATATAAAGTTCCTCCTCCATCTGCTTACGCTCATGGATATCGGTAATTGCCATTGTGATCAAAGAACTTCCATTTTCTGCATGCGCCTGGCTCATATGGAATACATACCACCTGTATTCTCCATTCTTAGCCCGGATTCGGACCTCAAATTCATCGGTATAACGGTTTCTGGAAGCTTCTCTTAAAGCTACCTTCACCAACCCCCGGTCTTCCTCATGCAGCAGCTTCCACAAATCGCTTCTCCAACGTTCCAGATCCATATCCTCATAGTGGGACATCCTCCGAAACCCATCATTTACATAAACAATTTCAAATGGTTCCCTTCCTTGGAATATTATAATTCCGGAAGGCAAATAATCTAACATTCCTTCCATTACATTACCCCTTCTGATCATGGCTCCGGCATCCTGCAGCAAACAGCCTGTCACAGGAAACAGCCTATCTGCCGGACGCCAGAGCATGTTATTTTATTATTATATCAGAATTCCCCGGCTTTTCCAACAAATTCCGTGAAGTTTTTTTCCTTGAAAAAACAAAGAATTTATGTATAATAGAAGAAGCGACGAGTGAACAGTAACAAAACGGCTTTCAAACTATGAAAAAAGAACAGAGGATTGGAATATGATCAGTGCAAACAACGTAACATTACGAATTGGAAAAAAGGCCTTGTTCGAGGATGTAAATATCAAATTTACGGAAGGGAACTGCTACGGCCTGATCGGCGCCAACGGAGCCGGAAAATCTACTTTTTTAAAAATCTTAAACGGACAGTTAGAGCCAACCAGCGGGGACGTGGTCATCACACCGGGCCAGCGGCTTTCCTTTTTGCAGCAGGACCATTTTAAATACGACGAATTCCCGGTTCTGGATACTGTTATCATGGGAAACCAAAGGCTCTATGATATTATGAAGGAAAAAGACGCTATTTATATGAAAGAAGATTTTTCCGATGAAGACGGCATCCGGGCCAGCGAACTGGAGGCGGAATTTGCCGATATGGACGGATGGAATGCGGAATCCGACGCAGCCCAGCTGTTAAACGGCCTGGGGATTGAGACGGAACATCATGACTCTTTGATGAAAGATATGGCAAGCCCCCAGAAGGTAAAAGTACTCCTGGCCCAGGCGCTCTTCGGCAACCCCGATGTCCTGCTGCTGGACGAGCCCACCAACCACCTGGATCTGGACGCCATCGCATGGCTGGAGGAATTCTTGATTAATTTTAACAATACGGTCATTGTCGTATCCCACGACCGGTATTTTCTCAACAAGGTATGCACCCACACCGCAGATATTGACTATGCCAAGATTCAGCTTTACGCCGGAAACTATGATTTCTGGTATGAATCCAGCCAGCTTTTGGTCAAGCAGATGAAAGAAGCCAATAAGAAAAAGGAAGAAAAAATCAAGGAACTTCAGGAATTTATCTCCCGTTTTTCCGCCAACGCCTCCAAATCCAAGCAGGCCACTTCCCGGAAACGGGCGTTGGAAAAAATCCAACTGGATGAGATCCGTCCTTCCAGCCGCAAATACCCTTATATTGATTTCCGCCCCAGCCGGGAAATCGGAAATGAAGTACTTACGGTAGAAGGTCTTTCCAAAACCATTGACGGCGTGAAGGTATTGGACAACGTTTCTTTTATTGTGGGCCACGACGATAAAATCGGCTTTGTAGGCAGCAATGAGCTGGCAAAAACCACGTTATATAAGATACTGGCAGGAGAGATGGAACCGGATGAGGGGAACTACAAATGGGGCGTCACCACTTCCCAGTCTTATTTCCCCAAGGACAATACGGAGATTTTTGACACGGATCTGGCAATCGTAGACTGGCTGACCCAATATTCGGAAATCAAAGACGCCACCTATGTCCGGGGATTCCTGGGCCGGATGCTGTTTGCAGGAGACGACGGCGTTAAGAAAATGCGGGTGCTCTCCGGAGGCGAAAAAGTACGTGTCCTTCTCTCCCGCATGATGATCCAGGCTTCCAACGTATTGATCATGGACGAGCCTACCGACCATCTGGATATGGAAAGCATCACGGCACTGAACAACGGTATGATCAAATTCCCCGGCGTCATCTTATTTGCCTCCCGGGACCACCAGATCGTACAGACCACCGCCAACCGAATTATCGAATTCTTGCCGGACGGAACGATCATCGATAAAGTCACCACCTACGACGAATATCTGGAAAGCGATGAAATGGCCAGAAAGCGCCAAGTATATTCCACTAGCGCCAGCCAGGAGGAGGACGATTAGATTCTACGAAAAAATTAGGAATACTTTGTGCCAGCGATACGGAGCTGGCACCTTTTTTCGCATATTTTCATTCCCCGGACGTTGCCCTTGGCGAATCTGCGGTTCATATTGCAGGCCGCTCACACAATGAAATTTACAACGCGGCCCACGAGGAAAACTCCTTCGGCGGTTTTACGGACTTTGTCAACGATTATGAAACATATATGAGTTGATTTCATTACCGTTTTGGGGACGCTTTCACCTAAGCGCCCCCTGACAATTCAAAAAAGATTGTAAACTTGATTATTTCCCGGTGTTTTCGTTTGGCGGCTGCAAAAACTGTTTGTCAAACTCCGGATTGAAATAATAAAAATTGCTGCTGTTTAACGATTCCTTCGTTTTCTCCAGCGCCTCTCCAAACCTCTGGAAATGCACCACTTCTCTGTATCTTAGAAATTTTAAGGGTTCTCTGACTTCCGGTTCCGTGATCATGCGGAGCAGGTTATCGTATACGGTCCGGGCCTTTTGTTCCGCCGCCAAAACTTCCGTAAGGTCTGCAACCGCATCGCCCTTGGACTGGAATTCTGTCGCCGTAAAGGAAATTGCGGAAGCTGCCTTGGGCCACATGGCTGCCTTATGGTCGATATATTTACCAGTGCGCTAAAACCTCCTCTATAAGGATAATGGCCTGTCTCTCATATTCTTTACAGGCATCTAGCACATCGGCGATTGTAAGACGCGTGGATTGTGACCAGGCCGTAAAAGGATAGCCGTTCAGGGCGGCTGCCGCTATGTCATCAGAAACCACCTTGTTCAGTTCAGACACCATTTGACCGTAAAGAACAGCCAGGCTACGCAGCTTTTGCCCATTTTTCCCAGAAACAAAATGAAACTTCTCAGTCCAGAAATCCCGGGCCGCCCTTCGAGCGTCAAGCAGACGAGCCAGTAAATTATATCCATTGCCTGTGGCCCCATATTGCGTCAAGGCAGCAAAACCACTATCCTCCAAACGGAGGGAATCGACTAAGATATCATAGGCATCCATACCGAAGTAAAAGGCATTACCAAACTGCGGCGCCGCTGTACAAATAGACAAAGCTGTTTCCAGTGAGGACTTTAACGCCTCCTTTATAGGCAAAGGAAATGTCCGTTCCTGAAGAATATACACATAATGAGGATCTGCCTGGGAATAACAGTCGGCAAGAAAATAATAATTGTCTGTGAAAATATGTTCCACGCCCGGCTTCAGATAGTCGAAATAGCTCCTTCCATAGAACCGTCTGTCTCCGGTATAGCCGCATAGAATACCCCATTCCATTTCTACCCGCGGCTGTATCAGCATAACAGGCTTTGCAGAACAAATGGCCTCTTGTACGCAGGCGTCCATCCGTTCAGAAGAAATAGATGCCCGTGTCACTCCAGCCGTACGCTCTAATACAGCTGCCGGGTCATAAAGGACATGGGGCATGGCGGCAGAAGGACACCAATCCTTTGTCATAGAAAAGAAATAACAAGATCCAGAATATCCCATTATATCTGCATATGTTAACGTTATACCGAATGCATTCAGCAAAATCTGCATACAGCCGGCCCAAGTACAATCCTGCATCCGTCCCCATTTCAGAGAGGGAATTCCATCAATATAGCATCCGCCCAGGTAATGCTTTACCGAATATTTCCTGGGAATAAGCAGAGAATCGACGGACACCGAAAGCTGTTTTGAAATAGCAGGTAACAAAGCTGTTTCAGGCAGTTTTTTACCTGTTTCCCATTTTGATACAGCCTGCGGCGATACCCCCAGAAGCTCAGCAAATCTTTCGCCGGTTAAGCCCTGCTTTTTTCGCAGAGCAGCCAAGTTTTCACCAAATTGTTTCATATCTACCATAGTACGCAACCCCCTTGAGGTTCATTGTACCATTTTCATCTTACTTACACAATACCGTCTGCATGAAGTTTCCCGAAACCCCAGTAATGCACAAGAATCTCTGCCCATCCATTTCAGCCGCGTTTATAAGATCCTACAGCAGGAGCGTTTTATCTACAAAAAACCGTGTCCCGGCAATTTGTTTGAATGTTTCAAAAGGAATATTGCTGTTCAAATACCTTCCCATCTCCCCATTCTTCCTTACCAATAATTCCTTATTTCATCGGGAAAGAGAGACTTTCCCTACTCCACAACAACAAGATCTCTCCTATGAAAGCACAACAGCAGCCCAGAACCGGACTGCTGCATACACAAAGTAAAACTCCCATCATCAGATTCGCGGCGCCAATAAACGCCTTTTTATGACTATTTCTTTACCAACAACGAAGTTCCCGTCATTTCCTCCGGCTTTGTCAATCCCATCATTTCAATCAATGTGGGCGCAATGTCGGCCAGGCAGCCGCCTTCCCGCAAGGTAACGGTTTCATCATAATTAATCAGTACAAAAGGAACTGGATTAATGGTATGGGCCGTAAAACTCTCGCCTGTGTTATAATCAACAAGCTGCTCTGCATTCCCGTGGTCTGCGCAGAGGAACATCGCTCCATCCACTTCCTTTAAAGCCGCAACTGCCCGTCCGACACATTCATCCACCGCCTCTACTGCAGAAACGGCTGCCGGCAGCACCCCGGTATGTCCCACCATATCGGGATTGGCAAAATTGATGATAATGACATCAAATTTATTGGACTTGATGGCATTTACCAAGTTGTCACAGACTTCATATGCGCTCATTTCCGGCTTCAGGTCATAGGTGGCCACCTTGGGGGAATTCACAAGAATGCGTTCTTCCCCTTCATTGGGCTCTTCCACTCCGCCGTTAAAGAAAAATGTCACATGGGCATATTTTTCCGTCTCGGCAATTCTGGCCTGTTTCAAGCCCTGGGAAGCCAAAAACTGCCCAAAGGTGTTGTGAAGCTCCACTTTGTGGAACGCAATCTGCTTGTTGGGAATGGTTACGTCATATTCGGTAAAGCAAATATAGGTCACATCTCGGCGTACGCCCCGGTCAAAGCCGTCAAATTCATCGGCGCAGAAAGCCCTTGTAATCTCCCGTGCACGGTCAGGACGGAAATTATAAAAGATGATCGTGTCTTTCTCTTTTACTGTCGCAACTGGAGCCCCGTCTTTTACAACAACGGTAGGAACTACAAATTCATCGGTGACTTCTTCCTCGTAGGAAGCGGCGACGGCGGCAACAGCATCCTCCGTCTGTTTGCCCTCGCCCATAGCAATGGCCTTATACGCGGTCTCCACCCGTTCCCAGCGGTTGTCCCGGTCCATCACATAGTAGCGTCCCATCACCGTGGCAATTTCACCCACGCCGATTTCCTTCATCTTCTGTTCCAATTCTTCCATATACCCCTTGCCGGAGGTGGGAGAAGTATCCCGGCCATCCAAAAAGCAATGGACATAAACCTTGGAAATTCCTTCTCTTTTTGCCATTTCCAGCAGCCCGTATAAATGGGTGTTATGGCTGTGTACGCCGCCATCAGACAGCAATCCATATAAATGCAGGGCAGAATCGTTTTTCTTAACATTCTCCATGCCTGCCTTTAACGCCTCGTTTCGGAAAAAGTCTCCGTCCTCAATCTCTTTGCTGATCCTGGTCAGCTCCTGATATACAATACGTCCGGCTCCCATATTTAAATGGCCTACTTCTGAATTTCCCATTTGGCCGTCTGGAAGCCCTACGGCCAGGCCACTGGCATTTCCCTTTGCAAAGGGATATTCCTTCATTAAGGAATCAAGGTTCGGGGTCTTAGCCTGATACACCGCATTCCCTTCTGTCTTCTCATTCAGGCCAAACCCATCTAAAATCATCAAAACCGTCGGTTTCTTTCTCATTGTTCTCCTCCTTTAAACACATTACTGCCGTTTCAGAATATACCCTTCCGAATCAATCTCTACACCGGAAGATATGGATTCCAGATAATCCCAGATCCGTTGTTTTTCTGTTTCCTCTTCCACCAGATACGTCTCGCTCCGCTTCTGCACACAAGGCAGGAACTTAAACTCCATACTTCCGTCCTTTTGAATTACCAGCTGGGCAATCCCGGTATCCAGTTTATTACTGTTAAACCAAAAATTACCCAGACTGTAAATAATGGGAACGTCTTCCCGATATTCACACCCCTGGAGACAATGGGTATGGCCTCCAATAATTGCGTCCGCTCCCGCTTCAATATAAGCGTCTGCAAGGTCTGTCTGATCCTTTTCAAAATAGGGATTCTGCTCTGTTCCCCAGTGCACATAGGCAATCACATAATCTGCATTTTTACTGGCTTCTTCAATCACAGCCACAAATTTATCCGGTTCCAGCGTCTTTAAGACCCCAGGCTCCGTCTCAGTGGCTTCTTTTGTATAATTCAACGTACGTTCCACCTGGGTAGCGGAAACAAAAGCAATTTTCCTGCCATTGGCTATAAAATAAACGGGCGTCATGGCTTCCTTCAAATTTGCCCCGGCCCCCACATACGGGATACCGGCTCCCTCCAGTGTCTTTAACGTGTCCAAAAGAGCTTCCGGCCCGAAATCATATGCATGGTTATTAGCCAGGGACACAATATCCGCTCCCATAATTTCCAGCAGATAAACCCGGTCAGGATCGGCGCGGAAGGTATAGTCCTTCCCTTCCACGGGCGTTCCCCGGGTACTGTAGGCAAATTCATTATTTACCATTAAAATATCCGCCTGATTCAGCTCCTTAAGCAGGGCAGGACTCATACAGTCGTACAGGCCGTCGATCTGTTGGTCCAAATGACGTATCGTAGACCAGTCTTCCGCAAAATTTACGTCTCCTACAAAATCTATCACAACCTGCTCCGGACTGGCGCATTCTTTCCAGTATACCCGTTCCAGATAATAATCCTGATAACCGATTTCTCTGCAGTATTGGCTCCAGAGCACATGAAGAGAATTCCCGGTAAGCTGATGCCAGATTTCTCTGTCCTGGCATCCTGCTTCTACTGCTTTCGCCAAGGCAAACAACGGTTCCTTTCCATAATCCGCCGTTAGCCACGCCAAAAATGCTTCGTCTATCAAGTATCCGCAGATCAATTCCTTGGAACATCCGGATAATATGATCTCATAAGCCTCCCATATATCCGAACCTGCATCTTCTGATCCTTCTTTGCCTGTCAGATCCTCTCCTTGAGAGAGACCCTCTTTTTCCTTTTCTGTTCCCCCAATATCTTCCTGTCCATCCGCGACAGTCTCTTGAGGCTGGTTTTTCTCTGTCTCTTCCGCCTCCGAACCATCTCCCCTAATTCCTTCCCTTCCGCCTTTAGGCTCACCCGCCCCGGTTCCTTCCGCCCCGGCGTAAACGGCGTCCTGCCCTCCTGCATCGTCCCCGCTCCCGCAGGATGTCGCTGTCAGTACAAAAGCAAAAAAAAGCAGCATTATGGACAAAGTCCTTATTTTTTTCATGTTTTTTCCTCATCTTTTGCTTTATCTAAGTCATATCAAAAGAGCTGTGACAAGTCACAGCCCTATGATATCACATGTTACCGGCAACAATCAAGTATGCCATTTCTACTGGGACAAAATATTACTGATAGCAAACAATTTTTCCAAAATCTGCTTTCAGGGATGCTCCGCCTACCAATCCTCCGTCAATATCCGGCTTTGCAAACAATTCTGCTGCATTCGCCGCGTTTACAGAACCGCCGTACTGGATACGGATTGCATCGGCTGTCGCCCCATCGTAAATCTCACCAATACATGCGCGGATAGCTTCACAAACCTCCTGGGCCTGATCAGAGGTAGCGGTCTTTCCTGTTCCGATGGCCCAAATGGGTTCGTAAGCGATAACGGCTGTTTTTGCCTGCTCTGCCGTTACATTCTGGAACGCGATCTTAATCTGCTGGCGAATCCAGTCAATGGTAATTCCCTGCTCCCGCTGGGTCAAGGACTCTCCGCAGCAGATAATAGGAGTAATGTTATGTTCAAAGGCTTTCAAAACCTTTTTATTTACCGTCTCGTCTGTCTCTGCAAAATATTCTCTACGTTCGGAATGGCCGATGATCACATATTTTACGCCCACATCGGTAAGCATGTTTGGAGCGATCTCTCCGGTATATGCGCCGCTCTCTTCGTAATACATGTTTTCCGCACCGATCTGGATGTTGGAGCCTTTAGCTGCCTCCATTGCCGGGATAATGTCAATGGCAGGTACGCAGAACACCACGTCCGCATCTTCGTTGGCTACCAATGGTTTCAATTCGTTTACTAATGCAACGGCCTCGCTGGGAGTCTTGTTCATTTTCCAGTTGCCTGCAATGATTTTTCTTCTTGCCATGATCTTCTCCTTATTTGTTGGTTGCTGCAGCTACGCCCGGAAGCTCTTTCCCTTCCAGGAATTCCAATGATGCACCGCCGCCGGTGGAAATGTGGCTCATCTTATCGCCGAATCCCAGCTGGTTTACTGCCGCTGCCGAATCGCCGCCTCCGATAATTGTGGTAGCGTCCGTTTCAGCCAGAGCTTTTGCTACTGCAATGGTGCCTTTTGCAAAAATAGGATTCTCAAATACGCCCATAGGCCCGTTCCATACCACGGTCTTAGCCGTCTTGGCCGCTTCTGCATAAAGAGACGCCGTCTTCTCACCGATATCAAGTCCCATCTTGCCTGCAGGAATTCCATCCGAAGCGACTGTCTCATGAGGAATCTCTGCGTCAATGGGATTGGGGAATGCGTCGGCGCATACCGTATCTACCGGAAGCAGCAACTTCTTGCCCAATTTCTCTGCTTTTGCAATCATTTCCTTACAGTAATCCAGCTTCTCGTCATCTACCAAAGAAGTCCCTACTTCACAGCCCTTTGCTTTTAAGAAGGTATATGCCATACCTCCGCCGATGATCAGCGTATCGCACTTCTCCAGCAGGTTGGAAATCACATTCAGCTTATCCGCTACCTTTGCTCCCCCTAAAATAGCGACAAAAGGCCTTACGGGATTCTCAACGGCATTTCCAAGGAAATCAATCTCTTTCTGCATCAGATATCCTACTGCCGCCGTCTCCGCCAACGCAGAAACACCTACATTGGAGCAATGTGCCCGATGGGCGGTTCCAAACGCATCATTGACAAATATATCGCAAAGAGATGCCAAATCTTTGCTGAACTCTTCCCCGTTCTTGGTCTCTTCTTTGCGATAGCGAGTATTCTCAAGAAGCACTACATCGCCTTCCTGCATAGCTTCTACCGCCGCCTTCGCATTGGGGCCCACTACTTCAGAATCTGCTGCAAATTTTACTTCCTGCCCTAATAATTCGGACAAACGCGCTGCAACCGGCGCCAAAGACAGCTCCGGCTTCGGCTCTCCCTTAGGCTTGCCCAAATGGGAGCAGAGGATCACTTTACCGCCGTCTCCAATCAGCTTCTTGATCGTGGGAAGAGCGGCAACCAAACGATTCTCGTCTGTAATCTTGCCTTCCTTTAAAGGCACATTGAAATCGCATCTGCAAAGGACGCGTTTTCCTTTTACATCAATATCATCTACGGATACTTTATTCAAAGACATGTCCTGTCCCTCCATATTGCATGATTTTTTTCATCAGATAAAAAGAGGGCCGGTCCAAAAGACCGGACCCCTTCTTGAGTCTTTCCCTTGTGCTTATGCCAATTCAGAGAAGTATTTGATGGTACGAACCATCTGGGAAGTATAGCTGTTCTCGTTGTCATACCAAGAAACAACCTGAACTTCATATAAATCATCGGATATCTGGCAAACCATTGTCTGGGTTGCGTCAAACAAGGAACCATAGGTCATTCCTACGATATCGGAGGAAACAATCTCATCCTCATTATAACCATAAGATTCATTGGAAGCTGCTTTCATAGCTGCATTGATGTCTTCCTTGGTCACGCCTGCTTTCTTAACAACTGCGGTTAAGATGGTGGTAGAACCAGTAGGAGTCGGTACACGCTGCGCTGCGCCGATGAGCTTACCGTTCAGTTCCGGAATTACCAGGCCGATAGCCTTTGCTGCGCCGGTGCTGTTGGGAACAATATTTACTGCCGCTGCACGGCTTCTTCTGAGGTCACCCTTTCTCTGAGGTCCGTCTAAGGTCATCTGATCTCCGGTGTAGGCGTGGATGGTGCACATAATACCGGACTGGATGGGAGCAAACTTATTCAATGCGTCTGCCATAGGAGCCAAGCAGTTGGTGGTACAGGAAGCTGCAGAAATAATGGTATCTTCTGCTTTCAGTGTATTGTGGTTGGTATTGTATACGATAGTAGGAAGGTCATTTCCTGCCGGAGCAGAGATTACGACCTTGCGGGCGCCTGCATTGATGTGCGCCTGTGCTTTCTCTTTGGATGTATAGAAGCCGGAGCACTCCAGTACCACGTCAACCTTCAATTCTCCCCAGGGGCAGTTATTTGCATCCGGGAATGCATAAATCTTAATCTCTTTGCCGTCAACTGTGATAGAATCTTCGCCGGCAGATACTTTGTCGCACAATGCATATCTTCCCTGAGAAGAATCATATTTCAACAGATGAGCCAGCATCTTGGGGCTGGTCAAATCGTTGATTGCCACTACTTCATATCCTTCTGCACCAAACATCTGTCTGAAAGCCAAACGTCCGATACGTCCAAAACCATTGATCGCTACTCTTACTGCCATTCTTAATTCCTCCTAAAATGAAATTTGGATTATCAGTGGGAAACCCCTTAAAGTCGCCCAAGCTGTCTTTATTTTACCTAATAAAGCCAAAAATTACAATAGGCTTTTTTATCTTTGTTAATTATTTCACCACTTTTTCCTCTCCTCTTTGCTTTTCAATCATTTTATACAAGTTCTTCCGTGTCATTTTTCCCAATTTTTGACAAGTTGATGGTTTTCTGTTATAATGGCATAGCAAATTTTCACAAAAAATCAGGAATTCACCTGTGCAATCTTTTGGAATACCCGAAAAGGAGGAATGCCCATGCTTTGGGACACACATATACATACTTATTACTCGGGAGACAGCTCTGCCGTGCCAGAAGATATGGCGTATGCTGCCAAACATACGGGGCTCTCCGGTATCTGCTTTACCGACCATTTGGATCTGGACTATCCAAAGGAGCCGGAACTGTTTCTTTTGGATATCCCCCGTTATTTAGAGGAAACCAGGTCGATCGCCCAAGATGCATCCGACACTTTGGAAAATTTCACCATATGTACCGGAATCGAGCTGGGCTTACAGCCCCATCTGGCCGGGAGGCATCAGAAGCTTTTACGGGAATATGACTTCGATTTCGTCATCGGCTCTTCCCATGTGGTTCACAGCATCGACCCTTACTATCCCGAATATTATGAAGGAAGGGAGGAATCCCAGGCTTACCTGGAATATTTTTCTTCGATCCTGGAAAATATCCTGGCCTTTGACGATTTTGACGTCTACGGGCATCTGGACTACGTGGTGCGTTATGGCCCCAACCAGAACCGCTTCTACTCCTATCAGACCTACCGGGATATCATAGATGAAATCCTAAAATTACTGATCGGCCATGGGAAAGGGTTGGAGGTCAATACCGGTGGGTTTAAATACGGCCTGGGGCATCCAAATCCCACAGAAGAGATCTTAAAACGTTACCGGGAACTGGGAGGCGAAATCCTTACCATAGGCTCCGATGCCCACAAACCGGAACATGTAGCTTATGACTTCCAGAAAATCCCGGAGATTTTGCAGGAAGCCGGATTTCGGTATTATACGGTATTCCGGCAGCGGAAGCCCCAGTTTTTGCCCTTGCCATAGCTGTCCTACGAACTAAGATCCTTTCAGATTTACTCCATCTCCAGCATCAGATTCCCCATCAATTCCCAGGCAGCATCCCTTTCCTTCTTTTGTTCCGGCGTTAGTTCCTCATAGGGGCACAACATAGGGTGCTGCCTGGCCTCATCGTCCCGAACTGGCCCATAGCTCCAATTATAAAAGATGTAAAACCGAAGCCACCGCATGTGATCCAGCTTCCGGTACATCTCTCTTGCCGTCTCCTTACACTTGGTCTTACAATATGTATCATACGCTCTTTTTACCCCGGAAGCCGTAAGTTTCGTAATTGTCTCATCCTGCAAAAGAATCCTGGTCTTCATCAGAAGATGGTCTGCCGCCGCAATCTTGGACTGTCTGTGGAGATCATCCAGTTCATTCCAGCTAAGGGTTGGATAGGAAACCGATTTACAAAAAATCTCATTGATGGTAATAGCCGCTTTATTCAAATCCGTGCGTATGATCTGCTGGGAGGTATAAATGTCCTCATTTGCCCCAAAATAAGATACGCCCGGAGCTCTCCGGCTATTGCGCAGGTCGATACGGCCGCGAAGCTTATAGTATTTGTTCAGCGTCCAAAAGATGCTCCATCCATTCTGCTCATCATCCTCACAGATAATAATACGGTCCGCCCGTTCCAGGATGAGACGATGCTCCGTCCAGGTTTCTTCATGAAAAATGAGAGCATCGTTTGCCCCGGATTCTTCATTGATGGAAAATACCTCGCCTAACCGGTTATGGATTGCAAGAAATTCCCTGGCGTCCCCAAAAATATGGTATGCCACATGCTGATCGACAGAAATGATATTGGTTAATATGGCCCGCTCCAAAATACTGCACCCATAATTTCCAAATCCTATGAGCACAATGGAATTTTCATGGCCGCACAATGGTTTGGAACGCCAATATTGTCTGGCACAGCATTCATAACTGTGAAAAAAGTTAATATTCCCGGAGAGTTTATCCTGCCCGTTTGTCGTTCTGGCATAGACCTCCACCGGAAGTTTATGCAGATTAATTGCACGGCTGTTGACGCCGATATCATTTTCCTTCATTAAAAAAATTTTACACTTCGTGCCAATATTCTTCTTTTTCGCCACGATTTTTTCCGGCGAGGCGCTGAGATGTACACAAGGATAATCGGGAATTTCACTGTGGCTGCTCCTTTTTTCCCCGTAAATAATCAGGGCATTGGGATCTTCTTTATAAATATTGGCGGCCAAGGTGCTGGATTCCACCCCGTAATCCGCAAAATAGTACCAATTTTTGCGTCTCTGCAGACGAAGCATGAAAAAAGGCAGACCTTCGCTGGTTATAAAAGAGATAACGGCTCCCAGCATCGTTACCATAATACCGGCAGACAAAAGCAAAAACACCATTCCTACCGCATGGCCTAAAGGCGTCACCGGAATCAAATCTCCGTATCCTACGGTAGTCAAAGTCACCAAGGAATACCAGAAAGCGTCTCCAAATGTCTGAATCACTGCGTCGCTGTCCGCAGATTCCGAGCAGTAAAGAATCGTGAGCAGAACGATATATACCAGCACAATCATAAGAATGATATGCAGATAGATCTTTTTTCTTCCTTTCATAATATCCTGATCCCCTTTTTGAGGCTCCTATCATGCTTCCCGTTTTCAGGCGCTTCCTTCGCGCCCCCTTGTTTGTCCTGTCTCATTGTACCAAGCCGCTAGCGCGGCGGCTGGCCCTAAGTACATGAAACCACCGCTTTTTCATAAAAATAGTAGCAGTTTTTGAATATATATTGTATTGTTGAGATACCCCTATCACAAGCAATCAACTATACCAAAAACTG
>JAAVYA010000042.1 GCA_022790855.1 Lachnospiraceae bacterium | reverse complement strand
CGCTGTTATCAATCTTTCATCGTCAATCTGTTCCAGGTGGCGGCGGTCCGGGCGGACAACGACGCAAAAATTTATACGATTCGTTTTAAAGACTATGAGGGGGAGATACTGCTCAGCCGGGAAAAATACGCGGAGCTGGTGGCGCTTCTAAAGGGGCGGTATGCGAGGATCAATATCTGACGCTTCTTCAGCCTTGACCCGTACTGACCGCACAGATCTCTTTCTGCAGCAGGCGGTTGGAATCCCCGCTGAAATAGTGCGGTTCCAGTCCAAGCTGCCTTAAAAGCCCCGCATACATCCACCTCGGCGTCAGCTTCAAATCCGACAGGTATAACAGCAGGTATTTTTCCTTCCCAACCCGCCCGTCATCCCCACAGGAACGGGCGGTACTTTGGATGCAAATGCCCCGATCTCCATTTGGTGCGCCCGGACCGGGGCCTCCCCGCGGCAGCATACCGTCACCGTGTCCATATCCATCGGGTCATAGGTGACCTCTGCCTCAAGGATTGGCAGCGCTGCGCTTGCCTTTCATCTGCGGTTCAGATCTTCCACGGAATGCACATGTGCCACACGTATCTCTGCCAATAATTTGTAAAAGTCCCCAGCATACCCCTGCTCATCATCAACAGCCAGAATACCCTATTTTTCTCACATTCCAGAAAAAATCAATTATCTTCCATCTTCCTGCTACTCCTTTGTACAGCCATAAAAATCAGCAGGCTGCGCCATAAAACACGCAGCAATTTAACATATGCAGGCTTTTTATCCAGGAAGCGTCATTCTAATGTGCTTTTGCTCAAACGTACAATCTGCTCCAAATCGTGTCCATAGATTAGTTTTGCATCCATCTCTGACTGTATTTTCTTAATCCTTGCAAGATTATATCAAATTTCAGATGTTCTTCCGCATCTTTTAAAAAAGGGAAAGCCTCTCCTGCTCGATTGGAAACCTATTTAGAAAATACATCCGTCATAATGCCTGAGCATATTTTGATCTGGCCGTTCCAAAAGACTGGTACAGATAAAGTCTTTCATCGGTTCTACAAATGGGAATGTACTGCGGGTTGCCCATGCCGGTGCTTCCCATGCCGGTGCATTGGTAATGAAAGCATTGGTCCATGCCGAATTGTTTTCGAACCACATCTCACATACCCGATCCCAGCGGTGAAAGAAAATATTATCTTCGTCTACAGCCACAAATTCCGGGCCGTCGCCAGTTTCCGGCAGAGGGATGGGAGGATATTGTTTGTCGTAAGCTTTGTGGGAAAAGAACTTCAATAATCCAGGGAGCTGGCAGGCCTGGGGAGCAAAGGTATTTAAAAACCATGCTTCACCTTCTTCTCTGGAAACGCCATTAGGATAGGACATCATATAGACAAAACGGATAAATGTCTGATCGGCGTGATTCAGATTCTGTCCAAAGAATTCTTCCGTAGGTTCTGCCGGGATATTGGCAATGGCTACCGTCATGGCATTGTCCACTGGCTCCGGCGTCATGCCCAAAAGACCTCGCAGGCTTCTGCGGCTTTCCACAGAAAGACCCAGGTTTTCATGCACACGGTAATTGAAAAAGCCCAAATCGGCCATGCCTTCCGCCGGCGGCATAACGCGAAACATGACATAGCGGGTCAGCCACGGCTCCTGCGCCATAACTTCCGGACAGTGATGGTGGACAAACCAGCGTTCCATAGCGGGAATATTGTCCACATCGTTGATGTGATGGATGATCAATGTTTTGTTCATGATCATAGATGATCGCCTCCTGTTAAAATAAGTTTGTATGATGCGGTGTGTTTGCACAACGCCGGAATGGTTGATAGATAGATTATAAAGTCTGCCCCAGGGGCAAGGTCAAGCATTGAAATGAAGAAATTCATATGATAAAATGAATGCAGAGATTATTTTGGGGATGGCAATAATGAAATTGTATTTAACGATTGGCGAAGTGTCCAAAATTAAGAAAATCAGCATAAAATCCTTACGTTATTATGAACGTATCGGTATTTTAACGCCTGCAAAGATTAATGAAGAAAATGGCTATCGTTTTTATTCTGTGGATCAGCTGCTGGCGGTAGATATGATAAAATTTCTGGCGGCCATGGATCTGCCCCTAAAAGATTGGGGCAAATATTTTCGGCCGGGAAGCGGATTTTACCTGGCGGAGTTGATTGCGGACAGCAAGTCGTTAGTGAACGATCAGATTTATGAACTGCAGATGCGTTTAAATAAACTGGAATTGGCGGAAAGAGGCCTTAGAGATAATGAGAACTATAATAATATAGAAGGTTTTTATAAGCGCCGGATTCCTGAACGTAATTTCTTGTGCCACCCGTTGGATGATCCCAGGTCTATGGTGGAGTTTCATAAAAAATTAACACTGTTGTTTGAGAAGGCGAAAGAGAATGGATTGTCCGCCAACTATCCGTCGGGTATTCTCATGGTGTGGACGCCAAAGGAGACGGCATACTATACATATCTGGAAATATACGAAAAAGTGCCGACCGGATCTTTTTCCATGTGTGTTCCAGAACAGGTATATGACTGTATCCGGGCAGACAGAGAGGAAATCATGCAGATTCATGAGAAATATCCAAAATATTTTTCCGATAACAGCGATACGGTGGTGATCGGAGCAGACAGCCTGACATCTCCGGTGGAATTTCGGGCGTATCCGGTGGAGCTGCAGTTTGCTGGGAAATACGATGCGCCCTTTCTATCAGCGCAAAGATCATAGACAAACCATAATCATACGATAACATGGAGGAACAAATCAAATGTTAGAAACAGGAATCAAAGCCCCATCCTTTTCACTGCCGGATCAAAACGGCGTCATTCACACCCTAGAAGAATACAAAGGAAAAAAAGTTATTCTCTACTTTTATCCCAGGGACAACACCCCTGGATGCAGCAAGCAGGCCTGCAGCTTTGGGGAGCTGTACCCGCAATTTCAGGAACGGGGAGCCATAGTCCTTGGTGTCAGCAAAGACAGCATAGCATCTCATAAAAAGTTTGAAGAAAAATATGGGCTTCCATTTACCTTGCTTTCTGACCCGGAGCTTACCTGTATCCAGGCATATGACGTGTGGAAAGAAAAAAAGAATTACGGAAAAGTCAGCATGGGAGTAGTGAGGACAACGTATTTGATTAACGAAGAAGGAATGATCGTCAAAGCATTTGGAAAGGTGAAAGCGGCAGAGAATCCAGGGCAGATGCTTTTGGAACTCCAAAACTTATGAAAATCATTATTTCCCCGGCCAAGAAAATGAGAGAAAATACCGATGATTTTCCAGTCGCCGGTATGCCGGAATTCTTAGAAGATACGAAACTCCTTATGAATGCGTTGTGCTCCATGACGCTGCCTGAGACAAAAGCCTTATGGAAATGCAGCGATAAGCTTGCAGAATCAAATTATGAGCGTTTGAAAACCATGGATTTGGAACGTTTGGCGACGCCGGCCTTTATTGACTACGAAGGATTACAGTATCAGCATATGTCCCCGGGGGTCTTTACGGCAGAAGCTCTTGATTATATCAGCCAGCATCTCTATATTTTGTCAGGATTTTACGGTTTGCTGCGCCCTTTTGACGGAGTAGTGCCCTATCGGCTGGAAATGCAGGCAAAGCTGTCTGTGAATGGGGCAAAAGATTTGTATGAATTTTGGGGAGACCGATTATATAAAAGCCTGACGGCAGACAGCAGAACCATTATAAACCTGGCCTCTAAAGAATATTCTCAGTGCATTGAGAAATATTTAACCCCCGATGACCGTTACATTACCGTAGAATTTGGGGAATGGATCCAAGGAAAAGTCAGGCAGAAAGGGACTTTGGCAAAGATGGCCCGAGGTGAGATGGTGCGTTTTCTTGCAGAGAACCAGATTCAAGAAGTGGAAGAAATGAAGAAATTCCAAGAATTGGGTTTTTCCTATTCCGAGGAATGCTCCAATGAAGCTACATATGTGTTCCTGAAAGAGAGCAAAGATGCAGATTTATAGTAAAATACTCCCCTCGGTGAACAAGAGGGCGGAATGGAAAGGAAACTTATGAAACGCGATATTGATATCAATGATATTTCCGACGGGAGGCTTTACAGTCTGAACGATATGGTGCGGGCAGACTGTAATGACTGCCCCGGCTGTTCGTCCTGCTGCAGAGGCATGGGGGAGTCCATTATTTTGGACCCCAGGGATATATTCCAGATGAGCTTGGGGACAGGAAAATCCCCCAAGGAGCTGTTGGAAACATATTTGGAACTTCAAGTGGTGGAAGGAATTATACTGCCCCATTTAAGACAGGAGGGGGAAGCGGAAGCCTGCCTTTTTCTGGATGCTCAGGGCAGATGCAGGATTCATGCTTTCCGCCCGGGGATTTGCCGTTTGTTTCCCTTGGGACGCATATACGAGAATCAGGAAGTGAAATATTTTCTCCAGATACACGAATGCCCGAAACCCTCCAAAGGAAAGGTGAAAGTAAAAAAGTGGCTGGATGTGCCGGAGACAAAGCAATATGAACAATTCATTCTGGAATGGCATTATTTTCTTTTGGATCTGCAGGATGAAATGGAGCGAAGAGCGGATGATTCATTTCAAAAAGAGGTGAATATGCTTTTGCTGCAACTTTTTTTCCTCTGTCCCTATGAAATGGAAAGAGATTTCTACCGGCAGTTTCAGGAACGGAAAAACCAGGTTCAGCAGGCTATTACTGTAAACTACTCATTCCGCGTATAAAAGGGATATTGCTTTTATCCGCGGCGATTTAGTTCCCGGTGTGTTTCCGTGATTATTTTTTTGCGTAGTAACCAGAGACAGACCAGGTTTGGCAAAGCCATGCAGGCGTTCAGGAGATCTGAGACGCCCCAGACCCTTTCCAGGGAAACGACAGCACCCAAATAGACGCTTAATAGGTAAAGTACCTGATAGGGCTTCACGGCTCGCTGGCCTGCCAGAAAACGGACGGCGCATTCTCCATAATAGCACCAGCCGAGAATGGTAGCAAATGCAAAAAGTATCAGGGATATGGAGAGAATTTCCGTTCCCCAAAAGGGAAGCTGGGAAAAAGCAGCGAGACACAGGCTGTCTATGGGAATCCCAGCGTAAGCCTGGGGCGTTTTTAAAATACTGCTTACGATTACAAGCCCGGTGACAGCGCAGATCACCACCGTATCCCAGAAAGGCCCAGTCATGGAAATCAGTCCCTGGGTGACCGGAGAAGGGGTGCGGGCACAGGCGGCAGCCATAGGGATAGAACCAAGGCCGGCTTCATTGGTAAAAAGTCCGCGGGAAATTCCGGTGCGGATGCCCAGCATGACAGCAGTTCCCGTAAAACCTCCGGCAAAAGCTTTGCCTGAGAAGGCCGACCGAATAATCAGGGAAAACGCATCCGGAAGAAAACTGCGGTTTGCAAACAATAAATAAAAGCATCCCGCCAGGTAAAACAAGCTCATAAAAGGAACCAGAAACGTGCAGAGGGAGGAAATCTGCCGGACGCCGCCCAACATTACAAAGCCTGCCAGCAGAGCCGCTGCCATGCCTATGATATGAGGAGAGACTGCCATATGAGACTGCAGGGCGGAGCAGATGGAATGAGACTGGACGCTGCTGCCCATGCCAAAGGAAGCCAGTACGGCAGCGAGGGAAAAAAGAAAGGCCAGCCATTTTTTCCGGAGCCCGTTTTGCAGTACATACATGGGGCCGCCCATAAAATGCCCATCTTTGTTCTTGACCCGCCAGGATACGGAGAGAAAGCATTCCCCATAACAGGTGGCAATTCCCAACAGGCCTGTAAGCCAGCACCAGAAGACGGCTCCCGGGCCGCCAATAGCGATGGCCGTAGAGATGCCGATAATATTTCCAGTGCCAATAGTGGCTGCAAGAGCGGTGGAAAGAGCGGCATAGGGAGAGACGCCTTCTCCTTCGGAATCGGATCGGGAGAAACTTAACCGAATGCCCCGGGGCAGGTATTTTTGAATAAACCCTAATCGTACCGTAAAATAAATATGGGTTCCGGCCAGCAGCAGGAGCATAGGGCCGCCCCATAAAAAATTAGTAAAAGAATCCATCCAGGAGAAAAAAGAATGCATACGAAATCCGCACATCTGTATTTGTACAAGATATGCGGATTTTTAAAATTTAGAACACTTACCTTTTCACAGATTCCGGCAAAGTAATACGCAGGAAACGTCGCAGCAGCTCTTTCCCACGGAAGGGAATCAGAGGGTAGAGATAACTTTTGCCGGAAAGGGTACGGTTCGTTAAAAGCGCCAGTAGTGTGACGGCAATGCCGATGAGTAATCCCCATGTGTCCAAAAGGCCGGTAAGAATCAACATGAGAAGACGAAGAAATTTTAATGCATAGCTTAATTCAAAGCTGGCTTGAGAATAATTGGCAATGGCCACAAAGGCCATATACAGCATAGTCTGTGAGTTAAACCATCCGGAGCTTACCGTGTAATCCCCCATAACAATTCCGGCTACCACACTTAATGGGGTGCTTAACATACTGGGAGTATTCAAAGAGGCAAGACGAAGCCCGTCAATGGCAAATTCCAGCATGAGGAGCTGTATCAGCAGGGGAACATGGATTTCTTCCGTGATCCGGATAAAGGAAAGCCCGGAAGGAATCCATTGGGGGTGCTGCATCAGAAGAAGCCATAAGGGCGTCAGAAACAAGGCGATCAAGTTGATCACCATCCGGGACAGCCGCAGGTATGTTCCGGTGAGAGGAGGAAAGTAGTAATCGTCCGCTTCCTCTGTAATTTCAAATAAGGTGGTGGGCAGGATCATGGCGGAAGGAGAATTGTCGATTAGGATGACGATACTGCCCTCCAATATAGACGCCGCCGCAGTGTCCGGACGCTCCGCTCTGGCATTTCCTCTGCCGGAAAGCTATAAAAAAATTCCATTAGTTTTTCTAAAATCTCATCTTTGTTTAGACCGTCAATAAAATACAAGCAGGATGTTTTTCCGCCAATTTCAATGACGCGATAGATGATATCGAAATTTTCTTCCATATTTAAAATTTGATTAAACTTGTGTATTGTTTCCTGGATATTTGCGCCTAATTTTTTACTCATAGGGAACCTCCTGATTTGGGAGTATAAAATAAGTGATCTTAGTATGTGAGGTTGCAAAAAAAATATTCTGCTGCTGGGGGGGAGACGCAGGGGAGGAACCATCGGAAATAATAGAAGGGGCTAAGAAAAGTTCGGATTGCCTTTTTTCGGAACTTGGATTACAATAGACCATACGGTAGAAACAGGGAGGCGGTTATTTGGTTGGATTTTTGGCAAAGCGCCTAATCAAAGATCATGAAAATGTAAAAGAACCCAGGGTAAGACAATCCTATGGCATATTATGTGGTACGATAGGAATATGCTTAAATATCTTTTTGTTTGCAGGGAAATTTCTGGCAGGAAGTGTGACAAAATCTATTTCCATAACGGCAGATGCATTTAATAACCTGTCAGATGCAGGTTCCTCCTTTGTAACATTGGCCGGATTCAAAATGGCAGGGGCAAAGCCGGATATGGGACATCCCTTTGGGCACGGAAGAATAGAATACATTGCTGGCTTAGTAGTTTCCGGCGTCATATTGATCATGGCGTTTGAACTGGTAAAAAGTTCCGTGGAAAAAATTATACATCCGCAGCCGGTAGAATACACTGTTTTTGCAATGGTCATACTACTGGTGTCTATTTTGGTGAAGCTATACATGTATTCCTATAACCGTGCAGTAGCAAAAAAGCTGGATTCTGCGGCTGTACGAGCGGTAGCATTGGACAGTTTGAGCGATTCCTGCGCAACGGCGGTGGTATTTTTCGCGGCGTTGGCGGGTAAGCTGGCAGGTCTTCCGCTGGATGGCTACTGCGGTGTGCTGGTGGGACTTTTTATTTTTTATGCCGGTATCAAGGCGGCAAAGGAGACGTTGGATCCGCTGTTGGGGCAGGCGCCGGAACCAGAATTTGTAGAGCAGGTAGAAAAACTGGTGTTATCTCATGAGGAAGTATGCGGTATTCACGATTTGATCGTACACGATTATGGGCCAGGCAGACGGTTCCTTTCGGTCCATGCAGAGGTCCCCGCAGACGGAGATATTCTGAAGCTTCATGAAGTGATAGATCATATCGAGGTCTCACTTCAAAAGGAGCTGAAATGTGCTGCGGTGATACATATGGACCCGGTTGTGACATCAGATGAACGCGTGTTGGAGTTAAAAGGCCAGATTACAAGAATTCTCCAAAATGTGGATGCTTCTATCACAATGCATGATTTTCGCGTTGTGCCAGGAACTGCCAGGACAAACTTGATATTTGATATGGTGGTGCCTTACGGGTTTCGGCTGGATGATGATGAGACAGCCCAAACAGTTCAAGAGCAGGTGAGAGGGAGCTTAGGGGAAGAGTATTTTTGTATCATACAGGTGGATAAGGCCTATAAGGGTGGATGAAAGTACCGGAAAAATGGATAGTTTTCCTGTCAGAATCAGGTTTCTTTCGTTGGAAATTAACAGATTTGGGAAAACCATATTGCAAAAGGGCAGGATTTGTTGTATATTTCAAGTATTGTGTGAACGTAGAGGGTACATCGTAACGATGAGAAAGTGAGTTAGGAATGAGTGAAAAGAAAGTGATTGTTTCAAATGTTGAGAGAGAGCACGAAAATCCCATTGCTGAGCTGGTACAAGTTGCCTGTCAATTTGACAGTGAGATTACTCTGGAAAGCGAAGAGAAACGTATCAATGCCAAGAGCATTATGGGAATCATGGCTTTTAACCCGTCCAAAGGAATGTCTGTCAATATCGTAGCGGATGGCCAAGATGAACGAGAAGCGCTGATAGCTATGGAGCGATTCCTTGTCTGTCAGGCATAAAATAATAAATACAGCGACTGCAATATTAGATAGCAGAGGGGGCAGGTTCTTGATGTAAGGAACCTGCCCCCTTTTTATGCACAGGCCCGTATATGGAAATTTACTGCTAACGTAACATACGGGTCGCGCGGCGGACGGGAAAGATGGTCTTCCCCTGCCCGGTTAATCATCCTATGGGAATCTATTTCATATCTTAATGGCTTTCTTTGTATTTCTTTACCAGGGATTCAATTCTTTCGTAAGGATTCAACAAATCGCTGATGGAAGTATCATGATTCAGCGTATCGATGATATACGCGATATACTTACTCATATCGCAGTTAATGTAATAATCCTTGCTTAACAGCTCCGGCGTCTGATAGGTAAGATTCGTGGTTACTACCCGGTAAATCAGGCCGTCTGCCACGGCTTTATCAAACTTATTCAGGCCGTTGGTAAACAGGCCGAAAGTAGCTACTACAAAAATACGTCCCGCTTTGCGTTTTTTCAGTTCTGTGGCTACGTCTATCATACTGTCTCCGGAAGAAATCATATCGTCAATAATAATAACGTCTTTGTTTTCCACAGAGGAACCCAGGAATTCATGGGCTACGATGGGGTTGCGGCCGTCTACGATCTTGCTGTAATCCCTCCGCTTGTAGAACATACCCATATCCAGTCCCAGTACATTTGCCAGATATACGGCACGGTTGGTTCCGCCTTCGTCGGGGCTGATCACCATCATATGATTGCTGTCGATCTTCAAATCGTCTACATGGCCTAAGATGCTCTTAATAAACTGATAGGACGGCTGAACTGTTTCGAAACCCTTCAGCGGGATCGCATTCTGGACTCTGGGATCATGGGCGTCGAATGTAATAATATTATCTACACCCATAGCCGTAAGCTCCTGCAGTGCCATGGCGCAGTCCAAAGAATCTCTTCCGGTACGCTTGTGCTGGCGGCTCTCATACAAGAATGGCATGATGACAGTGATTCTTCTGGCTTTTCCGCCGACTGCGGAAATCACACGTTTCAAATCCTGGTAATGATCATCCGGAGACATGTGGTTGGGATATCCGCTGACGGTATAAGTCAGGCTGTAATTTGTGACGTCCACCATAATGAACAAATCATAGCCCCGAACAGATTCCTCAATGGTTCCCTTCGCTTCTCCTGTACCAAAGCGGGGAGTTGTTACGCCGATGGTGTAAGTATCTCTTTGATAGCCCTTGAATACAATATTGTCTTCGTGTTCATGTTCTCTGGTGTACCTCCATTTTACCAGATACTTGTCCACCTTTTCGCCGATTTCCCGGCAGCTTTCCAGGGCGATTAGGCCAAGGGCCCCGGCAGGGATTGTTTCTAGGTTTCTCTCATCGTGTTGCATCAGGTTTCCTCCATAGATTCGTTTGTATATGTTAAATAGTTGCTTTTAACTTTTTCAAAATACGGATATCCTGCCCAAACATCTTGATCATGGTGTAGTAGCTGGTGATTCGGGAAAAGGTCCGTTCAGAATAATGTTCCACAAGCTGGGAAATATTCAAATTGGTGGAGATGATCGTGGATTTCTCCCGCAATATCCGCTCGTTAAGGCACAAAAACAACTGGGAACTGGTGAAGGAATTGGAAAACTCCGTTCCAAGATCATCAATGATCAACAGGTCGCAGTCAAACAGATTCTGATAGTCACAGCTTACGGCGTCATCTTTGTAAAACGTAGTCCGCTCGAAAATGCGGAACAGTTCAAAAGCGGTAAAATAGATCACCGAATGGCCGGTATCCAGAAGCTCTTTTGCCGTACAGTTAGATAGAAAGGTTTTTCCGATTCCGGTATCCCCGTAAATAAACAGGTTTTCGAAGGAAGAGTCAAATCGGGAAATAAATCCCCGGCATTCAGATACGGCCTGCCTTGCACAGTCGTAGCTGGAAATGCCAGCAGCTTCATTTATCTCTTCCCGGGAGTAATATTCCATGGAAAAGGTTTCAAAATTTTCATGTTGCAATATTCTTTTGATATTGGACTGAGTGTATACCATATCAATGGCGGCTTGCCGGAAGCAATGACATTTTTTGTCGCCAATGTAACCCGTATCATGACAATCTGGACAGCGGCAGGGAAGGTCGAAATAGTTGGAAGGATAGCCCATTTCCTGCATCAGCTTTTTTTTCTGAGAAAAAAGAGAAGAAAGCTCCTCTTTTAGCAAGGAAATTGCCTGATCGTCCCCATTCAACATCATTTTGGCCCGGGAAACGGATATGGAAGAAATGGATTCCTCCAATGTCTTCAGAGGGGGGCATCGCCTATAGGCGTCTTTTTTTCTTTGCTGCAATATGCGCCCGTTCTCCATTTGCTGTGCTTCATATTGCCGCATGATCGCATTGTATTGTGTGTTTGTCAGGGACATAAGGCCCTCCTAAGGATTACGGTTATTCAAAAGCTGCTGCTCTAGCTTGTCATAGTCATAGGTACGTTGCTGGAAATTGTGAAAACGGTTGGCGGAAGCTGCCTTGTTAGAAAGGGAGGCTGCCGTTTTGGATTTCTGATATTCTGAATCCAACTTTATAATATCGTTCAAGTGATGTACGCCTTGTTCATACCATTTCCGCAGAATGCCGTCCGCATACTCAAAGCTGGGCTGGTGAGTGGCGGAAATCGTACGCCGGCAGGCTTCGGTGATAATGTCCGGGGTAAAACCATAGGTCTTGTCCCACTTATCGATGCAGGCAATTTCAGAGGCTACCAGATTCCTTCCGCTGATGCCCAGTGCCTTCATTACGGAAAAATGAAGCTTGCCGTATGCACTGGAGGCCCGTTTGGCCTGCTCTATGGTCCGTATGCCCTCTTCCTGCCAGGCGATGGCCACTTTATCCATGTAACGTAAGCTGGTATGACCTTTTCCCACACAATATTCGATTAGATATTCAATTATTTCCACGCTCAGCTTCAGCTCATCATACCAGAAAAAAATAGTCTGTATATCGGTGGAGGTCAAGGGGCGTTTTAAATAATGTTCCGTAACAAAAAGAAGTTCGCTGATATTTTCTTTTTCCCGAAAAGCAGCCATCTGCGCAGAGGTATAGGAAGGTCTGGCAGAGGAAGGCTGCATGGGAGGCGCTTTTTGTTCTTTGCCCTGCGCCTGTGGGGAGGCAGAAACAAAGGAAGCCTCCTCCTGTGGATGCTCCGGTGAGGATGACGTATGGCCGGAAGGATGTTGCCCGGAATCCAGAAACCGTATTCCGGACAGCTTTTTATCCCCGTCGTATTCCAGTTGTAGAAGATTCATTTTTTCCCAATATTTTAAAGCCCGCTGAATATCCTTTTCTGTGTGCTCAAACTTGTCCGCGGCAGCGGAAAGAGAAAAGCTTGCGTCTGAGGAACCCATACAGCGCAGAAGATATAAATATATTTTAACGTATTCGCCGTTGGCCGCAGTCATATAATGATCGATGAATTGATTGGATACATAGGTAGCAGAAACATCTTTGTCATTACGTAAGGTTATCCGGGCCATGAAAACACCTCTTTCTATGTTCATACAAGCACAGTTTATCACAGAAAATCAAAAAAGAGAAGAGAAAAATTTCCTGGATGCTTTCTGGCCGAAGGAATTTTAAAAGTGAATAAAAATGTGGATAACGTGGATAACTTGTGGAAAATTATTATGGAAACAAGAAGATCTTCCAGTTAATCAAGGAAAAAGCAGGAAAAAATGAAATGTGGAAAAATAACTTTATGTAAACGGAAAATCCACACTCTGGCAAGGAAAGATTTCCAGGCCAAAATGTGGATAATGTGGATAACTATTGTCCAAGCAGGTGTTCTCCTACTTGTAGGATATCTCCGGCGCCCATAGTTATCAACATGTCGCCGTTCATACATTTTTCCAACAAAAAATTCTCAATTTCATCAAAATCTGGGAAGTAATAGCATTCGGAGCCCAGTTTTTTCAGCTCTTGCAATAAATCCGCGGAAGAGATACCAAGGGTATTCTTTTCGCGGGCGGCATAAATATCTGCCAAAACCACGATATCAGCCTTGGACAAAGAGACTGCAAACTCCTTCAGAAATTTTTGCGTACGCGTATAAGTATGGGGCTGAAATACGCAGATAATACGTTCGTGTGGATACGTCTTTGCAGCTTCTAAGGCAGCGGTTATTTCCTGAGGATGATGGGCATAATCGTCATAAATAGCGACATTATTTAAGGTTCCCTTGTATTGAAAGCGGCGGTTGGGGGCCTTGAAATCATGAAAAGCTTCTGCGATCACATCAAAGGAAATGTTAAGTTCCAATGCGAAGGCGGCAGCCGCTACAGCATTTAAGACATTATGCGTACCGGGAGTGTGCAGTTTTATGGTTCCCAAAGACTGATTTTTGTGCATTAGAGAAAAAGTTGTGAATCTTTGTGCATGAAATTGGATGTCATCTGCATAATATTCATTAGAGGGGGCCAAGCCAAAGGTAATAATCTGCCCTTGCGCTCCGTCTGTGATTTCCTGAAAGTCAGTAATCTCCCCGTTGATAATAACTTTTCCGTCTTTTGGGACTTTCCGGGCAAATTCGCGGAAGGAGTTGCGGATATCTTCAAGATCCTTGAAGAAGTCCATATGATCTTCTTCTATATTTAATATTAGCGCATATCGAGGATTTAGCTTTAGGAAACTGTTGGTATATTCGCAGGCTTCTGTCAAAAAAACGTCGGATGACCCTACCCGGATATTTCCGCCGATGGATTCTAAAATTCCTCCCACAGATACGGTGGGATCAGCGTGTTCGGCAAGAAGAATCTGGGTAATCATGGAAGTTGTGGTGGTTTTGCCATGGGTTGCGGAAACGCCAATGGAAATTTTGTAATTATCCATTATCTGGCCAAGAAGTTCTGCCCGGCTCAGCAGTGGGAGGCCAAGGCGCTGTGCTTCCTTCCATTCCGGATTGTCCGGATGGATGGCAGCGGTGTAGACCACAAGCTGAATATCTTCTTTGATATTTTCAGCGGATTGGCCATAATAGATGGAAGCGCCAAGTCCGGACAGCTTATGGGTCAGTTCGGATTCTTTGGCGTCAGAACCGGAAATGGGAAATCCCTCCTGCAGCAATATTTCTGCCAAACCGCTCATACTAATGCCGCCAATGCCTATAAAATGAATGTGAATGGGGTGATGAAAATTGATTTTATACATAATGATACCGTCCATTTTAAATATTATTATTTTTTCATACATTTTATACCAATCAAAAGCGATAGTCAACAAAAAGGATATATGGCTGTTTTGCCGTCTGCCGACAGGGGCAAAACGGGGTAAAGTAAGGAACGAAACCGAATTACTCCACTATTTACCAACAAAAAATTGGTTAAAATGACAAAAATGCATAGAAAATGAAAAATTATTTGTGAAATATGTGTACTAATTTTTCCTTATATGGTATAATGGAAATACTTAGAATAAAAGTAAGGACGAGAGGTGATAGGCTTGATTCGTAAAGAAATGATTGCCATGCTTTTAGCAGGCGGACAGGGAAGTCGGCTTGGCGTTTTGACTTCCAGCGTAGCAAAACCAGCAGTAGCCTTCGGAGGGAAATATCGGATTATTGATTTTCCTTTGAGTAACTGCATCAATTCCGGGATTGATACGGTAGGCGTATTGACCCAGTATCAACCCCTTCGGCTCAATACCCATATCGGGATTGGTATCCCCTGGGATTTGGACCGGAACAATGGCGGTGTTACGGTACTTCCTCCCTATGAGAAGAGTGTCAACAGTGAATGGTATACCGGCACGGCAAATGCCATTTATCAGAATTTGAACTACATGGAGAGCTACCATCCGGAGTATGTTCTGATTCTTTCCGGAGATCACATCTATAAAATGGATTATGAGGTCATGTTGGATTTCCATAAGGAAAATAATGCTGATGTTACCATTGCTGCGATGCCGGTTCCATTGGAAGAAGCCAGCAGATTTGGCGTTGTAATTACCGACGAGAATAAGCAGATTACGGAATTTGAAGAAAAGCCGGAGCATCCCCGGAGTAATCTTGCCTCTATGGGTATTTATATTTTTAGCTGGAAGGTGCTCAAAGAAGCGTTGATCGCCATGTCAGAGCAAAGTAACTGCGATTTTGGCAAACATATTATTCCTTATTGCCATGGGAAGGGCCAGCGCGTATTTGCCTATGAATATAACGGCTATTGGAAAGACGTAGGAACCCTTGGTTCTTATTGGGAAGCCAATATGGAGCTGATAGATCTGATTCCAGAATTCAATCTCTATGAAGAGTTTTGGAAGATTTATACCAACAGTGATATTATCAGCCCACAGTATATTTCTGGAGAGTCTGTGATTGACAGAAGCATTATCGGTGAAGGTTCTGAGATATATGGAGAAGTACGGGGTTCCGTAATCGGGGCAGGCGTTACCATTGGAAAGGGCTCCGTGGTGCGGGATTCTATTATTATGAAAGACAGTGTAATAGGAGACAATGTAATCATTGATAAATCCATTGTAGCGGAATGCTGCCAGATTGGGGATAACTGCCAGTTAGGAGTGGGAGAAGAGGCTCCCAATAAACTGAATGCTAGTATTTATTCCTTCGGCCTTGTTACGGTGGGCGAGAGTTCTGTGATTCCTGCCGGAGTTAAGGTTGGCAAGAATACGGCTATTTCAGGCGAGACAGAAGAAGGGGATTATCCGGAGGGTATATTGGCCAGCGGTGAGTACATTATTAAGGCAGGTGACGGAGTATGAAAGCAATAGGCATAATTTTAGCAGGCGGAAATAATAACAGGATGCAGGAACTGTCCAATAAGCGTGCCATCGCAGCAATGCCGGTGGCAGGAAGCTACCGCTGTATTGATTTTGCATTGAGTAATATGAGCAATTCTCATGTTCAGAAAGTGGCCGTGCTGACCCAGTATAACGCAAGGAGCCTGAATGAGCATTTGAGTTCCTCCAAGTGGTGGGATTTCGGAAGAAAGCAGGGCGGTTTATATACCTTTACACCCACAGTAACCGCAAATAACAGTTGGTGGTATCGTGGTACTGCAGATGCCATGTATCAGAATCTTGACTTCCTGCGCAGAAGCCATGAACCATATGTCATTATTGTAGGCGGGGACTGCGTATACAAATTAGATTACAATAAAGTACTGGATTATCATATCTCCAAGAAGGCAGATATTACAGTGGTATGTAAGGACATGCCGGCAGATGTGGATGTCAGCCGCTTTGGTGTGATTAAGATGAATGAGGAGTCCAGGATTGTAGAGTTTGAAGAGAAGCCCATGGTGGCTCAGTCCAATACGATTTCCACAGGAATTTACATTATCCGCAGAAGGCAGTTGATCGAGATGCTGGAGCGGTGCGCAATGGAAGACCGTTATGATTTTGTGACGGATATCCTGATTCGTTATAAGAATATGAAGCGTATTTTTGGATACAAGATTGATGGATACTGGAATAACATTTCCACGGTAGAAGCTTATTATAACACAAATATGGATTTCCTGAAGCCCGAGGTACGTAAGTATTTCAGCAGCGAACCGCATATTTATTCAAAGGTTTCCGATCTTCCGCCTGCAAAATACAATACCGGATCAGATGTGCGCAACAGCTTGATCGCCAGCGGTTGTATTATTAACAGCAAGGTTGAGAATTCCGTATTATTTAAGAAAGTATTTGTAGGAAAGAATTGCGTAATTAAGAACTCCATAATTTTAAATGATGTATACATTGGAGATAACACACATATTGAGAACTGCATTGTAGAGAGCAGGGATACCTTACGTGCTAACACCTATTTCAGCGGCGGGGATGGAATTAAGATTGTTTATGAGCATAACGAAAGATATGTGATGTAACATAAGCGCATAAGAAGGACGCAGAAAGGGGAATATGGAATGCAGATAACGGATGTACGCGTACGAAAAGTAGAGAAGGAAGGTAAGATGAAAGCGGTTGTTTCGATTACTATTGATGAGGAGTTTGTGGTTCATGATATTAAGGTGATCGAAGGGGAAAAGGGCCTGTTTATTGCGATGCCCAGCCGCAAAGCTGCTGACGGCGAATACAGGGATATTGCACACCCCATTAATTCTACGACCAGAGAACGCATTCAGCAGTTGATTTTGGATAAGTATCTGGCAGAAGAAGATGCTGTCGGGTAGAAGCGGCAAACGATAAGGTATTGGGGAATAAAATTACAGAATAGACACAGGAAGTATGGGCCTGGCAGGAGTAAGAAATCTGCCAGGCTTTTTGCTTTCATTTAAAAAGAGATTTTTACCGCACATTTTGTGGATGACAAACATGAAAAACTTTAGTATGATAGTATGAGTGAAAATAAGGAAAACCGTAAAGAATGGAGAGCAGATACAGGTATGTTTCTATTCAAAAAAAAGAAGGAGGAGATTCCCCCTATGTATGTGATTGCCGGCCTTGGAAATCCCACGGCAAGATTTGAAAAGACCAGACATAATGCTGGATTTGATGTCATTGATGTGCTGGCAGAGAAATATAATATTAAGGTAACGGAGCATAAGCACAAAGCTCTTTGCGGAGCAGGATATATAGAAGGACAAAAAGTAGTGCTGGTAAAGCCGCAAACTTTTATGAATCTCAGTGGAGAGAGTATTGCGGCGTTTTTGAATTTTTATAAGCTGGATGCCTCATCTCAGCTTATTGTGATTTATGATGATATTACATTGGCGCCGGGAAGACTGCGGGTGCGTATGAGAGGAAGCGCAGGAGGTCACAATGGTATGAAAAATATCATTGAACGTATAAAAACCCAGGATTTTATGCGGATTCGGGTAGGAATCGGAGAAAAACCCCAGGGGTGGGATCTAGCTGACTATGTTACAAGCCGTTTTTCCAAAGAGGAGCGCAAAGAGGTAGAAGCAGCCATGGAACTGGCTGCAGATGCGGCAGTATTAATGGTAAATCATAAAGCGGAGGAGGCAATGAACCGCTATAATGGAAAATGAGGGAAGCCATGAAAACATTTATGAAGCCTTTAAAAGAATTAAAAGAATTTGAGGATTTGGAGGAAGCCCTGAAAAAAAATAGGGGAATTTTTCAGGTGTCTGGCTGTATCGACTCTCAGAAGCCCCATGTGATTTATGCATGCTGCAATGGCCAGGGCAGCAAATTAGTTGTTACATTCAGCGAGCAAAGAGCCAAGGAACTGTACGAAGATTGCCGTTACTTTCAAAAAGATGCGGTTTATTATCCGGCCAGGGATATCTTGTTTTATCAATCGGATATTCGGGGAAATTTGCTGACAGGACAGCGGATTTCAGCTATCAAGGCAATCTTAGAGCAGAAAAACGCTATGGTTATTACTACTTTTGACGCTTTAATGGATCGGTTGGTGCCGCTTTCTGTAATAGAGGAAAACATATGTCATTTTCAGGTGGGGGACAGTCTGGATTTGGAGAAGATGTCTACAGAGCTGGTCCGTATGGGATATGAAAGAAATTATCAGATAGAGGCAAGCGGACAATTTGCAGTGCGGGGAGGGATTTTGGATATTTTTCCCTTGACAGAAGAAAATCCTTTTCGGGTGGAGCTTTGGGGGGATGAAGTGGATTCTCTCCGAAGCTTTGAAGTGGACAGCCAGCGTTCCATAGAAAACCTGGATGAAATTTGGGTTTATCCTGCCAGTGAAATAGTTTTAGATGAAACTATGATGGAAAAAGGCTTGCTGCGGATCGAAGAAGAGAGCGCCAAACTCTATGAAACACTTCGGAAAGAAATGAAGACAGAAGAGGCTGGCCGTGTCAAAAGCGCCGTAGAGGTTTTAAAGGAGGAACTGCATACTGTTTGGGGAATGGCAAATGTGGAAAGCTATTTGACCTATTTTTTTGAACAGACAGCTTCACTGCTGGACTATTTCAAAGAGGATGAGACTGTCATATTTTTGGACGAACCCATGCGGTGTTTAGAGCGTGGCCGTGTGACACGAGAAGAGTTTTCTGAAAGCATGGAACATCGGTTGGAGAAAGGGTATATCCTTCCAGGACAAATGGAAGCAGTCATCCCGGAGAAACAAATTGCGGCTTATTTGGAGCGCAAACAGTGTGTTGCCCTGTCCACACTGGAAGGAAAAGTGGAAGGATTAGAAATTAAGTCAAGATTTCATATTTCTGCGAGAACGGTTAATCCTTATAACAGCAGTTTTGACCTGTTGGTAAAGGATCTGAAACAATATAAGAAAAATGGCTTTCAGACACTTTTACTTTCCGGATCCAGGACAAGAGCGATGCGATTGTCTCAAGATTTGCAGCAAGAGGGATTAAATTGTTTTTATACGGAAGATTATGATCACGATATTCAGCCTGGAGAAATCATGGTGGTTTACGGAAAGCTGAAGCGGGGTTTTGAATATCCGGACCTAAAGTTTGTGGTAATATCAGAAAGCGATATTTTCGGTGCGGAACGAAAGAAAAAAAAGAAACGCCGCATATATGAAGGAGAGAAAATTCAAAGCTTTACGGATTTGAATATTGGGGATTATGTGGTGCATGAGAATCACGGGCTTGGCATTTACCGTGGTATAGAGAAGGTAGAAATCGACAAAACAGTAAAAGATTATATCAAGATTGAATATGATAAGGGAGGAAATCTTTACATTCAGGCTACCCAGTTGGAGATGATACAAAAATATGCGGGGGCAGACGCCAGAAAGCCGAAATTAAACCGGTTGGGAGGTCAGGAATGGAATAAGACTAAGACCAAAGTACGCGGGGCAGTAAAGGAGATTGCGAAAGAATTAGTGGAATTGTATGCGGCGAGGCAGAACAAAGAAGGATTCGTTTATGGCCCGGATACCGTCTGGCAGCGGGAGTTTGAAGAACTGTTTCCATTTGAGGAGACAGAGGATCAAGTTCTGGCGATTGAGGCTGCCAAACGGGATATGGAAAGCACTAAGATCATGGATCGCTTGATTTGCGGGGACGTAGGCTATGGCAAGACAGAAATCGCGATCCGTACGGCATTTAAGGCAGTTCAGGAAAGCAAACAAGTGGTGTACTTGGTGCCCACCACGATCCTTGCCCAACAGCACTACAATACGTTTTCCCAGAGAATGAAAGATTTCCCGGTAAGGGTAGATTTGATGTGCCGTTTCTGTACCCCTGCTCAAATAAGAAAAACTGTGGAAGATCTGAAAAAAGGAATTGTGGATATTGTAATCGGAACGCACAGGGTACTTTCCAAGGATGTGACATTTAAGGATCTGGGGCTTTTAATTATTGACGAAGAACAGCGTTTCGGAGTAGCTCATAAAGAAAAAATCAAGCAAATGAAGCAGAATGTGGACGTGCTTACACTGACAGCAACCCCAATTCCCAGGACTCTTCATATGAGCCTGATTGGTATTCGGGATATGAGTGTGTTAGAGGAACCCCCAATGGACCGTATGCCAATTCAGACCTATGTCATGGAGTTTAATGAAGAAATTGTACGGGAGGCTATTCACCGGGAGCTGGCAAGAGGCGGCCAGGTCTATTATGTGTTCAACCGTGTCAATCAGATTGAGGATATTACAAGTAAAATCGCATCGCTGGTGCCGGATGCCGTGGTTTCTTTTGCTCATGGACAAATGCGGGAACGAGAATTGGAACGTATAATGTATGACTTTATCAATGGGGAAATTGATGTGCTGGTATCTACCACAATTATCGAAACAGGGCTGGATATTTCCAATGTCAATACTATGATTATTCATGATGCGGACAATCTGGGGCTTTCCCAGCTCTATCAGCTTCGGGGCCGGGTGGGGCGTTCCAACCGCACGGCTTATGCTTTCTTAATGTACCGGCGGAACAAGCTGCTGAAGGAGATAGCGGAAAAACGGTTAGCGGCCATAAAAGAATTTACGGAGTTGGGCAGCGGATTTAAAATTGCCATGCGGGATTTGGAAATCCGGGGAGCGGGGAATCTGTTGGGAGCCCAGCAGCATGGACATATGGAAGCGGTGGGATATGATCTGTACTGTAAAATGTTGAATGAGGCTGTGAAATCCCTGAAGGGAGAAGCACCGGAAGAACAGTTTGAAACGACGTTGGATATAGAATTGGATGCTTTCATTCCGCCCAAATATATTCCCAATGAATATCATAAATTGGATATTTACAAACGGATTGCAGGGATTGAGACAGAGGAAGAAAGTGAAGAGATGTTAGAAGAATTGATTGACCGTTTCGGGGAACCGCCAAAATCCGTTCAGAATCTTTTACTGATTGCCCGCATCAAAGCCCAGGCGCACGAAGTATATTTTACAGATATTATCCAGAAGGGGGATCAGATCCGGTTTGTGCTTTATGAAAAGGCAAAGATTGACGCTGGCGGAATTTCTCGTTTTGTAGACGAATTTTTTGGCGTACTTGCATTTACGGCCGACGTCCACAAACCATACTTTACATTCCATATGAATCAAAATTCCAAAACGAAAAAAGGATATGTGACGGATGTGATCCGTACCGTGGTGGAGAAGGCCAGAATGCTCCTCATTCCTCAGTACAATGTGTGAAAAATATGTTAAATTACTTGCGGATACAGGAAAAAAGCACTATAATGGATAAGCACTGTAAAATGAATACAGATAGATAGATAAAATAACCTAGGAGGATATTATGAAATTAAAGAGATTTGCTGCATGTGTGTTAGCAGCAGTATTGGCATGTATGACCGTGACAGGATGCGGGGGTTCCATAGATGCCAATGCCCCGGGCGCAACATTAAATGGAGAAGAAATTTCTCTTGGATTTATGAACTTTATGGCTAAGTACCAGCAGGCTGCCTATGACCTTTCTTATGTTATGTTTTTCGGACCGGATTATTGGAGCCAGGAGGTGTCTGAAGGGGAGACTATGGAAGAGAGCGCCAAATCGGGAATAGCAGAGAGTGTAGAGCTGCTATACCTTTTGGAAGACCATATGGCAGACTATGGGATTGAAATTACGCAAGAAGAGACAGAGGCCATGAAGAAGGCGGCAGAGCAGTTTTTATCCGGGAATTCCAAGAAGGCTGTAAAGCAGATGGGGGCTACTCAAGAATACGTGGAGGAAATGCTTCGCTTGTATACGATTCAGCAGAAAATGCGTACTGCCATCCAGGAGGAAGCAGATGTGGAAGTGACGGAAGAAGAGGCTGCCCAGAGAACCTTCAGCTATTTCCGGGTATCGGCTACCGGTACAAATGATGACGAAGGAAATACGGTAGATTACACAGAGGAAGAAAAGGCCGAGCTGGCAGATCAGATGAAGGATACGGCAGCGGCTGCCAAAAAAGATTTTCAGGGAACAGCAGATGAAAAAGAATATACGGTTTCCACTTATTCTTATGGTACGGATGAGACAAGCATGGATGAAAATGTAATAAAAGCTGCTGATGGACTGAAGGAAGGCGAGATCTCAGATTTGATCACTACGGACGAATATTATTATGTCATTCGTTTGGACAGTGAATTTGATGAGGAAAAAACGGCTGCTAAGAAAGAGTCTTTAATAAATCAGAAAAAGTCAGATTATTATACAGAGGTTTGCGATGGGTACAAGGAAAAAGCAACCTTTGAAATTAATGAAGGAAACTGGGCAAAGGTGAAATTTGATCGTTTATTCGGGGCGCCTGCACAGGAAGAATAAAAGGAATAAAGCAGATAATGGCAGTTCATTATAAGATGGCATACTGCGTTTCCTTTGAAAAAACGTATGAAAGAAAAAGGGTTGGGGCGCTTGAAGACAGGAGCTGTCCACAGCCCTTTTCCTGTACGTTCCAACATGTGAAAGGAGATTCCTTTGGAAAGAGGAATGAAACAAGGATATTCAGGAGGAAGTTATGAGAAAGCTGTTGGTTTATCTGGAAAATTACAAAAAGGAGTCTGTTCTTGCGCCGTTATTTAAGATGCTGGAAGCTTCTTTTGAGCTGCTGGTTCCGTTGGTAGTGGCAGCTATGATAGATGTGGGGATTACGAATCAGGACAAACCTTATATTGTGCGTATGAGTTTAATCATGGTGGCTCTTGGGGTGATTGGGCTGGTGTGTTCCGTCACGGCCCAGTATTTTTCTGCAAAAGCGGCGGTAGGATTTGCCACAAAGCTGCGCCATGGCCTGTTTGCCCATGTGCAGACATTGTCTTTTTCAGAGGTAGATGAGATAGGAACCTCGACGTTGATCACCCGGATGACCAGTGACATTAATCAGGTGCAGTCAGGAGTGAATCTGGTACTGCGCCTGTTTCTGCGTTCTCCCTTTATTGTATTTGGCGCTATGGTGATGGCTTTCACCATTGATTTGAAAGCTGCAATGATTTTTGTGGTGACGATTCCTTTGTTATCCCTTGTGGTGTTCGGCATAATGCTGGTGAGTATTCCTTTGTATAAAAAGGTTCAGGAACGTCTGGACAAGGTATTGGGGATTACCCGTGAGAATCTTACTGGGGTACGGGTGATTCGTGCGTTTCACCGGGAGAAAGAGGAAGAACTGCATTTTGGAAACAGCAACCGGAATTTGACTGCCATGCAGAATTTTGTAGGGCGGATCACTGCGTTTATGAATCCTGTGACGTATGTCATTATCAACGGGGCTTTAATTGCTCTTTTATATACCGGCGCTTTGCAAGTAGAGGCGGGAATCCTGACCCAGGGGGAAGTGGTTGCCTTGGTGAATTATATGTCCCAGATTTTAGTGGAATTGATCAAGCTTGCCAATTTGATTATAACGGTAACAAAAGCTGTGGCCTGCGGAAATCGGATTCAAAGCGTATTTGAAGTACAAAATAGTCAGCAATTAGAGAAATTTTCCATAGAAAGTGAATCTGAAGCAATGGGAAACCACTCTGTTCTGCCAATAGAGGGAGAGGCTCCTGTGGTAGAATTCCGTCATGTTTCCCTCACATATCAGAATGCCGGAGATAAATCGTTGCAAGACATTACCTTTACGGCAAATCATGGAGAAACTATCGGTATTATAGGCGGCACAGGATCCGGAAAAACGACGTTGGTACATTTAATTCCCCGCTTTTATGATGCTACGGAGGGACAGATATTCATTCATGGGAAGAACGTGAAGGATTATCCCATATCATCACTTCGGAAAAAAGTTGGAATTGTGTTACAGAAAGCAGTATTGTTTCATGGTACGATACGAGAAAATCTGCTGTGGGGCAAGGAAGATGCCAGCGATGAAGAATTAAGAGAAGCGCTTACGATTGCCCAGGCGTTGGAAGTTGTGGAAGGTAAGGACGAGGGACTGGATGAAAACGTATCCCAGGGAGGCAGGAATTTTTCCGGAGGACAGCGGCAGCGCTTGACAATTGCCCGGGCTTTGGTGCGCAAACCGGAAATTTTGATTCTGGACGACAGCGCTTCAGCGTTGGATTATGCCACAGATGCCAGGCTGCGAAGTGCAATTCGGGGAATGAAAGAACGGCCGGTAGTATTTATTGTATCTCAACGTACCTCCTCCATTCGGTTTGCAGATAAAATCATTGTATTGGAAGATGGAGAGGCTGTGGGGAGGGGAACACATGATGAACTTCTTGAGACATGTCAAGTATATCGGGAGATTTATGAATCCCAATATCAAAAAGAACAACAGGCGGGAGGTGTGTAAATATGTCGAAAAATAGTAAAGGCCAGAAAGAGACGATCAAAAAGGTGTTGCTTTATATCAAACGATATCTGGTATTCCTTGTGTTATCCTTGCTGTTTGCAGTGGCGACAGTGTTTGCAACCTTATATGTTCCGGTATTGACAGGAGATGCGATTGACCGGATCCTGGGGCCGGGAAAGGTGGATTTTCCTTATATCTCCCGTATTCTGCTGCAGATTGGTATTGTGATTGGAATTACGGCATTGGCACAGTGGTTAATGAACGTATGTAATAATAAAATAACGTATGGTGTGGTACGGGACATTCGTAACGATGCTTTTGCCAAAATCCAGACTTTGCCCTTGAAATATATTGACGGTCATTCTCACGGAGAGCTGGTAAGCCGCGTAGTGGCGGATGTAGATCAGTTTGCAGACGGGCTGCTTATGGGATTTACACAGCTTTTTACCGGAGTTTTGACTATCCTGGGAACATTGGGTTTTATGCTCGCCATTCATCCGGGAATTACATTGGTGGTGGTATTGATTACGCCGGTATCCTTGTTCGTGGCCAGCTTTATAGCGAAGCGCACGTATCAGATGTTTCGTCGCCAGTCGGAGACTCGGGGGGAACAGACGGCATTAATAGATGAAATGATTGAAAATCAAAAGGTAGTGCAGGCTTTTGGACAGGAAGAAAAGGTGCAGCAGAGGTTTGATGAGATTAATCAGCGTCTGTATCGCTTTTCTCTGCAGGCAACCTTTTTCTCTTCTCTTACCAATCCGTCCACCCGTTTTGTGAACGGGCTGGTGTATACCGGTGTGGGAGTGGTCGGAGGTCTTGCGGCTATTCGCGGTATGATCAGCGTGGGCCAGCTATCCTGCTTTTTAAGCTACGCCAATCAATATACCAAACCCTTTAATGAAATTTCAGGTGTGGTGACGGAACTGCAAAATGCCTTGGCGTGTGCCGGACGAGTACTGGAATTGATTGAAGAAGAGCCTCAGGTATCGGATGAGAATGGAGAAGTGCTGGGTCAGGCAAAAGGGAATGTAGCGCTTTCCCATGTAAGTTTTTCTTACGATCCCAAACAAAAATTGATCGAAGATTTTAATTTGCAGGTACAGCCGGGACAGCGTATTGCTATTGTAGGCCCAACAGGATGTGGGAAAACAACATTGATCAATCTGCTGATGCGTTTTTATGATGTGGACGGCGGAGTTATTTGTGTGGAAGGAAAAGATATCCGAAAAATTACCAGACAAAGCCTGCGGGAAAACTATGGTATGGTGCTCCAGGAGACGTGGTTAAAAGCAGGAACCATTCGCGAGAATCTTGTAATGGGTAAGCCGGAGGCTTCAGAGGATGAGATGATGAAAGCTGCCAAGGCGGCCCATGCGCATAGTTTTATCAAACGTCTTCCCAAGGGGTATGACACGGTAATTGGAGAAGATGGCGGAAATCTTTCGCAAGGGCAAAAGCAGCTTCTTTGCATTGCGAGAGTTATGCTGTGCCTGCCGCCTATGCTGATTCTGGATGAAGCAACTTCTTCTATTGACACTCGTACCGAAATGAAGATTCAGAATGCCTTTGCGGCCATGATGAAAGGAAGGACCAGTTTTATTGTCGCTCATCGTCTTTCTACCATTCGTTCCGCAGATGTAATTCTATTTATGAAAGATGGGAAGATTATGGAACAGGGAAGCCATGATGAGCTGATTGCCAGGAAGGGGTTGTATGCGCAGTTGTATTATTCTCAGTTTTCACAGTAGGAGGAAGGGGGACTGGGATACGGACGACAATTCCTGTGGGTTCTTCCTCACGCAAACGCGGGCAACACTGCGGTGAACTAATTGCTGACTCCGACTAAGGGATTCAGGAGAGCCTTCATCCCTAAGTCGGAGTAGGCAATGGATTTCACCTTCGTTAAGAACGCCCTTACATGTTTGCTTAGAGGAAGAACCCACAGAAATTGTCTGTGTATCGCAATATGGAGCAGATTTGTGAAAGGGTATGGGCAGGCAGCCTGGGAGAGAAGGGGGCGCCTGACATTATAGATAAAATAAAAAAGACACCATCAACAAGATTATTTGTGATGGTGTCTTTTATACTGGGTTGTCCATTGGACGATACCTTCCTTTCTGAAAATATTTTTGGTTGGCTTTTGATTGTACCTCCTTTTTATTTTATAGAATGATTGTATCAGATAACTTTATTTGTGTCAATATATTATTTGAAAAAATATAAAATAATTACAAATGATTGAATATACTGAAAAAGGCATCACCAACTCGACTTCTTTGGTGATGCCTCCTAAACTATGCTGTCCATTGGACGATACCTCTTCTTTCTTTTGTCATTTAAAAGCTGCTACTCTGTTCTGACTCTTGAATTCATTCTCTTCATTGAATTCTTAAAATGTAATCCATATCTGAACGGTACTGGCTGGATTATCATTCTGCTTATTTACAATTCTTCAAGGCTTCAATTCCAAAACAGATTGTCGAGAGTAATTTCTTTGGTTTTTTACATCTGCTTTCTCGTCACAATATGTAAAATGATGTGAATCTGGTTACCTTAATCTTACGTTACGTTTTCTTTGGACCGTACCTCTCTTTCTTAGATTATTGGGTAGTTCATTCACTTGCCTTTGGACTGTACCTCCTTCCTTTGGATTTATCTTATCTCTCTTTGCTTTTGTTGAATTCATTATATCTGATAAAAATTAAAAAGTCAAGCATTATTTTAAAATAATTGTATTAAACATACTTATAAATAAATATTTTTGTATAAGAAAGAAAATATTCTGAAAATAATAAAGGGATTGCCTGGATTTGTTGATATAAAATCCTTGAAGTAAAGAAGTTAGCGTATTATACTAAGGATATGAATTGATTTTGAAAAGGGGATGAAATGAATGAATGGCAAAACGTTACACAAAAAAATGACATGGTTTTGTTGCAGCATGCTTCTGGCGATCTTATTGTGTATATCCGACTCTCTCCAGGTTCGGGCCCAAGAAGATGTAAAGGTAGAAGGAAATAACAGCGGTATACTTCAAGCAGGAGGCTTACTGCAGGAAGAGAACAAGAATGCCGTTATGCCAAGAGGGGCATTTGGAGCGGAACCGAAAACAATAGTCCCGTCTTACGGAGCTGATTATGCGGGAGCAGAAAAAGCGTTGATAAACGGGATTAAAAATTTCAAAATAAATATTTCCTTAAGTGCTTATAACCTTCCGGCAGACAGTTTTGGAACATTTTATATGAAGTTTGTGAATGACCATCCGGAATTTTTCTATTTGGGCGGATATTGTAACTATAGTTATATAGGTGGAGTGGTTCAGTGCGCAGAGATAGTGTATATATCCAACGATACCTCATCCATGAAAAAAATGGCTTCTGCTTACGAGAACAAGGTAAAAAAGATCCTTTCATCTGTGAATTCTTCCTGGTCAAACCTGGAGAAGGCATTATATGTAAATGATTATCTTGCAATAAACTGTGAGTATGACGGGTCTTTTACAAAATACTCTTCTTACAACGCTTTAGTAGAGGGGAAAGCCGTTTGCCAGGGGTATGCGTTGGCATACCAGGATTTGATGAACCGAATGAATATCCCCTGCGAGCTTGTTACCAGTAATAAACTCAACCATGCATGGAATCTGGTCAAAATTGGCAGCTCCTGGTATCATGTGGATGTTACATGGAATGATCCCATATCAGACCGATATGGAAGGGCTCGGCATTTCCATTTTTTGAAGAGTACAAATTATTTCCGCTCATCTGCCGGAGGCCATACTGCAACAGATTATGTTTATTCTGGTTCAGCCGGGGAAGCGCAGGCAAAAAGCACATCCTTTGATAATGCTTTCTGGAACGCGATCGATTATCCATTTTCTTATTACAATGGCTATTGGTACGGGAATAATGGAGGAAATATTACCCGGTATACAGCGAGCAATTCTGGTTTAAAGGAATCCAAAGTGATTAAGAAAACGAGCGACCTATGGCCGGATTGGGGAAGCAGTACGAGTGTATGGGGGAATTTCAGCGGCGCTTCTGCCTTTGGAGGCCGGTTTTATTATGCTACTCCGGACAAAATCCTTTCCATAAGCCTAACATCGCCAGGAACAGCCCCCAAAACAGCATATCAGCTTACAGCAGCAGAAAAACAGCAGGGCTACATTTATGGCTTTTATGTTACGGCGGAAGGCGTATTGAAGTACGAAATCTGCAAAAGCCCCAATTATAGCGGCATCCGAAAAGAGAAAAATATCCACAGCCATTCCTACGGCTCCTGGAAAACGACAAAGAAGAGCACCTGCACAAAGAAAGGGGAAAAAACCCGTACCTGCTCCTGCGGGGTAAAACAGACCGCAAGTATTCCGGCTACAGGTCATAAACATACAAAAGTGGTGACAAAAGCGGCGACATTCCAAAAAGCAGGTTCTCAGAAAACAATCTGTAAAGATTGCAATGCTACGATTAAGACAAAGAAACTAAATAAAATACAATGCAAAAAAGGCCAGAATTATAAGGTAGGAAATTACAAATATAAAATTATTTCCCCCAGAACCAATGGCCAGGGAACAGTTGCCTTTACAGGCTTGGCCAAGAAGACAAAGAATGTAAAAATCGGCGATACCGTAACAATTCTGGGATCTAAGTTTAAGATTGTCCAGATTGGGGACCGTGCCTTGAAGAACCAAACAGGTATTGTATCCGTGACAATAGGGAAAAATGTCCAAAGCATTGGAAAAGAAGCTTTTTTCGGAGCGAAAAAATTACAGACTATTACCATCAAATCCCAAAGACTGACAAAGGTTGGAGCGAAAGCATTAAAAAATATCCATGCAAGGGCTAAAATTAAAGTGCCTGCTTCAAAATTAAGCAAGTACAAAACCTTATTAAAAAATAAAGGGCAAAAGAATACTGTAAAAATATCGAAGTAACACATAAAAAGGAGAAAACTCTGAAAAAGGGCAGCATAGCGTTATCAGAGTTTTCTCCTTTTATTGGCTTAAAGCGTACTTGAAAACAAATTATTTCTTGGAAGCTTCATACGCTTCCCGACAGGCTTTTGCAAGCTGATCTCCGCAGGAAGTCGGACGTCCGCCGCAGGAGATTCCGCCGATTTTTTGCTCCACTTCTTCGATGGTCAGTCCCGATACCAGACGGGGAATTGCCTGGAGATTGCCGTTGCAGCCTCCGGTAAATACGACATTCTTTACAATATTTCCATCCAGTTCTACCTCGATTAAGGTGGAGCAGGTGCCGTGCGTCTTATATAAATATCCCATAGTATTTCCCCCTTTCTATGTACATTTATCAAAAAATCAATACAATTCTATCATAGATATCTGCCCGGGAAAAGGATTTCATAAAAAATTCATAATTCGTTCACCGGATTCTCTATTGTTTAAATATGTATAAAGTGGTACAATAAACGCTAAAGTGTGTATGAGAATTACGATAGGAGCGAATATATGGGAGTAATTGAAAAAATCTTTGGAACACATAGTGAGCGGGAACTCAAACTGGTGAATCCAATCGTAGATAATATCGAATCTCTGCGGCCGGAAATGCAGAAGCTGTCCGATGACCAATTACGGGACAAGACAAAAGAATTTAAAAAACGCCTGGAGGATGGCGAGACGCTGGAAAAAATTATGCCGGAAGCCTATGCTGTCGTACGGGAAGCGGCAAAACGTTCCATTGGCCTGGAGCATTACCGGGTGCAGCTGATTGGCGGCGTCGTGCTGCATCAAGGACGTATCGCGGAGATGAAAACCGGTGAAGGTAAAACCTTGGTGTCCACCCTGCCGGCATATTTGAATGCACTGGAAGGAAAGGGCGTCCATATTGTAACGGTCAACGATTATCTGGCCAAACGTGACGCGGAGTGGATGGGCAAGGTACATGAGTTCCTGGGCCTTACGGTGGGCGTTGTCCTGAACTCCATGGATAATGACGAACGGCGGGCGGCGTACGCTTGCGATATCACATATGTCACAAATAATGAACTTGGGTTTGATTACCTGAGAGATAATATGGTTATCTACAAAGAACAGCTGGTGCAGAGAGATTTGCATTATGCCATTATCGACGAAGTGGACTCGGTTCTGATCGACGAGGCCAGAACGCCTTTGATCATTTCCGGGCAGAGCGGCAAATCCACAAAGCTTTACGAAGCTTGTGATATTTTGGCCAGACAGATGACAAAAGGCGAAGCCAGCCAGGAATTTTCCAAGATGGACGCCATTATGGGCGTAGAGATCGAAGAGTCCGGGGATTTTATTGTAAATGAAAAAGATAAAGTGGTAAACCTGACAGCCGAGGGTGTAAAAAAAGTCGAAAACTTTTTCAAGATAGAAAACTTGGCGGATGCGGAGAATCTGGAGATCCAGCATAATATCATACTGGCGCTTCGCGCCCATAACCTGATGTTCCGGGATCAGGACTATGTGGTACAAGATGATAAGGTTTTGATCGTGGACGAGTTTACCGGCCGTATTATGCCGGGAAGACGGTATTCGGACGGGCTCCATCAAGCCATTGAGGCAAAAGAGCATGTGAAGGTAAAACGGGAGAGCAAGACCCTGGCTACCATTACCTTCCAGAATTTCTTTAATAAATATGCCAAGAAGGCCGGTATGACCGGTACGGCATTGACAGAGGAGAAAGAATTCCGGGATATTTACGGGATGGATGTAATTGAGATTCCCACCAATATGCCGGTGATCCGTAAAGATCTCCAGGATGCAGTGTATAAGACCAAAAAAGAAAAGCTTTATGCAGTGATTCAGGAGATTATAAAAGCCAACGAAAAGGGCCAGCCGGTTCTGGTTGGCACCATAACCATAGAGGCTTCGGAAGAGATCAGCGCCCTGTTAAAACGTCAGGGAATCCAGCATAAAGTCTTGAATGCCAAGTTCCATGAATTGGAGGCTGAAATCGTAGCGGAGGCAGGTTTGCACGGGGCCGTTACCATTGCCACCAATATGGCGGGGCGTGGTACGGATATCAAGCTGGATGAGGAAGCTAAGGCTGCCGGGGGTCTTAAGATTATCGGTACGGAGCGTCATGAGTCCAGACGTATTGACAATCAGTTGAGAGGCCGAAGCGGACGTCAAGGGGATCCGGGAGAATCCCAGTTTTTCATCTCTCTGGAAGACGATCTGATGCGGCTGTTTGGTTCCGAACGTCTGATGGGAATGTTTAATGCCCTGGGAGTACCGGAGAATGAACAGATCCAGCATAAGATGTTGACCAATGCCATTGAAAAGGCCCAGATGAAGATTGAGAATAATAACTTCGGCATACGTAAGAATTTGCTAGAGTATGACCAGGTTATGAATGAGCAGAGAGAGATCATCTATAAAGAGCGCCGTCAAGTACTGGACGGAGAAAGTATGCGAGACGCGATCTATAAGATGATTACAGACCGGGTGGAAAATACGGTGGATACCTGCATTTCGGCAGATCAGCCCAGTGAAGAATGGGATTTGAATGAATTGAACCAGCTGCTGCTTCCGGTGATTCCCATTAAGCCCGTATTTTTAGATGACGTTAAGGATATCAAGGCCAATGAATTAAAGCATCGCCTGAAAGAGCAGGCGGTAAAGCTTTATGAGCTGAAAGAAGCAGAATTTCCGGAACCAGAAGCAGTACGTGAACTGGAGCGGGTAATTCTTCTGAAAGTCATCGACCGGAAATGGATGGATCATATTGACGATATGGATCAGCTTCGTCAGGGTATCGGTTTGCAGGCTTACGGTCAGAGAGATCCGCTTGTGGAATATAAGATGAGCGGCTATGATATGTTTGACAATATGATCGCCGCAATTCAGGAAGATACGGTCCGTCTGCTGCTTCACGTTAAGATTGAACAGAAAGTAGAGCGGGAACAGGTGGCGAAAGTAACAGGAACGAATCGGGATGATTCCGCACAGAGAGGCCCCAAACGCAGGGAGAGTGCTAAAATATATCCCAACGATCCCTGCCCCTGCGGGAGCGGTAAGAAATATAAACAATGCTGCGGCAGACGATAGGAAATGACAGCAGCAGTTTGAGAAGCTTTTGTCTGGGAACGAACAGGATCCTAGGCAAAAGCTTCTTGTGTCACTGTGATAGAGCAAAAGAAATTTGAATTAGAGGTGGAACGTTTGAAAAACCTGGGGGTCATTCAAGAGACTTCTTATTTAACGACTGGAAATACACCGCAGTATCGAAGAATTATGCGGATTTTTTTCCAGGAACATGAAAAAATGCGGTTTCAGCTTTACAAAGAAGAGATATTAGAACTGCTGCGGCAGTATCAGGGATTTGAAGATTATTCTATGGAGCAGTTGAAAGCGGACCTGGCAATGCTGGTGGAATGGAAAAACCTGACGCCGATCCAAGATCCAAAGAGGGTCTATACCATTGCAGATTATAAAAATAAGCAGTTCCGCTATTCTATGTCAGATTATGCGGTGGAGATTGAGCGCCTTACGGTTAAGCTGGAACATTTATTTATGGAACGGGGAAATCTTTCTTCCAGCTATTTTGTGCGGATTGAGGAGGCGCTTTCCAGCTGGAAGCAGATAAAAGACGCACCTATAAAAGAAATCAATGAATGGTGGCATAATCTTCAAGAAGATTTCAGATCCCTGAATCAAAATTATCAGGATTATTTGCGGGAATTCTATTCCAGTAAAGGGGAGAAGATCCTGAAATCCGTGGAATTTATGTTACATAAGGATAAGTTTATCACATACCTCAGAGAGTTTATAAAGGAACTCCAGGGAAATGCCATAAGGATTGAAGAACTGCTGCGGGGAATTACACAAGAGGAGCAGCAAGAACTTTTAGAGAAAATTGTTACAGGTGAATTGGAAGTACCCCATTCCCTGTGGGAGATTCAACAGCCCATGGAACAAGAGGTCCGGGAAACGATTACAGGCAGGTGGGAAGCTTTGAGGAGATGGTTCTTACCGCAAGATCATCGGCCAAGCGAATATATGCGGGTCTTGGATATCACCGATGAGATCATCCGTAAAATTATACGGAACGCATCCTTGATCGTGCAGCTGCAGAACTGGGGCATCAGCCGTAAAGATGATTATAAAAAGTTTATTTCTATGTTTTTAGAGTGTAAAGAACTGGAAGACGCCCATAAGCTGTCCGCCCATATTTTTGGGATTCAGCATATCCGTCATTTTAAGGTAAACGGCGACCGTTCCACGGACAGTATTACCAGCAGCATTTATGAAGAAGATGCCATGGAATTTTTATTAAAGCCACGTACCAGAACCTACCGGCCCAGGCTGGATAAGTCGGGTTTTGAGAACAAATCCATGGAAAAGCTGATACAGCGGAATCAGTATTTAAAACAGGCCCAGGAACAGAAGCAGATGGTCATGCGTTATCAAAAAGGAAACCGTCTGGCCTTGTCAGAAATTCAGGAAACCGTTCCCCAGGCGGCACGGGAGACGCTGCTGCGTTGGATTGCAGTGGCAAGCCTCACAAGCACCGGAAAGGGAAGGACGGAATATGGACAAGAATTTCACTTGATCCGAACCGAAGAAACATGTACGCTGCACTGTGAAGACGGAGACTTGGTACTTCCGGCCTATATATTTGAATTTGTGGAGGAAAAGGATGGAAGCAGTTCGTACTCTGATGGAAAAATACTGGATTAACAAGGGAAAAGAAAAAGAACTATATCAAAAGACCCGGCGGGAAATGAATCGGTATCGCCGTTTTTTTACAGAACATCTGGGGTGGAATTTAATCAATAATGAACGGGTGTTGAAATTGGAGAAGCTTCCGGCTCATGCAGAATCCTTTATGGGTATTACCGCATTTACGGAGATTCGAGATTACTGTATTTTTTGTGCTTTGTTGATTTTTTTGGAAGATAAAGAGGATGGGGAGCAGTTCTTGTTATCTGAGCTGGTAGCTATGGTAGAAGCGCAGCTTCAAGAGTCTTTAGAGATCGATTGGACCATGTTCCACCAACGTAAATCCTTAGTGCGGGCGCTGCATTTTGCCGAGGAAAGAGGGCTTTTGGAAGTATATGAGGGCTCCAGCGAAAATGTGGCAAACGGCATGGAGCATGAAGTACTTTACGAAAATACCGGCTTATCCCGCTATTTTGCGGTGAACTTTGGGTATAGTATTTCAAATTTTAAATCCTGGCGGGATTTTGAGAAAGAGCAGATGAAGGAATTGGAAACGGACCGGGGCCATGTTCGAACCCACCGAGTATACCGTCAGTTGGCGTCGGCTCCTGGAATGTATTGGGATTCATCAGAAAACGCAGATTCCATTTATCTGAAAAACCAACGACAATGGATTGGCAAATATTTGGGCGAATACTTAGGGGGAAGTTTGCATATTCACAAAAACGCAGCGTTTTTTGTAGTAGAAGAGGAGAACCGTTTTGGAGAGGTCCATCCCAGGGAAAACGCAGTCAGCGAAGTGTGCCTGAATGTCTGCGCAGAGCTGCGGGAACGTATCATTGACCAGGAAGTGAAACGTCGGGCGGATGACTGCGTGGAGATTTCCCGGGAGCAGTTCCGGGAGGTTCTTTCTGCCTGCAAGGAGGAGTGCCAGAAGGCCTGGAGCAAGGAATTTCGGGAGATGACGCTTTTAAAGCTGGAAGATGTGATTGTGGCTTATATGAAGTCCTGGATGATGGCAAAAGAAACAGAGGAAGAAATTTTATTATATCCGGCAGTGGGGAAGCTTACCGGGGTCTATCCTCGTGAGTTTTTAGAGAGGGAGGAAACATATGAGTAACCGTTGGCATATGAACCGGATGGGTTTTGTGAATTTTTGGCTTTATGATGAAGAGACGTTTTCATTTCACGATGGGAAGCTGCTGCTGCGGGGACAAAATGGCTCAGGAAAGTCAATCACTACCCAAAGTTTTATTCCTTTTATTCTGGATGGAGACCGCAGCCCCAGCCGATTGGATCCCTTTGGCTCCAGCGATCGGCGTATGGAATATTACTTTTTGGGGGACGAGGGACGGGAGGAAGCCACCGGCTATTTGTTCCTGGAATTTAAGAGGGAGCATCTCGATCAGTATCGTACCATTGGAATCGGCCAACGGGCTCAGAAAGGAAAACCCATGGCCTTCTGGGGATTTCTGATTCTGGATGGAAGAAGGATTGGATATGATCTGTGGCTTTATCGAGAAGCGGGAGCCAGTAAGATTTCTTATAGTAAACAAGAACTGCGCCAGTTGTTAGGAGAAGATAATCCCGTTACGGATGTGCAGCGGGATTATATGGAACTGGTGAATAAATATATTTTCGGATTTTCCAGTTTGGAGCAGTACGGGCAGTTCATCAAGCTTTTGATGAAGGTGCGGGCGCCGAAGCTTTCCAAGGAATTTAAGCCATCCAAGGTTTATGAAATCCTCAATGATTCTCTCCGAACCTTGACGGATGAGGATCTGCGCTCCATGGTGGAGGCCATGGAAAATATGGATGATATCCAAGAAAAATTAGAACATCTGAAGGAGGCCTATCAGGGCCTTACTGCTATACGCAAAGAATATCATCGGTATAACCAGTATATGCTGGGAAAAAAGGCCCAGGCCTATGTGGAAGAGAAAAAACGGGTAGACAGTATCCGGGGCCAATTGGAGGCGTGGGAACAAGAGTATCAGGAGAAGGGAGAAGAAATTCACAAAAGACGTGAGGAAGAAAAACGTCTGCAAGATGAAATCCGTGTGCTGGATGCGGAAAAAGATACGCTGCAGTTAGAAGGCATGGAAGAATCTATGGATAAGCTGAAAAAGGCCAGGAAGGCAAAAGAGCAGGTCCAGGAGGAGAAGCAGGCCATAGAGGCGCGTCTGGAACAGTCTAGAGAGCAGATTCTCGTAAAAGACGGAGAACTTCGGGCTTGCCAGGGAAGGATTGACGCCTGTGGCCAAGATTTAAAAAACGGCTGGAAGGAGCTGGAAGAGGAGAATGAAACAGTTCAGTTTTTCCATCATGGAGAAATTCGGGAATGTCTGGATATCGGAAGGCGGGAGGAATTTCTGACATTCCAGAAGGAAATAAAACAGTTGGAACATGAGATAGCAGAAGGATATGAGGCCCAAAAGAAATTATATGAATTGCAGAAACAGTGGGACAGGGAAGAGGAAAAACGGCAAAAGCTGTTGATGCAAAAGCAGGAAGCCCAGACGCGGCAGCAGGCGGCGGAGCAATGGGAGGATGAATGCCGAGATGAGCTGATCGAGGCAATTCACAGACTTGCGGCAGAGAACCAGGAGATGTCCCTGGCCGGGACGGAGCGGGATGCTTTGGTACAAATGGTACAAAAATATAATAGCCCGCTTCAGTTTGGGGAGATCCTGGACTATTATTACCGGATCTGGACAGGTAAAAATAGGATTCTGGAAGGAAAACGGCTGGAGAAGGAAAGTGAACGAAACCAGAGCCAGAAGGAGAAAAAACGTTTACAACGAGAAATGGAGGAAATCAGGGCAATGCCCATGCCTGCTCCAGTGCAGAAGAAGCAGACCCAGAAGGCCAGGGCCGTTTTAAAGGAGCGGGAGATTCCTTTTCTGCCGTTTTATGAGGCGGTGGAGTTCGCAGGGGAGATGTCCCAGGAGGGAAAAAACCGCCTAGAAGGCCAATTAGAGGCAGCAGGTCTTTTAGATGCATTGGTAGTCCCGGCGGAAGCGTATGAGCGGGCAAAACTGGAATTGAGCGGATTGTCCGATGTGTTGATTTCCCCGGCAGGAACAAAAGGAAAACAGTATCCCTACTTAAGATGTGCGGATGTGGAACCGGAGTTTGTACGGGCGGTAGAAGAGATTTTGTCCCATATTCAGGAAACAGAAGAACCGGGTTCCACACTGGTGCTGTCTTCGGATGGCTATTTCAAGAACGGGCTTTTGAAAGGCTGGTGCCAGGGACAGGAGGAGGCTTCCTATATTGGCGCCTCCGCCAGGAAACGGAAAAAAGAGCGGCTGCTTCAAGAGAAGCAAACGGAGTTGGAACAAGAGGAGCTGCACCTAGCAGGATTGGAGCAGGAATTGTCCCGGCTACGGGAGCGGCTGGGGATATTACAGAAAGAGCGGGAAACATTTCCTTCTTTTGGAGACTTAAACCAGGGCATTGATAGGAACAAAAGCTGCCAGGAAGAAGTAAAGCGTTACACAGGTCAGGCGGCGGAGCAGGAAGAAGCGGCGGAGTTTGCCCAAAATGCCGTGAAGGAACAAGAGCAGCAGGTATTAAAGATATGCCGGCCATTGCCGTATTTTCGGACTCTGGAAGCATACGAAGAAGCCAGGGCTGGCGCTGTGAACTATCAGGATATTTTGGAAGAGCTGGGCCATATCCTTATGGTTCGAGAAACGGAACGTCAGCAAGCCGATCATATTCGGGAGATAACGGAACGGGAAAAAGACAGGCAGGAGACCGATTACGAATACCTGCGCCAGGCACAGCAAAGAATCAGGGAACTGGACGTTCAGATACAGAGGCTTTCGGAGTATTTGGAGGATCCCAAAGTAAAGCGTATGGCGGAGCGGTTAGCTAGGATCAAAGAGGAGCAGGATGAAAAAACAAAGGCGCTCCAGGAAAATAAGACCAGGCTGGCGGTGCTGGAGAGCCAAATGGAGCGGTTGGTTTCCGAGGTTCAATCTCTAAAAGAACGAGCGGTGACGCAAATTGCCCGTGAAACGAAGCTGCGGGAATATTTTGCCCAGGAGCTGGCTTTGGGTCTGATTGTGAAACAAGAAAGCGCAGAGCTTTACGAAGCGGCGGAAGCGGCCAAAGGACAGGTGAGGGAATCAGATCAGAACCGTTCCGGAGCAGAGATGACCACGGCTTTAATGAAGACCTTTCACGCTCACTTTGGCTCAGTGAGCGGTTATGGGGCAGTAATGGAGGAATGCTTTTTGGGAGGAGAAGACAGCACTCTGCTTCATACCAGACAGCGGATCTCTGCCATATGGAAGGGGAAAAAGCTGTATTTAGAGGATTTCTATGGCGTGATCCAAGAAGCGATTGACAATACGGAGCTTTTGATACGGAAGACGGAGCGGGATATGTTCGAGGGTGTTTTGGCGGATAATTTGAGCAGGAAGCTCACCAGCCGTATCCGGGAAAGCCGAAACTGGATTCGGGATATGTCCAATTTGATGAAAGGCATGGACACGTCCATGGCGTTGACATTTTCTTTGGAGTGGAAGCCCAAAACCACAGAAGGGGAGCAGGAACTGGATACCAAAGAATTAGAAAAAATTCTGGCCAGGGAGCGGGAGCTTTTGACAGAAGAGGATATGGAAAAGGTTTCGGCTCATTTCAGGACCAAAATCCACAACGCGAAACGCAGCGCTCAGGAGAACGGGGACGCGGTAAACTATATGGAGTTGGTGAGGGATGCCCTGGACTATCGGAAATGGTTTGAGTTTTGTATGTACTATTACCGGAACGAGGAGAATAAGAAGGAACTGACCAACGGAGCCTTTAACCGGTTTAGCGGCGGAGAAAAAGCTATGGCGATGTACGTGCCCTTATTTGCAGCGGTCAACGCCCAGTATAAAAAAGCGGAGTATGCGGATCATCCCAGAATCATTGCATTAGACGAGGCATTTGCAGGAGTGGACGATAAAAATATCAGCAGTATGTTTGAACTGGTGGAAAAATTGGATTTTGACTATATCATGAATTCGCAGGTGCTTTGGGGCTGTTATGACACAGTGAAGAAACTGCGGATCGCGGAACTTTTGCGGCCTGGGAATTCCAATGTGGTGACGGTCATTTATTATACCTGGAACGGCCATGAAAGGATGTTGGATGAACAGTAGAGAACCGGAAAAACTTCTTTATGGTATGTGGTGTCTATTTTGCCATAAAGAAGTTTTTTCGTTGAAACGCTTATTTTTTCACTACAGGAATCCATACTTCATACTGGGCATTTTGGGGATCCGGACTGATATAAACTTCCACATCAGGAGCACTGCCATATTCATATCCTGAAGTAGGAAGCCATTCTGTTACAATGCGCCGCTCTAATTCCTGAATAGACTGATTTGTACCTTCTCCGGGAAATATTGCCCAGGTGGCGGCAGGAACCATAAATTCTTCCAAATCTCCGGCTGATTGAGAAGTGGATACGGCAATATAATATCTCCAAGGTTCTGTGTCGTTGCATGTGCTGACGCCAAGTACGCCCATTGGCGGTGTATCTATCATGCCTGCCAGCCGTCCTAAGGTCCCGTTTTTGGATATTTCTTCCCACTTAGAGGGAATCACTGCAAAATTTTTTTCAATATCCTGGTGCAGCGGGACAGATACGCCCACAATACGGAAAGCTTCCTTTGTTTCAATGCGATAGTTCATTTCTTCTGCTCCCTTCACGATGATTTTAAATGTGATAGGCGGAAAGGATTTTACGGAGACCCCTTCATTTTTGACAGCGGAAGGGGCAATTCCATGAACAGATTGGAACGCCCTGTTGAATGCGGTGGGGGATTGATATCCGTATTTTCCGGCCGCATCAATGATTTTCATATCCTTTCCCTGAAGATCCACAGCGGCAAGCGACATTTTTCTTCTGCGGATATATTCGGATAAAGGAACTCCCGCTATATAGGCGAACATCCTTTGAAAATGATAAGCAGAACAACAGGCGATCTGTCCAAGCTGTTTCGGATCAATCTCATCTGTCAGATGTTCCTCAATATAGCTGATGGCGTCGTTAAATCGTTCTATCCATTCCATAGTAAAAAACCTCCTATTAGTTTTTAGTATATTGTATGATTCTGTTTTTTTCCTCTCAATATCTGCACAAAAAAGAGAGGTTATAATAGTCTTTCGGCTGTTTCTCTCGCTTCATCGTGCCTTTCACTCTTAATAAACGATTTCATAATATGCTCTTTATCAAACAAACATCAGCGTTTTTTGTGGTACATTTTGCCATGACTTCCTGTGTCAATTTTTATCGTTCTGCACGTTATCGCCTCGATTTCTAAAAATGTGTAGCACAAGATACGATATTTCCTACCCCTGTCATACTTAAATTATATAAAAAACCGCCTGTCTTTACAATAAAATTCACATGAAATTCCTTCCTCCCATCGGCTTATTCTTTCTGGCTGACTGCTATGCTGCCAGCTCTCGTTCGAAAGCTCCCTTTCCAGGTTTTTCCATGATACTTTTTTCATCTACAATCATTTTTCCAATGTCCGAATGGAAGTTTCAGGTTTCTGATACTTCATACCGTTTTTGGAGCTTTTTTTCCAAAAATGAGGAATTCTTTACGCAATCCAGACGGAGGGTTGCAAAAGGGGATGACTAAAAAGTAACTGCTCTTTGTTATAATGGAAGCCAAGAAAAGAGAAAATGGAGGTGCGGGATATGAAGTACAGCGTTTGTACGGATGCGGTTTTTATGGGGAAATCTGATATTATTTCCGCCATGGAACAAGTAAAGCGATGCGGTTATGACGCCGTGGAATTCTGGACCTGGTGGGATAAGGATATGGAAGCTGTGATAGAAAAACAGCAGAAACTGGGACTGGAGGTGGCAGCTTTTTGTGCGGAATTTATCGAGCCGGGGGATGAGAAAAATCATGCAGCCTATGAGGCAAGTCTGGAAAAGGCCGTAGGCTACGCCAAACGCATGAGTTGTAAGACTTTGATTGCCCAGGCCGGATGGGTGACGGATGAAATCCCTTTTGTGAAGCATAGGAAGAACATCATCAAACTGTTTCGGCGGGTGGCGCCAATGGCAGAGCAGGAGGGGATTACCCTTGTCATTGAGCCTTTGAATAAGCTGGTGAATCATCCGACGTATCATTTGTCCTCTTCCTGGGATGCATTCGGTCTGGTGGGAGAGATTGGAAGCCCTAACGTGAAAATTTTATTTGATATTTACCATCAGCAGATTACGGAAGGGAATTTGATTTCTAATATTACAGAACATATTGACCGGATCGGCCATTTCCATGCGGCAGGAAATCCCGGGAGAACAGAGATCACCAAAGGAGAAATCTGCTATCGGAACGTATTTACAGCCATAAAAGAGGCTGGATACGAAGGGTATATTGGCCTGGAGTACATGACCCAGGAGGATCCCTGCCCGGGACTTGTGGAGATAAGAGAACGGACACTGATATAGAATTATCATAGAAAGCGAGGCTAAGATATGGAAAAAGTAGTTTGCGGCGTAATCGGATGTGGATGGATTGGAAAGATGAAGCATATTGGATATCTGGCAAAGGCGGAGGATGTGGAATTGGCTGCCATTTGCGATATCAAGGAAGAGGCTATGCAGGAGACGATCCGGGAATTTGGACTTGAGCATGTGAAAATGTATACGGATTACAGGGAGTTATGCCAGGATCCCAAGATCCAGGCGGTTCATATTTGTACGCCTAACGGTCTGCACCATGATATGGCCATGTGCGCCATAGGACATGGGAAACATGTATTTTGCGAGAAACCACTGGCTGTTACTTCTGAGGATGCTTTTGAAATGGTAGAAGCGGCAGAAAAAGCTGGTGTGAAGCTTGCGCTGGGACACCAGAGACGTTTTTTCTCATCCGTACAATATATTCGCCAGATGGTTGACAAAGGAGAGATGGGAGAGGTTTATTATGGAAAGGCGTTAGACGCCAGACGCCGTGGCGTTCCCACCTGGGGGGATTATATGAGTAAAGAAAAAAACGGCGGCGGAATCTTGTATGACGGCGCACCCCATTCTCTGGATCTTACTATGTATATGATGAATAATTTTCGTCCGGCATCCGTAAAGGGGACTGTGTTAAACAAAATGCGAAGCGAGACAGCCGGAAATCCCTGGGGGCCTTGGGACCCCGAAACATGTGATGTGGAGGATACCGGATTCGCCTTGGTCACCATGGAAAACGGAGCCACCATCTATTTGGAGGCGGCATGGCTGATTAATATGCTGGGGATCGCCAATTCTTCCCTGATCTGCGGAACCAAGGCGGGGGCGGATCTTCAGGGTAACAATGGAGTTGCCCGTATTAATACGGTGATAAATGATAAGATGGTGACGTATTCTCCCGAATATGCGGATATGCCCAATATTGTGGAGCCGTATATTGGAGAACAGGAAGCCAGCGACGCTCAGATGAAGGATTGGATTGACGCGATTCTAAAAGACCGGGATCCTTTTGTCCAGGGAAAAGATGGAATTCCGGTGGTGCAGATTATAGAAGCTATTTATGAGTCCGCCAGAACCGGGGAGACGGTTAAGATTACAAGACATTAAATAAAAAAATTTTTCTATTTACTTTTGAAATAATCAGTGCTATATTATGCCATGGATAGTATTCCGATACGAAACTATACCGTGGCATAATTTTTGACAGGCATATATGCAGGAATTTTTTCAGGCAATATGCTGCCCTCATTGTGCAAGGGGATAAAGATACCTTAACGCCGGCGGCCCATATCGCAGGAATGGGACTGTCTTTCACCGCCTGATTTAGGAGGTGATGGAATGGATATTGGATTTATTGGCGCTGGGAAAGTAGGGGTCTCACTGGGGAGATACCTGAAAGAAAACCATGTGCACCTTACGGGCTATTACAGCCAGAATCCCGTATCATCAAAAGAAGCAGCAGCGTATACCAGAACAACGAGCTTTTCAACAGTAGAAGACGTGGTGGGAGAGAGTGATCTCCTGTTTCTGACCGTTCCGGACGGACAGGTCGGAAAGGTGTGGGAGCAGATGAAAGATCTGCCTGTTGCCGGAAAAATCATATGTCATTGTAGCGGCCTTTTGTCATCGGCCGTCTTTTCGGAAATCGCCCCAAGGGGTGCATTCGGCTATTCTATCCATCCGCTTTTGGCGGTATCGGACAAATTCCAGTCTTATCAAACGTTTTACCATGCAGTATTTACCGTGGAAGGACCAGAAGAAAAAAGGAATTCTGTGTCAGAACTGCTGCGTCGGTGCGGCAATCGGATTGTGTATCTGGATGCCTGCCAGAAAGCAAAGTATCATGCGGCGGCGGTTATGGCCAGCAATTTGGTGGCGGCGTTATATGATGAAGCCCAGAAGCTTCTGATAGAATGCGGATTTTCCAGAGAACTGGCAGCGGAGAGCGTAAACCCTCTGTTTTTGGGAAATGCCAGAGCAGTGGCAGAGAAGGGAGCTGTGGCTGCCTTGACCGGGCCGGTGGAACGCCAGGATACAGAAACGGTTCAGAAGCATTTGGAGGCATTGGATGGAAATGACCGGGAGATTTACAGGCTCTTGTCACTTCAGGCAGTGGAAATAGCAGAGCAAAAGCATCCTGAGAAGGATTATAAGGAGCTGAAAGGAAGGTTTATGCAATGAAGCATACGGTAACTACATTACAGAAGCAGAAAGAGGCGGGCAATAAAATTACAATGCTGACCGCTTACGATTATTCTATGGCGAAGCTGATCAACGACGCCGGGATAGAGATGATATTGGTGGGAGATTCTCTGGGGATGGTGATGCTGGGCTATGAGGATACCCTCCCGGTGACCATGGAGGATATGATCCATCATACCAGGGCGGTCGCCAGAGGCGCCAGAGAAACATTTGTGGTGGCGGATATGCCGTTTATGTCTTACCAGGTATCTATAGAGCAAGCGGTGAAAAATGCCGGACGTCTGGTGCAGGAGGGGCATGCCAAGGCGGTAAAGCTGGAAGGAGGAGCCGCAGTATGCGGACAGATTTCCGCGATAGTAAAAGCCTCTATTCCGGTGGTGGCCCACATTGGCCTTACGCCTCAGTCCATCCATGCCCTGGGAGGCTATAAAGTTCAGGGAAAAAGCCAGGAGGCAGCCAGACAGCTGCTGGAGGATGCGAAAGCGGTGGAAGCAGCAGGAGCTTTTATGGTTGTGCTGGAATGTGTGCCTGCAAAGCTGGCAAGGCTGATTTCCGAGGCGCTGCACATTCCCACCATTGGCATTGGGGCCGGAAATGGCTGCGACGGACAGGTATTGGTGTATCAAGATATGCTGCATATGTTTTCCGATTTCAAACCAAAATTTGTAAAGCATTTTGCTGATATCGGGGAGGCTATGAAGCAGGCGTTCCAGGAATATTCCCGCCAGGTGAAAAACGGCAGCTTTCCAGAAGAGGAACATACCTATCAGATTTCAGATGAAGTAATAGAAAAATTATATTGAATACGCTCTAGGTACAAAGAGATTCCAAGAGTACATTTGACAGCCAAGGAGGTTTTTATGATAACGGCAAAAACAATAGCAGAGGTTCAAACCCAGGTGAAACAGTGGAAGCAGGAAGGCAAGACCATTGGACTGGTGCCTACCATGGGCTATCTTCACGAAGGCCATGCAAGCCTTATGAAACGGGCAAGAGGAGAGAACGATAAAGTAGTGGTCAGCATTTTCGTGAATCCCATCCAGTTTGGCCCTGCAGAGGATTTGGCCTCTTACCCCAGAGATTTTGAAAGAGACAGTGAAGTATGCAAAAAGATGGGCGTGGACTTAATTTTTCATCCCAGTCCAGAAGAGATGTATTCCACCGATTTTTGCACCTATGTGGATATGGATGTGTTGACGGAGCAGCTCTGTGGAAAAAGCCGCCCCACCCATTTTAGGGGAGTTCAAACGGTAGTGTCCAAATTGTTTCATATCGCAGCGCCCAACCGGGCGTATTTTGGGGAAAAGGACGCCCAACAGCTTGCGGTGATCCGCCGCATGGTGCGGGACTTGAATTTTGATATAGAGATTGTAGGGTGTCCGATTGTCCGCGAGGAAGACGGCCTGGCAAAGAGCTCCCGAAATACGTATTTGAACAGGGAGGAGCGTCAGGCGGCTTTGGTGTTAAGCAAAAGTGTGACGGAAGCAAAACGCCTGATAGAAAATGGGGAGACCGATGCTGTCAGAATAAAAGATAAGATGTGTGAGATCATTCAGGCAGAGCCTTTGGCCAAAATCGACTATGTACAGATTGTGGACGGGAACAGCTTACAGCCGGTTGATACCATAGAAGGTCCGGTATTAGGAGCCGTTGCGGTGTATATTGGAAAAACCAGGCTCATTGACAATACAGGCTTTTGGGGAATGTAATATGTACTCTCGGAATCTCACAAAATTAGGCACAAAGAGATTCCGGGAGTACATTGATAAGAAATGGAGGAACGTATGACGTTGACAATGCTGAAAGGAAAAATCCACCGGGCCATAGTGCGTCAGGCCCAGTTGAATTATGTGGGCAGTATTACGGTGGACCCTGTGCTGCTTCAGGCAGCCGATATTTTAGAATATGAAAAAGTTCAGGTAGTGGATGTGGAAAACGGCAGCCGCTTTGAGACGTATACCATTGCCGGAGAGCCGGGCAGCGGCATGGTCTGTTTAAACGGGGCGGCCGCCAGACAAGTACAGGTAGGAGACCATATAATTATTATGTGTTACTGTGAAATGACCCCAGAAGAGGCCAGGGAGCACAAGCCTCATGTGGTATTTGTGGATGAGGAGAACCAGATAGAATCCTGCGCCAGATATGAACATCATGGGGAGCTTCGGGGCTGAAAGCTGCATGAGGGTTCTTGAATGATTGAAAACAGGAATGTAAATATCAAAACCGATGCGGACGGTAAAAAGCTAGTCTTGATTAACGATATCCGTTTCAAGGGCAAACGGCAGATTGACTGGAATGATGTAAAGCAGTATCTCGAAGGATATGTTGGAGACTATTATGAAATCACTGAAAATGCAGAGCATATTTTTATTGGGAGCGAACTGCCAGAAGAATACACGGAATCAGAAAGCCGGAAAAGTCTTATGGGTGCAAAGGCAAAAGCGAAAGCAAATGCCGTCACCGCGATACCAGAACTGATACAGATAGCATCTAACCTGGCTTTTGAAGAAAACCGCAAGGAAAAGCACAATAAAAACGCAAAATACGGTTGGTATAGGTATGATGTCCGTTTTGCCCTCCCGGTCTATGAGGAGAATGTGCTTGTCAGATACAATATCTTCCATGCCCGTCTTTTGGTTAACCATGCTGAAAATGGCAGGAAATATCTGTATGATATCTTAGCAATAAAAAAAGAAACGAGCAAGCCGTAACAAGATGTACGGTGAAAACCCATTTCTTATTGATAATAATAAGCTATTTTTCAATTTCTGTCAATCCCCAATTTTGTTTTTTAAAATACCTCCATTGGCATTTTTAATACAACGGGGCATGATAACAAAGGGGAGGCTGTCAATGGAGGAGATTGCAGAATATACAGATTTGCCTATGGAAGAAGTAAGAGAATTGGCTAGATTGCAGTTAGCATAGAAGATAGAATCCTGCGCCAGATAGGAACATCATGGGGAGCTTCGGGGCTGAAAGCTGCATGAGGGTTCTTGAATTGTGAAATATGAGGCTGGTTCTATAGAGAATAGGGGAATTTAGCAGGTTTTGGCAGAACCAGCCTCATAAGGAAATTTTTTCCAAGAATGAGATGTTGAAACGAATATGGGAACAGGGGGCGGTCAATCTTTCACCCTATATGTCCCAAGCAATTCCGGTTTGTATTTCATGCTGTCTTTTTCGGTGATTTCTCTTATTACTTTGCAGGGTACGCCTGCAGCAAATGTATGGTCCGGAATATCTTTTGTAACCACACTGCCTGCGCCGATGACACAACCATCGCCAATCCTTACTCCCGGGCACACGGTAACATTAGCGCCTAGCCAGCAGTCGTTTCCAATATGGACGGGCTTGGCGTAACATAAAATTTTTTCTTCTCCGTCTTCATTTTCCATTGCCCGCCGTTCTTGGGCAACCATAGGGTGAATTGGCGTTACAATCGTTACGTTGGGGCCGAAATTGCAGTAATCACCGATCGTTACATAAGTGTCATCCTGAATCGTTAAATTGAAATTGGCAAAGAAATTTTTCCCGATGGTAGTGTGTTTTCCATAGTGGAAAAAGATAGGTCCGTGGAAGAAAAAGCCAGGTCCTATTTTTCCCACAATCTGCCGAATGATCTCATTGCGCTTTTCCGTTTCGTCCTCATAGGTTTTGTTGTAGTCTACGTTTAGATTGTGGGTTCTTAGCTTGATAGATTTTAGTTCCTTGTCCGTGGGGGTAAACAAAAGCCCTGCAAATATTTTCTCTTCTTCTCTCATATGATTTCACTCCATAATTCCGTATGTTTCCAAGAATTCTGCGCCTGCTGAAAAGCTGTTACATATGAAGCAATATGCTCCTGTTTCCATGGCAGTATTTCTTTTGTTGGGGGATTATGTGTATTATTTTACAGGAACGTTGAGGAATTTTCAAGTAACGAACAGATCATGTGGAATGGATTGAGAAAATGGTAGAGTATTTTAGATACAAATGATATAATTGGGCTATATAAGAAAATGGTAGAGGGATAAGAACAATGCAAGTGATTTTTAAAAACTTTGAAGAGCTGTCGACAAAAGAATTATACGAGATCTTAAAGGCAAGAGCGGAAATATTTGTCGTGGAGCAAAATTGTGTTTATCAGGATCTGGATGATATAGATTATCGGAGCCTTCATATCTATTATGAATCCGAAGGAAGCATTACCGCTTACCTGCGGGCTTTCATAAAGGATGAGGAGACACATACGGTGCAGATGGGCCGGGTGCTCACTTTGGAGCATGGAAAAGGGCTTGGCGGAAAGCTTTTGAAGGATGGGATTGAAATAATTGAAAAAAGGATGAAGGCGGAAAAAATCTTTATAGAAGCCCAATGCTATGCAACGGGGTTTTATGAGCGTTTTGGTTTTCGCATATGCTCGGATGAATTTTTAGAAGATGGAATACCGCATGTTCAGATGGAGCTGAGGCTAGTATAATCAACTTTTTGATGATTTATGTCTAAAATTGTTCACTAAAAATAAAAATGTATCTATAAATGAGCAAATTTGAAATTTTACCAAAGTTGCCTCAAACAGCATAAAACTAAAGACATCATGCCTTTGTGGGTGTATACTGTATCTGCTAAGAAAACAATAACCTACAAAGGATGATGTCTTATAGAAAACAGTATATACCATTCAGCGCTACTTTACAACTACTTAAAAAAATTGAATCTATGCCGTGTCTTCCCTCAGACGGCCATGAAGCATATCATGGCTATCCTGATATCCGTCTTTTCTCTTGGATATCATGGAAAGACCATCGATTTTGAAAAATACAGTCCCTGTCACCGTACCACAGTCGCCCATTTCCTCAATAAAGGGAAATGGGATGATACCAGACTGGAAGACATGCTAAAAAGCACCGTCATCCAGTTCATCTATAAGGAAGCCCTACAGTCCGGAAAGCCTGTATTCTGCATTGTGGATGACACCATCTCCTCCAAGTCAAAGCCTTCGTCACGGGCTCTGCACCCGATTGAAGATGCGTATTTCCACCAGTCCCATCGCAAGGGGAAGCAGGACTATG
>JAAVYA010000041.1 GCA_022790855.1 Lachnospiraceae bacterium | reverse complement strand
TTGTGGTATTGGTGATTAGCGGTATTTCTATGAGCCAGGTATCTGTCGCGGCTTTCTTACTGGTCAGTGCAGCAGCCTCTCTGATTAGTTGTGTAATGGGAATGATTGTTGGTCTCTGCGCCAAAAATCAGATGAATGCAAATTTGATTTCTTATCCATTGGTGATCGTGTTGATGATGATTCCAATGTTTGGAAATCTTTCCGAAAAATTGCACCATATCTCAGGATTTTTGTTTACTGGAGTGTTGACAGAGATGGCGAGTGGATTTGCCGAGGGAATGTCATATACGTTAAAACCTCTGGACATCGCAGTGCTTATCGGAGAATTAGTAATTAGCATTCTTGTATTTTTAGTACTTTATCGAAGAAATGGATATGAAAAAGATTGATGCAATTACCCCGCTGCTTTGCAGAGCTGCAAGCTTGATACCCTGTTGCCTGCAGCGGGGTTTTTGATTTGGACGGAACCGGACATGGTACGGTTTCATGTCCTTCCGTTCCATGTGCTAAAAGGGTCGGCAATCGGATTCCTATTTTGTTCGGGGCCTAGGATATTCCACCACATAAAAATCATAGGCATTGATGACAGTGGTCTCCAAAAAAGTATCCCTGCGTTTGAAGTTCCTGCCATAATTGGCATGGACGTGACCGTGAAGGAAGAATTTAGGCTTGTACTTCTCCATTAAGGTGCAGAAGATACGGAAGCCTCTGTGAGGAAGGTCTTCCATATCGTTGACCTGATAGGCGGGGGCATGGGCCACCAGGATATCAAAGCCTTTGTGACGAAGGAGCTTGAAGCGCAGCTTTCTCACCCGGCGTTTCATTTCACGCTCTGTATATTGGTTGGGGGCGTGAGGGATGTAGCGCATGGAACCTCCCAGCCCCAGGATACGGATGCCTTGGAAATTGAAAATGCTGTCCTCAATGCAAATGCAGCCTTCCGGGGGCCGCTTTTCGTACTTATTGTCATGGTTTCCCCGGACATATAAGACGGGGGCATGGCAAAGAGTGGCGAAAAAGCTTAAATACTCCGGGGCCAGATCTCCGCAGGAGATGATCAGGTCAATATCCTTCATCCGTTCCGGATCGTAATAGTCATATAATAATTTTGATTCATGGTCCGTCAGTACCATGATTTTTAAATGGTCATTTGTCTGTGATGTTTTCATCTATTTTTATGCCCTGAAGCTGTACCAGTCCCTGGGCTTCCTCCGTCAGTTCTTCAAATTCCGGGATATGTCCGACCACATTTTCGGCCAGCCAGTCCATGGTAATGATTTCATTTGCCTCCATCCGTTCTCCTTCCCGGCTTCTTAATATGCCGTTTTGGGAGTGGATTTCTCCATCGAAGGGATGGAAGCTTCCAGCCCGGATGGATTTTTTCAGAAACACAATAAGCTGGTGGACGCCTCTGGGAATTTCCGGGGCGCAGATGATGTCGATAACGTCGGCAGATAACCCCCACCAATAGTTGACGGCTTTTTTACCCTTTTGGGCGTTGGCTTCATTGATACCGCTGGCAAGGCTGCGGACGATCCGTTCGTAAAATTTGCCCCAATGCCAAAGCGGGGTAGCCAGGTTTTCGAGAGTTCCGTTTTCCTTTTTTTCATAAAGGCCATATTCCCGAGAAGGATTTTGAGGCGTGATCATGTCGCTGTCGGAAATAAAAACGATGCCTTCCTGCTGCAGCTTTTGCCGGGCGTTGGAATGCTTGGTTCTGGACCACTCCAAATACACTTTTGCGTAAGGATTGATCATCTGTGCCCCCAGAGCAAATGCATTGATGTTGGAAAACGTTCCGTAGATAGGATAGTCGGCTACATAGCCCAGCCGGTTGCTCCTGGACAGGGCGGCTGCAATAGCCCCGATCAGGAATTTGGATTCATACATCCGTGCATAGTAAGTACAAATGGAGGTGTAGGACATATTGACGGAACAGTTATAAATTTTTACTTTGGGATGCTTGATGGCAGAACGGACGCTTTGATTCACCATCTGAATGGCTGTGGTGAATATCAAGTTTGCTCCGGCCGAAATGGCCCGCTCTATAGCGTCTTCCACTAAGGCGTCCGTATTAGCCTGGTCAAAAAACATGGTTTTGACCTTGCCCTGAAATACTTCCTCCAAATACATCCGCCCCAGTTCGTGGGTATAGGTCCAACTGGAGGTATCCTTTGTTTTGGTGTAAATGAATGCGATTTTGAAGGTCTCTGGCGGGGTAGTCCCGGCGGGGATCAGGCGGTTCAACAGGGTGGTCTTCGCTTCTTTGGGCGCCTGTACCAGCTCCACCTGCTTGCCCCGGTCCGCCAACAGAATCTCCATCCAGATTTTTTGCAGCGCATGGAAAATCTCCTGGGTCGTCTCGCTTTTGGCCTGGTCATATCCATAGATTTCCACATAGGCCAGAAAAGCATCGGATACGGTTAAGGAAAGTTTTTCACTGTGGGAGCTTTGGAAAGCTTCCGAAAACCGGAGGTACACGGAGCGGAATCGTTCCTGCTCTTCCTCACTCCAGGGTTCGCCTTCTTTTTTGCCCATAATGAGTAAAAGCTTTTTGTAGCTGCCTTCTTTGGTAAACCAGATATCACAATGGTTTGAAACTTGAAAAAAGTCCAGGAATTCATAATACAGCCGGTTCTCTTTATCGTCTGTCCGTTTTGGAACCAGCCGGGTCACAGTCCCTGAGATGCTGTAGGTATCCAGGTACTTCATCACGCTGACCCGTTTATTGCCTTCCATTACGTAGAACCGGTTCATAAACTCGTAAGCGATAATCGGATCTTGAATGCCCTCTTCAATCTGATGGTTGAAAAGGGAAGACCACTTGATACTGAATTCCGACTCCTCCGGAAGGAGGGGCATAAAATTATTGGCAAATGCATTGGTGCGCCCGGCGGTCTTAGTTCCAACGATACGGGAAAGGGGAATGTCCATAAGCCCCAGGTTTACGGTCTGTACGATTTCAGTATATGATAAAATATCATCCAGTACCGGAAGGTACGGATAAGTCCCTTTGGTAAGGGCGGTCCGGTAACTGCGCCGGCCCAGCTTTAATGCGGCGGAGTAGTCAATTGATGCCACGGCTTTAACCTCCCTGTTGTTCTTTTCATTTTTAGTATTTCTCTATCTTAACATTTCATGCTGTAATTGTCATTCAAAACATATGTTCCATCTACCAAATGAGAACGCTTTATGATAAAATTCAGTTAAGATTATATGTAAATCGAATGACATATATGTTTACATGAAAAGGAGACCGGTTATGAGCATAATATTTACGGAAAATGAGAAGGTTTTTACACTTCACACAAAGGCTTCCACTTACCAGATGAAAGTGGATCAGTATGGCTTTCTGCTGCATCTTTATTATGGGCGCAGAACCGAAGGTTGTATGGACTATCTGCTCCATTATGCCGACCGGGGTTTTTCCGGAAATCCTTATGAGGCAGGGAAGGATCGCACCTATTCCCTGGATGTTCTGCCGCAAGAACTTCCCAGCAGCGGAACTGGAGATTACCGTTCTCCGGCGGTCATCGTAAAAAATAGGGATGGTTCTTATGGATGCGATTTGAGATATCAGACGCATCGCATTATTGCGGGGAAATATAGTCTGCCGGGGCTTCCGGCGGTATATGCCGATGAAGAGGAGGCCGAGACCTTAGAGGTTGATCTTGAGGATCCGGTTACTAAGGTAAGGGTGACGCTTTACTACGGTATCTTGCCGGAGCTTGATATTATTACAAGAAGCCTTCGTGTTACCAATAGGGGAGAAGGAAAAATCTATCTGGAAAAAATACAGTCTGCCTGCCTGGATTGGGTTTGGGGAGATTATGATCTGATTACGTTTTACGGCCGCCATGCCATGGAACGTTCTCTGCAGCGTACCCCCATTGCCCACGGCGCCCAGGTAATCGGAAGCCGCAGAGGCACTTCCAGCCACCAGTACAACCCTATGATGATCGTAGCTGACCGGGAGGCTGGGGAGGATACAGGAAGCTGCTGGGCCATGTCTTTTGTCTACAGTGGAAATTTCAAAGGAGAAGCAGAGAAAGACCAGTTCCAGCAGGTTCGGGTGCAGCTGGGCCTTTCCGATGAATTGTTTTCCTATCCTTTGGAGGAAGGGGAAGTATTCTATGCGCCGGAGGCTGTGCTGACTTACAGCGGCCAGGGACTTTCCAGGCTCTCCCAAAATCTGCACCGCTGTTTCAGGACTCATGTATGCAGGGGCAAATACAGGGACGGCGTACGGCCTGTCCTCTTAAACAGTTGGGAAGCGGCTTATTTTGATTTTACCGGGGAGGAAATCTACCAGTTTGCAAAGGAAGCCAGCAAATTAGGCATTGAGATGCTGGTATTGGACGATGGATGGTTCGGTAAGCGGGACGATGATTTTAGCGGCCTGGGAGACTGGCAGGTAAATGAAGAAAAGCTGGGAGAGACACTGGGCCACTTGATCGGCCGTATCAACGGACTTGGAATGAAGTTCGGTATCTGGTTTGAACCGGAGGGAATCAATGAAGACAGTGAATTGTATCGTCTCCATCCGGACTGGGTGCTGGCTGTTCCGGGCCGCAAACCGGTGCGGGCCAGATACCAGCTTGTGCTGGATTTTTCCAGAAAAGATGTGGTAGACTATATGTTTCAGGAGATATGCAAGGTTCTGGATCAAGGCAATATCGAATATATAAAATGGGATATGAACCGCAGTCTGTCCGATTGTTTTTCCAGAGCCACCAAGGATCAGGGCAGGGTCATGCATGATTATGTATTGGGTCTGTATGATCTTCTGGAGCGGCTTGTGCAGCGGTATCCGAATCTGCTGCTGGAAGGCTGCAGCGGCGGCGGCGGCCGGTTTGATGCGGGAATGCTTTACTATTCCCCCCAGATCTGGTGCAGTGATAACAGCGATGCCATAGACCGGGTGAAAATCCAGTATGGAACCTCCTTCGGGTATCCGATCTCTGCCGTTGGTTCCCATGTATCGGCGGTTCCCAATCACCAAACCGGACGTGTGACGCCTTTTAAGACGAGAGGGATTGTTGCCATGGCAGGGACGTTTGGGTACGAGATGGATCCCAGAAAGCTTTCGGAAGAAGAGAAGCAGGAGATGGCAGAGCAGATTAAAACCTATCATAAATACGGGGATTTGATTCAAAACGGTCTGTATTTCCGCTTGACGGACCCCTTTGTAAGGGAGGTAGGGGCATGGGAGTTCCTTTCGGAGGATGCCTCTCAAGTATTGGTTTCTGCCGTTATGCTGGAAATACATGGAAATATGACAGTCAATTATATTCGCCTGAAGGGACTGCCCCAGGGGTGCATGTATCAGGATCAGGAGAGTAAACAAATATATGCGTCGGATGCGTTGATGGAAACAGGGATTTTGCTTCCTGTGGAACTCGGGGAGTACCAGTCCTATCAAATGCATTTTGTGAAAGTATCGTAGGGAAAGGAGTTAGAGTCATGAAAACAGAAGAAATTTTCCAGAAACGTTTAAGTGCCCGCCACGATGAGCTTCGCTGGCTTTATATGGAGCTGTATAACAACAGCGATATGTTTGCGGAGCTTTGTGACGAGATGTATCGGTTCGCCATGGAGCGGGCGCTGGAGTTCAGAAGCCTGGATCAGAAAAGAGAACAGGATCCGGGATGGTTTCGAAAAAACGATATGCTGGGCATGATGCTCTACATTGATAATTTCGCCGGAAATTTAAAGGGCGTCAAAGGGAAGCTGGATTACCTGAAATCCTGTAATGTAAATTGCATTCATCTGATGCCGTTTTTGAAATCCCCCAAAGGCCGTTCGGACGGCGGATATGCAGTGGCGGATTTCAGAAAGGTGCAGCCGGAGCTTGGCACAATGAAAGATCTGGTGGAGTTGTCCAAAGCCTGTCATAAGAAGAACATAAATCTATGTATGGATTTTGTGATGAACCATACTTCCGAAGACCATGAGTGGGCCAAACGCGCCCGGTCCGGGGAAGGGGAGTATATGAGCCGATATTTCTTCTTTGATAATCCCCAGATTCCAAGACAGTACGACGCAACCGTACCCCAAGTATTTCCCACTTCGGCGCCGGGGAACTTTACGTACCTGGAAGAGACGGGCAATTATGTGATGACAACGTTTTATCCCTACCAATGGGATTTGAACTACAAAAATCCCCGTGTGTTCAATGAAATGATGTATAATTTCCTGTATTTGGCCAATCAGGGTATGGATATTATAAGGATCGACGCCGTTCCTTATATCTGGAAAGAACTGGGTACCCAGTGCCGGAATCTGCCTCAGGTACATACCATTGTGCGTATGATGCGCATCATCAGCGAAATTGTCTGCCCAAGCGTACTGCTTTTGGGCGAAGTAGTAATGGAACCGGAGAAGGTAGTGCCGTATTTTGGAACGGTAGAAAAACCGGAATGCCATATGCTCTATAATGTTACCACCATGGCCACCACATGGAACAGCCTTGCCACCCGGGACGTCCGGCTGCTGAAAAAACAGATGGACATTGTAAATAACCTTCCAAAGGATTATCTGTTTTTGAATTATCTCAGGTGCCACGACGATATTGGCTGGGGCCTGGATTTTGAGACTTTAAAGGCATGGGGAATGAAGGAAGCGGAACACAAGCGTTATCTGAACCAGTATTTCAGCGGAAGATATCAAAGCAGCGAGAGCCGGGGAGAATTGTATAACGACGATCCGGTAACCCAGGACGCCCGGTTCTGCGGTACCACAGCCTCCATGTGCGGTGTGGAGAGCGCACTGTATGAAAGAAACGACGAGAAGCTTTCCAACGCCATCCGTCTGGATCTGATGCTCCATGCTTACATGCTGACCCAGTCCGGAATCCCTATGCTTTACAGCGGGGATGAGATTGGCCAGGTCAACGATTATACTTATAAGGATGACCCGGAGAAAAGAGAAGATTCCCGTTATATCCACAGAGGCAAATTCCAGTGGGAGCTGGCGGCAAAAAACAAAGTGAAAGGTACGCTCCAGGAGCGGATATTTACAGGGCTTAATAAGCTGGAAGAAATCCGCAAGTCCAGGAATGTGTTTGACAGCGGGGTAGCTACCTACACCTATGACGTAAAAGATCCTGCGATACTTAGTATTTTAAGAGAGAATGAAGAGGAACGTTTTATTGCGTTGTTTAATTTCGCAGACGAGGACAGAACGGCCTGGATGGAAGAAGAAGGAGAGTATACGGATCTGATGACAGGAAAAAAGATGCGTCTGTGCAATATCATTGTTCCCGGCCACGGGTTCTTTTGGGCCAGTAAGGAAAAAGGGAATTTACAAATAGCGTCTGAAAGTTTATAATTGAAATATCTTGTAGTGTGACAATCGATTGATATGAGATAGATTGGTAATCAACGAGGAGGAAACAGGGATGAAAGGATATGATGTAGTTGCGTTAGGGGAATTGCTGATTGATTTTACAGAATGTCAGGAAAGCCCTCAGGGGAATCCCGTTCTGGAGGCAAATCCTGGCGGCGCACCCTGTAACGTGCTTTCCATGCTGGGCAACCTGGGGCATAAGACGGCATTTATAGGAAAAGTAGGAGACGATATGTTCGGCGCTCAGTTAGAGGCGGCGATCCGGGAAGTGGGAATTGATACCGTAGGATTAAAAAAGGATCCGATGGTGCATACGACGCTGGCATTCGTGCACACCCAGCCGGACGGGGACCGGGAGTTTTCATTCTACCGAAATCCCGGAGCTGATATGATGCTGTCTGTAGAAGATCTGGAGGAGGGACTCACAAAGGACTGCCGGATTTTTCATTTCGGAACCTTGTCCATGACCCATGGGACCTGCCGGGAAGCAACCTGTGCGGCCATTGGCTTGGCTGAAGAGGCAGGCGCGTTGATTTCCTTTGATCCCAATCTGCGGGAGCCTTTGTGGGATTCTCTGGAAGAAGCAAGAAGGCAGGTTTCTTATGGGATGGAGCATTGCCAGGTGTTAAAGATTTCAGACAATGAGATTGTGTGGTTTACCGGGGAAGAGGATTATGACGCCGGAATAAAGAATCTGCAGGAGCAGTATGACATTCCCCTGATCCTGTTATCTATGGGAAAAGAGGGAAGCCGGGCATATACAAAGAATTGCCGGGTGGAGCAGCCGGGAGTCATAAAGGAAAATACCATTGAGACAACCGGAGCCGGAGATACATTCTGCGCTTGTGTACTGCATTATATTTTAGAGCATGGGTGGAAGGAGTATTCCCAGGAAGAACTCCAGGAGATGCTGGCGTTTGCCAATGCGGCGGCTTCCATTATTACCACCAGAAAAGGTGCGCTGCGGGTAATGCCGAAGAAAGAAGAGATTCAGAAGGAACTTTCTTTTTGAATCAGTAAGTGAGGTGATTGATATGGAGAGACAGTTGGCGGTTCGGGAGGAATATTTGTATCTCCCAATCCGAACGGGCCAGGAGGAAGTGAAAGTTGAAATCTTCCAAAATGAAGCAGGAGCCTATGAGAAGCTTTATGAATTCATGGTTCCGGTGTGCCGGGAGAGACAGGTTGGGTATGAGGCTGATTTTTATGCAGAGCTTCCGGTAAAAGAATTTGTGGGCAAACGGCTCTTGATCCGGGCCGATGCTCCGGCGGCGTTTTTAGAGGGCGTCCGGAATGAAAAAAAGAGGGCTTTGGAGGAAACGGACGGGCCTGTGATACATTTTGCAGCCAATGCCGGCTGGACCAATGATCCCAATGGCTTGATCTATGCAGATGGCGTATATCATTTATATTTTCAGTATAATCCCTTCAGCACTGTCTGGAATAATATGAGCTGGGGCCATGCCGTAAGCCGGGATCTGCTCCATTGGACGCAGGAGGATTCTGTCATGTTTCCCGATGAAAGCGGAACGATGTTTTCCGGCTGTGCGATCACAAATGATAGAAAGCTGCTGGGACTTCCCCGGGATGCAATTCTTTTCTACTATACGGCGGCCGGGGGATCCAACGCCTGGAGCCAGGGAGAAGGTTTTACCCAAAAGATTGCTTACAGCCTGGACGGCGGCAAGACGCTGGTAAAGAAAGAAGAGCCTTGTCTGCCGATGCTGTGTGAGGAAAACCGGGATCCCAAAGTATATTGGCATGAAGAAACAGGCGCATATGTCATGGCCCTGTTTTTAAAGGGCAATGATTATGGGATATTCCGGTCCCAGGATTTGGAGCATTGGGAAGAGACAGACAGATTTACCTTAGAGGAGGCTTGGGAATGCCCGGACTTTTTCCGGCTGACTTCTCCACAAGGAGAGAGCTGCTGGTTCTTCTGGACGGCGGATGGATTTTACTATACGGGAGAATTTGATGGATATCGGTTCCATACGGACGGAGTGAGGCATCATGCGTATGTCAGCACGATTCCCTATGCGGCTCAGACTTATACGGGGATAGAAGGGCGCATTGTAATGATTCCCTGGCTGCGGCTTCCCAATGATGGAAGGAATTTTACCGGGGCTTATGGAATTCCGGTAGAGCTGTCCTGTATCCATACCAAGGATGGATTTTTGCTGCAGCAGACGCCGGTTCGGGAGCTGATGGAACAGGCGCAGCCGGCAGCGGATTGCTTTGTAAAGGAGGAGGGCGTCCTTCGCTATACACAGGAAGACGCAAAGAAGGCTCTGGTGTTTGAGATGAAAGTACAGAAGGGTTATCAGAATCATTTGATCTGGGAGATAGGAGGAAGCCGGGTTGTTTATGCGCCGGAATCCGGTAAACTCATGGTGGATGATGATAAATACCAGGTGGGCTGCAATCATGAGGAAATTCTTATGATCGCGGACGATAAGATTCTGGAAATCTTTTTTGACAACGGCATGCGGGCGGGTACTTTTACCGTGAAAGAGAAGATCCCAAGTCTTCTGGTCTCATGCGAAGGAATGGCGGAGTACGCCGTTTATGAAATTGGGTAAGTAGAGTAATGAATGGTAACAGTGGGGCATTTGGTTTTGCTGTTACCATAAATGTAATTGGAATGAAATGGAGAGTAATACATGGCGACCTTAAAAGATGTAGCGAAAGAAACAGGGTTAGCCACAGGTACGGTATCCCGGGTTTTAAATAATCGAGGTTATATCAGTGATGACGCACGCAAGAAGGTGGACGATGCGATGAAAAAGCTGAATTATCAGCCAAATGAAGTGGCGCGTTCCCTTCACAGGAAAAGCACAAATACCATAGGGCTTATCGTCCCCCACATCAGGCATCCCTATTTTTCAGAGATGATTAGTAATCTGGAGGATCAGGCCTACAAAAAAGGCTATAAAATTATGCTGTGCAATTCACAGAGCATTGATGAGAAGGAGAAGGAATATCTTAACATGTGTACCGGCAATCAGGTGGCGGGCATTATCCTTTGCAGCGGTTCCGTGTCCGTGCGGTTGTTCGGCGAGACGGATATTCCGGTGATTACCATGGAGCGTTTTTTGGATAACGGGACGGCTTCCGTGGAATGCGATAACCGGCAGGGCGGAATTCTGGCTGCAGAGAAGCTGATTGCCTGCGGATGTAAGCATTTGATTCATGTGGGAAATATCAGTTCCATTGAGATGCCGGCGGACATCCGCACAGAAGGGTTTCGGGAGATCTGCGAAAAGAATGGCGTGTCTTTTGTAGAATTGCTGACAGAAGAAAAACACTACTACAGCATGACTTATACGGATATGATTGAGGAAGCTTTGCTGAAATATCCAAAGACAGACGGGCTGTTTGCCAACAGTGATGTAATCGCAGCCCAGACCTTGCAGGTATGCAGAAAACTGGGCATTTCTGTACCGGATCAATTAAAGATTATTGGATTTGATGATGTACGGATTGCCGCTCTGACAACCCCCCAGTTGACGACAATTCATCAGCCGGTGCGGGAAATGGCAGAGATTGCGATTAATTTGCTTCATGACGCAGTATCCGGAAAGCTGGTGCCCAAGCGGACCGTGCTTCCGGTAGCGTTGATCGAAAGAGAGACAACGGTATAAGAAACGAAATATGAGGCTGTTGCAGAATGTTAGGCTTTTGCAGGAAAGAGTAGGATTTCCTGGGAAGCCAATGCATTTTGTAACAGCCTCATGTGATTATTTTACTAATTCCCGAATCAATGATTCACAGTCGCTCAGATGTTTTGTGTTTCGGATTACAATGGCATAGAGGGGTTCTTTCTCTTCTGTCTCATTATATTCCAGGAAAAAATCAGTTCCTTCCAGGTCTATGGCATAATACCCATCGATGCCATCTTCCGGGTTCACTTGCCCGTGCTTGTCCTCTGTCAGATTCGCAGTTGCATATACAAGCCGTCCTTGTGCCTTTAAGGCGTCCGCTAATTCTTTGGACAGGCCGCTGTCCAAAGGAAGACAGGCGTTTAGGGCCAAAAGATATTCCAACATATCGCTGCCGCAGACCGCCAGATCCATCCGCCCGGAAGAAATAGTGGTCATTACCTCGGCTTCCTGGACGTAATAGTACATGTTGTCATAGTCGAAGGGCTGATCCAGATTAACGTCCACAGCGCCGGGCTTCCCGTCTGAGGTGAGTTCCTCTGTAAAACGGCCAAACCATGGGCTGCAGTCATCCTCCGTATTCAGCACTACGCATACCCGCAGCCGGCAGGGCTTCTGTCCCTCCCAAATAATATGGACAAAAAGGCACAGGATAAAAACGGCGCCCAATAGGGCAAGAATTTTCCACCTGTAATAGTCCCAGATAAATTCAACTTTTCTTTTGCCGGATAACCCCCGGAAGGTATGGAAGTCTTCCTTTAACTCCAGCATAAGAATGGAAGAGCGTTTCTTTTTTTTCATGGCGTCTTTCCTTCCGTTTTTTCTGAGGGAACTTTTTCCCGGGGCAAATCGGTTTCTTCTTTATTTAATGCCTCCATCTTTTCCTCCTCTACCTGAAAGGAAAGGGGTTTTAGTTCCTCTTCTTCTCCCACATTAGGAAGATAAGGTTTTAAAATGGAGATCATCATGGAGGCGATAAATTCTCCCACAAGGCCGAACGCAATAAAAATCAGGCCAGGCAGGATATGGCATGCCCACAGGCCGAAGGCCAATACCAGCATCATCAGCAGGGTTTTTCCAATATGCTTGATGGAAAGGGTGAAGGCCCAGATTAATATATCCTTGTTGCTCTTTTCAAATTTTGCCAGCAAAGGAAACGCATATAAAGTAAGAAATGCCCAAAACAGGAACACAACGGCAAAAAATACCATAAAAAAGGTGAAGATGCCGGTGCCGGCGCGGCGGCTCATGGACACATCCAACGCTAAAAAAGCGCCCACGGCTGTCAAAGGAACGCCCAGACAAAGAGCCTGTTTAAAGTTTTGCCGGAAGGAATGGAAAAAGTCCTTGGAGACAGAAGTATCCCCGCCCCGCACTAACTGTATCATGGCATAGAAAAAGGCGGTGGTGGAGGGGCCGATGGTAACCACCGGCAGGCAGCAGAGCAGCCAAAGAATATTGAGTACAAATACGTCAAAGATACGGCCCATTCCGATCCAGAATGGGTTGTCAGCGCGAAACAGCTTGTTCAGGATAAGAATCACTTCTTTCTATAATAGTATAATATAGAACGTTTACATGGCGTTATAGGAGATTATAGCAAAAAAACGAAACAGAAGCAATAATAGAATGTGAATGTTGACATTTTTGCTGACAGGAAGGGTCATATTTGGACAATGATGTTCCGGTTATATCCGCAAATTAAGTGTTTTTGGCAAATAGTAGAAGATAAAATCAACAAAATGTCAACCCATTGACATAAGAAAAAGAATAAAATTCAACAAAAACCACGAAAAATTGACAAAAATGGCAAGAGCAGCATAAAAATACATGAATTTTAGATGAAATGATGAAAAAATATATAACAAACGATTGACATATTCGTATATTAGTGATATTATCCATATATAAAGCTTGCTGTCTCTGGTGGTTTTGACTGAATTGCGGGAGGATGGGCCCTCGGGGACGTGCAAGGTGATGTGTATTTGAGTAGGGGAGGAGAATTGTGATATAGCTTTCAGACTCAGGACACCAAATAATTTTTATTTTCATTACTATATTATTTTCATGAAGGAGGAAATACATACAATGAAAAAGAAAATTCTCGCAATGACACTGGCAGCAGTGATGGCCGCATCTTTAGCAGCATGTGGCGGCGGCAATGGCGGCAATGGCGGCAATGGCGGCAACGGCGGTTCCGGAGATTCTGGAAATGGCGGCGGTGCAAGCGGCGACGGCGTGAACATCACAATCTTCAACTCCAAGATTGAAGTTCAGGAGCAGTTTGAAGAGATGGCAAAGGAGTACAGTGAAAAGACCGGCGTAGGCGTGGAAGTTTATTACTCCAACGATACGGTAGCAGCCCATATGGCAACTCGGTATTCCGCCAATGATCCTTACACACTTTCTATGGTAGATGCTAAGGATGTCTATTCTCTGGCAGCAGAACATGCTGTAGACTTAAGCGATCAGGACTGGGTATCAAAGACAGATTATGCCATCAGTTTAGATGACAAAGTAGTTGGCTTCCCGGTATGTATCGAAGCAAGAGGTTTGATTTACAATGCAGATGCAATTAAGAATATCACAGGGAAGGATTTCAATCCGGAAGATTATAAGACAACGGAAGAGTTCGCGGCCCTGTTGGAAGAACTGGTAGCAGGCGGCATGGCGGCTCCTACTGCAGTTATGAAGGAAGACTGGTCACTGGCCGGACATTTCTTGTCTGAGACTTATGAAGAACAGCCGGAAGTGGAAGAATTTGTACAGGCTTTGTACAAAGGAGAAGCTGACCTGGCTAACAACAGCAAATGGAATGCAAAAATGGATACCTTTGATTTGCTGTTAAAATACAACTATGCAGCAGATTCACCCGTTGCAGCAGAGCGTGAAGTTTCGGAACAGAAGCTGGCAGAAGGCGAAGTTGCTTTCATGTTCGGCGGTAACTGGGACTGGTCTATGATTAATGCGTATGAATACTCTGAGAATATGGGTATGATGCCTCTTCCCCAGACTACTACGGACGGAACCAATGAGAAGCTGGTAGGCGGCGGCTCCAAGTACTTCTTTATCGATTCTTCTGATAATACGACTGACGAACAGCGTCAGGCAGCCAAGGATTTCCTGAACTGGCTGGTATCTGATGCAGAAGGAAACGCATTCCTTACTGAGAAGTGTAATCTGGTTCCTGCTTACAGCAACATTGACGCACAGTCTCTGGATCCTTTGTCTCTTTCTGTAAAGAAATATGCAGATGAAGGAAAATTGATTGCAAACTATGATTATCTGCCGGATGATCATTTCTCCAAATGCGGGGCTTCCTTCCAGAAATATATGGCGGGACAGGTAGACCGCGCGGGCCTGGCTGCAGAGATCGAAAGCTACTGGTCCTCCACCACTCCTGTAGAGCATTAGTCGTCAGAGCTGTCCGTTTGGCCAAAAAGGCCGCCCTTTGCTGCAGTGACTGCGGCAGAGGGCGGAATCTAAGAGCGCGGACGGTTTCATGTAAGAAGGGAGAATGAAATTATGAAAACAAATACCATGTCTTATAAGTGCAAGCAATTTGCCATGTTTGCCGGAGTAACGACAGTTGTATTTGCCGCAGTTGTGATTATACCGTTTCTGTATGGTTTGTATCTGACCTTTACAAGCTGGGACGGCGTATCAACCCAGAAGCCTTTTGTTGGAATGGCAAATTATGTATCCACCTTTGCGGATACAGCTTATTGGCAGGCTTTGGGACGGACGTTTATCTATGCGATTATCGCGGTAATCCTGGTAAACATAGTAGCATTTATCCTGGCGTTTCTGGTTACCAGCGGCGTGAAGGGACAGAATTTCTTCCGTGCAGGCTTCTTTATTCCCAACCTGATCGGTGGTATCGTTCTTGGTTACATCTGGAAGTTTGTGTTTAATCGTGCCCTGGTGGCATTGGGAGAATCCCTTTCCGCAGGAGCGCTGTCCACTTCTTTACTTGCTACGTCAGGCGGCGCAATGTTTTGTTTGATCGTTGTGTCCGTATGGCAGTATGCAGGGTATATGATGCTGATCTACGTGGCTGGATTTATGAGCGTATCAGCGGATGTATTGGAAGCAGCTCAGATTGACGGCTGTACCAATGTTCAGACTCTGGTACATATTTCAGTTCCTTTGATGGTTTCCTCTTTTGTACAATGTCTGTTTTTGACCATCACCAGATGTTTCATGGTATACGATGTAAACTTGTCATTGACAAAGGGCGAGCCCTTCGGCAGCTCGGTTATGGCGGCTATGCATGTGTATAATCAGGCATTTACCTACAAGAATTACGGTACCGGCCAGGCGGAGGCGCTGATCCTCTTTATCGTTTGCGCGGTAATCGGCGTTTTGCAGGTATACATCGGTAAGAAAGCGGAGGTGTCGGCATAATGGGTATGAATGAAAAAGCTGCTCGCAATAAGAAAATCAATCATGCGATTAAAATTATTATCCTGGTAGTTTTATTCATCTGCTTTATTTTTCCGTTTATTCTGGTGTTGTTAAACGTATTTAAGACAAAAGCAGATATTACCACAAACCCGTTGTCTCTGATTGGTGAGCATGGATTTACCCTGGAGAATTTCCCGGAAGCCATGGAGAAGATGAACTTCTGGCGTTCCTTTGCAAATTCAGCGATCATAACGATTCTCTCCACCATTTTCACAATTCTTTTGTCCTCTATGACGGCATTTGTGATTGTGCGTAATAAGTGGAAAGCATGCGGACTGCTGTTCGGACTGATGATCGCGTCTATGGTAATCCCCTTCCAGGTATTGATGATCCCGTTGGTATCTCTTTACGGCGGTATCTTAGGGGTATTGAGCCATCGTGCTACTTTGATCTTTATGCATGTAGGATTCTCCCTGTCCATGGCAACTTTCATGTTCCATGGGGCAATCCATACCAATGTTCCGATTTCGCTGGAAGAGGCTGCTACTATTGACGGGTGCAGACGCTGGCAGACCTATTGGAAAATCGTATTTCCATTGCTGAAACCCACCATTGCAACGGTTGCGATTATTGACGCAATGGCATTCTGGAATGACTACCTGTTGCCCAGCTTGGTTCTGGCGAAGAAGGAATTATACACGATTCCCATTGCAACTCAGGTATTCTATGGTACATATTCTACAGACGTAGGTTTGATCATGGCGGCCCTGGTGCTGGCGATGCTGCCGATTTTGATTTTATATCTCTTTATGCAGCGTTATATCGTAGAAGGCGTAACCTCCGGCGCGGTAAAATAGGAGAGACTCATTTTTCGTTTTGTATCATGTGGTTTTATAGTTGCTGTAAGAGGGCGGATGAATTGCAGATGTTCATCCGCCCTCTTAGTTTGTTTCGGATAAGCGGGTTCTTCTGCCGGCGGATTTTCTGGAAATTGATTGAAAAAATGCCAGGGTTATGGTAGTATATGGGAGATATTATATTCAGAACAAAACGCCAAAAAGCCTAAAGATACAGGAGGATGGAAACGATGGAACAGTACAAGCAGGAATTCATTGAATTTATGGTAGACAGCGGAGTGCTTCGGTTTGGGGAATTCATTTTAAAGAGCGGAAGGAAATCCCCTTTTTTTATGAATGCGGGGGGATATGTGACCGGAACACAGCTTCGCCGTCTGGGAGAGTATTATGCCAAGGCAATCCATAACAGCTATGGGGACGATTTTGACGTACTGTTTGGTCCGGCTTATAAGGGAATTCCCTTGAGCGTGGCTGCGACGATGGCCTACAGTGAGCTGTATGGGAAAGAGATCCGTTACTGTTCCAATCGGAAGGAAGCGAAAGATCACGGAGACGCCGGGATCCTTTTGGGAAGCCCTATGAAGGACGGGGACAGGGTAGTGATCATTGAGGACGTGACCACCTCCGGCAAGTCCATTGAGGAGACGTTTCCGATCATTCAGGCCCAGGGGAATGTAGAGATCAAGGGGCTGATGGTGTCGTTGAACCGCATGGAACGGGGAAAAGGCGAGCAGAGCGCCCTGCAGGAAATTCGGCAAACCTACGGATTTGAAACAGGAGCTATTGTTACCATGGAAGAAGTGGTGGAACATTTGTATAATAAACCATATAAAGGAAACATTTATATTGATGATGCATTGAAAGCGGCCCTTGATGCATATTACCAAGAATATGGCATAAAATAGGAGGTTTTGGAATGAATAATGAGAAAGCTTACAAAATTATGAAAGCGGCAGGAGCCGGAGATATTGCCCTGGGGGTCATTATTCTGGTGACCGGGATTGCATGCGGGATTTTGGCTGTGATCAACGGCGCCCGGCTGATACGTCACAAATCAGAGCTCATTTTTTAAAGGATACGGAATTGAAAGCAGAGCATAAAAAGGCACTCCGAATATGCAGTCAGATCATATTCGGAGCCTATATTATTTTATTAACGTATTTTCTGTTTTTTGCAGAAAGCATGGGCCGGACCTTTGAGAGCCGGACATACCACTATAACCTTGTGTTGTTCAAAGAGATCCGAAGGTTTATTGTCCATCGTGAGTCGCTGGGGACTATGGCCGTAGTGTTAAACTTGTTCGGGAATGTGGCAGCATTTATTCCCTTTGGTATGATTTTACCTATTATGCACCGCAGGTTCCGTTCCTTTTTTTATATGCTTTTTTTGACCTTTGAATTCAGCTTGGCAGTGGAAGTGATTCAGTTGGTCTGCAAAGTGGGGAGCTTTGACGTGGACGACCTGTTGTTGAATACCATTGGAGGAGCGTTGGGGTATCTGTTGTTTGCAGTTATGGATTATATCAGGAGAAAAAAATATGAGTAAACGGCACAAGGCACATGATTATAAATTTTCCGGGAAAGTCCATTCCAAAAAAGGAATTGCAGGGCTTATGCTTGCATTGCTGTCTGCAGTATTCGGAATCGCCCTGATTACGGTTTCCTTTCTAAGCAAAGGAAACGGGAGCATGTATCTTGGAAGCGGAGGCGTGTTGGCGCTGCTTCTGTCCGTGGTCTCCCTGATGCTGGCAGTGCAGGGATTGAGGGAAGAGAATAGTTATCGCTTTTTCCCATTGCTGGCCCTGGGATTTGGGCTATTGACCCTGGCGGGCTGGGGAGCGGTGTATGCGGCGGGCGCATTATACCTATAGGGAATTGTGGGAGTTTACATGGATCAGCGGAATGAAAAGGAGGCTTTATGAGCTATCAACAGATTTATAAACCATACCGGGAGGAAGTCCGGGAGCGGTATCCCCTTGTCATGGAACGGATTGGCAGGATTTTGGAGGAAGAGACGGTATCGGAACCATTTCGGGGATATTTTCGTAATGCGGCAGGCTTTGTGATGAAGCTATACAAGGAGCAGGAGGAAATCTCTAAGGGAACGTTTTTTAACCGCTCCCTTTCGGAACTGGCAGAGTGGAACGACAGCATATATGGGGAGTTGTATCCCGGGAATTATGAGAAAAGCTTTGCCAACCCGGAATATGCCGTGAAGGTTCTGGGGGAGGAATACGGGCGCGAATTGTGCATGCTGTATGCCCAAATCCGAAAAATGGCAGATTACGCCCCGGAGGGCGGGATTTATGAAATGACCATATATGGGGAATTGCTGGTGGAGATTTACAACTGCTTTGAGGATGAGGCGGGCGTGAATCCCAAAGAGATTTCCAATATTTTATATTGGTTTGCCCATGATTATATTGAGATTTTTACAGAGCGCTCCATTTGCCGGAGGGTAAATCCTGAGGATGATTTTTTTGCAGAGATTATAAAAGGAGCGGATCTGAATGATTTGCGGTATTTGTACCGGTTTGGATGCTGTGTGGGAGAGAATGAGATTAAGACGGCGGAATTTTTGAACTGTATGCCCCAGGAGAAGATAAAGGCTATGGCGGATACGTATACGGAAGGCTACCGGATTGGATTTGAAGTTACCGGAAAAGACTTGTCCAAGAAACGTGCTGCTGAGATTTCTTATCCTCTGGGTTTTGAGCGGGTAGTCCGGGCAGCCATGGATAATTTTGAAAAAATGGGCCTTCAGGTAACGTTTCGCAGGGGAGACGGGCGTTTCGGCGTCTACTCTGCTTCCCCCAATGAACAGTACGACTTTGATCATAAAGCAGATGCAGCCGCTTATTTGGACAAGGAATTTGTGGAACATTATCTGGAATGTATCCGGAACAGCTATGAGAGCTTCAAGGAGGCTGCCGCAGGCTATGCCGGGCCGGCTGTGATAGAAACCTTTGGCCGGGAGCCCTTTACACCGGTGGGAAAGAAGGAAAACTATGAATTTAATGAAAAGCAGCAGAAGCTGAATGTCTATTTTTCCAATAAAAGCGGCCAGTTGATGAACCAGTATATCAAGGGGGAGGAACGCAGCTTTACGATCATTGCTTATCCCATCCCGGAGATAGGGCCTAAGTATGAGGAAATTTTTGAAAAAACAGTGGAATTGAACAATCTGGATTATACGCTGTACCGGGATATGCAGCAGAAGATCATCGATGTGCTGGATCAGGCAGAATATGTGAAGATAAAAGGCAGAGAGGGGAACCGTACGGATTTGACGGTGGCGATCTGTCCCCTTGCAGATCCGGGAAAAGAGACGGCGTTTGAAAACTGCGTGGCAGATGTGAATATTCCGGTGGGAGAAGTGTTTACTTCGCCTAAGCTGGCAGGCACCAACGGAATTCTGCATGTTTCCCAGGTTTATTTGAATCAATTAAAATACGTGGATTTGGAACTGGAATTTACAGAGGGGATGATCACTTCCTACCGATGCCGGAATTTTTCCCAGGAGGAAGAGAATCAGAAGTTTTTGAAGGAACATCTGCTGTACCATCATAATACCCTTCCCCTGGGGGAATTTGCCATCGGTACGAATACCACTGCTTATCGCATGGGCCGGGATTATAACATTGCGGATAAGCTGCCGATCCTGATTGCGGAAAAGACAGGGCCGCATTTTGCAGTGGGTGATACCTGCTATACTTGGGCGGAGGATACGCCTGTATTTAACCCTGACGGCAAGGAAATTGTGGCCAGAGACAATGAAATTTCTATTTTGCGTAAGGAAGATCCCCAGAAGGCATATTTTAATTGCCATACAGATATTACAATTCCTTATGACGAGCTGGATACGATCACCATTTGGACCAGAGACGGGAGGGAGATTCCCGTGATCGCAGAAGGCAGATATGTGGTGGAGGGAACGGAAGCGTTGAATGTGCCCCTGGAACAGCAGCATATATGAAAAGAAAGGAAATGGCGATGAAGAATGTAAAAGCATTTATTTTTGATTTGGACGGAGTGATTGTTTTTACGGACAAGTTTCATTACCAGGCTTGGAAACGTATGGCGGACCGTATGGGAATCTATTTTGATGAGACGGTCAATAACCGTCTGAGGGGTGTGAGCCGTATGGAGAGTCTGGATATTATTCTGGAAAATTATGAAGGCAGCCTGTCTCAGGAAGAAAAAAAGGCTTTGGCAGAGGAAAAAAAGGCATCTTACAGGGAGTTGTTAAATACAATGACTCCCCAGGATGTTTCCACAAAGGTGCGGCGGACGTTAGAACAGCTCCGGGAGAAAGGATATAAGCTGGCGATCGGTTCTTCCAGCAAGAATGCTCCCTTTATTTTGGAAAAAGTAGGTCTTTTGGATTTTTTTGATGCGATTTCCGACGGAAATAATATTACAAATTCCAAGCCGGATCCGGAAGTGTTTTTAAAAGCGGCAGAATATTTGGGGGAAGATCCCCAAAATTGTATTGTGGTGGAAGACGCTTACGCGGGCGTTGATGCAGCTAAGGCGGGGGGGATGGCGGCAGCCGCTATCGGCGATGCAGCATCCTATGAAAAAGCAGATTACGTTCTGGAGGATTTTTCGGATTTACTAAAACTTGTATCTGGGAATGAAGACCAATGATTTACATATGTGCAGCTGTCTATCTTCTTATCATGAATCTGGTGAGTTTCTGTATGATGTATGCAGATAAGCAGCGGGCAATCAGGCATAAATGGAGGATTTCGGAAAAAACGCTGTTTCTTTCAGCGATTTTTGGGGGAAGTTTGGGAGGCATCCTTGGAATGCGCATATTTCGCCATAAAACCAGGCATTGGTATTTTGTCTGGGGGCTGCCTTTTATTTTGGCGGTGCAGATTCTGATTTTGCTCGTGTTATGGTATGCTGCCGAATATGGGACGGAGCTGCTGGCAACGGTATGACGGACTGGCAACAGTTCGGTCCAGGACTTTGCATTTACAGCAAAGTCCGTATGATAAAGCTGATACGATGGGAATCCGGCTCTTTGCCGCAGGCAAACTTCCAAATGAGCCGGATTCCGTAACCGGGAAGCCGAAGGCGGAACTGTTACACAGACTGAAGAAGCAAATATATTTCCTGTTGCAAATCCTGTCCGAGGCATTTATAATGAAAGCTGTAGCACGAAAGGGAAGAGAAAGGATATAAAAAATGTATACATTTGAAGATATTAAGAAAACAGATCCCCAGGTGGCCGAAGCCATTACAGAGGAAATCGCACGTCAGAACAGTCATATAGAACTGATTGCTTCGGAGAACTGGGTTAGTCCGGCGGTAATGGCAGCCATGGGAAGCCCTATGACCAATAAATACGCAGAAGGATATCCGGGAAAACGGTATTACGGCGGATGCCAATGCGTGGATGTGGTGGAGAACCTGGCCATTGAGCGGGCCAAGAAGCTGTTTGGGTGCGATTATGCCAATGTACAGCCCCATTCCGGCGCCCAGGCCAATATGGCAGTGCAGTTTGCCATGCTGACGCCGGGGGACACGGTGATGGGAATGAATTTAGATCACGGCGGGCATCTGACCCACGGGAGCCCGGTGAATTTTTCCGGGAAGTATTTCCATATCGTTCCTTATGGTGTGAACGAAGAAGGGTTTATTGATTACGACAAGGTTCGCAAGACGGCGTTGGAGTGCAGGCCAAAGATGATCATCGCCGGCGCCAGCGCTTACGCCAGAATCATTGATTTTAAACGGTTCCGGGAAATTGCAGATGAGGTAGGAGCTTACTTATTTGTGGATATGGCCCATATTGCCGGACTTGTGGCGTCAGGTCTTCATCCCAGTCCCTTCCCCTACGCGGACGTGGTAACTACCACGACCCACAAGACCCTTCGGGGGCCCAGAGGGGGTATGATCCTGGCCAATCAGGAAGCGGCAGATCAGTTTAATTTTAATAAAGCAGTGTTCCCCGGAATTCAGGGAGGGCCTCTGATGCATGTGATCGCTGCCAAGGCAGTGTGTTTTCAGGAGGCGTTGTCTGAAGAATTCAAATCTTACCAGTCGCAAATTGTTGCAAATGCCCAGGCGTTGGCAAAAGGCTTGCTAAAACGGGAGATCAAACTGGTTTCCGGAGGAACGGACAACCATTTGATGCTGGTGGACTTGACGCCCTATGAGCTTACCGGAAAAGAAGTAGAAAAGCTATTGGATTCGGTGAATATCACCTGCAACAAAAATACAATCCCCAATGATCCCAAATCTCCTTTTGTGACCAGCGGAATCCGTCTGGGAACGCCTGCCGTAACCTCCAGGGGCTTTCAGGAAGCAGATATGGATCAAGTGGCGGAGGCCATTGCGCTTATGATCCGTCAGGGGGAGGCGGCTGCCGACCAGGTAAAAGGCATTGTAAAAGCTTTAACGAAGAACTATCCTCTAGTGTGACAGACTTAAGGAATTCTTAAGGATTAGAAAGACGTTTTTATAAAGTTTCAATGATAAGATGGTTGTGAGCGGGAGATGGCCGCAGCCATCTTTTTTTGAACGACGGCTGAAAGCTGTCAGGATGCTTTGGAAAAGGAGGCAAAATATGGGTAAAAAGAAAATAGTAATTGTCGCTGCGGTGATCGTTCTTGTGATCGCAGCGGCAGGCGGGGGCGCTTGGTATTTGCTGGGAAGCGGCAAAGTGGGCGCCGGAAATGGGGATAAGGTTTATGTAGAGCAGGTTTCTTCTCTGATGAATGGGGGCAGCGGAGCCCAGAACCGGTATTCCGGTGTTGTGGAGCCTCAGAAGTCCTGGGATGTAAATAAGGACGGAGAGAAAACAGTGAAAGAAGTATTTGTGAAAGAAGGCGACACTGTGGAAGTAGGAACGCCTTTATTTTCCTATGATACAGATGAGATCCAGGACCAGATCGCTACGGCAAAGCTGGAGCTGGAAGGAATAGACAATGAGATATCCGATTATTACAATCAGATTGAGACCCTGAAATCAGAGCGGGCGGCGGCATCTGAGGATATGAAGTTTCAATATACGACGGAGATCCAGTCGGTGGAGACTTCTATTAAACAGTCTCAATATAATAAAGAAAGCAAGGGCGTGGAGATTGCCAGGATGGAAGAGTCTTTGAACAACGCCACGGTTACCAGTGAAATTGCAGGTATCATCAAAAGCATCAGTGAAAATGGAAGCGATCCCTATACCGGGGAGGAGCTTCCCTATATGACCGTGCTGGCGGTGGGAGATTATCGGGTGAAGGGAACCATCAACGAGCAGAATATTTATGCCGTGTCTCCGGAGACCCCTGTTATTATCCGATCCAGAATCGATGAAACCCAGACTTGGGCTGGAAAGATCACAGAAGTAGATACTCAGAACCAGATTCAGAATAACAATAATTATTATGACGGCGGCGGTGGAGAGACCGCTTCCAAGTATCCTTTCTATATTGAATTAGACAGCGTGGACGGATTGATACTGGGACAGCATGTTCTGATAGAGATGGATGAAGGACAGACGGAAACAAAAGAGGGAGTCTGGCTGTATGAAAGTTATATTGTAAAGGAAGGCGATACCGGCGGCTACGTATGGGCGGAGGACAATCGGAAGCGCCTGGAAAAACGGTCTGTGGAATTGGGAGAATATGATGCAGAACTGGGAATGTACCAGATTATCTCTGGTGTTACAGAGGATGACTATATTGCATTCCCTATGGAGGCTTTGTATGAGGGCGTACCGGCTGTAAGGGATGCATCGGAAGTGGATTATGAATCGCCCATGTATTCAGAAGAAGGCGGTATGCAGGATGGCGGAGATACGTCAGAGACTGACATATTGCCGGAAGGCGGAGATATGCAAGAGGACGGAATGCTGCCAGAAGGCGAAGGGATGCAGGACGGTAATATGCTGCCAGAAGGCGAAGGGATGCAGGACGGTAATATGCTGCCAGAAGGCGGTGAACTGCCAGAGAGCGGAGACATAGAGAGCCAGGATGCCGGAGATGGTTTAGAGACGGAACCGGAGGTGGCTGAATGATACTTGATTTACAACATATTTACAAAGATTACCAGCAGGAAAAACTGGTAGTTCCGGTTTTGAAGGATGTGTCCCTTCAAGTAGAAGAAGGGGAGTACGTTGCCATAATGGGGCCTTCCGGTTCCGGAAAAACGACGTTAATGAATATTATCGGATGCCTGGACCGCCCTACTTCCGGGACGTTTGAACTGGCTGGAGAAAATATTTTAAAATATAAGGATAAGGATATGTCCAATGTGAGATTAAAAAGCATTGGATTTGTGTTCCAAAGCTTTCACCTTCTGCCCAGACAGAGCGCATTGGATAATGTTGCCCTGCCTTTAAGCTACGCCGGGATAAAGAAAAAGGAACGGCGGGAGCGGGCAACCAGGGCATTGGAGCGCGTAGGGTTGGGAGATCGGGTGAGCTTTAAGCCCACGCAGCTTTCCGGCGGACAGAAGCAGCGTGTAGCCATTGCAAGAGCCATGGTGAACAATCCCAAGATCCTGTTGGCAGATGAGCCAACGGGTGCGCTGGATCAAAAGTCCGGGAAACAGATCATGGAACTTTTCGAAAAATTAAATGAAGAAGGGGTAACCATCGTTATGATTACCCATGACAGGGCAATTGCCTCCCATGCAAAACGAGTGGTGAATATTATCGACGGTGAAATTACTGAGGAAGGTGCAAAGGAGGTGCAGGATGAATAAAAAGAAACATATCCTTGTAGTGGTTATCGTAGTGCTGATCATCGCTGCCGCCATTGCAGGAGCTGTTTTTGCCTATTTACAGCATCAGAAAAGCAGCTTGACCGCAGATGTCCAGAGCGTCTCGGATTTGAGCTGGTATTACGGCGGAGAAGAGATGACCAGCTATGGTATGGTGACCAATGACTTTTACCAGGATGTTTATTTGATTGAAAATCAGTCGGTGACCCAGGTTCATGTGGAAGAAGGCCAGGAAGTAAAAGCTGGGGATCCGCTGCTTACGTATGATATGACGTTAAACGCGCTTCAGCTTGAAATGAAAGCCCTGGAAGTGGAAAGCCTGGAAAATAAACTGGTATTGGCGAACCGGGAGCTGGAAAGGTTAAGAAAAGTAACTCCTGTTCCGGAATATGTCGAAGACCCGGAGCCGGAACCAGAGCCAGACCCGGAACCAGACCCGGAGCCAGAACCGGAATTGCCCCAGACCGATCCAAAAACAGGAGCCTACAATTATCTTGCAGAAGGAGTAGTATTGGATCTTTCCTCTTCCTTCCGGCGAGAGGAGGGTGCAATGATACCGGATGAACTTGATGGAACCCAGGAAGAGCCAGAAGAATCTGAGGATGAGAAGGAAGAGACCATAGGTACGCCGGAAGAGCCATGCGTCATACTTTGCATGCCGGGATGTTATGTGGAAGGCTCTTATCTGAATGTACTGGCTTCAAGCCCCGTACCTATGTTTTTGCGTCTGCAGATCATCAATCCCAACAGTGGTAAACCGATCAAAGACCAGTACTGGGATATCAGCAGCGGACAGTTTGCAGGTATGACTTTTGAAGAGGATGCAAAATGGTCCGTAGAGACCCGGGCGCCTATGATAGAGCCAGACCCGGAACCGGACGATACGGATTGGTATGAGGAGCCGGACGATATGTTTTTCCCGGAAGAACCGGAACAGCCGGAGGGACCGGAGGTCCAGACATATACAGCCAAAGAGTTGTCAGAGGCCATCAAGAAGGAAGAAAAAGAAATAAAAGATTTGGATCTGCAGGTGCGCAAAGCGAAACTGGAGCTGGAGCAAATGCAGAAGGTTTCCGATGACGGTGTGGTGAAAGCAGAAATTGACGGTATTGTAAAGACGGTCGGGGATCCAAGTAAGCCTCCCCAGGACGGTTCCGCATTTATTACGGTATCCGGGTCCGAAGGTTTGTATGTGACGGGTTCCTTAAGTGAGCTTCAGTTAGGCGAGGTACAGGTAGGGCAGACCGTTTATGCGAATTCCTGGGAAAGCGGTCTCAGCTTTGAGGCTACGATCCAGGAGATTTCCCCCTATCCTTCCACAAGCAGTAACAGCTTTGGGGAGGGGAATCCCAATGTATCGTATTATCCCTATACGGCCTACATTGCAAATACGGAAGGGCTGAAAAATGGAGAATACGTAGATTTGAGAATGACAGCTCAAAGCTCCGGGGACGGGGAAGATGATGGAATCTATCTGCAGAAGGCATATGTCCGGGAGGAGAACGGAAGAAGCTACGTGATGATGGCAGATGAAAATGACCGGTTAAAGAAACAATATGTAGAGACCGGGAAGGTTATTTATGGAGAAGCAGTGGAAATTAAGTCGGGGCTTACCAAGGAAGACCGGATTGCATTCCCCTATGGAAAAACAGCCAAAGAGGGGGCAAAGGTAGAAGAAGGCTCAGGCTCTGAAATGGGATATTATTAAGGGGGAAAGAATCATGTTGGAAAATATCAGACTGTCCTTCCAGGGGATATGGTCACATAAAATGCGTTCTTTCCTCACAATGCTTGGCATTATCATCGGGATTGCCGCTATTATTGCCATTGTGTCTACCATCAAAGGAACCAATGAGCAGATCAAACAAAACCTGATCGGTGCAGGGGATAACAGTGTAACTGTACAGCTTCATCAAGGGGAGTCCGCTTATGAGATGGAGTATAATGGCGTTCCCGAAGGAGTTCCTGTTATTACCAATGATGTATTGAAACAGATCAGGGATATTGACGTTGTAAAAGACGCGACGCTGTATGTATCAAGAAACACATATAATACGATTTATCATCAGAGTATCGGAATGTCCGGTGGAAATCTTTACGGCGTAGACCGGGAGTATTTTGATGTGTGCAGTTACTTAATCCGCAGAGGCCGTGGATTTGATGAAAAAGATTTCAGTCAGTTCCGGAAAGTGGCAGTGCTGGATAAGGAGGCAGCCGATGCGCTGTTTCCAGGTGCAGATCCCATGGGGCAGACCATAGAGATTAAGCAGGAGCCCTTTATTGTAATCGGCATTGTGGAGAAATCCAGTAAATTTGAGCCGGTGATCAACAGTATGGAAGATTATCAGATGTATAACCAGGGCGGCGGGGGAAAGGTATATGTTCCTTCCGCAGTATGGCCTGCGCTGTACGGGTATGACGAACCCCAGAAGCTGGTTCTGACCGTAAATAAGACAGAAGATATGACGGCCGCCGGCAAACAGAGTGAAGAGATCTTAAACAGCTATTTAAGCGTATCCGACGATACGATACAGTATAAGGCGATTGACCTACTGAAACAGGCCAAGGATATTCAGGATTTAAGCCAGTCCACCAATTCCATGTTGATTTGGATCGCAGGGATTTCCCTGTTGGTAGGCGGTATCGGCGTTATGAATATTATGCTGGTGTCTGTGACGGAGCGTACCCAGGAGATTGGCCTAAAGAAAGCCATTGGAGCCAGGAGAAGCAAGGTGCTGGGGCAGTTTTTGACAGAGGCTGCCGTATTGACCAGCATGGGAGGTTTGATCGGAGTAATTGTCGGTATTATATTGGCGGAAGTGATTTCCAAGCTCACTGGTACGCTGGTGGCTATCAGTGTGCCGGCGGCAGTGGGAGCCGTGGGTTTTTCTATGGTGATCGGTATTGTATTCGGTCTGCTGCCATCCTATAAGGCGGCGAACTTGAATCCGATCGAAGCATTGCGCCACGAGTAAGGTTCGAATAAGTTTGTAAAGCTCGCAAAAGCTTATAAAATGGGCATTTGCGGGCTTTCAATATTTTTGCTTGTATTGCGCGTACGGTTGATGTAAAATCTGGATTTTAGACGACAGAGTGGGTTGATTTAGCATCGTAAATAATACGAATAAGCCGGATTAGAACGAGTGCTGCATAAGTTTTACTTGCAAGATATTGGAAAAAGCGGTAGAATGATGGGCATACAGGAGGGATGGAACATGATTGATTTGAAATTTTTACGTGAGAATCCGGAGACGGTGAAGCAGAATATCCGGAATAAATTCCAGGACAGCAAGCTGCCGCTGGTGGATGAAGTCATAGAACTGGATGCCAAAGCCAGAGCAGCGCAGCAGGAAGCGGACGCCCTGCGGGGCAACCGCAAGAAGATATCCAAAGAGATCGGCGCCCTGATGGGCCAGGGAAAGAAAGACGAGGCGCAGCAGTTAAAAGAACAGGTGGCTAAGGACGCAGAGCGGCTGGCGCAGCTGGAAGAGCAGGAGACCGAATTACAGGAGAAGGTCCGAAATATTATGATGGTAATTCCTAATATCATTGACCCTTCGGTTCCTATTGGAAAAGACGACAGCGAGAATGTGGAAGTTGAGCGTTACGGGGAGCCGGTGGCGCCGGATTTTGAGATTCCCTACCATGCCCAGATTATGGAAAGCTTTCAGGGATTGGATTTGGACAGCGCCAGGAAGGTAGCCGGCAACGGTTTCTACTATTTGATGGGTGATATTGCCAGGCTCCATTCGGCGGTAATTTCCTACGCCCGGGATTTTATGATCGATAGAGGCTTTACCTATTGCGTACCACCTTTTATGATCCGCAGCGATGTGGTAACGGGCGTGATGAGCTTTGCGGAGATGGACGCCATGATGTACAAGATTGAGGGAGAAGATCTTTACTTGATCGGCACCAGCGAGCACTCTATGATTGGTAAATTTATTGATACCATACTGAAGGAAGAGCAGCTTCCCCAGACCCTTACCAGCTATTCTCCCTGTTTCCGGAAGGAAAAAGGAGCCCATGGCATTGAGGAGCGGGGAGTATACCGGATTCATCAATTTGAGAAGCAGGAGATGATCGTGGTATGCAAGCCCGAGGAATCTCCCATGTGGTTTGAAAAATTGTGGCAGAATACGGTGGATTTATTCCGCTCTCTGGATATTCCGGTGCGTACCTTAGAGTGCTGCTCCGGGGATTTGGCGGATTTGAAGGTGAAGTCCATCGACGTGGAGGCATGGTCTCCCCGGCAGCAGAAGTATTTTGAGGTGGGAAGCTGCTCCAACTTAGGAGACGCCCAGGCCCGCCGATTAAAGATCCGGGTAACCGGGAAGGATGGGAAATATTTTGCTCATACGCTGAATAATACCGTGGTGGCGCCGCCCCGTATGCTGATCGCATTTCTGGAGAATAACCTTCAGGAAGACGGAAGCGTAAACATTCCTAAGGCGCTGCAGCCGTATATGGGCGGACAAGAAAAAATTGTCCGAAATAGTTAGGCTTGGGACGATACAGTAATGCAAAAGAAGGGGAATCCTATGGCAAATGATTTTTCCAGGGGGAAGGTCTCTAGGAGCATTGTCTCCCAGGCCATTCCCCTGACATTGGCACAATTGGTTCAGCTTTTATATAATGTGGTGGACCGGATTTACATCGGCCATCTGCCGGGAGCGGACAATATGGCGCTCACCGGCGTGGGTCTTTCTTTTCCAGTCATTATTCTGGTTGCGGCCTTTACCAACTTATTTGGAACCGGAGGGGCGCCCTTGTTTTCCATTGCGAGGGGAGCCGGAGAGGATAAAAAGGCAGAGCAGATTCTTGGAAATGTGTTTTCTCTGCTTCTTGGAAGTTCTATTATAATTTTTCTATTTTGCTACCTATTGCGGCGGCCGGTTTTATATTTGTTCGGGGCCAGTGATGCTTCTTACGTATACGCCAACCAGTATCTGAGTATCTATTTGTTCGGCACAGCGTTTTCCATGCTTTCCACAGGATTAAACGGTTTTATCAATGCCCAGGGATTTCCCCATGTTGGAATGATGACTACCGTGTTGGGGGCGGTTTTAAACCTGATTTTAGACCCGGTCTTTCTTTTTGTGATGGATATGGGAGTTGGCGGTGCGGCGTTGGCTACGGTCATCAGCCAACTGGCGTCCATGATTTGGGTGATTCGTTTCCTCACTGGAAAAAAGGCGTTGCTGGTGATTCGCAGAAACAATCTAAAAATCCGCTGGAGTTTGGCGAAAAATATTATGGGGCTGGGGGCGTCAGGATTTATTATGCAGGGAACCAACTGCCTGGTTCAGGTGGTTTGCAACAATACCCTTCAAATGTATGGTGGGGATCTCTATGTGGGCGTTATGACGGTCTTAAATTCCGTCCGGGAGGTGCTCTCTCTTCCGGTGGGCGGGATTTCCAGCGGGGCCCAGCCGGTGTTGGGATATAATTACGGGGCAAAAGCATATGGTAGGGTGAAAGCCGGTATCCGGTTTTCCGCAGCCGTGGGCATTGCATATACAGGATTGGCCTGGGCGGTGGTTATGTCGTGTCCCCGTTTTCTGATCTCTGTATTTTCCAATGACCCAGCCATGCAGGAGGTTGGGCCGCAAGCCTTGAATATTTATTTCTTTGGATTTTTCTTTATGGCGTTTCAGTTTGCCGGGCAGTCGGTGTTCCAATCCCTGGGCTACGCAAAACGGGCCATTTTCTTTTCCCTGCTGCGGAAAGCAATCATTGTGGTGCCTCTGACACTGGTGCTGCCCCGGCTGGGACTTGGGGTAACGGGGGTATTTTTTGCGGAGCCAATTTCCAATGCCATCGGAGGATTGGCCAGCTTTTTGACCATGTGGCTGACGGTATATCGGAAGCTGCCTACAGAGGGGAATACATAAATGAGACAAATGGACTTAACGAAGGGCAGGATTACCCGGACCCTGCTGTTATTTGCGCTGCCTATGATACTGGGGAACCTTCTCCAACAGACGTATAATATTACGGATACCTTGATCGTAGGACGTTTTGTGGGGCGGGACGCTTTGGCGGCGGCAGGTTCTGCTTACACCTTAATGACATTTTTAAATTCCATTCTATTGGGGCTGTGCATGGGAAGCGGGGTTCTGATTTCCGTTTATTGGGGAAAAGGGGATATCCGCCGGATGAAGCAGGGGATTTTTCTTTCCTTTCTGCTGATTGGCGGACTGACCTTGATTCTGAATGCCGCCGTTTTCCTGGGACTGGATGGGATTTTAGTGTTTTTACAGGTGCCGGAAGAGATTTTACCCATGATGGGAAGTTATCTTACGATTATTTTTTGGGGCATCGGGGTTATTTTTTTGTATAATTATGCGGCGTCCATACAGCGGGCGTTGGGGAATTCCCTGGCGGCGCTAGTGTTTTTGGCGGTTTCCTCCGTAAGTAATATCTTCCTGGATCTTTTATTTGTCCTAAGGTTTCAGTGGGGGATTGAAGGCGCGGCCATTGCCACGGTGATTTCACAGGCAGTTTCTGGGGTGGGGATGTTCGTATATACCTTGTGGAAATGTCCCTGGCTGCGGATTGGCAGAGAGGATATGAAGTGGGATTTTGGCGTGATGAAGGAGCTTGTGCATCTGTCTTTTCTCACCAGTGTGCAGCAGTCGGTGATGAATTTCGGAATCCTCTTGGTGCAAGGATTGGTAAACAGCTTTGGAGCCGTTGTGATGGCGGCTTTTGCAGCGGCTGTGAAAATTGATTCCTTTGCCTATATGCCGGTGCAGGATTTTGGCAATGCATTTTCTACCTTTGTGGCGCAAAATTACGGCGCCGGAGAAAAGAAGCGGATTCGTCAGGGAATTCTAAGCGCAGGCGCATGTACCCTAGTGTTTTGCCTGGTGATATCCGCCGGGGTCTGCCTGTTTGCCCGGGAACTGCTGCTGTTATTTGTAAAACCTGGGGAGACAGAAGTGCTGGCGGTTGGGATTTCTTACCTTAGAATAGAAGGGGCGTGCTACTGCCTGATAGGATTTTTATTTTTGTTTTACGGTTATTTCAGGGCCGTGAAACGGCCGGGAGTGTCGGTGGCGCTTACCGTGATATCTCTGGGAACGAGGGTGGCGTTAGCATATGCCCTTTCTGCGGTTCCTCAATTCGGAGTTACAGGAATCTGGGCCGCCGTGCCCATCGGGTGGTTTTTGGCGGATGCGGCAGGACTGTATTTGATGAAGCTTAAGAAACGTACAGGGAAAAAGGAGGTACTATGAACCCAAGGGAGGTTTTGAAAAAATATTTTGGATATGATTCCTTTCGGGAGGGGCAAAAGCTTTTGATCGACAGCATTCTCTCCGGAAGGGATGTGCTGGGCATCATGCCCACCGGGGCGGGGAAATCCATCTGCTATCAGGTTCCGGCCCTGCTGCTTTCCGGCATTACCCTGGTGGTGTCTCCTTTGATCTCCCTGATGAAGGATCAGGTATACGCATTGAATCAGGCCGGTATTCATGCCGCCTATATCAACAGCTCTCTGACGGAGAACCAGATTTGGAAAGCCTTGAAGCTGGCCCGGCAAGGCCAATATAAAATTATCTATGTGGCGCCGGAACGTTTGGAGACGGAAGGGTTTTTAAATTTTGCAAGGCAGGTAAAAATCTCCATGGTAACTGTGGACGAGGCCCACTGCATCTCCCAATGGGGACAGGATTTCAGGCCCAGCTATTTGAAAATTGTACAGTTCATCCGCCAGCTTCCCAACCGTCCCATTGTAAGCGCCTTTACGGCGACGGCGACGACCCTGGTAAAGGAGGATATCCTGTGTGTGCTGGGGCTTTTAAATCCCCAGGTGCTGGTGACGGGCTTTGACCGGAAGAATCTTTTTTTCGCTGTGGAAAAACCCAAAAGCAAGGACAGGTATTTGATGGATTATGTAAAAAAGCATTCTGGCGAGAGCGGGATTATTTACTGCGCTACCCGCAAAAATGTGGAAAAGGTATACGAACTTTTGAAAAAGGAATCTGTGCCTGCGGCCAAATACCATGCGGGGCTTTCCAATGAGGAACGCAAAGAGAACCAGGAGGATTTTATCTATGACAGGACGCCGGTGATGGTTTCTACCAATGCCTTCGGAATGGGTATTGACAAGTCCAACGTCCGTTATGTCATTCACTATAATATGCCTCAAAGCATGGAAAATTATTATCAGGAGGCCGGAAGGGCCGGGCGGGACGGAGAACCTTCCTGGTGCGTACTTCTGTATTCGCCCCAGGACGTGGTGATCAGCCGTTTTTTAATTGAAAATAAGGAGCAAAATCCGGAGTACGGCCCGGGAGAGCTGGAGGCAATAAGGGAGCAGGACGAGCGGCGTCTTGGGACTATGCATTATTATTGTCTGACTGCCGGATGCCTGCGGGAATATATTCTTCGGTATTTCGGGGAAGGGAAAACAGGCGCCTGCAGCCATTGCTCTAACTGCGAGAAAGAATTTGAAGAGCTGGACGTCTCCCGGGAAGCCTCCTGTGTCGTCGACTGTATTAGAGAGTGCCGGCAGCGTTACGGAATCAATGTGATCGCAGGGATACTATCCGGCAGCAACACGGCCAAGCTGCGGGAATACCAGGTGCAGAGGCTGGTAAGTTACGGCGTTTTGAAGGAATTGACAGAGGCCAGGGTGAAGGAAATTATTCAATGCATGATGATGGAAGAAATCCTAACCGCCACCAGGGATAAATATGCCCTGCTGCGTCTAACTGAGAAGGCTCAGGCGGTATATAAGGGGGAGCTTCCCGTGATTCTGCGTGTGCCTAAAGTTTCCCAGCAGGATCAGAAGGGGACAAAACAGAAATCAAAGAACCGAAGATCTGATGTGTTAAACAGCAAAGGGCTGGATCTGTTTGACGAATTGCGCAAGGTACGGTTTGCCTTGGCAAAAGAAGAAGGAGTGCCGCCTTATATTATTTTTTCCGATAAGACCTTGGTGGATATGTGCGTGAAACTGCCTTTTTCTCGGGAGGAAATGCTTGGCGTCACCGGTGTGGGGGAGCATAAGTATGAGAAATATGGCCTCCGGTTTCAAGAGGCGGTGCGGGCATATACAGGCGGCAGAAAAGAAAAATATTATTTTGGAGACGGAGAGAGTTTATAAATATTTTATATTTTGTTCCCTTTACAATAAAGGCCGTCCATGCTATGGTAAAGGAGCCATACAGGCAATCTGTGTGGCCTCTGTATCATGATCTGCTGTGGCATGTTTCACCATGTATCATGGGGGAATTCTATGTCACATATAAGAAAATTCTTTTGGGCGGCAGCCGCTGTCCTCTGCATGGTTTCCATGCTTTTTATTTCCAATCATACCGCAGTACATGCGGCTTCGGGGTATCAGTTTGTAATCCTGGGAGATTACAGTAAGACGTTAAAGATCGGGGATGAATTCCAGTTATATGCGTTTACTTCCACTGGAAAAAAGCCCAGTTTTTCTTCCAGTGATTCGAAAATTGCATCGGTCAATACGTATGGGCGCATCACGGCCAAGAAAGCGGGAACAGCGAAAATAACCGCAAAAATCAAAAACGGGGAGGCAAGCTGTAAGATCACCGTGGAAAAGACAAGGATTACGTTGAATTACAAAAGCCTGTCTTTGGAAAACGGATGCAGCGCCCTTTTGACGGCAAAGGTATCAACCGGCCACCCGGTGGTATTCAAGTCCAGCAAGCGCAGCGTGGCCACCGTGGATACCTCCGGCAGGGTGCTGGCTAAGAAGCCGGGGACTACGGTGATCACAGCTACGGCGGATAAGACCTCTGTCAGCTGCACGGTCACGGTCAAAAAGCCCAAAGTCAGCCTCAACCGGTCTTCGGTCTCCCTTTACCGCAAGGGAAAAATAAAACTATCTGTTTCTACTACTTCCAAAAGCAAGCCTAAGTGGAAATCCAATAAAAAAAGTGTTGCCATAGTGGATGAAAACGGAACGGTGACGGCTGTGAAGAACGGAACCGCAGCCATTACGGTTACCGTGGACGGGGTAAGCAAGACATGTCAAGTACATGTAAAAAAGCCCCAAATTCGTTTGAATGAAAAACAGATAACAATTTCATCCGGAGAACTGTATACACTGAAGCCAAAGGTGTCTTCCGGGAACATGCCGGCGTATTCCACCTCTAATTCCAACGTCGCAACGGTGGACGAAAGGGGAAGGATTCGGGGCGTGAGTCCCGGGAAGGCGTATATTTATGTGAGTGAGGACGGGACGAAGGTGCGCCTCACTGTCGTTGTATCTTAAAACATTCTTTGGCGGAATACCATATTTTTGTAAATACCGCAGTGTGAACTACAATTAATCAAGCCATTTTTTGGCGCCGCAGGTGAAACTGTTCCGGCAGATCATGAAAAAGAGAGAAAAGCAGAGAGGAATCCGTCGTTTTTATCCAATGATTCTTAAGAAATCTTTAGAATTTTTTTCGGGTGATTTTAAGAAAAAAGCGTTAAGATAAATCCATCTTGATGATCCAGTAAATGTATCGAGAAAGAGGGAATTATGAAAAAGAGAATTGTGAAAGAGAAAAAGTGGCTGTATCCGGCCCTGTTGTTTTTGGCATCGCTTCTTATGGTCCTGCTATCCTGGCGGGAGGGCAGTCTGTATGGTTCTTCCTGCGACTGGTTTTCCCAGCATGTGTCCATTGCGGATACGATCCGCCGGACGATTTTGAAAGAAGGGACATTGTTTCCGGGACAACTGCCTTTGGGAGGAGGAAATAACATTTATGATTTTTCCTATTATGGGTATCTCAGGCCCGATGTGCTGTTTGCCTGCCTGATTCCAGCGGTGCCCATGGAGTGGATCATTACGGGATATTCCATAGGCGGGTATTTGTGCAGTGTACTGCTTTTCTTTTTTCTGATGAAAAAGCAAGGGATCAAAGAAGAATTTGCATTGGTGGGAAGCGTATTATTTCTAAGCGCCGGGTGCTTTTTCCATATACACAGGCAGATTATGTTTGTAAATTATATGCCTTTTCTGCTGGGGGCCATGATGTGTATCCAGGGCGCCAGAAAACGGTGGAAAGACCTGCTGCTGGTCTTGATGATGTTTTTCATGGAGCTGCATAGTTATTATTACGCCATTGCGGGTTTGCTTACGCTGTATTTGTTTTTTCTATATGCCCGGGCACATCGTATGCTGCGCCTTTCGGGCGTATGGAAGCTTACCATGCAGTATGCGGGGCTGGCAGGCGCTTCCGTTATTATGGCGGGGGCTCTGCTGCTTCCTACCGCAGCATCCATCCTGGGAATGGGGGCAGTAAAGGACGGAGGCAGCGCCGGCGGTCGTTTGGTGGGATTTCGTTGGAACTTTGAGGCCCTTTTGTATGACAATTATGGGATTGGCCTGACGCTGCTGGCATTATTTCTATTGTTTGTATCGCTGCATCGGAAAAAATCCCGCTTCCTGGCCGGGGGCGTGGTTCTATGTCTCGTTTGGGGCGTGGTACCCCTGATATTAAACGGATTTTTATATGACCGGCCTAAGATTTTAATGCCGTTTTTGCCCCTGGTGCTTTTGCAGGGCATAGAGACTCTTGGGGAGTATTGGCAAGAAAGAATAAAACCGCCTTTGTGGTGCTTGATTTTTACAGGTGCAGCAGCATATCTGCAGTATCAGTTATATGAAACGATTTTTGTTTTTTTGGATTTAGCGTTGGTGTCCTTGGTGTATATCTGGATGCGGCAGAATGGGCGGGGAACCGTCCAAAAAGAGGGGAAAACGATGTTTGCCCGTAAGATCCCTTCCTGGAGAGGGGGCGTGTTTTATGTGCTTTTGGCAGCAGTTTGTGGTGTGAGCTATTTGTTTGGAGTGATGCTGCACCGGGGGGATACCCTGCTGCAAGGCACGAAGGCACAGGTTAGTCCCTTTCAGAAAGAAGAGCGGCAGGAATTTTATCAGAAGGAATCTTATCGGTTTGACAGCGTATTGGCGCCGTACCAGGAGGTCAACAAGCTGCTTGCGGATGGAGCGGGAAGGACTACCATGTATACATCCACTGGAAATAAAGCCTACAGTTCCTTTTTTTACGATGAGATCGCCAATCCCATTGGAAACAATAACCGGGTGGGATTGTATGGGCGGGTAAATCCTTTTTTCCAATATCTCATGGGGGTACGGTATTTAGAGACGAAAGAGGAGATGGTGCCGGCAGGGTATGAGATCCGCCGTCAAAGGGGGGAAGCAGTGTTAGCGGAACGAGAAGACGTGCTGCCCTTATGTTACGGAAGCTGCGACCTTCTTTCCCAGGAAGCCTATGATAAGCTGGCCTTTCCGGAGAATCTGGAGGCGTTGACAGCAAAGAGCATCGTACCAAAAGAGGACGGGCAGGATACGTTCCAGTCGCATTTTACCAGGCTGTACCCCAAAGAAGGGATAGATTTTGAAATCAGGCAAGAATCGGAGACGGAATTTACAGTAATTCCAAAAGAACCTTTAGAGAATCAGATTCTTGTCATCCGGTTTTCGGTACGTCAGACCTCCCGGGCGGCGGTTGTCATTTCGATGAATGGAGTTACCAATAAATTATCCGGGAAAAGCGCTCCTTATCCCAATCATAATGAGGAGTTCACCTATATGTTATCCGGCGCAGAACCCATAGAAGAAATTCGCATAGAGACCAGCGGAAGCTTTGAAATCGGAGAGCAGGAAGTTTACAGCCTTAAGGAATCTTTTTTGGGAAACCGCACGGTCTTTCCTCTGGAAGCGCAAAAGACTTCGGGAAAAGAGAAGGTAAAGGGAGTCGTTGAAATGCCCCAGGAAGGGTATTTGATCACTTCATTTCCGATGCAAAAGGGATACCGGATCCTAGTGGATGGGGTAGATTGCCCCCTTGTGACGGTGAATCAGACGTTTCTGGGAACAAAGCTTGGGGCGGGAACCCATGTAATTCAGATTTTGTATGAACCGCCTCTTCAAATGGCCGGGATACTGATGTCGGCAGCAGGTTTTTTGCTGTGGGGAGCTATGGGCGTCTGGGCTTTGGATCAGAAAGGGAGAGAAAAAGTGAAGGAATTGGTTTTATACGGCATCGGCGGAGTGCTTACTACGGTAGTCAATTATCTGGTTTATTTCGGGCTGGAGCACAGTGGGATGGGATATTTATCTGCCAATACGGCGGCTTGGGGAGCGGCAGTGGCAGTATCCTATTGTATCAACCGAAAGATGGTATTTGGTTCTAAGGGAGGATGGATTTCCGAATTTGTCCCCTTTGCGGGCCTTCGCCTGCTGACATTGGCAGCGGAGAATGTGCTGCTGTATTTGTTGATCGGACAGCTTCATATAGGGTCTTCCATAGCGAAGATCGGGGTAAGTGTCATAACGGTGTTGGGGAATTACATGATCTGCAAAAAACATATTTTTAAGAAGGCGTCTCTTTCTGAAGGATAAGATGGCTTTGGCGGAGTAAAAGGAGTGAAAAGATATGGATAAGTTGACGGTCATTGTGCCCTGTTATAATGAAGAGGAGGTGCTTTTGTCTTTCTATCAGGAGGTCAAAAAGGTGCTGGATACCATGAAGACGGTAAAAGCAGAGCTGCTGTTTATCGATGACGGGAGCAAGGATCATACCCTGAACATACTGAGGGAGTTAAAGGAAAAAGATGCTTGCTGCCGCTACATTGCCTTTTCCCGGAATTTCGGTAAGGAAGCCGCGATGTTTGCCGGGCTGGAGCAGGCCACGGGAGATTATTGTGTGATCATGGATGCGGATCTGCAGCACCCTCCGACTCTGTTAAAGGAGATGTACTATGCCGTAAAAGAAGAGGGATATGATTGCTGCGCCGGGTTCCGCAAGGATCGAAAAGGAGAAGGGAAGGTTCGAAGCTTTCTGTCTAAGTCCTTCTACAAGGTGATCCAGAAGATGAGCCATATGAATATGGCGGACGGCGCCGGGGACTTTCGGATGATGAGCCGGAAGATGGCCGAGGCCATATTGGCCTGTAAGGAATACAACCGTTATATGAAAGGTATCTTTTCCTTTGTGGGGTTTGATACCAAGTGGATTCCTTTTGAAAATGTGGAACGGGCGGCAGGCCATACCAAGTGGAGTTTTCGCAGTTTGTTCGTGTATGCCCTGAATGGGATTTTTTCCTTTTCCACCACGCCCATTACCATTGCCGCCGCCGCAGGCGTCGCATTGTTTGTGCTGTCTTTGGCGTATGGCATCGGGACGGGGATACACACCCTGATTTTTGGAAATAAGGTCAGTGGCTATACTACGATTGTGTGTTTGATCTTGTTTTTAAATGGAATACAGCTTTTGGTGATCTCTGTTCTGGGAGAATACATTTCCAAGAATTATATGGAAAGCAAGGGGAGGCCCATCTATATTGTAAAAGAGAGCTCCGGGAGTGGAAAATCCTCTTGATTCCTGCCCAGGTTTTGGTGTATCCTAGAAAGGAAATGAAAATAGCAGGAGCAGAGCAATGACCGGAGCAAAAAACAACACCGCGGATCTGCTTGCAGAAAGCTTTAAAGAGCTGGCCTGCAGGCAGCCTATTGAAAAAATAACTATCAAAGCCATCGCAGACCAGGCAGGAGTGATACGGCCTACCTTTTACAATCATTTTCAGGATAAATACGAGCTTTTGGAATGGATCGTGATGCGGGACGTATTAGCGCCTACCAAGCCGTTGATCCGGGCAGGTATGGTGGATGAAGCCATACTTTTGATTTTTACTGCCATTGAGCGGGAAAAGGAATTCTATAGAAAAGCCAGCCGGCTGGAGGGGCAGAATTCCTTTGAACAGATTGCCGTAGAATGTGTGCGGAAAGTATTGTTGGAGATTATGGAGGATCATGCGGTATTTCTTGCACCTAAGAATTCCTGGATCACCCCAGAACATATTGCAGAATATTATGCCAAGTCCATGTGTTATGTAGTTATGACATGGATCAGGGGCAATATGCCGGTGCCGCCCCAGGAGATGGTGGAGGTTTATAATTATATTATCAAGCATTCCATGCAGGAGGTGTTAGAAGGAAACTGACAAGTGGTCCATACGGTAGACACTTTGGAGGTTTTGTATAAAGGATGCGACATTATTGCAAAATTGTATAGGAATCAAAGACAGAGAAAGAGGATTGAATATGGTAAAATTCAATTCTTTTTTTTATACTCTTATTCAGATTCAGGGATGCCTGGAAATAGAAAAGAAAGAAGTGAAAAAAGCATGATTCGATTAGGAAAAAGAATTGTAAAGCTACGGATACCGATTTTAGTCCTGAGCTTTCTGCTGCTGATTCCTGCGGGATTTGGATATTTGAATACCAGGATCAATTATGATATTTTATCATATCTGCCCGGGGATATCGAGACGATGGAAGGACAGGATATCTTGTTGGAGGAATTCGGAACAGGGGCCTTCTCGGTGGCTGTGATACAGGGAATGGAAGAAAAAGAAATCCTCACCCTGGAGGAAGACATCAGGCAGACTGCCCATGTGAAGGACGTGATTTGGTATGGATCGATTGCGGATATCTCCATTCCCATGGAATTTTTGCCTGGGGATTTGAAAGATGCCCTGCAAAATGCAGATACCAAAAGCCAGCTTATGATCATTACCTTTGATACCTCTATGTCGGCGGACGAGACGCTTGAGGCAGTGGAAACCATCCGGGGGATGACTCAGCAGAAATGTTTGCTCAGCGGGATGTCGGCGGTAGTTTCCGATATAAAGAAAATCTGTAACAGTGAAGCAGTGATGTATGTGATCATTGCAGCGGGCTTGTCCGCTTTGGTGCTGGCGGTTACCATGGATTCCTTCCTGATACCGATCATCTTTTTGCTGAGTATTGGGATGGCCATTGTATATAATCTTGGTACCAACCAGATTTCCGGTGAGATTTCCTTTATTACCCAGGCGTTGGCGGCAGTGCTGCAGCTTGCAGTTACTATGGATTATTCCATTTTCCTGTGGCACAGTTATCAGGAGAACTGCCAGAGGTATCCGGGAGAAAAGAAACGGGCTATGGCCCATGCGATTTCCCAGACCATCACATCGGTGGTGGGAAGTTCCATCACCACGATCGCCGGATTTTTGGCCATGTGCTTTATGACATTTACCCTTGGTATGGATCTTGGAATTGTTATGGCCAAAGGCGTTGTGTTTGGGGTCATCGGCTGCGTAACGATTTTGCCTTCCATGATTCTGGTACTGGATAAATGGATTGAAAAGACAAGGCATCGAGTCCTGATCCCTGATTTAGGACGGTTTGGAACATTTGTAACGAAGCATTATCTCATTTTTATCGTGTTGTTTTTGGTGATCATAGGGCCGGCTTTTTATGGGCAGAGCCATAACAAAGTATATTACGATCTGATGGGGACGCTGCCGGGGAACCTGGAAAGCGTAATGGCCGGGAACGCCTTAGAAGAGGAATTTGATATGGGGGCCACCCATGTGATCTTGGCCAGCAGCGATATGGAATCCAAGGATGCCAGAGCTATGGAAGAAGAATTATCAGAAGTAAAAGGCGTGAAGCTGGCCATGGGACTGGATTCTGTAGTAGGTCCTTTGGTTCCAGACGCAATGGTTCCAGAGGAGTTTCGGGAAATTTTGGATAATGGCACCTGGCAGATGATTTATGTAATGTCAGAGTATAAGACCGGAAGTGATGAAGTAAATGAACAATGTGACAGTATCCGAAGGATCATTAAAGAATATGACGATAAAGCCATGCTGATTGGAGAAGCGCCCTGTACGCAAGATCTGATCACCATTACAGATAAAGACTTTAAGACGGTAAGCGCCGTGTCTATCCTGCTGATTTTTATCATTATCGCAGTGGTGCTGAAATCCATTTCCCTGCCGGTAATCCTGGTGGCGGTGATAGAGTTTGCTATTTTTATCAATATGGGCATACCCAGTTATACCGGGACCGTACTTCCTTTTATTGCTTCCATTGTGATCGGGACGATCCAGTTAGGGGCAACCGTAGATTATGCGATCTTGATGACCAATAAATACAAACGTTACAGAAGCCGGGGAGCAGAGAAGAGAGAAGCTGTAACAGAGGCTTTGAATGGTTCCGCCCAATCCGTATTTGTCAGTGCATTAAGCTTTTTTGCCGCAACGTTTGGGGTGGGAATGTATTCCAGCATTGATATGATCAGTTCCTTATGTACCTTGTTGGCAAGAGGGGCGATTGTCAGCCTTCTCGTAGTCCTGTTTGTCCTTCCAGCCATGTTTATGCTGCTGGATAAAGTTATCCTGGCCACCAGTATTGGCTTCGGGCGCAAAGGCAAAAAGGAAAAGGAGAACCGGAACCATATGCCTGCCAAAGTTTAGGCGGCAGATACCCATTTTTGATTCGCAATGAACCGTTATGATGAAGGAGGAGCAACATGAAGTATAGAGAGTTAGTGAACAAATTCAAACATAAATATATCATCCGTTTTGGAGCAGGCATCCTGACGGTTGCACTGTTAGGAACCGGAATCGGATATTCCGTATACGCCAGGAATGCAGGGCAGCAGGAGACTCTGGCAGCAGAAAGCCAGGAGGACCAGGAAAAAGAAGAGCAGGACAAAGAAGAAAAGGAGCAAGAGATTTTAACCCAGGCGTTGGAAAGCCAGACAGGGCAGGAAGAGGGTAATTTCGGAAAGGAAGAAACGGTCTATGCAGTGGCCGATGCTTCCGGGAAGACCCAAAGCGTTATTGTCAGCGAGTGGCTGAAGAATCCAGACAAGAGAGAAGAATTAACAGATGCGACGGATCTTTCTGAGATCGAAAATGTGAAGGGCGACGAGGAGTATAAGAAAAACAGCGACGGCACCATTACCTGGCTGGCAGGAGGAAAGGACATTTATTATCAGGGGACGACCAAGAAGGAACTTCCGGTCGATATGAAGATTACGTATCAATTGGATGGAAAAACAATGACACCGGAAGAGCTTGCAGGTAAAAGCGGAAAAGTCACAATCCGTATGGATTATGTCAATAAGGAGAAAGTAAAGACTACCATTAATGGAAAACAGGAAGAGGTTTCCGTTCCGTTTACAGCAGTCAGCGGTATGATTTTGTCGGAAGATTTCACCAATATAAAGGTAACCAACGGAAAAGTAATTTCCGATGGAAAAAATCAAATGGTGATCGGCGTTGCCGTACCAGGGCTGAAAGAGAGCCTTCAGGTGAAGAACGAGGATTTTGATACGGAATTGGAGCTGCCGGAATATGTGGAAGTGACGGCGGATGTGGAGAATTTTTCTCTGGATATGACGATGACCATGTACCTTAGCGATATTTTATCAGGACTGCAGTTGGATGAAGACCTGGATTTATCCGATTTGGCAGATTCCATTGATACTTTAACAGACGCTTCTTCCAAGCTGGTAGACGGCAGCGGGGAATTGTCCGATGGACTGGATACTTTGAAAAAGAATATGGGAGAATATGCTTCCGGCGTGGATACCTTGAAACAGGGAGTGGATCATTATACTGCCGGGGCCTCCCAGGTCAATGACGGGATTGCGGCCCTGAAAGAAGGAAGCAACGCCCTTGTGGCCGGAGCAGACAGCCTGGCGGATGGAATGGGAAAGGTCAGCGGCAGCTTTACATCCGAAAATGGTTTGATCGCCGGGGCACAGGCGTTGGAGTCAGGGGTGAAACAGTTGGAAGATACATTAAATGCCGCTATGTCGGAGGAAGAGAAGGAAGCCGTCAGGAATCAGGCGGGGGCGGCAGTGGAAGAGACGTTTCAGCAGGGAACCCATGAAGCCATTGCCCAGCAGGCAGCGTCGGAATTTGAGACTGCAATCACTGCCGGCGGCGAGGCCGTTGGCCAGCAGCTTTGCGAGAGTGAATTGTATACTACAATGGTAGAGGCTATTTATCAACAGAAAGTTTTCGAGGCATATCAGGCTCAAAAGGAAGCAGTAGATACAGCCATTGCCGGGTATGCGGCCATGGGGCAGAGTGTTACGATTACGGATGTAGTGGAAGCTTCCTACCAGCAGCAGGCAGGACACAGTATCCGCAGCGAAGTGGAAGCGGCGGTAGCGGCCACCTTAAAGGATACAGTAGCGCCTCAGATCGTCCAGGGAATTGCAGCCTCTGGAAAGGGGGCTATGGGAGAAAACGTTGCCGCAGCCTGTGAGAGCGCGGCCAAAGAAGCGGCGGGGGCAGCGGCCGTCTCCGGTGCAGAAGGGGCAAAATCCCAGATCGCAGAAGGCGTGAAAAATGGCGGCTTGGTTCAGGGAGCCAGCGCTCTGTCTGCAGGCGTGGATCAGTTGTATAAAGAAGGCATCAGTCCTTTGAAACAGGGAATGGATTCCATGAAAGAACAAATGCCGCAGCTTACGGCAGGGATCGATGCTCTTGCAGAGGGAAGCTCCCAGCTGGTTGCCAATAATGCGGCGCTGATGTCTGGTGCAAGCAAGCTGGCGGACGCCACAGGGCAGATCTCCAGCGGCGTCGACAAGCTGAAAGACGGTTCCAGCCGCCTGTCTGACGGTATTCTGGAATTTGATGAAGAAGGAATCCAAAAGCTGTCTGAAATTTATCATGGAGACGTGGAGCTTTTGATGGACCGTGTAGACGCTGTTCTGGATGCAGGTAAGGGATATCAGACCTTCACCAAAAAGAATGAGGATGTTGACGGAAGTGTAAAATTTATTGTCCGCACGGAGGGTGTGAAAGAATAGTAACAGGAGGTTAAAGGTATGAGCTGGGTAGAAGAGATGCTGATTCTTGGCGGTATGTGCTTGGATTTATTTGCAGTAATGGCCTGCCGGGGATCTTTGATAGCCAAAATTGAAAGAAAGCGGCTGTCTCTTCTCTGCTCATTTACCGCTTTTTGCCAGACGGTGGTCTTCCTGGCAGGATATCTGTTATCTGCACTGGTGGAACGGCAGGCAGGAGGACGGGAAACGGTATTGGGAAAATTTTTTGCAGCAATGATTTTTTTTGGGCTTGGGATCCGCCTGCTGATCCAGGTTTGGAAAAATGAACCCGTTACAGAAAAGAGAGAATTGTCCCCCAAATGGAGGCCTAATTTACAACAGGTTGCCGCCTCTGCATATATGCTGCCTGCCGGGAGTGCATTCCGGTTTCTGGAATTTGAGGCACCTGTTTCTGTTCTAATGCTTCTGGCCTTCAGTATCTTAGGTACTTCCCTGGGAATATATACGGGATATCGGCTGGGATTTGAACAGAAACGCAAGGCTCAGGCGGCAGGGGCGGTAATCTTGCTGTTGGCGGCAGCCGATATTTTGACACGGCTGGCATGGAGGCAATTTTAGCAAAAAAGTAAAAAAAATACCTGTTTTCTAAAAAAAGTACAAACCAGGAGTGAGAAAGCTTTTATACTAGAATTATCACAGAAAAGCAGCGGGAATCCCGTATTCATGAAGGAGGAAACAGGAATGGCAGATATCCATGAGATTAGCGAGTTTTTACAGAAGGGCAGAGCAAAGAATGTAAAGGCATTGGTACAGGAAGCTTTGGACGAGGGAAAGGATCCGAAAGAGATCCTGAACGAGGGCCTTCTGGCAGGTATGATGGTCATCGGTGAGAAATTCAAGAACAATGAAGTGTTCGTACCGGAAGTTCTGGTTGCTGCAAGAGCATTGAATGCGGGACTTGCAATTCTGGAGCCGAAGCTGATCGAGGTAGGAAACGAGCCGGTAGGCAAGGTTGTGATCGGTACGGTGAAGGGCGATCTTCATGATATCGGCAAGAACCTGGTTGCTATGATGTTAAAGGGCGTTGGATTCGAAGTAACGGATCTTGGCGTTGACGTAGAGCCGGCAGTATTTGTTGACAAGGCAGAAGAAGTAGGAGCAAATGTGATCTGCATGTCCGCATTGCTGACCACCACCATGCCCAGCATGCAGTCCGTGATTGATGAGCTTGAAAGCCGGGGATTGCGGGATAAATACATTGTTATGGTAGGCGGCGCTCCGGTAAACCAGAGCTTTGCAGACCAGATCGGCGCAGATTACTATACACCGGATGCGGCTACATGCGCAGAGACAGCGAAAGCAGCGGTGACAAAATAGGCGGGTGTTTCAGTATGTACGGAACAATGCTGTGATACATAAGGTTAGTTAAGGGCTGGAAGGGATGCCAGAGAAAAGGGGAGTGAAACAGCAGCAGACCATTTGCGGCTGTTCACTCCCCTTTTCTCTGGCGTCCCTCCCTTAACTAAATGGCGTTGTGAGTGGAATTGTTATCATAGGTTTTGGCGTTTCGCAAACACCCAATTAAAAGAAAAGAGGAGGAGAAGTATTATGAAGGCGTGGAAAAGACTTTTAAATTTATGCCTGCTGGCTTTTTGTATTTTGTTTTTTGGAAAAACAGACGTGCTGGCGGCGACTTATGATCTTCCGATCAGTGAAACGTGGACAAATGGGGAGTTGACAGAGAGGGGAGGTGTAAATTGGTACCGAGTAACGATTCCTAATCAGGGTACATTGACAATACAATATCAGGGACTTGGAATTGGCTATTCTTATGTTTATATCTATGATGAAGACATGGCGGAGTGCTATGTGAAATCAAATCTTTTGGGCAATACTTCTACAGAAAATCCGAAGACGATGAATGTAGAGGCAGATCTCTCGGCGGGAACTTACATGGTACGCATACATGGTCATGCAGGTTCTTGTACGGGGACATATAGGCTGAGGGCTTCGTTTGAGTCGGCAAATAGTAATGAAATAGAACCTAACGATAAATATGAAACGGCAATGAAGCTTTCAGGAAAAAAGACAATCAAGGGTTTTCTTTCTGTAAATGAGGATTATGATTTTTATCGCTTTACATTGCCAAAAGAGACTTTTACCAGCATCCGGTATATCAATCATTATAATGGAGCCATGCCGGAACCAGGAGTAGATGGAATTATCGCAGTCTATGATTCGGATTATCGGGAGCTTTACAGAGAGAGGCCCATCAACAGGGAGTTTTTGGTTAATGAGAAGATGCCGGCCGGAACCTATTATATCAGAGTAAGTAAATATTATGGTGGAAGTGGAAAATATATTTTACAGTTTTCCGACACTCATACCCATAGTTGGGATAAAGGAAAAATAGAAAAAGAGGCGACCTGCAGTAAAACTGGGAAAAAAGTCTATACTTGTACTGTTTGTGAAGAGACAAAAACAAAAACGATCGCTAAGAAAGCGCATACCTATAAGACGAGCAGCGTCACGAAGGCAACTACCAAAAAGGACGGAAAGAAGATTCGAAAATGTTCCGGCTGCGGCCGTATAGAGAAAAAGACAATTCCGTATGCCAAGAGTTTGAAATTGTCTAAGCTTACCTATACCTATAATGGCAAGATACAAAAACCGGCCGTGACGGTAATAGATGCAAATAAAAATCCTATTTCTTCCTCGAATTATTCTATTTCCTATTCTGGAACATGTAAATCAGTTGGCGCTTATAAAGTGACTGTTCGCTTTAAAGGCAATTATACAGGAAGTTTTTCTAAATCGTTTAAAATCAACCCAAAGGCTCCAAAGATGAAAGCGCTTAAGGGTACGAAAAAAGGATTTATCATAAAATGGAAGAAGCAGAGCTCTCAGGAGAGTTCTGGCTATCAGATTCAGTATTCTTTAAATAAAAGTTTCCGAGATAGTAAGACCTTAAAAGTTCAGGGAAATAAGGCGGCTTCTCTGGAGAAAACGGGGCTGAAGGCTAAAAAGAATTATTATGTCAGAATAAGAAGCTACAAAACAGTTTCTAAAAAGACCTATTATTCTTCCTGGTCTGAACCCAAAAAAGTTGTGACAAAACGATAAGCGATAAACGATAATTCATCCAAAGGACAAACAACTATCTTCGGGATAGCCGTTTGTCCTTTGCTCATAGTATTTGGACGTGATATATTTGCAGAACACACTCATGGGATTGTCGTGCCAGCAGGGGCGGCCTCTTGACGTATTGTGGAAAATATCGTATTCTGGACACAGGACAGAAGCGGGACGGATATGCATTTTAGGAAATGGAGAATGAAGCCATGGAAATAAAAGTGATTAGGGATGGAAAAACGATTGTATTCCAGGGGAAGGAAGAAGAAGCTCTGCTGGATCAGTTAAGAGATCAGGGGGTTTATATCAGTGCGGCCTGCGGCGGAGGGGGACGCTGTGGGAAGTGTCGGGTACAGATGACAAAAGGAGCCACGGAGCCGGGAGAGGAAGATGTGAAATGTCTCGGACAGGAAGAGCTGGAAGCCGGATGGAGGCTGGCCTGCACCGCTTATCCCAGAGAAGACTGCACATTGGTGATTGCATCGGCGGACGAATCTCAGTTTGAGGTTGTGGCAGGAAGCTCTGAGGAAGAAATAAGATCGGTAAAGACGGAATCTGGGTATGATATTGCCATAGATATCGGCACTACCACCATTGCTATGGAGCTGGTTGGGCGTTCCCAGGGCCAGCCGCTGCATACCGTGACTTCTATCAATCATCAACGCGCTTACGGCGCGGACGTCATTTCACGGATACAGGCTTCCAATGAGGGGGAAAAAGAAGCGCTGCAGGAAAGCATCTGCCGAGACTTATATGAAGGGATCCGGCGGCTGCTAGAAGAAAGCGGCGCCCAGCCTGAATTGGTGGGCAAGATCGCCATAGCCGGAAATACCACCATGGGACATCTTCTTATGGGATATTCCTGCGAGACCCTGGGGGTATACCCCTTTACCCCGGTGAATATTGATACCATTACCGCAACATTTGAAGAGATGTTCGCCTCCCAGATCAAAGAACATGGAGAGACGGCCTTAAAGCTGAACGCTCAGGTGACGCTGCTGCCGGGAATTACCACTTATGTGGGAGCCGATATCTCCGCTGGAATGCTGGCCTGTGATTTTGACCGGATGGAGAGTCCCTGTCTGCTGATCGACCTGGGAACCAACGGGGAGATGGCCCTTGGAAGCAAAGACGGGATTCTTGTAACTTCCACGGCGGCAGGGCCGGCCTTTGAAGGAGGAAATATTTCCTGGGGAATGGGCAGCGTTCCTGGGGCAATCTGCGGCGTATCCGTTCAGGAAGGAACCGCACAAGTGGAGACGATTGGAGATCAGCCCCCAGTAGGACTGTGCGGGACAGGTGTGATAGAGACGGCTTATGAGCTTGTAAAAGAAGAGCTGGTGGATGAGACGGGGATGCTGGAAGAAGATTATTTTGAAGAGGGATTTCCTTTGGCCGATACGAAACAGGGGGAGACGATTGTTTTTACCCAGAAGGATGTACGGGAGATCCAGCTTGCCAAATCTGCGGTGCGGGCAGGGATTGAGACGCTGCTTTTGCGATCTGGCATTGGTTATAAGGACGTAGGCCAAGTATTTCTGGCAGGAGGCTTCGGATATCGGGTGGATTTAAAAAAGGCCGTTGGGATCGGAATGCTGCCGGAAGAACTGGAAGGAAAAACGACTGCCGTGGGAAACAGCTCCTTAAGCGGCGCCAGACGTTATCTTACCGAAGGAGATGCAGCGAAGCGTCTTAGGCAGATCATAGCGTCGTCCGATGAAGTGGAGCTGTCATCCGATAAAGACTTCAATCAATTTTATACGGAGTATATGTTTTTTGAATAGGGGATAGAAAATGGCTGTCATGGAGGAAATAATCGCTGCAATCGAGGCGGGGAAAGGGAGAAGTGTGAAGTGGCTGATTCAACAGGCGCTGGAAGAAGGATGTACGCCCCGGGAGATTGTGGATTCTGGTTTGGTTCCCGCTATGGAATCCGTAACCAGAAAATATCATAACGAACAGTTCTATGTTCCGGAAGTCATTTTGGCCAGTCATGCCATGACTGTAGGGACTACGATTTTAAGCGAGTATTTAGAAGAACAGCCCATAGAACCTGTGGGTACGGTAGTGATCGGAACTGTGAAGGGGGATCTTCATAACATCGGGAAAAATCTGGTGATCATGATGTTGCGGGGAGTGGGTTTTTTGGTATATGACCTTGGATATGACGTAAAAGCAGATACCTTTCTGGAGAAAGCCATAGAATATAAGGCGGATATCATCTGCATGTCCGCCATGCTGACCACCACCATGCCCCAAATGCAGAAGGTAGTGGGACGGCTCATAAGCCGGCGGCTGCGGGATCGTTTTATTGTTATGGTAGGCGGCGCTCCGGTTACGGAGGGGTTTGCCAAAAGTATTGGAGCCGATATTTATACGAAGGATGCGGGGATGGCGGCTATGGAGGCAAAGAAAGCGCTGGAACGAAGAAAGGGAAAATCGTGATGAAGATCTTACTTGTGGCTATCAATGCAAAATACATCCACTCCAACCCGGCGGTGTACAGCTTGAAAGCGTATGCCAGGGAATATGCGGCTTATACGGAGACAGCAGAGTATACCATCAATCATCGGACCGAGATGATTTTACAGGAAATTTACAAGCGGCAGCCGGATGTGCTGCTGTTTTCCTGCTATATTTGGAATATAGCCTATGTATGCGAGATTGCGAAAGAGATGCATAAATTGAGGCCGGATCTTCCCATATGGGCGGGCGGCCCGGAGGTGTCTTATGAGAGCAGGCTGTTTTTAGAACAGCATCCTGAGTTTCGGGGAGTCATCCGGGGGGAAGGCGAGGAGACGTTTCGGCAGTTGTGCAGCCACTATATGGACGGGCCGGACCTGAATCAGGTGAAAGGGCTTATATTTCGGAATTCCAGGAAAGAGCTGATGGAAACGCCTCATAGGGAGCCCCTTTCCATGGATGAGCTTCCTTTTTTCTACGAGCATTTGGAAAACTGGGAGAACCGTATCATTTACTATGAAACCAGCAGGGGCTGTCCGTTTTCCTGCAGCTACTGCCTTTCTTCTATAGAAAAGAATCTCCGGTTCAGAAGACTATCTCTTGTGTACCGGGAATTGGCTCATTTTCTTTTGGAGCGGGTGCCTCAGGTAAAATTCACGGACCGTACCTTTAACTGTAATCATGAGCATGCCTTATCCATCTGGCGTTTCCTGAAAGAGCATGATAATGGGGTTACAAATTTCCACTTTGAAATCGCAGCGGATTTACTGACGAAGGAGGAATTGGAGCTTCTCGCCACTTTGCGTCCCGGGCTGGTGCAGTTGGAAATCGGCGTACAGTCGGCAAACAAGGCGACCCTAAAAGAGGTCTGCCGGATTACAGATCTACAGCGGCTTGAGACGGCGGTAAAAAGACTGAAGGAAGCAGGAAACGTACATCTGCATCTGGATTTGATCGCCGGCCTTCCCCTGGAAGGCTTGGAAAGCTTTCAGGAATCTTTTGACCGTATTTACCGGCTGCATCCCCACCAGCTTCAACTTGGTTTCTTGAAAGTATTGAAAGGCTCCCGTATGTATGAAAAACGAAAGGATTATGGGATTTTACACCAGGATGCGCCGCCTTTTGAGGTGTTGGCCACGGATTGGCTGTCTTATGAGGAGCTAATGTGTATCAAAAGGGTGGAGGAGATGCTGGAGGTTTATTATAACAGCGGCCAGTTTGGCATGACCATGCGAGTGCTGGAGGAGGCTTTTGACAGCCCCTTTGAGCTGTTTTACAGGCTGGGGGAATTTTACGATCAAAAGAGATTGTTCTTTTTGAGTCATTCCCGGATGCGCCGTTGTGAGATTTTACTGGATTTTATAGAGGAGACAGGCGGCCCCAGGGCGCTGTATCAGGAAACGCTGACCTTTGATTTGTACAGCAGAGAGCGGATGAAGAGCCGCCCTGTCTGGGCGGCCTGCTGGCAGGAATGGCAAGGGGCGTCCAGACGAATCTGCGGGAAAAAGAACGCTCATTTGGAAGGCTTTTATTTTGATTTTACCAGGCTGCTTCAAAGGAGCCAAAAGGGGTATCCCAGACGTAAAGACAAGCGGCAGTTTTATTTGTTTTCCTATGACGAGCGGGATCCCATAACTGGCCAGGCGGCTGTAATACCCATAGAACCGGAGGAAATGACCAATGACAAAACGCACCAAAGAGATCCTGGGACGGCTGGATGAAGCTTACGGCAGAGAGTACCGCTGTTATCTGGATCATGAAAATCCCTGGCAGCTTCTAATTGCAGTGATCTTAAGCGCCCAGTGTACCGACGCACGGGTTAATATCGTGACAAAGGAACTGTTTCAAAAATATGATTCTCTGGAAAAGTTTGCGGCCGCAGAATTAAAGGAATTGGAGCAGGATATTCATTCCACAGGATTTTATCATAACAAAGCCAAAAACATTATTGCATGCGCCCGCAGGATTCTCACAGAATACCAGGGGGAAGTTCCCAGGGAGCTGGATGACTTGCTGACCTTAGCCGGAGTGGGAAGGAAAACCGCCAATGTCATACGAGGGAATGTCTATGAAGAACCAAGTATTGTGGTGGATACTCATGTAAAACGGATTTCCAACCGTCTGGGATTTACCAAGGAAGAGGATCCGGTTAAGATTGAATTTGATTTGATGAAGGCGCTGCCGAAGGATCACTGGATCCTATACAATATCCAGATCATTACCCTGGGAAGGACGATCTGCACCGCCCGTTCTCCCAAATGCGGCCAATGTTTTCTGGAGGATTTATGCAGGGCGGGGGATAAGACATGTTAGAAGAATATGTGGCCGTTGATCTGGAAATGACCGGATTAAAGGCCAGCAGGGACCGAATTTTGGAGATTGGAGCGGTACGCTGCCAAAGGGGAGAAGAAACGGAAAAATTCCAGGTCATCGTGAATCCCGGGATTCCTCTGCCGGAGGAGATCGCAGCCCTCACCGGCATTACTTCGGTTATGGCGCAGGGGGGAGCAGATCTTCGCCGGGCGATGGAGAATTTTTTGGAATTTTGGCAGGGACTTCCTCTGGTGGGACATAATCTGTATTATGATTTCAGTTTTTTAAAGCAAAACGCAGTGAATTTGGGATTGTCCCTGGAGGCATGGGGATTGGATACGCTGAAGCTTTCCAGGAAATTGCTTCCCAAAGAGGAGAGTAAGACGTTAGAAGCTTTAGGCTTGCGGTTTGGATTGTTCCAGGGGCAGAAACATCGTGCCCTGGAGGACGCAAGGGCCTGCGGCCGTTTGCTGGAACTGTTATGGAGAGAATTCGGAGCAGGGAGGGAAGAACTTTTCGCCCCCACAGCCTTGGAGTATAAGGTGAAAAAGCGAAGTCCCATAACTTCCCAACAAAAGAAATACTTGAAGGATTTTGCCGGATATCATAAAATAGAATTGCCCGCTGAGCTGGAAACCCTTACCAGAAACGAAGCGTCCCGGCTGACGGATCGGTTGATTTCACAGTATGGAAGGATGCCCAAAATAGGGCGGCATGCTCATTGATCCAAGGCTTTTAAAATAGGTTCCTTCATCAAGGAGTCCAGCTGTCCGGCGTAAGATTTTAATTCTTCTATGGCGGAAGGATTTCCCTGTTCCCGATAAATGCGGGCCAGAAGGAGATAGCTTCCCTTGATGTCGCTGCCCCACTGGATGGAATGGGAAAGTACGCATTCTGCTTCCTCCACCAAAAGCAGTTCATAAAGTCTTGCGCCCCAGGTCTGCATGGTGCGTACCAGTTCCGTAAAGTTCAGGTCGCACTGGCTGAGGAATGTAAGGTTGGGCGCCCCATAGAGGGATTTCAAATCCGTGTTGGTCTTGCCTGTAAGGTTCAGGATCTTTTCCTGAGAAAGGGCGCGTACGCGTTCTTCGCAGGCAGAGAGCACCTCGTCTTCCGGCCGGATGTGGAAGGGGAGCTGTTCCATAGGAATACGGACGTAAGGAAGTAGGGAAATATCCTTTTTCCGGGTGGCGTTTGCTTCCTCTTCCTTTTTCCAGAATGCTTCTTCCCTGGCTTTTTCCCGTTTTTCAATGCGGATCTTATTGTAGGTAAACCAGGCGAGAAATAGAAGGAAGATTGTAAAAAATGGGAACATGGCAAATGGTCCTTTCTGTATGAAAAGTGAGGTGAGGTACATGGATTTTCGCAAATCAAAACGAAAAAGAGCCGCGGCAGCCATAATTGCCCTGGTATTGGTGGCGGCTATGGTGCTGTCTGTAGTGGTAGCGGCTTTTGCATAAACTGGTGAGCCCTTTGGGCGGGCGCTTAACGTATACCCAAAGGGCACCCCGTATGCCACGCCTGTTGGGCGGGCGCTTAACGTATGTTCATAATATACAGAAACCAAAGAATTCTGTCAATGATATTAGTTGAAATACATCTTGAAAACCTGGGAGAATGTGTGTAAAATGTGGGATAGACTATGTAGTGTTGTTTTAGGAACGGAGTGACAGAGAAATGAAGAGATGGAAATTGTATACAGCGGCGGCCGCGCTGACTTTAATCTTAAGTGCGGCGGCAGTCCTGAATGTTAGCGTAAATGTCAGGGCAGAGGGGGACGATACCATTCCCCAGAGAGTATATTTCGGCGATATCAGCGTGGGAGGCATGACAGAAGAAGAGGCGGCGGCTGAAGTAGAAGATTATGTAGAACAGCTTGGAAGCACCAAGGTGATTTTTGCAGCCGGAGAGAATGAAGTGGAGACTACGGCGGGAGATCTGGGTCTTTCCTGGAGTAACCCGGATATTGTGAAAGAAGCGGCGGGACTGGGCAAGTCCGGAAATTTGATTGTCCGGTATATGGCGATGAAGGACTTAGAGCACGAAGACCGGGTATATGAGATCGGTTTTTCCGTAGATACGGCAAAGATCAGAAGCGTGTTGGAAGCCAATGCCCAGGCGTTGAATACGGAGGCAAAAGACGGCGGTCTTACCAGAGAGAACGGAACGTTTGCCGTTATCCCGGGAAGCCAGGGAGTTACCGTGAATCTGGAAGAATCGGTGGCCGTTATTGAGGAATATTTTAAACAGCCCTGGGAAGAACATTCCGGCAAGGTGGAGCTTGTGGCAGATGTTGTGGAGCCCAGAGGAAGCGAAGCGGAATTGAGCAAAGTAAAAGACGTGCTGGGAAGCTTCCAGACAGAATATGCTTCTCATTCTTCCGGCAACAGAAGCACGAATATATCCAACGGGGCTACCAAGATCAATGGCAGCGTAGTTTATCCGGGAGATCAGTTTTCCGTATATGAAATGGTAAGCCCTTTTACACCGGAGAACGGTTATGAGCTGGCAGGAGCTTATGAGAACGGGCAGACAGTGGAATCTTACGGCGGCGGAATCTGTCAGGTGTCCACCACATTGTACAATGCAGTGATCCGGGCGGAGCTGGAGGTTGTGGAGCGTTTTGCCCATTCTATGATCGTAAGCTATGTGGCTCCATCCGCAGATGCGGCAATTGCAGGAACCTATAAAGATTTGAAATTTATCAACAATACCAATGCACCGATTTATATTGAAGGATATACCAGCGGAGGATATCTTACGTTTACCGTATACGGGCAGGAGAGCCGGGAAGCGGGGCGTGAAGTGATTTTTGAAAGTGAGACTACCAGCAGTACGGATCCAGGCGTAGAATTCAAAGGCACGGGAGCGCCTATCGGCAGCATTACAAGGGTGCAGGGCTCCCATGAAGGCAAGACGGCAAGGCTTTGGAAGATCGTAAAAGTTAATGGGGAAGAGATCAGCCGGGAGGAATTTAATAACAGTACGTACCGGCCTTCGCCAACGATCTATGAGGTGGGAACATTCTCTGGTTTTGGTAATCCGGATGCAGTCGCCAATATTAACGCGGCTTTAGCAACTCAGGACGAGGCCACGATCCGGGCGGCAGCAGCGGCATGGAGCGACGAGGCGTTAGCCGCAATGCTGGAGCAGCAGCGTTTGGAACAAGAGCAGCAGCAACAGCAACAGCAGCAAGAACAACAGCAGCAAGAACAACAGCAGCAGCCGGAACAAGATCCTGGTGCGGAAAAACCGGAAAAGGAACCGGAGAAGCCAGAAAAAGAACCTGAGAAACCGGAAAAAGAGCCTGAGGAGCCAGAGAAAGATGATAAGGACGATAAGGCGAAAGAGGAACCAAAGGATGAGGAAGGCGGGGAGAAACCCCAGGAATAAGTAAATAGATAAATAGGAGGCTGCCTCAAATGATGAGACAGCCTCGTTATCTATCCAGATTATGGAGGAAAGCGGGGGAACATATGCTGAAGGTAGGAAAAGTACCGGAGCCTGTATTAAAGCGTTCCGTTTTTAAACAAATTCATACGAAGCGTCCTGAGGTGGTATTAGGAGCAGGGGTGGGAGAGGATTGTGCAGCCTTGCAGTTAGAACCGGGCGAGATTTTTGTGCTGTCGACCGATCCGATTACCGGGACAGCCCAGGATATTGGACATCTGGCCATTCATATTACGATGAACGATTTGGCCTCTGCAGGAGCCAGCCCAATTGGCGTTATGTTGACAATTCTGCTTCCGGAAGGAAGTGAGGAGGAGCATTTGAAAACCATGATGCGTCAGATGGAGGAGGCTTGTGCCGGAGCCGGAGTGCAGATCATGGGAGGACATACGGAAGTAACCAGGGCAGTCAATCAGCCTCTTGTCTCCGTATGCGGAGTAGGAAAGGCCAGGCAGGGGGAACTGGTATCAACCTCTGGGGCAAAGCAGGGGGATGATATCGTGATTTCCAAATGGATTGGCCTGGAGGGAACCTCTATTATTGCCAAAGAAAAAGAAGAGGAGCTGCGGACACGTTTTCCAGGATCATTTTTAGAGACTGCCATGGGGTTTGACCAATATTTATCCGTGCTTAAGGAAGCTTCTGTAGCGGTAAAGGCAGGAGTTCACGCCATGCATGATGTGACGGAAGGCGGTATTTTCGGGGCTTTGTGGGAACTGGCAGAAAGTTCCGGCGTGGGACTTGAGATTGATTTAAAACAGATTCCCATTCGTCAGGAAACGATTGAGGTGTGTGAATATTTCGGCATCAATCCCTATGAGCTGATTTCCAGCGGCAGCATGCTGATGGCGGCGCCGGACGGCAATCTGCTGGTAAGAGAACTTGCGAAGGCCGGTATCCATGCCGTGGCGGCGGGGAAGGCTGTGGCAGGAAACGACCGTATTTTATGGAATGGGGAAGAACGAAGATTTTTGGAGCCACCCAAGACAGATGCATTGTATCAGGTGGTATAACCGAAGGGCACCCCGTATGCCACGCCTTTTAGGCGGGCAATTAAGGTATAATGAAAGGAAAAAAGATGGCAGGGCTGAACGTAGTATTGTTAGAACCGGAGATTCCGGCCAATACCGGGAATATCGGACGTACTTGTGTCGCCACAGGAACCAGGCTGCATTTGATAGAACCTTTGGGGTTTTCTCTCAATGAAAAAGCAATCCGCCGAGCCGGAATGGATTATTGGAAGGATCTGGATGTGACGCGTTATGTGAATTATCAGGAATTTCTGGAAAAAAATCCTGGGGCAAAGATTTATATGGCCACAACAAAGGGACAGCAGCTATATACGGATGTAACGTATGAGCCGGACTGCTATCTGATGTTTGGTAAAGAGAGCGCCGGGATCCCGGAGGAGCTTTTAATGTCGCAGCCAAAGAACTGTGTGCGGATTCCCATGGCAGGGGAAACCAGGTCGCTAAACCTTTCCAATTCTGTGGCGGTTGTATTGTATGAAGCCCTTCGGCAGAATCGGTTTTTGGATATGAAGCTGTCAGGGGAACTTCATCGGTTGAGCTGGGATATGGCGGAATGAAAAGGAGCGGACATGAATTTTATTGAAGCAAGAAAGCTGGTGCATGAATATATCCGAAGGGACGAGGAAGGGAATGTGGAAAGCATACAGACGGCCCTTGACCAAGTGGATATAGACATCAGACCCGGAGAATTTGTGGCAGTGCTGGGACATAATGGTTCCGGTAAGTCTACGTTTGCAAAGCATTTGAACGTGCTTCTTGCACCTACGGAAGGGACTCTTTGGGTGGACGGAAAAGATGTTACGGAGGAAGAGAATCTTTGGGATATCCGCAAGAATGCGGGAATGGTGTTTCAGAACCCGGACAATCAGATCATTGCCAGCGTAGTGGAAGAGGATGTGGGGTTTGGCCCAGAAAATATCGGAATTCCTACGGAAGAGATTCTGAGGCGGGTGGATAAGAGCTTAAAGAGCGTTGGAATGCTGGAATATCGGGAGCATTCTCCCAATAAGCTTTCCGGCGGGCAGAAACAGCGGGTGGCCATCGCAGGAGTCATGGCCATGGAACCAAAATGCATTGTTTTGGACGAGCCTACCGCTATGCTGGATCCCAATGGAAGGAAGGAAGTTTTAGATGCGGTGGAGCGGTTGAATCGGGAAAAAGGCGTGACCATTATCCTCATTACTCACTACATGGAGGAAGTGGTGCGGGCGGATCGTGTCTATGTCATGGATCAGGGAAAAGTGGTAATGGAGGGAACGCCCAGGGAAGTGTTTTCCCAGGTGGAAACATTGAAAAAATATCGTCTGGATGTGCCTCAGATTACGCTGTTGGCCCATGAACTTCGGCAGGCGGGGCTGGCCGTCCCAGAAGGGATTTTAACAAGACAGGAATTGGTGGAAGCATTATGTCAATGATATTAGATAAGGTGGATTACAGATACAGCCCTGGGACAGCTTATGAAAAGCATGCGTTAAGGGAGGTCAGTTTAAAGATAGACGATGGCCAGTTTATCGGCATCATTGGCCATACCGGATCCGGAAAGTCTACGCTGATCCAACATCTGAACGGATTGATCAAGGCAACTTCGGGAGCTATTTATTATAATGGGGAAGACATCTACGACAAAGACTATGATTTGAGGAAGCTGCGGCAGAAGGTAGGATTGGTATTTCAGTACCCGGAGCATCAGCTTTTTGAGACAACCATCTTTAAGGACGTCTGCTTTGGACCGAAAAATCAAGGCTTGTCTCAAAAGGATGCAGAGCTGAAAGCCTTTGAAGCCCTGCGGGCCGTGGGACTTCCGGAAAAGCTGTGGTATCAGTCCCCCTTTGAATTGTCCGGCGGGCAGAAGCGGCGGGTGGCCATTTCCGGCGTCCTTGCCATGAAGCCTGAGATGTTGATTCTGGATGAGCCTACGGCAGGATTGGACCCCAAAGGCAGGGATGAGATTTTAGACCAGGTGGCAAAGATGCATCGGGAATTGAAGATGACAGTGATCCTGGTATCCCACAGTATGGAGGATGTGGCTAATTATGTGGAGCGATTAATTGTAATGAACCGAGGGCAGGTGATGCTGGACGGTACGCCCCGGGAGGTGTTTGCCCATTACAACGAATTGGAAGCAGTAGGGCTGTCCGCACCCCAGGTCACATATTTGATGCATGAGCTTCGGAAAAAAGGACTCCCTGTGGATGTAAATGCCACGACCATGGAGGAAGCGAAAGATTCCATTTTAAAATTGTTTGGAGCAAAATAATATGTTGAGAGATATTACGATAGGACAATATTACCCGGCGGATTCCGTTATTCATAAGCTGGATCCCAGGACAAAGCTATTTGCTACGCTGCTGTTTGTGATTTCCCTGTTTACCTTCCGAAATCCCGTGGGGCTTGGATTGGCAGCCATATTTATGGCCTGCTTTATTTGGCTTTCCAAAGTTCCTTTTGGCTATATGGTAAAAGGGCTTCGGGCAATTGTGGTAATTTTGATCATTACGGCTCTTTTTAATTTATTTTTAACGCCTGGAGAACCTCTAGTGAAATTCTGGATTTTTTCCATTTCTCAGGAGGGGCTTCTTAGCGCTGGAAAGATGGCGGTCCGTTTGATTTTTCTGATTATAGGAACTTCTGTGGTGACGCTGACCACCACTCCCAATGCCTTGACGGACGGATTGGAAAAGGCGCTACGGCCATTGAATGCCATAAAAATACCGGTACATGAGATTGCTATGATGATGTCCATAGCCCTTCGCTTTATTCCCATTCTTGTGGAAGAGACGGACAAGATTATGAAAGCCCAGATTGCCCGGGGCGCAGACTTTGAATCCGGGAATCTGATCAAAAAGGCCCAAAATATGGTTCCCCTTCTGGTGCCGTTATTTATTTCCGCATTTCGCCGGGCCAACGATTTAGCCCTTGCCATGGAGGCGAGATGTTATCATGGAGGCAGCGGCAGGACGAAGATGAAGCCTTTGAAATACCAAAAACGGGACGGGATTGCTTATGCAATCGTGCTGGGTTATTTTTTTGTGATGATCGCTGTGAGAATTTGGCTGTAACCGGAGGCTTGGAAGATGAAACGTGTGATGTTGATCGTAGCATATGACGGGACGAATTATCATGGGTGGCAGGTGCAGCCTAATGGAATTACGGTGGAGCAGGTGCTGAATCAGGCGCTCTCTGAGCTTTTCGGGGAGAAAATTGCAGTCACAGGAGCCAGCCGGACGGATTCCGGGGTGCACTCTTTGGGAAATGCGGCGGTTTTTGATACTTGTGCAAGAATGCCGGCGGAAAAGATTTCCTATGCCTTGAACCAGCGGCTTCCGGAGGATATTGTGGTGCAGGAGTCCTGGGAAGTGCCCCTTGATTTTCATCCTAGAAAATGCGAGAGCAAAAAAACGTATGAATACCGGATTTTGAACCGGAGATTTCCTCTCCCCACCAGACGCCGGGATACGTATTTTTATTATCGTCCCTTGAATGTGGAGAACATGCGGCGGGCCGCCGATGATCTGGTTGGGGTTCATGATTTTAAAAGCTTTTGCTCGATTCATTCCCAGGCACAGGAAACGGTTCGGGAAATTTTTTCCTGCGAGGTAGAAAAAGACGGCGACCTTGTAACAATCCGCATAACGGGCGGCGGGTTCTTATATAATATGGTGCGGATTATCGCGGGAACCTTGATTCAGGTAGGATGCGGGGAGCGGTCGCCGGAGGAAATCCCTCTGATTTTGGAAAAAAGGAACCGAAACGCGGCGGGACCTACCGCGCCGGCCCACGGGCTTACGATGATGGGGATTGAGTTTCTCAAAAGAAACAAAAGATGAATTTTGTTATGAAGCACAGAAAGGAAACACTTATGAAACGAAAGAAAACTATGGCTCGCATATATGCTCTTACGCTGGCAGTGAGCCTCATTACAGGCAATACATTACCCGCTTTTGCAGCTACGCCAGAAGAGCCGACAGAAATGAATGAAACTACCGAGGCAGATACGGATACAAACAATTCCAACACACCATCGGCTGATCCGAAGGTTTCTGAGGAATCTCTTGATCCAACAACCGATGAAACTACGGAAACACCGAAAACCAATGACGAGCTCCTTGAGGATCCCCAAATATCTGACGAATTCCCGGAAAAACCAGAAACATCTGATGATACTGTACAAGAACCGGATACGTCTGACGAAACTGTACAAGAACCGGATACATCTGACGAAACTGTACAAGGACCGGATACATCTGATGATACTGTACAAGAACCAGAAGTCTCCGATGAAATCGAAGAAGAAACAAAAACACCAGATGTAACAGAAGCCAACCCAGATACAGACAATGAAACGCAGGACTCCCCTAGTGCGTCTGACGAACCAAAAGCTGCGTCAGAAATACAGGACGAACCAGCAGATACATCGGAAAATTCTACTGTCCCGCCATCAAAAGAAGATCGGGAGGCTTTACCA
>JAAVYA010000040.1 GCA_022790855.1 Lachnospiraceae bacterium | reverse complement strand
TGTATACAGTATGATAATGATATGATGTAAATAAGAAATACGGAGGATTGTATATGGGAAATATATATGATGGATCGTTTCGGACAATTTTAAATGATTGCAGACAGATGATTATTCCGGTAATCAATGAGATTTTCAAGGAAGACTATACAGGAAATGAAATAATAGAGTTCCATCCCAATGAACATTTTTTTGACCAACAGGATGAAGCAGATATGGAAAGAATATCTGATACTAATTTTATAATCTATGGGAAGTTATAGAAGAAATATCATCTGGAATGTGAGAGTAGCCTGCCGGATGGGCGGATGACAATCAGGTTGTTTGAATATGATGCTCAGATCGTTTTAGATGAAGGTGAAGTTATCAATGAAATATTGACAGTGACATTTCCCAATACAGCAGTCCCTGCACCTTCATAATTGGCACATCATACTATCTTGCCGCAGCTGATAGTAGTGAACGCTCTCCTCAATTCCCAGCAAGCAGTCCTTCGGTCCCGTGATCTTATGATAGGGATTCTGGGGTATATCAGCGTCAATTACAATCGGACTTCCCTGGCTGTGCATCGCGATTCTTTAACGAATGGACATTGATTTACTTTTCCATGAGTTTTTTTCTTTCATGGTGCTTTCTTATGTAAGCGCACTCTTATTTATCGTAATAAATTATCGCAAATGGCGGACACTAATATCCTAGTAGTAAGAAGCAGGATGGGAGTGTGTCCGTATGAAAGAAAACGCATATTTGTGCATCGATTTAAAATCTTTTTATGCCTCCGTGGAATGTGTGGAACGGGGGCTTGATCCTATGACCGCAAATCTGGCGGTGGCCGACCCTGCCAGGGGCAAGGGTTCTGTCTGTCTGGCCATTTCCCCTTCTATGAAAGCTCTTGGAATCAAAAACCGATGCCGGGTGTATCAAATTCCCCAGTATGTGGAATATATTACGGCGCCGCCCCGGATGAAGCTGTATATCAAGTATTCCGCAGATATTTACGGGGTGTATCTGAAATACATCGCCAAAGAGGATATCCATATGTACTCCATCGATGAAGCTTTTTTGGACGTGACCCATTATCTGTCGTTGTATCAAAAAACGGCCCGGGAACTGGCTTTGGATATCATGGCTGATATTAGAACGGTCACTGGGATACCTGCGGCGGCCGGAGTGGGAAGCAATCTGTACCTGGCGAAGGTATCCCTGGATATATTGGCAAAACATGGGAAAGACAGTATTGCCTGCCTGAATGAAGAACAATACCGGGATATTTTGTGGGACCATAGGCCGCTGACAGATTTTTGGAGAGTGGGGGATGGAACGGCAAAGCGGCTGTCCAGAATCGGCATCAGGACCATGAGAGAAATTGCCCAGGCGGATGAAGAGGTACTGTATCGTATGCTGGGAGTGGACGCAGAGCTGCTGATCGACCATGCCTGGGGCAGAGAGAGCACGACCCTAAAGGACATTAAGGCATATACGCCAAAGAGCAGCTCTTTTTCCAGCGGACAGGTTTTGCCCAGGGATTATTCCTTTGAGGAATCCAAGCTGATCGTAAAAGAAATGATGGACGGCCTTTGCCTGGAGATGGAGGAGGAAGACGTAACGGCAAAGTCCGTGACTTTGACAGTGGGATATTCCAATGCGACGGGAAAAGAACCTGACGCGGGAACCGTTACGCTGCCTCAGGCCGCAAGGGCTTATCAGACGCTGATTCCTAAGGTCGTAAAGTTATATGAACGCATTGCCAGGAAAGAGATGCCCATACGGAAAATCACCCTTACCTGCAATGGCGTAACGGAAGAATCCTATGGACAATATGATCTGTTTGGAGCGTATGAAGCCGAGGAGAAAGACAGGAAGATCCAAAGAGCAGTTCTTGAAATAAAGAGGAAGTTTGGGAAAAATGCACTGATCCGGGGCATGGATTTGCTGGAGGCAGGAACGGCAAGGGAACGGAACCACCAGATTGGAGGGCACAGAAGTGGCTGATCGAATACGTCCCAGGATGGAGCGCAACGTCCGGGCCAAACAGTTTATGCCGTTTGACGCATTAAAAGGGTTCCGGGAAGCGCTGGCAAAGAAGGAACGGGAGGATGTTCCCAGAAAGGAGTTTTCCCCGGAACAAGAAGAGGCGATAGACGCTGCACTTCGCCGGATACGGCCAGGAGATCTTGTGATCGTGGAATATGCTGCGGATGGGGCGTATGCGAGGATAAGGGGAAGGGTGTTGAGGATCCGCAGGGCGGACAGGGTGCTGGAGATGGAAGGGGCAAAAATACCCTTTGATGATATATCACTTCTGGTTTTGGACGAATAATTGCCTGTGAACAGCAGCAAATAAGGTTTACACATTTTACGCATTTTGCTATAATAATATTGCGGCAATTGATGAACAGGTATAAAAGGCGGTGATCACATGACAGAAAAAGAAATGATTCAAAAGAATATTGAAGAGTTTTCAAGATTACAGAAGTATATGTCATTAATGGAAAATAAAGAATCGGCGGCATATAAAGAAATGTATGAAAGGTACGTTGATTTAAAAGCAATACTTGCTGCCTCTGGTGTTAATCTGACGGAAATAGATAGAATCAAAGAATAGTAAAAGGCGGGCAAAGAGGGGCTGTCACATTAAGAAAAACAGATACGAGATATTGTAAGATAGTACTGCGTTTTGTGCCGTATCTTGTATCATCAAATCTTAGTGCGACAGTCCCTTTTTTATTTTAGGAAATACCTTGCAGCTTGTTTGCTCTATTGAAAATTGATTTTCATAGTTTGCAGTTCGGGATCCTTGCTTTATGCGTTTTGTGGTGGTATAGTGTATCTAATGTAGCAAAAATGCAGGAAGGAGGTGTGTCGGCATGATAGAATTAAGAGATCTGACCAAACAATTTGACAGTTTTACCGCCGTGGATTCCCTGAATTTGACGATAGAGACGGGGGAATTTTTTGGGCTTTTAGGCCCAAATGGAGCGGGAAAGACGACTACCATCGGCCTTTTGTCCACCCTGCTTTTGCCCACCCGTGGGGAGATCCGCATTGACGGGAAGGTATTAAACCGGAAGACGCCGGATTTAAAGCAGCAGATCAGCGTGATCACCCAGGAATATTCCATGCGCCAGGATATGAATATGGATGAGATTATGGAGTATCAGGGACGCCTGTATTTTATGCCTCTGAAAAAAATTCGCGCCCGGACGGAGGAGCTTCTGGAATTTGCCGGGCTTAGGGACTTTCGAAAACGTAGTGTGCGCAAGCTGTCCGGGGGAATGAAGCGGAAATTGATGGTGTGCCGGGCTTTGCTGACGGAACCTAAGATTCTCTTGCTGGACGAGCCAACGGCAGGGATGGACGCTTTATCACGAAGACAGATGTGGAACCTGCTGCGGAAATTGAATGAACAGAATCTTACCATCCTGCTGACGACTCATTATATGGAAGAAGCCCAGTCTCTTTGCGGGCGGGTGGCCTTAATGGACAGAGGGAAGCTGGAGGAAGTGAATACGCCGAAAGGGCTGATTGCATCTCTGGGGGCTTATGCGGTGGATGAGACGACGGCGGAAGGAGTACAGAGCAGGTTTTTTCAAGAACGGGAGGAGGCCATTTCCTATTTATCCGGGAAAAAGGGGCGCCTGTCTCTTCGGGATACCACGCTGGAGGATGTGTTTGTAGAACGGGCCGGCCGTCATTTAAGCTGATATGGGAGTTTTTGTATGGGTATTATAGCGATATTATGGGAGAAATGGACAGAATTTAAACGGGATTTTTATAAGATTACACTGGCGGCCATGGTGGCCCCGCTGATGTATTTGGTGGTTTTCGGGCTTGGGATACAGACCATCTCCCATGGGGAGCCGTATTTGAATTTTTTGATCCCGGGAGTGGTGGCTTTGACCACCATGAACGGCAGTTTTAATGCCATCGCCCAGAATTTAAACGTCCAGAGGCTTTATGAAAAAGCGTTTGACCAGGTGATGATTTCCCCTACCCCTCTGTGGCAGTTTGTGGTGGGGCAGGTAATCGGGGGAAGTCTGCGGGGGCTTTATGCCGGAACTGTCATTTTACTGTTGACACTGCCGGTAGGGACAGGATTGGTCTTTAACGGGTATTCTTTTTTTATTATGTTTCTCAATGGGGCGGTATTTTCCATTATCGGCGTGGTAGTTTCTTTTTATGCCAAGAACCATGCGGATGTTCCCCGGTTTTCGAATTATGTGATTATGCCTATGGCATATCTGTGCAATACTTTTTTTTCTACGGAACAGATGCCGCCGGGCATCCGGGAGGCGGTTTCCTTCCTGCCCCTGTCCCAGACCAGCAGGATGCTGAGAAGTATTGCTTCCGGACAAAGGGCGGATCTCACAGGCATTTTGATTTTAATGGGATATCTGGCGGTGTTCGGAGGGATGGCGTTCTGGTTTTTGTATCAGAAGAAAAATCTTTAAACAGCTTGAAGTTAAATCGGGCACTTACATGAGTTAGGATGGATATTTTATGAAAAGCTTACGAAAAATAGCGGGAGCCGCAATTTTCTTTGTGCTGATTTTTATGGTCGTTGCAATTCTTCAGTTTCAGGCGGAGGAAGAAAGCTCCTTACTGCCGGAGCGGATTGAGTACTATTTCAACGAGGGATGGAAGGTTACTCTTTTAAGTCAAGAAAAAATGTCCAAAATCCAGGGGGACGATCATGATGGGATTCGGAAACTGGTACAGGAGGCTCAGGATAAAGGGGAATATCAGAACGCGAATCTTCCATATGCAGGAAACAGCCAGAGTGGTGATACGGTTGTTTTTCAAAATATGCTGCCAATGGATTATGCGGGGCTGACCATATGTTTTTCCAGTGTGAACGTATCAATTCATGTGTATTTGGACGGAGAGGTTATCTATCACAACGATATACCGGAGGAGGATGCGTCTGAAACCATTGAAAATTATGTGGATATTCCCAATGATTTTCAAGGAGGGGAGCTTTGGATCGAGCAGACTTCTCCCAGGCCGAATGCAGCGGCTGTCTTAAATAATATCAAAATTGAGACCCGGGATATGGTGGTAATAGGAGTAGTAGTCAATAATATCGCGGATATCGGCTGCTGTTTGCTTATCCTGCTTATGGCTATCATTATGTTTGTGCTGGCTATGATACGGCGGTATACCCGCCAGCCGGTACGGGGGGAATTATTCCTGGGGCTGGCCGGGGTGGCTGCCGGAGTTTACTGTTTTATCGGGACAGATACCTTGAATATTTTTTATGATATGCAGCAAGCATATGAGATGCAGGAATATTTGGTGTTGATGCTTCCGCTGTTTTTGACTTTATATTTTGAACGGAACCTTCATACGGTGTACCCACGTCGGTTTTTCGTACTGCTATGGGGTGTGATTCTCAATGCGGCGGTGCAGATTTTACTGCATAAACTGGAAATCCGAAGTTTGGTACAGATGGTCAATCTATCTGCAGCTTGGGTGGGGATTGTCTGTATAGTAGCCATTGTAAGCCTGATTCAAATGGATTACAGGAACAAGGGATACCAGACAGTGCCTTCTATCCTGTCTATGGTGATACTGCTGTCAGGGGGAATTGCAAATGTGATTATGAACACCATATTGAAAAGCGCTTATGGAAATACGGCGGGTCAATACAGTATGGTGATATTCAGCGTTATCATGGCGGTTATGCATGTATTTCAGATTTCTAAGGAATACCGGGCCAGTGCGGAGGAGAATGCAAGTCTTTTGGAGGAAAAAGTAAAGGCGGCTCAGCAGCAGAATATGCAGCTCGCACAGGCAAAGAAAGATGCGGACGGGGCAAGGCGGGAAGCTTTGGCAGCCAATGAAGCGAAAGGAAAATTCCTGGCCCATATGTCCCATGAGATCCGGACGCCTATCAATGCGGTGCTGGGCATGGATGAGATGATTCTCAGAGAATCCAAGGAGCAGGCCATTAAGGAATATGCCATGGATATTTATACGGCGGGACAGACGCTTTTATCCCTGATCAATGATATTCTGGATTTTTCCAAGATTGAATCCGGCAAAATGGAGATTGTTCCGGTAGAATATGATATCAGCAGTATGATTCATGACCTGGCAAATATGACTGCCCAGCGGGCGGAGCATAAGAACCTGAAGCTGGAAGTGGAGATTGACCGTAATATTCCAGCTCGGCTCTATGGGGATGATGTGCGGATCCGCCAGGTATTGACCAATATCCTCACCAATGCGGTAAAATATACTCATGAAGGAACGGTATGGCTGCGGGTGCAAAGCCGCAGAAAAAATGATATGGCGATTCTTTCGTTTGAAGTGGAGGATACGGGCATTGGGATCAAGGAAGAGGATTTGCCCAAGCTTTCTGCGGAGTTTGAGCGGATTGAAGAAGACAGGAACCGTAATATCGAAGGCAGCGGATTGGGCATGAATATTACCATACAGCTTTTGGGGCTTTTAGGCAGCAAGCTGCAGGTGGAAAGCGTCTATGGAAAAGGATCCAAATTCTATTTTGACCTGGAACAGAAGGTAGTAGACGATACCCCTATCGGGGATTTTGAAACCAGAGTGCGCCAGATTGCGGAGGATTATAATTATACTTCAAAATTCTGTGCGCCGGATGCAAAGCTGCTGGTGGTGGACGATAATGCCGTAAACCGCAAAGTGCTTAGGAATCTGTTGAAGGAGACCCAGATTCAGGTGACGGACGCAGCAGGAGGGGCAGAATGTTTGGAACTGGTGCAGAGGAATCATTACGATTTGATTTTTCTTGACCATATGATGCCGGAGATGGACGGAGTGGAAACCCTTCATTACATAAAAGAATTCACGGACTTCCCGTGTCAGGATACGCCTATTGTGGTGCTGACCGCCAATGCAGTATCGGGGGCAAAGGAGAAATATTTGGCGGAAGGGTTTGATGATTTTCTTTCTAAGCCTGTGGTTCCTGAGAAGTTGGAAGCCATGATTCGTAAAATGCTTCCGGAGGAGCTGCAGCAGGAGGCAGAGATTCCGGTAACGGCGGAATCAGAGGGACAGAAGGATACTGGCTCTTGCGATGAGAAGCTGGAGGAGCTTCCGCAAATAGACGGCCTGGACTGGCAGTATGCCTGGCTGCATCTGCCGGATATGGAACTGCTGGAATATACGGTGAAGGAGTTTTATGAACAGATTGATTCCGCAGCGAACCATTTGGAGGAAGCCTTTGGGCGGATTCTTGAGCCGGAGCAGCTGGACCGTTACCGTATTCAGGTACATGCGATGAAGAGCCTTGCGGCGACAGTGGGGATTATGCCGTTATCCGGTGTTGCAAAACTATTGGAATTTGCGGCAAGAGATGGTAAAATAGAAGTAGTTTTGTCCATAACGCCTTCCTTTTTGGAAGAGTGGCGCAGTTACCGCCAGAAATTGCAGGGAGTATTTGGATTAGGGACGTCGGCTAAAAAACAGCTTACAGATGTTTCGATGGTACAAGCCCTTGTGGAAATGGTACGGTTCAGTATGCAGGAGATGGATATTGACCAGGCGGATCAGTTGGTGGCACAATTGAAAGAGTATGAATATCCGGATGAGATGAAAGAGAATCTTCAAAAGCTTGCAGATGCGGTAACGAATCTGGATCCGGAGGAGGCAGACCGTTTTGGGGAACTGTTGATGGAGCAGTTGAAGCAGCTGCTTCAGAAATAAAGGAGGAGGAAATGAGAAAAATTTTATTGATCGGGAAGCTTAACAGTGTGGTGAAAGAAACGAGTCAGTTTTTGTCCCGCTATTTCCATGTGCAGCTTTGCTCCGAGAACGCGGGGGTATTAGAAGGGATGATGAAAATTGTAAACCCGGATTTGGTGCTCATCAGCCTGATCGGAGCCTATGATATTGATACATCTATATTTTACATGTTGAGTAGCCAGTATAACAAGACGCCCGTTTTAACCATTGGGACGAAGGAAGAGAGCAGTACGTTTTTTAAATATTACGAAGACGGCCAGTTTGAGAATCTGATCCGCCCCGTGGAAAATACGGCGATCATGCAGGCTGTCTGCAGGAGGCTTGCCCTGGATGAGAACGAGGTCAAAAAGGATGCCCAGGAAGAAAAGAAGGAGCAGACAGGAAAAAAACGGATCCTGGTGGTGGATGACAATGGAACTGCACTGCGGACGATGAAGGCCATGCTGGAGGAGTATTATGAGGTTGCTTTGGCGATTTCCGGCGCCCAGGCCATGACCTCCATTGGAAAGAAACGCCCGGATTTGATTTTGCTGGATTATGAAATGCCTGTCTGCGATGGGAGGATGACTCTGGAAATGATACGGGCGGACGAGGAGATGAAAGATATTCCGGTGGTTTTTTTGACGGCCATCAATGACAGGGCCAATATTGAGGCGGTTATCAAGTTAAAGCCGGCGGGGTATTTTTTAAAGCCTCCGGTGAAGGATAAGCTGTTGGCGGAGATTGAAAAGATATTGCAGAAATAGGAGCGTAAACAATCATGGCATTTGCACATCTGCACGTCCACACGGAATACAGCCTGCTGGATGGTTCCAATAAAATCAAAGAATATGTGGAAAGAGTCAAGGAGCTTGGCATGACGGCGGCGGCTATCACCGACCATGGGGTCATGTACGGCATTATCGACTTTTACCGGGCCGCAAAGGAGGCGGGCATCAATCCGATTCTTGGCAGCGAGGTCTATGTGGCTCCCGGCTCCCGGTTTGACCGGGAACGGGTGGAGGGGGAGGACCGTTACTATCACCTGGTGCTTTTGGCGGAAAATGACAAAGGGTATGCCAATCTGATGAAAATTGTGTCCAAGGGATTTGTGGACGGCTATTACTACAGGCCTCGGGTAGACCAGGAGGTATTGGAAGAATACCATGAAGGCATTATCGCCCTAAGCGCCTGTTTGGCGGGAGAAGTGCCGAAGCTTCTGGCCAGGGGCGCCTATGAGGAGGCCAAAGCGGCAGCCTTAAAGCATCAGGAGATCTTCGGAGCGGGCAATTACTTTCTGGAACTGCAGGATCATGGAATCCCCCAACAGCGGAATGTGAACCAGCAGCTTCTCCGCTTAAGCCAGGAGACGGGCATTGGATTGGTGGCCACCAACGATGTGCATTATACTTACGACACGGACGTGGAGCCCCATGATATCCTCCTTTGTCTTCAGACCGGAAAAAAGCTTTCCGATGAGAACCGTATGCGCTACGAGGGCGGGCAGTATTACGTCAAATCCGAAGAAGAGATGCGCGGCCTGTTCCCCTACGCTCTGGAGGCTTTGGAGAATACCCAGAGAATTGCGGACCGCTGCCATGTGGAAATAGAATTCGGCGTGACCAAGCTGCCGAAGTTTGACGTCCCCCAGGGGACTACCTCCTGGGAATATCTGAATAAGCTTTGCCATGAAGGATTAAAAGTCCGTTATCCTAAGGAGTATGAGCAGCATTTGGAGCAGTTGGAGTATGAGCTGCAGGTGATAAAGAATATGGGGTATGTGGATTACTTTCTGATCGTATGGGATTTTCTCAGCTATGCCAGGTCCCAGGGCATTGCTGTAGGCCCTGGCCGGGGAAGCGCCGCCGGAAGCCTGGTGTCTTATACATTGGAGATTACCAATATTGACCCCATTCGATACAATTTGCTGTTTGAACGGTTCCTGAATCCCGAGCGGGTGTCCATGCCGGATATTGATATTGATTTCTGTGTGGAGCGCCGCCAGGAGGTCATTGACTATGTAGTGGACAAGTATGGCAAAGACCGGGTGGTGCAGATTGTGACCTTCGGTACGCTGGCGGCGCGGGGCGTTACCAGAGACGTAGGGCGTGTTATGGATTTACCCTATGCGTTTGTGGACGGGATTGCCAAGCAGATTCCCAATGAGTTGGGCATAACAATTGATAAGGCGCTGGAAATGAATCCCCAGCTTCGCAGCATGTATGAAAATGATGAGACGGTGCATAAGCTGATCGATATGTCGAAACGTCTGGAAGGGCTTCCACGCCATACCTCCATGCATGCGGCCGGCGTGGTGATCGGTCGGAGATCCATTGATGAGTACGTGCCCCTCTCCAGGGCTTCCGATGGTTCCATCGTTACCCAGTTTACCATGACGACCTTAGAAGAATTGGGACTTTTAAAAATGGATTTTTTGGGCCTTCGAAACCTTACGGTGATCCAGAATGCAGTACATTTGATCCAACAGGATAAAACGCCGGATTTTGATATAGACGCCATTGATTATAACGACAAGGCTGTTTATGATACCCTGGGAACCGGACGGACAGAGGGAGTATTCCAATTGGAAAGCGCCGGAATGAGAAATTTTATGAAGGAGTTAAAGCCCCAGAGCCTGGAGGATATCATTGCGGGGATTGCACTGTTCCGTCCCGGCCCCATGGATTTTATTCCCGCTTACATCAGAGGAAAAAACAGCCAGGCGGCCATTACTTACGACTGTCCTCAGCTGGAGCCGATTCTTGCGCCTACCTATGGCTGTATTGTATATCAGGAACAGGTCATGCAAATCGTACGGGATCTGGCCGGTTATACCATGGGGCGCAGCGATCTTCTGCGCCGGGCTATGTCCAAGAAAAAAGGCTCTGTTATGGAAAAGGAACGGCAGAATTTTGTATACGGCAATCCCAAGGAGGGGGTTCCTGGCTGCGTGGCCAAAGGGATTGATGAAAAAATCGCCAATAAAATTTACGATGAAATGATTGATTTTGCCAAATACGCTTTTAATAAATCCCACGCGGCGGCTTACGCGGTGGTGTCGTACCAGACGGCATTTTTGAAATACTATTATCCGGTGGAATATATGGCGGCCTTGATGACGTCGGTGATCGACCATTCCAGCAAAGTATCCGAGTATATTCTTACTTGCCAGAAAATGGGCATTCAAGTGCTGCCTCCCGATGTAAACGAGGGAGAGAGTATTTTTTCCGTAACCGAACATGGGATCCGCTATGGACTTGCCGCCATCAAAAGCGTCAGCGGCATTTGCATTGAAAAGCTATGCCAGGAGCGGAAGGAGCATGGAAGGTTTAAAAACCTAAAGGATTTTCTTACCCGTATGGTGGACAAAGAGCTGAATAAGCGCATTATCGAAAACTTTATCAAATCCGGCGCTTTAGACGGCCTGGGGGGAACCAGAAAACAGTTTATGATGATCTATGCTTCTCTCTTGGATGGCATTGCCCAGGAAAAAAAGAATACCATGGCGGGTCAGATGACCTTATTCGATCTGGCGGATGAAAGCCATAAAAAGGAATTTGAAGTGAAAATGCCGGATGTGGGAGAGTATGCCAGAGAGACCATGCTTGCCTTTGAAAAAGAGGTGCTGGGAGTATATATCAGCGGGCATCCCCTGGAAGAATATGAAGAAAAATGGCGGAAAAATATTACCCGGGTGACCACAGATTTTCTCTGGGATGAAGAAAGTAAATGCGCCAAAGCCATGGATGGAGAATCCGCCATGGTAGGTGGCATGATCGTGGATAAGACCATCAAATATACCAGGGACAATAAAACCATGGCCTTTATTACCCTGGAAGATTTGGTGGGAACCTTGGAGATCATTCTTTTTCCAAGGGATTATGAGAAAAACAGCAAATTATTGGAAATTGACAATAAAGTATTTGTAAAGGGCCGTGTTTCCGGGGAGGAGGAAAAGAACAGCAAGCTGATCTGTGAACGTATGTATTCTTTTGACGATACGAAAAAGGAGCTTTGGCTTCAGTTTGATACCATAGAAGGTTATGCAGATCAGGAAGGAGAGCTGTTAGAGCTTTTGAAAAATTCCGACGGCCAGGATGGGGTTGTGGTATATATTTCGGGGACAAAACAGATGAAACGATTGCCCCCCAGCCGGAACGTCCGGGCAGACAGAGAGATTGTCAACATTTTAACTAAGTATTTAGGGGAAAAAAATGTAAAAGTTGTGGAAAAATGCATTGAAAACCCGTCCAAAAGATATTAAAATGGATAAGAATGAACGTGAAAAACAGGAGGTATGAAAGATGGCGAAAGAGATTCATACAATCGGCGTATTAACCAGCGGCGGGGACGCCCCGGGCATGAATGCCGCAATCCGTGCGGTGGTGCGTCAGGCGATCGCAAAGGGCAAGAAAGTAAAAGGTATTAAGAGAGGATATGCGGGCCTGCTTCAGGAAGAGATTGAAGATATGGAAGCATGGCACGTTTCAGATATAATTCAGCGGGGCGGTACGATTCTCCAGACGGCCCGCTGCCTGGAATTCAAAGAACCCGAAGTGCAGCAGAGGGCAGCTCAGATTTGCAGAGATCATGGCATTGAAGGACTGGTGATCATTGGCGGGGACGGTTCCTTTCGGGGAGCCCAGCGTCTGGCGGAGCAGGGGATCAATACCATCGGCCTTCCGGGAACGATTGATTTGGATATCGCATGTACGGAATATACCATCGGGTTTGATACGGCGGTGAATACAGCTATGGAAGCCATCGACAAGGTGCGGGATACCTCTACATCCCATGAGAGATGTTCCATCATTGAGGTTATGGGCCGGGACGCCGGTTACATTGCCCTGTGGTGCGGCATTGCCAACGGCGCCGAAGATATTTTGCTGCCGGAGAAATACGACTATGATGAGCAGAAATTAGTAAACCATATTATTGAGAACCGCAAGCGCGGCAAGAAGCACCATATTATCATCAATGCAGAAGGGATCGGACATTCCACCAGTATGGCCAAGCGGATAGAGGCTGCCACCGGTATGGAGACCAGAGCGACCATTCTGGGTCATATGCAGCGGGGAGGAAGCCCCACTTGTAAGGACAGGGTATATGCTTCTACCATGGGCGCTTTGGCGGTTGATCTTCTTTGCGAAGGCAAGACGAATCGGGTGGTAGGTTACTTAAATGGCGGCTATGTGGATTTTGATATTGACGAGGCATTGTCCATGAAGAAAGGAATCTCTGAATATCAGTATCAGATTTGCCGGAGCCTGTCTATTTAGTAAGAGAGGAGCTTTTATGATCACCAGTACCGGCAATCAGCAGATGAAGGAGATCGTACAATTACAGAAAAAATCAAAAGCCCGCTGCAAACAGCGGGTTTTTGTGGTGGAAGGCCCCAAAATGGTCTTTGAAGTTCCCAAAGAACAATTGGTAAGCCTGTATGTTTCAGAAAGCTTTCTCCAGGATCCGGATGCTGAGCACAAATTAAAAATGCTTGGCTGCAGCTATGAGACCGTTTCCGACAGCATTTTAAAATCAGTCAGCGATACAAAGACCCCCCAGGGGATTCTGGCTATTGTAAAGATGCCCTCTTATACCTTAGGGGATTTATATGGGGCTTTTTCCCAGACGGGAAAAGAGGGAGCGGCCCCTCATCTTCTGGTATTGGAAAGTATTCAAGACCCCGGAAACCTGGGCACTATCCTGCGTACCGGAGAAGGAGCCGGAATCAGCGGTATTTTAATGAATCGTACTACGGTGGACTTATTCCATCCAAAAGTCATTCGCTCTACCATGGGATCCATATTTCGCGTACCTTTTTATATTGCAGATGACTTACAAGCAGCAGTCCGGCAGCTGAAAGAAAGCGGGATTCAGGTTTATGCCGCTCACTTGGACGGACGCGCGTGTTATGACCAGATGGATTACAGGTTAGGCTGCGCCTTTTTAATTGGAAATGAAGGCAACGGTTTGACACCGGAGCTTGCTTCCCTGGCGGATGCGTACATCCGTATTCCGATGGAAGGAAATGTGGAGTCATTGAATGCAGCGATAGCGGCCGCTTTGCTGATGTATGAGGTGAAGCGGCAGAGGCGGTGAGAAATGATTTATTCTCGCTGTGTCTGAAATTATCGTGCCCGCACCTTTGCCAACAGTGCCTCTTGCAATACCTGTGAAAAGTTAATGTCCATTTCCAAAGCGGCCGTATTCAGCCATGCCGGGATGGTGAGCGTTTTTCGGACAGATTTGTTGAAGTGCTCTTTTGCATAAGCCGCCACATCTACCGAGACCATATTGACAAAAGCCTCCTGGGGTTCAATTTCCAGTTCTTTTGAAATTGCGGCCAGATTGATGGCGTTCATCGGTGATGGTTGTGGAATTGGATCTCCATCCTGCTTAAGCCAGTGGAGACGTCCCGCCAGGCAATCTACAGCCATAGCCATAGCTTCATCCATAGTATCACCGCGGGTGGCCAGGTCTAAATCAGGGGAGATAACAGAATAACCATTTTCTTCTTTGAAAAAGCAAGCTGGATACATTGATAACATAATTGATACCTCCTTGCACTATTATAATACTACACTATACGTATAAATGCGATGCGTATAACAAAGTGTTTTTTATTGAAAAGTAACCGATTTTCCTGTTATGAGAGTTTTATAAATAAGAAACTGCTTGAAATGTAACGACAAATACATTACAATTGAAGATGTAGGAGGTGTTACCATATGGAAAAAACAGCAACATTAAATTTACGGGTAAATCCTACTGTGAAGGAACGTGCAGAAGAAGTTCTGTCAAAATTAGGTGTTCCTATGTCTACCGCTATAGATATGTATTTGAATCAGATTTTTCTAACAGGTGGAATTCCTTTCGCAGTAACTTTGCCAAAAGCGCCAGATACAATTAATGCTGATTTATATTACATGCACCGGAAAATGTGATAGGGCAATACAGTAGAATAGCGGATGAAATATTAAAGCTTGATACGTTTCCAGAGCGTTTTCATATTATGGATTCAGAACCGGAGCACACAAAAGGAATTCGTAGAATGTTAGTAGGTAATTATTCTGTGTTTTATGTTATTAGAGGGAATAGAGTAATCGTAACAGATGTGCTGTATACTGCTTCAGATATAGAGAATAGACTGAAAGGGATTTATGAATAAGCGCTGAACGAGAACAGAAATAAGAGCCATAGGCAAGGGGCTCTATGGCTCAAAAAAAATAAACAGAACAGTTACGCTAATCCTCTTCAATTACATGGATCTCTAAATAATCAAAGGGGATTTCCTCGATAAAATTATCCTGGTAAAACCGTGCCTTGCTAAAACGCTTAAATTCATTTATTGTAGCATCCAGCCAGATCGGTTTTCCAAGATCGAATTCATAGCAGACCTGGTCGAGGGCCTGGAATATTTTATGAGTTCTAGTGTCGTCGTTTGTATTTTCGATGACGGTATCACGTTTCAAACGGTTGTTTTTAAAAATTTTAAACCATATACGCATGAAATATCCTTTCCGAAGCTTCTGTGAGTTCTAAATAGGAGATACTTTTAGGGATGAACACACCATAGTATACCGAATTTTCAAGAAAAAGTAAAAATAAAGTGAAAGTAATTCTATACAAAAAAGAAACGGGGTTTTTGTATAATTTTCATAGAAAAGACGGAAAATCAAGACAGGAGGAGACGCTATGGCAAAGTATATTATGGCATTGGATGCCGGGACCACCAGCAACCGATGTATTTTATTCAATGAAAAAGGGGAAATGTGCAGCGCGGCCCAAAAGGAATTTACCCAGTATTTTCCCAAACCTGGCTGGGTGGAGCATGACGCCAATGAGATTTGGTCTACCCAGCTTGGCGTCGCGGTGGAAGCAATGCAAAAGATCGGTGCATCCGCTGGGGATATTGTCGCCATTGGCATTACAAATCAGCGGGAAACAACGATCGTATGGGATAAATATACCGGAGAGCCGGTGGGTCCCGCCATTGTCTGGCAGTGCCGGAGAACATCCGAATACTGCGATTCTTTGAAACAAAAAGGACTGACGGAAGTATTCCGAAAAAAGACAGGGCTTGTGATCGACGCATATTTTTCCGGAACAAAGCTGAAATGGATCCTAGACCATGTAGAAGGAGCCAGAGAGCGGGCGCTTTTGGGAGAGCTTTTGTTTGGCACGGTGGAGACGTGGCTGATTTGGAAGCTGACCCGGGGGAAGGTGCACGTGACGGATTACTCCAATGCTTCCCGCACCATGTTGTTTAATATCAATAATCTGTGCTGGGATCCGGAGATTTTGAAGGAACTGGATATCCCTGAGTCCATGTTGCCAGAACCTGTGCCCAGCAGTTATCAGTATGGCATGACAGACGCGTCCTTTTTTGGGAAGCCCATTCCCATTGGAGGAGCGGCAGGAGACCAGCAGGCGGCGTTGTTTGGCCAGACCTGTTTCCAGCCGGGAGAGGCAAAAAATACGTACGGAACAGGCTGCTTTTTGCTGATGAATACCGGTGAGCGGCCGGTATTTTCCAACAACGGCCTGGTGACCACCATTGCCTGGGGATTGGACGGTACAGTTACTTACGCCCTGGAAGGCTCTATTTTTGTGGCTGGGGCGGCTATCCAGTGGCTGCGGGACGAGCTGAATTTTATTGATTCTGCTGCAGATTCCCAGGAGATGGCGTCAAAGGTGGCGGATACCAATGGCTGTTATGTGGTTCCGGCCTTTACGGGATTGGGAGCGCCCCATTGGGATCAATATGCAAGAGGCACGATCGTAGGCTTGACCCGGGGTGTCAATAAATATCACATTGTCCGGGCAACCCTGGAATCCATTGCCTATCAGACCAACGATGTGCTGACGGCTATGCGGGCCGATTCCGGCATAGGGCTGGCGGCCTTAAAAGTGGACGGCGGGGCCAGCGCCAATGGATTTTTGATGCAGGCCCAGGCGGATATTATCAACGCTCCGGTGCACCGGCCCCGCTGCGTGGAGACAACCGCAATGGGAGCCGCTTACCTGGCGGGATTGGCCGTGGGCTATTGGCAGGATAAAGAAGATGTGGTAAAAAACTGGGCCATTGATGCAAGATTTGAACCCAGGATTTCAGAGGAAGAACGGCAGCGGCGCATAAAAGGCTGGAACAGAGCCGTATCCTGTGCCTTTGGATGGGCCAAAGAGTCGGTATAAGGAGAAGAAGCCATGAAATACGATGTTATCATAATCGGGGCAGGCGTGGTGGGCTGCGCTGTTGCCCGGGAGCTGTCCCGCTATCCCCTGAAAATCGGGGTGCTGGAAAAAGAAGAGGACGTCTGCTGTGGCACATCCAAAGCCAACAGCGGCATCGTCCATGCCGGATTCGACGCCGAAAGCGGTACTTTGAAAGCAAAGCTGAATGTGGAAGGAAACCGTATGATGGAGGAACTGTCCAAAGAACTGGATTTTCCTTTTTACAGAAACGGTTCTCTGGTGTTATGTTTTCACAAGGAAGATGAGCCGAAGCTGAAAAAGCTGCTGCAGCGGGGACAGGCCAACGGAGTGGAGGGCCTGGAGCTTCTGGGCAAAGAGGAATTACAAAAACATGAGCCTATGGTTTCTGATGAGGCGGTGGCGGCATTGTATGCTCCCACAGGAGGGATCGTATGCCCCTTTGGAATGACGATCGCATTGGCTGAGAATGCATACCAGAACGGGGTGGAGTTCTTTTTTGACCAAACAGTAACAAAAATAGAGAAAACAGGGCAAAACGATGGAATGGGCCGCTACCGCATAACAGCGGGGGGCGAAAGCTTTGCGGCTGATTATGTGATCAATGCGGCGGGAGTCTATGCAGATGTGTTCCATAATATGGTAAGTGAAGAAAAAATCCATATCACTCCCCGGAGAGGGGCATATTGCCTGCTGGACAAAAGCCGTCCGGGCCTGGTTGGTCATACGGTGTTCCAGCTTCCCGGCGCTTATGGAAAAGGGGTATTGGTGACGCCTACGGTCCACGGGAATCTGATGGTTGGCCCAACCGCACTGGATGTGGAGGATAAGGAGGGGAACAACACTACCGGCGCAGAGTTAAAGGAGCTGATCCAGAAGGCGAAAAGAAGCGTTCCGGGCCTGCCTATGAATCAAGTGATTACCTCCTTTGCGGGACTTCGCGCCCATGAAGACGGGGGAGAATTTATCATCGGAGAAGTATCGGACGCCAAAGGCTTTCTTGATTGTGCAGGGATAGAATCGCCAGGGCTTACCAGCGCCCCGGCCATTGGAAAAATGGTAGCCGGCCTGGTCGCAGACCAGTTACAGCTTGTAGAGCGGGAGGATTTTGTCCCGGAACGGAAAGGGATCCTTAATCCTGCCGGGATGGAAGAGCAAGACCGCATCCGCCTGATCCAAGAACAGCCGGCCTACGGAACCATTGTCTGCCGCTGCGAAATGATTACAGAAGGAGAGATCATAGACGCCATAAACCGTCCCCTGGGGGCAAAATCCTTAGATGGCGTGAAACGCAGAACCCGTGCGGGAATGGGGCGGTGCCAGTCGGGATTCTGTTCTCCCAGGGTGATGGAGATCCTTTCCCGGGAACGCAAGATTCCCATGGAAGACGTAACCAAGTCCGGCGGGACCTCCAGGATCATCCAGGGCCGAAATAAAGACAGACTGTAGGAGGGAAAGCAGATGGAGTCATATGATATTGTAATTGTAGGCGGAGGCCCTGCAGGGCTGGCAGCCGCTCTTGCTGCAAAAAAGAAAGGCGTCCGCAGTATCTTGATCTTGGAACGGGACAGGGAGCTGGGAGGCATTCTAAATCAATGCATCCATAACGGGTTCGGACTGCATACCTTTCAGGAAGAGCTGACTGGCCCGGAGTATGCCGCGCGGTTCGCTGCCCAGGTGAAACAAGAAGGAATCGCATTTCTTTTGAATACCATGGTGATGGATATCTCACCGGATCAAGTGGTGACTGCCATGAATTCCGAAGAAGGGCTGTTTCAGATTTCTGCAAAAGCGGTGATTTTGGCTATGGGGTGCCGAGAGCGGCCCAGAGGAGCCTTAAATATCCCGGGATACCGCCCGGCGGGGATTTTCTCTGCAGGGACGGCCCAACGATTAGTAAATATAGAAGGATATCTGCCGGGACGGGAAGTGGTAATCTTAGGATCCGGGGATATCGGTTTGATCATGGCCCGGCGTATGACCTTAGAAGGGGCCAAAGTAAAAGTTGTGGCGGAGCTTTTGCCCTATTCTGGCGGCTTAAAACGAAATATTGTGCAGTGTCTCAATGATTACGGAATTCCTCTGAAATTAAGCCATACGGTAGTGGATATTCAGGGGAAAGAACGGGTAACAGGGGTTACATTGGCGAAGGTGGATGAGAACCGCAATCCCATTCCCGGTACGGAGGAGACGTATGCCTGCGATACGCTGCTGCTGTCCTGCGGGCTGGTTCCGGAAAATGAGCTTTCCAAAGGCATAGGGGTATTAATGAATCCGGTGACCTTAGGGCCGGTGGTCAATGAAAGCTTCCAGACCAGCGTAGAAGGTGTTTTTGCCTGCGGAAATGTGCTGCATGTCCATGACCTGGTGGATTTTGTCTCCCAGGAAGCCGCCAGTGCGGGAGAGAGCGCGGCGGAATATGTGCTGGGGGGATGCTCCCTGAAAAAAGAGGGGCCCAATTTCCAAGTAAAGGCCCAGGGAGGAGTGCGCTACACGGTGCCGTCCTCGATTCGTTATGATGGAAAGAGACAGCAGCAGACCATACGGTTTAGGGTAGGAGATGTTTATAAAAACCACTTTATTTCGGTTTATTTAAATGGCAGGCGGCTGATCCATAAAAAACGCCAGATTATGGCTCCGGGAGAAATGGAAGAACTGAACTTCGATCTAAATTGGATTTCGGACTGTCCTGGCGGAGGGGAAATCAGGATCACATTGGAGGAGGCATAAGAGATGGAGCGAAAAGAATTGATCTGTATCGGGTGCCCCATGGGCTGCCTTATGTCCGTAGAATTAGAGGACGGTCATGTGACGGCTGTAACAGGAAATACCTGTAAAAGGGGAGATGCATATGCCAGGAAAGAAGTGACAAATCCTACCAGGATAGTAACCAGTACCGTAAGGGTGCGGGGCGGACAACATCCTGTGGTCTCCGTTAAGACCAGTAAAGATATTCCGAAAGATATGATTGGGGCATGTATGAAAGCATTAAAGGAGATAGAGGCCAAAGCGCCGGTGAAAATCGGAGATGTGATCGTGGCGGATATTGCAGGCACCGGGGCAGATGTGGTTGCCACAAAGGAAGTAGGAGAATAAAAAGATGCAAAAACAGCAGGAGCAGGAGTATGAGCTTTTGGGGGAAGCCTGGACGGAGGATACCCCGGGAGAGCAGGAGCTTAGAAACGAGAATCTGAAAAAGCTGGAAGAATACCGGTATTTTGACGGGCCCAGTATTTTAAACTCCATAGATATTTCCAGAAAAGTATACAAAGAAGGAGAACGTTTGGCCCGTCAGGGAAACCTCCGTATGAAGCAGGTACTGGGAGGCTATGAACCCTACCGGGGAGAGCTTCTGGGGGAAGTACAGGGCATGGGCGAAGGTAAAAAAGGATGGTTTTCGGTACGCATTGCTTTTTCCCGGACGGAGGTAAAAGAAACAGTATGCGGCTGCCCCGCATGCCGCAAGGACTATTATGCTTCCTGGCGTGGAAATAAGACAAGCTGTCCTTATAAGGCGGGGCTTTTGCTTTTATTGACGGAATATCTGAAGAACAACAATATTGGAGATGCTACGGATCTGAAGGGAGTCAGGCTGATCAATGGTTACCAGAAAAAGCGGGTGAAGCGGATGGCGGCGGACGTTATGGGAAAAGAGGAGAGCCTGCGCTTCGTTCCACGGCTTACCAGAAAAGACGGCAAACTGACCGTAGCCTTCAAAATAGGAACCGGGAAGCTTTTTATTGTAAAAAAGCTGGGAGAATTTTGCAGGAACGTCAAAGAGGGCGCCATGGGGACTTATGGCTCCAACACTCAATTTAACCATAGCCTGGAGAACTTTACGCCCAAAGGCAGGGAATGGATTCGTTTTATCAATCAGATCGTGCGGGAAGAGGAAGAATTTCAGCAAAGGCTCCAGGAGAGAAGCAGGTATTATTATACCAGCAAGAAATCGGACGTGGGCAGCGAATTAAGCTTGTTCGGATGGAGGCTGGATGAATTTTACCGGCAGATCGGGGAAGAGCGGGTAGAATTTGACGACAAAGACTCCTGGGAGAAAAAGAAGCAGACCCTGGCTTGTGCAAAGCGCAATCCCAAGGTAAAGATGCAGATCCAGGGAGAATATCTGAATGAGGAAGATTTTCACGGCATCCATGTCTCAGGGAACCTTCCGGCGATGTATGCAGGGACAGATACGGCTTATTACATAGAGGACGGGTATTTGAACCAGGTGGAGCGGGAATTTCTGGACCAGATTGAGCCTTTGGCGGCGGTATCCGGGGGAGATGTATTTTCTTTTCAGGTAGGAAGGAACAACCTGGCGGAATTTTATTACAAAGTTCTGCCGGCGCTTTCGGAGATTACGGAGGTGAAGGAAGAAGATCCGGAACTGATCCGTTCCTACCTGCCGCCTCAGGTGCAGTATGTTTTTTACCTGGATGTGCGGGAGGGAAATGCATTCTGCCGGGTTTTCGCCCAGTATGGAGCCCGGGAATTTGACGTTCTGGACGGGCTGATCAAAGAGTCGGATATTGAGCCTTTTCGGGATGAGGCAGGAGAGGAGGAGATCCTGTACCAGGCCATGCAGTGGTTCCCCCAGGTGGATGAGGAAGGAAGCCAGCTTCACTGCGGAGATGAGGAGGAGCTCGTCTATCAGGTGATGGAAAACGGCGCCCAGAAGCTTATGGAATTCGGGGAGGTGCGGTGTACCAAACGATTCCTTCAGCATCGCAACGTAAAGCCGATGAAGGTTGCGGTGGGTGTTTCCGTCTCTTCCGGGCTGCTGGAGCTTGATATATCCACGGAGGATATTTCGGGAGAGGAGCTTTTAGAGATCCTCTCCAGTTACCAGGAGAAGAAAAAATATTTTCGTTTAAAGGATGGGTCCTTTGTAAAACTGGAAGATCCGTCCCTGGAGATGCTGTCTGAGCTGGCAGAAGCCGCCCATTTAAAGCCCAAGGAGTTGATCAAAGGGAAAATGCACCTTCCCATGTACCGGACGCTGTACTTGGATAAGATGCTGGAGGAGCATGACAGTGTACTCAGCAGGCGTGACAGCCATTTCAGGGAAGTGGTGAAAGGGTTTAAGACCATTAAGGATGCAGATTATGAGGAGCCCCAAAGCCTTTCCGGCATTATGCGCCCCTACCAGAAAAACGGATATAAATGGCTGCGCACATTAGAGAATTGGAAGTTCGGCGGTATTTTGGCTGACGATATGGGGTTGGGAAAGACGCTGCAGGCTATCGCCGTATTGCTGGCCTCCAAGCAGGAGGGCGAAAAGGGAACCTCCCTGATTGTGGCTCCGGCTTCTCTTGTATATAACTGGGGAGAAGAATGCTCACGGTATGCGCCTGAGTTGTCCATCTCTTTGGTAACCGGGACCCAGGAGGAGCGCAAACATAAGATTGCGGCATGGCAGGACTTTGATCTACTGATTACATCCTATGACTTGTTAAAGAGGGACATTGCATTTTATGAAGACAAGGAGTTTCGGTATGAGATCATTGATGAGGCTCAGTATATCAAGAACCATACCACTGCGGCAGCCAAAGCCGTAAAGGTCATACGCAGCCAGATACGGTATGCCCTTACCGGGACGCCCATTGAAAATCGGTTAAGCGAGCTGTGGAGTATTTTTGATTATTTGATGCCGGGATTTTTGTATGGTTATGACGTGTTCAAACGGGAAATGGAAACTCCCATTGTAAAAAATGAGGACCAGGGGGCCATGGAACGGCTGCAAAAAATGACGTCCCCCTTTATTCTGCGCAGAAAGAAAGAAGACGTTTTGAAGGATCTGCCGGAAAAACTGGAAGAATGCCGTTATGTACAGTTTGGAAACACCCAGCAAAGGCTGTATGACGGACAGGTACTGCATTTGAGGGAAAGCATTGCCCGTCAGGACGAGGAAGAATTCAGTAAAAATAAGCTGCAAATTCTGTCAGAACTTACTAGGCTCCGTCAGATTTGCTGCCACCCTTCCCTGTGCTTTGAGGACTATAATGGAGAAGCAGCAAAGCTGGAGGCGTGTTTGGATCTGGTGCAAAGCGCCATAGACGGCGGCCACCGGATGCTGGTATTTTCCCAGTTTACTTCCATGCTGGAGATTTTGCAGGAAGGGTTACAAAAGCTGAAAATTCCTTATTTTACCATTACCGGAAGCACTTCCAAAGAAAAGCGGCTGGAACTGGTAAAGGAATTTAACCAGGGGGATGTGCCTGTGTTTTTGATTTCACTGAAAGCCGGCGGAGTAGGGCTGAATCTTACCGGGGCGGATATGGTGATTCATTACGACCCATGGTGGAATCTGGCGGTGCAGAATCAGGCTACGGACCGTGCTCATCGGATTGGACAGACAAAAAAAGTAACGGTGTACCGGTTAATCGCCAAGAATACCATAGAAGAAAAAATCCAAAAGCTTCAGGAAAAGAAAAAAGATCTGGCGGATCAGGTGATCGGCGGCCAGACAGGCCAGCTGGGCAGTATGGACAGAGAAGAGCTTTTAGAGTTGCTGGAAGTATCATAAATGGAGGAAGTGGATGAAGAAAAAAGGGATATGCAGGGTCTTTTTCCCCCTTGTGCTCCTGGGGCTGCTAGTTTGTTCCGGATGTGGGAGCAGGTCGGCCCAATCCCTGGAACAGGAATTGGCCTATCGGAAGCAGGGCATTGAGAAAATGAAAGAAGGGTCTTACGAAGAGGCAGTGAAATTATTTCAGAATGCCCTGGACCAATCTTTGGCCGTGATCGGTCAGCCAGAAATTGATATTTGTTATTATAAGGCCGCCGGTCAGTACAAATCCGGGGATGAAAAAGGCGCAATAGAAACATGTACGGCATTGATCAATTATGATAAGGATAATGTGGACGCCTACTATCTGAGGGGAACGTTGTATCTGGTCCAAGGGGAGGCCGAAAAGGCTGGAAAAGATTATCAGGAAGCGTTGGAGCTGGAACCGAAAAATATCAAGCTTCACAACCGCATCGGGGAGAATCTTCAAAATGCCGGCCAAGAAGAGAAGGCGGGAATTATTTTAAACCAGGCGTTGGGCATCAATGGAACGGAGGCTTCCGATTATCGGGAAAAAGGTTATAGCTGCTATTTGCTGGGGCAATATGACAGCGCCAGGACATATTTAGATAAAGCTATGAATATGGAAGATAAAGAGGCCGTTTTATATATGGCCATGCTTCTGGAAGCCCAGGGAGAGACAGAGCAGGCAAACCGTTTGTATGAGAATTATGGGAGCCAGGAGAGGGGCAGTACGGAATCTTTAGGCGACAAGGGTTTTGACAAGATGAAAGAGGGAGACTATAAGGAAGCCTTAGACTTGTTTGAGGAGGCGCTTAAGGAGGAAGGGAACGAGCAGGAACAGGAGATTCGCAAAAATGAGATCATAGCTTTGGAGAATTTGCATGAATTCCAGAAAGCAAAGGAAAAGATGGAGGCTTATGTGAAGGATTATCCCCAGGATGCAGATGCGGCCCGGGAATATGAATTCTTGAAAAGCAGATAAAGAAAGGCGAGGTGCAAAGCATCATGTACAGGACCAAGGAATGGAAGGAGCTGATTGGCAGCGGGAAGCTGGACGGCCGGCTGGGGGAGATTTACGTGGATTTGGCATTGCTGCCTGTTCAGAGAGAACGCTATGGAAAAGCCATGGAATCATTTGAAGAGCTCTTCGGAGAGGGAGAAGCTAAGATTTACAGCGCTCCGGGAAGAAGTGAAGTGGGGGGCAACCACACGGACCATCAAAGAGGGAAGGTACTGGCGGCGGCGGTAAACCTGGACGCTGTTGCAGTAGTACGGGGAACCGAGGATTTTAAAATCCGGCTGCTTTCGGAAGGGTATCCTATGCTGACGGTGGATTTGTCAAACCTGGGAGCCAACAAAAAGGAAGAGGGTACGTCCATTGGACTGATCCGGGGAATGGCGTATGCATTGAAGAGAAGCGGCCATAAGATCGGAGGATTTGAGGCATATGTGACCAGCCAGGTACTGGGCGGGGCGGGCCTTTCCTCTTCCGCGGCCTTTGAAGTGCTGGTAGGAACCATATTGTCCGGATTGTACAATGATATGGCCATTGATCCGGTGGAAATTGCACAGGCGGCCCAGTTTGCGGAAAATGTGTATTTTGGGAAGCCCTGCGGACTGATGGACCAGATGGCATGCTCCGTGGGCGGCCTGATTCATATTGATTTTCAAGAGGAAGACCATCCAGAGGTAGAACGGGTGGATGTGGACTTCTCATCTTACGGCCATAGCCTTTGCATTACGGATACGAAAGGCTCTCATGCGGATCTTACCGGTGAATATGCGGCGGTGCCCAGGGAGATGAAGCAGGTGGCTTCCTTCTTCGGAAAAGAAGTGCTGCGGCAGGTGGAGGAAGCAGAATTTTTCCGGGAGCTTCCGGGGCTCAGGAGACGGTTTGGCGACCGTCCTGTTTTGCGGAGTATGCACTTTTTTGCAGAAAACCGTCGGGTAGAGCATCAGGTATCCGCTCTGCGGGAAGGCCGGTTTGCAGATTTCTTAAAGCTGGTGAGAGACTCCGGCGCTTCTTCGTTCCAATACCTTCAAAATGTGTATACCAATCAGGATGTGCAAAACCAGGCGGTGTCCATTGGACTGGGAGTCAGCGATTCCATCTTGCCGGGACACGGGGTATGCCGGGTACATGGAGGAGGATTTGCAGGAACCATACAGGCATTTGTGGAAGACGGGTTTGTAGAGCAGTACCGTAAAACTCTTGACGCAGTATATGGGGAAGGCTCCTGCCATGTGTTAAAGGTGCGTCCCTTTGGCGGCATCCGGGTATAGAAGAAGGAGGAAAGACTTATGGTAAATGAAGCGGTCAAAAAACTGGTGAGCTATGGCCTGGAATGCGGGCTGATCCAAAAGGAAGATATCACATATACCATCAATAGCCTGTTGGAGGTCCTGGGGATCGAAGAATATGAAGACCCGGGGGAAGAGTACAGCCAGGTGGATCTGGAACCGGTGCTGGGTGAACTGATGGACTATGCGTATGAGCAGGGGATTTTAAAAGAAAATACCGTAGGCTACCGGGATCTGTTTGATACAAAGCTGATGTCAAAGCTGGTGGCAAGGCCAAGCCAGGTCATTGGGCAATTCCTAGAATTGTATCAGAAGTCTCCCCGGGAGGCCACGGATTTTTACTATCGATTCAGCCAGGATACGGATTACATCCGGCGTTACCGTATCAAAAAAGATGTAAAATGGACGACCGAGACGGAATACGGGACGCTGGATTTGACCATCAATCTCTCCAAGCCGGAGAAGGATCCCAAGGCCATTGCCGCAGCGAAGCTGGCGAAACAAAGCGGTTATCCCAAGTGCCTGCTCTGCATGGAGAACGAAGGCTATGCCGGGCGGCTTGACCATCCCGCCAGGCAGAACCACAGGATCATTCCGGTGACCATCCAGGGCAGCAAATGGGGATTCCAGTATTCTCCCTATGTGTATTATAATGAACACTGCATCGTGTTTAATTCCCGCCATATCCCCATGAAGATTGAGCACGATACTTTTTGCAAGCTGTTTGATTTTGTGGATCAGTTCCCCCATTATTTTGTGGGGTCCAACGCGGACCTTCCCATTGTGGGCGGCTCTATCTTAAGCCACGACCATTTCCAGGGAGGAAATTATGAATTTGCCATGGCAAAGGCTTCTGCGGAACATTTCTTTACCGTAAAAGGATTTGAAGACGTGGAGTCGGCAACGGTGAAATGGCCCATGTCTGTCATCCGTCTGAAGGGAAGCGACAGGGAAAGGGTGATTGCCCTGGCAGACCGGATTTTAACAGCCTGGAGGGGATATACCGACGAGAAGGCATTTATTTATGCAGAGACGGAGGGAGAGCCCCATAATACCATCACCCCCATTGCCAGAATGCGTGGGACGGATTATGAGCTGGATCTAGTGCTCCGGAATAATATTACCACCCCGGAACATCCCCTGGGCGTCTATCATCCCCATGCCGAGCTGCATCATATTAAAAAGGAAAATATTGGCTTGATAGAGGTTATGGGGCTGGCGGTGCTGCCTGCACGGCTGAAAGAAGAGATGGAGCATCTGGCCGATGTTATGGTATCGGGAGAGGATCTGCGGGCCAATGAGAGTTTGGAAAAGCATGCGGACTGGGCAGAAGGAGTGATCGCCAAATATCCGGAGACGTTTGGGCAGAAGGAGACGTTGACCTCAGAAAAAGTCATGGAGATTCTTAAGGCAGAGATCGGCCTGGTATTCTGCCAGGTGCTGGAGCATGCGGGCGTCTATAAGAGAGACGAGCAGGGGCAGCAGGCGTTTCGGCGTTTTTTGGAATGTATTTGATGAGAAATGAAATCCCCGAACCGTGTTGCACCACAGTTCGGGGATTCTTCTTTCGAAACCTAGTGAGTATTGCAAAGTAAATTTAAAACAGAAGAATGTGAAAGACTACTTTTTTGTGAAAGAATATTTTGGGGATATGAAAGTTTTACTGTATGCGCTTCATGCATATCGGAGAATATCAAAAGCTAGAGGAAATGAGAAAACATTATGGGATCTATTGAGGTAGAATCTTTTCAAAATGACATTACTTCGTTTCATTCCGCAGATGATGTAATAACCCTGTTGATTCATATGGGTTATTTGGCTTATGATAATAAAACAAGTGAAGTTTTTATTCCAAACGAGGAAGTGAAAAGCGTTTTTCTTCGTGCTGTCAAAAATGATGGATGGGAAGAAGTGGTCAAGGTAATATTTTGCTTGTGGGAGTCAACTTTGCTATTCCATATTGTTGTGATTTCTTATTTCTTTCAAAAGCTGCTGATACTTTTGGTTACTCTCCAAAAATGCAAATTCATTGCCATTTTCCATTTCATTTTGCAGCATAGCTAACAGGCGTTCTGAAAAAACGCTCGTTCCGGAACTGTTTAAATGCTTGTAAAGTGGGCTTTCTTTGGGGTTCCATTTTTCATGCATTGCTGCTAAGGTAGATTTGAGTGCATCTAAGTGCTTTTCTTGCTTTGTATAAAGAAAAGCAAGGCGTTCCTCTTGATCTATGGATGATGACGGCAGAGTGTTGATGAGTTCTTCTGCTTTAGAGAAATCTTTTCTATTTAGGCTGTATGATATTAACATACTAACAGCCATTCCCTTTATCTCAAGGTTTTGACTGGTTGGCAAGTGTTTATAGAGTGCCTCAAACGCTTTTTCATACCGTTCTGGCTCTGGGATGCTATAGAGAACCAGTGCCCCAGTTCAGTACATAACCACAGAATACATCAGATTTTCACAGGTGGGAAAATCACGAATTTTGGTGATTGCCATTTGAAAAGCAGTTTCATATCCTTTTTCTTGAACAGTTTTGTCAACTTCCTCTACAAAATTAGCAATTTCTACATCGCTTAAATCATCTTGGAAAGACAGGAGGGTGTCGAGGTTTGTTTTTAATAACCTTGCTAATGCGAGAAGGAGTGTTATATCTGGGTAACTACTTCCCGTTTCCCTTAATTAAAGATATTGTTGGGTAAAAAAGAAAGGTCAGTCGATTTTGCCGATGAAGCGGTAGTAGATTTCTACTTCCTGCTCACGGCTTCCGTCCTCGCCCTTGACAGCTTCGTGGACGGTTATTTTTTCAATT
>JAAVYA010000039.1 GCA_022790855.1 Lachnospiraceae bacterium | reverse complement strand
TTTGTTGACAATGCAAAGGTCATGGCAAAAGGACAGGTTACAATTCCGAAAGATGTCCGTGAAGTGCTTGGCGTGGCAAGCGGAGACCGTATTTCTTTTATTGTGGAGGGTGGCACTGTCCGTATCGTTAATTCGGCTGTCTATGCCATGCAGATGCTCCAGGGGGAAATGGCAGGCGAAGCGAATCGGATCGGTCTCACATCTGACGATGATGTTATGGCGCTTGTAAAAGAATTGAGAAATGAGAATGAAAACGAATGAGGGTTCTGATTGATACGAATGTCCTCATATCTGCGGCATTGAGTGCGAACGGCGTTCCCTATCAGGCTTATGTGAAGGCAGCCTCTTGTCCCAACCACGGATTAATCTGTGAGCAGAATGTGGACGAAATGAAACGGATATTTAATAAAAAATTCCCCAAACGTCTGGCGGCATTGGATAAATTTCTATCAATAGCATTACTGACACTGGAATCAGGTTTGGAAAATCCAAAGATCATGCCCCGGCTGAATTTCTTGATATGGATTACAGACAGCTTTATATGGCAGAGCCGGAAACTATAACAGCTTCCGGCCCTGTCCTTTTACATCTGCTGTATCTCATTTTACAGCATACGCTTGAAATTGATTCTCCCTATGAAAAAAACTTTAAATGTGTCCTTCACTAACCATGAGAAAATCTCGTAATTAAGAAGTCATTTAGCGCATATATCGCCTATAGCATTTCGCTATTTTTTGCCCGAAGCCTTTCGTTGGCCTCTTCCACATTCATTCCCGCAAGCACCAGCATAATGATGACGTTAATGGCAAAAGGAAGCCACAGATACATCACATGAAGCATCGTAATACAGGAATCCGGCTGAACCGCCAGCTTTCCATTAAATCCGCTGAACTCCAGCAGCCATCCTGCCAGGGCTGTGCCAAGGCCGCCTCCAAGCTTGACGCCCAGGGAGGTACAGGAATACATGGTCCCGTCCACCCGCTTTCCTGTTTTCAAGAATGTGTACTCACTGCAGGAAGCGATCACTGCGTTCATATCTCCCTGCCAGGGTCCCTGGCCCAGGGCTGCAATGGCTGTAAACGCCAGCATCAAGGGAATGCTTCCGATATACCCGGCAACGATCACAAGGGCCCTGCCCACTACTGCAATCATATAGCCTCTCAGATTCAGCTTATACATTCCTTTCCATTTTCCCACAAGAGCAGGAGTAAAAACCAAGGCAATGATCAGAGGAATATTGACTGCCCAGGAAAATACGCCGTAGAGATTTTCATTTTTCAGAACATAAGTCATGTAATAAATCCCGGCGTTGATCATGGCTCCATAAAGCTGCTGCAAAATATAAACGCCGCAGATCATAAGATAATATTTATTGGACGCCAGAAGGCGAAAAGCCGTGATCAAACCGTACCTTGGCTGCCCGGCCGAAGGGTGTGGCATACGGTGTGCCCTTTGGGTATACTTTTCTTCCTGGGGTTCCTGCTGCTTTTCATATGAGGACTGTTCCTCCTGGGAAAGCTCCTTCACAGAAAATACAGAAATGGTATTCACCAAAAGCCCTATTGCAGCATAGATGATAGCCACCGTCCTCCAGGCGGCTGCATCGGAGCCCCACATGGCGACAAACCCAACGGTCACCGACTGAATCAGCAGGCTTGTGGAAAAGGCGAAGATAAACCTGCAGGATCCCATCTGCACCCGCTCTTTGCTGTTTCTGGTTACCAGGGAGGTCAGTGCGGAATAGGCAATGTTATTGGCCGTATAAAAAACGCCGTTCAGCAGGGTGTAAGCGATAAAAAACCATGCATACTGGGCCGTAGTGCCCCAGCTTGTGGGAACTGCAAAAATGGCAGCCAGGGTAATGGCGCAGCCTATATAGCCATACAACATCCAGGGCCTGGCTTTTCCAAGCCTGCTGTGGGTCTTGTCAATCATGGCGCCGAAGAAAATATCTGTAAATCCGTCAAAGAGTTTGGAAACTGCGATCAAGGTTCCCACAATGCCTGCGGAAAGGCCGATGGTATTAGTCAAATAAATCATTACAAAGGAAGACAGAAACGCATATACCACATTTCCCGCAATATCCCCGGAACCGTACCCCACTTTGTTGTACCAATTTAAATACTTTTTTTCTTCCATAAAACACACACTCCTCGTTCTTTATCCTTTTACAAACGGCGCCAGCTTCAGCTGAAAACAAAATCTTTTTTCGTCAAAACGATACTGCTCTAACAGGTTGGGCCCACAGCTATTGGAGCCGATTCCATTTTGGGCATAATCAAGGCAAAGTACGGTGCTCCCTGACTGCTCCAATTCAAAATGATGTGCTTTTTCTTCTAATTCCTCTTGGGTATAAACGGAAGCGTTAAAGGAAAATCTCTCCCGGGCCGCCGCCGCTGCAATCCCGAACTGGCCGTCGGTAAGCTCTACGTAATCACAGTCAAAATGGCTGCCGTTTTCCTGGGGCCTAAGATAATCCTCATGCAGCTCTATCACCTTCGCCCGGTATAATCCATGGCCGGACGCCCGGTGCTTATCCCTGTAACTTTCCCCGGGGCCATAGCCGTAGTATGAAACATCTTCTAATTTTTTGTCTAGGAACATACGCACCCCAAACCTTGGCAGCTGTGGGAATTCTTCTTTTCGTTCTACGCCCAGGGTCATATTGATCCCTCCATTGTGATCCACCCTCCAAACGGCCTTGATATCCATGATCCGCTGTACGGATGGGGCTAATACAGACATTGTAGTTGAAATCACAGCCCCTTCCTTGGTCTGTTTTACTACCGTATCATAAGCCCTGGCAGAAGCCTCTTTATAATGGGCTTTTTCCCAGGCTTCCTTTAGATACCTGTCATTATCTGTAGGCGCCCGCCAAAGATTGATTTCCATGGGGCGGTCTAAATATTCCCGGCCCGCAAAATTTATGGTTTCAAACAACCCTGTTTTCCTACTATAAGTGTAGGCAAAGTCTTTGCCCTTTAATACCACGCGCTCATCTGTTTCCGTTATATTCATAGAGGCGCCGCAATCGATTTCCTGATTCAGCCATTTCACGGCAGTCTGATTCCTCCCGTCTTCATTTTCCAGGCAGACTTCATCAAATCCCAGTACATATCCTGCCGGAACCAGAGGGGAGTCCTTGCGGCGCTTGTAAGTAATCCTTACATATGCCCTTCCCGTTCTTGGAACGGTAATAGAAAGGGGAATCACTGCTTCACTGTGGGGCGCTACCGAACAGGGGCAAAGCTCCCCCTCCTCTACACAGAGCCCGTCGCAGGTCACTTCATAGCTGATCACCGCATAATCCTTTAAATCCGTAAAATCCAGATAATTGTGAATCCGCAATTCTTTTGCTCCGCTATCATAAGAAACTACCCTGGCAGGACGGTGTACATTTTTATATTCCAGCAATCCGGTGTGGGGCCTGCGGTCTGGATACACAAGGCCGTCCATACAGAAATTGCCGTCATGCACCGTTTCTCTAAAGTCTCCCCCATATAAATATTTGGTCTTCCCATTTTCTGCTTTTCCTGCATGAACGGCGTGATCGCACCACTCCCATACAAAACCGCCGCACACCATATCATGGTTATGAATCAGCTGAAAATAATCTTCCAGATCTCCAGGGCCATTCCCCATAGCATGGCTGTATTCCACCAGGAGAAAGGGCTTGTCTGCATCTTTTTTCAAATATGCTTCTATTTCCTCCGGCCCAGGATACATCCTGCTGTACAAATCAAGGTTGGAGTAATCATATACTTTATCATAATTCCTGTATCGTGCGCTTTCGTATTGGGTAATTCTCTCCGGGTCAAATTCCTTTGTCCACCGCAGCGCTTTTTCAAAATTGCATCCATATGCGCTTTCATTGCCCATGGACCACATAATAATACAGGGCCGGTTCTTATCCCTCTGAACCATAAGCTGCACACGGTCCAAAATAGCTTCCTCCCACTGGGGATGGTCTGCGATTTGTTCATTCCATCTTTTAAATCGGTTCTCATCTGTATCTTCTTCGTAGTACAGCATGTAGGGACCATGTGCCTCAATATCCGCCTCGTCAATCACCATAAACCCATACTTATCACATAGCTGATAAAAATAAGGGACATTGGGATAATGGCTAGAACGGATCGCATTAAAATTGTGCTGTTTCATCATCGTTAAATCTTTCATGATCTGCTCTGCATCCACGGTAAACCCAGTAACAGGGTCGGAGTCATGACGGTTCACACCATGAAGCTTTATGTTTTGTCCATTCATCCAAAGGATCTTATCTCTGATTTCCAGGGTACGAAAGCCAATGTAATCCGTGATGGTCTCCTGTTCTGTTTCCAGCACAAGAGTATACAGGCTTGGGCTTTCCACGCTCCACAAATCCGGGTCCGGAACCTCCAGGAAAACATATCCGTACTTGACGATATCGGAGGAAATTAGATTGTCGCAATCATCATAAAGGCTCACTTTCGTCTCAACAGGCTGATCCAGATACAACATCTCGCACCCTACGCCTCCTTTCTTTTTTCCCACATGGGTCAGTATCCGGTAGTCCCGGACAAACTGCCGGGGCCTTTTCAGCAAATACACATCTCGAAAAATCCCGCTCATACGGAATTTATCCTGGTCTTCCAGATAACTGCCGTCGCACCACTTGAGAACCAGAACTGCAATGGTATTCCTTCCGTCCTTCAGCGCATTTGTAACGTCAAACTCGCTGGTTGCATGGGATACCTGACTGTATCCTATGTATATCCCATTGATCCATACATAAAAACAGGAATCTACCCCTTCGAAATTCAAATATGCCCTGGGAGCGTCTTCTTCCTTTTTATAATCAAACCTGTGGACATACGCGCCGCAGGGGATATCCTGGGGCACATAGGGCGGATCAAAGGGAAAGGGATATCTTATATTGGTATATTGATGGGTATCATATCCGGCCATCTGCCAAACGCCGGGAACTTTTATTTCATCAAACCCTTCTACCTCATATCCATCCTCAAAAAAAAATTCTGTAACATCATAAATACTATGATAAAACTGAAATCTCCAATTCCCATTCAAAAGCTGCATCCGATCGGATTCTTCTCTGTGCTCCGCCAGGCAGTCCATCCTCCTTGAGGCCGGAATATAATATGCCCTCGGCATCATCATATTGTCGTGAAGAATCTTCAGATTCTCATAAAATCTCGGCACTATCATTTTTCACCCTCCATCCAAACATTTGTTTTTTGTTGTTTCTGCTGTGTTTTGGTCTTTATTTTGTGCTTTCATTGTATGATTTTTTTCGTCTTACGTCTATAAACAGGATTGGACAAAACATGCACAAAATGATACAATACTCATATGAAACAAAAAGGAGGGCGACACAATGTATTTAAATTCCGGATATTTGCATAATTCCCATGTTGATTTTAAGGATAAAACAAGACCTTTGATTGTAGGAAGCTGCGGCACTTACCGCCTTTCCACACATCCCAGGCTGCCCACCTACCGTCCCCGTGGAAGATTGGATTTTCAGATTATCTACGTTTCTGCCGGTACTGCACACTTTCATTTTGATCATGCAGAAAATGAGACTATTGTAACTGCCGGCAATATGGTGCTGTACAGGCCGAAAGAATTTCAGAAGTATGAATATTATGCCGCCGACCGCACAGAGGTATACTGGGTGCATTTTACCGGAGGCAACGTAAAGAATATATTGCGAAGCTATGGGATACAAGATCATAATCGTGTATTTTATGTTGGAAATTCACTGGAATATGAAAGACTTTTTAAGAGAATGATTTTTGAACTTCAGCGCTGCCAGGCCGACTACGAAGAAATGCTCTCCATACTTCTTCGCCATCTCCTGATTCTGATTCACCGGCAGCTTTCTAAGCAGCGCATCCTGAAAAATGAATATTTAGATCACGAAATGGATCTGGCCGCCCAGTATTTTAATGATAATTATAATTCTGATATCCGAGTGGAGGAGTACGCTGTTTCCCGGGGAATGAGCGTCAGTTGGTTCATCCGTAATTTTAAGGCGTACACCGGCAGTACGCCTCTTCAATATCTCGTTTCCATCCGCATTACAAACGCCCAGGTGCTGTTGGAGACAACCGCATATACGGTAACGGAAATCGGGCGTATTGTGGGGTATGAGAACCCATTGTATTTCAGCCGGATTTTTCATAAGCAGACCGGATTTTCTCCTTCGGAGTATCGGAAATCTGTTACGGTTTAAAAATCATATTGAGCCTCATTCCCCATCATGCTATGCCTGAATTCCCTCGACATAAGGGCGGTAGTCCAGCGCTATATTTCTATGCCGCTTTGGTCATCCATTCCGCCCGGAAATTCCATGCCGCCCTGACCGTCCATTCCATCCGGCGGTTCCATACCGCCTTGGCCATCCATTCCACCGGGCGGTTCCTTTCCCTCCTGTTCATTCATCCCGCCAGGATTTCCCATTCCTTTGTCCCTTCCGCCGGGCGGTTCCATACCGCCACCCATCTGACCGGGATTATTCTCCGAGCCGTCGTTGGTCGTAACGTCGCCTCCATTATTCGTGTAGGTTCCATCACAGTCCAGGGCAGTGTTTCCGTTTCCGTTACAGGTCAACTGCAGGATGCCTCCGTTAATCGTCAGCGCACCGTTGGAATCAATACAATCACCGCCGGAAACTATGCGGAATTCTCCGCCATGAATGGTAATAAAATTATCCGAGTTCCCGGAGAATTGTTCCGGCTGCGGCCCTCCGCCGCCAAATCCGGAACCGTCTGTTCCTCCGGCAGCATTGAACCCGTCATCCTGGGAGGTGATATCAAATATACCGTCGTCAACGGTAACAGAAAGCCCTTCAATACCTTCATAGCAGTAGGGAATGGCAAAGGTTCCATTCTGGATGGCCACAGCCGCATCCGAATGAATCGCGTCGTCGCCGCTTTTTAATTCATATTCACCGCCTGTAATGAGAATGTCCCCGCCTGCATGAATCGAATCATCTGCCGTATCAGCCGTAAAGCTTCCTCCTGTAATGGTAACAGCGCCATCGGCTTTCATGCCTTTTTGGCTGACAGAATCTTCCTCTTCCACAGTTGCGGCATCCGCCTGAAAATTGCCCCTTGGGCCGAACTCCCTGGCCTCGGTTTTCATATCAACGCTGGCGCTGCCTTCCCCCGTAGTGATGGCAAAGGTCCCATCACTAATCTGCTGATCAGAACTGGCGCTCATACCGTCGCCCTGGGATGTAATCTTAAAATCGCCGCCCGCGACATAGAGAAATCCCTTGCTGGCGTCATCGCCATTTTCCGCGTGTATGCCGTCCTTGCCGGATGTAATGCTGTATGTCCCGCTTGCAATGCGGACACTGTCCTTGCCGGAAAGCCCATGGCTGGCAGCCGTGATCTCATACGTTCCGCTGGTAAGGGCTAAATCATCCTTGGAAACAATCCCATGCCCGGCGGCTGCAGTAACCGTCAGCGTACCGGCGCCGTTTAAGGTCAGATCTGATTTGGAAAAAATAGCTGCATCGATGTGGTTGTCATCCATGGCCACATATGCCCCACCGTTTGCAAGGGTATTCTCCGACCCGGAGGCAGTGGTGAGAAACACCTGATCCGCCTCCATAACATAAATGGCAGCCGAATCCGCGCTTGTAATCTGAACGTTGTCCAGCACCAGTTGAACCTGATCCGTATCCTCTGCATTGACCACGATCATCCCATCCTCCAATGCCCCGGAAAAAATATAGGTCCCTTCGTCCGTAACCGTAACTCTGCTGCCGGAGATTTGTACAGCATCGGAATCGCTAAAAGCGCCGTCTCCCGACAATGTAATATGTGCGCTTGTCTCCTCGTCATACCCGATCTCCTTGTCTCTGTCGGTAAACATTTCGGATGCGCTTTTTATGGATACCTGCCTTTCTCCTTCTGTCGTATCCGCCTTTGAAGACGGGCTTTCAGATTCTGCCGCCCCTGTAAAGCTGCAGCCGGAAAAGGCGAAAAGAACCGCAAAAAGAACTAATACTATTCCTCTTTTTATCATCGTTTGCCCTCCTTTTATAATTCACTGACGGATGTTTCTTGTTTGGAAATCGAAATCTCCAGATTCCCGTTACGGCACCGCAGTTTATCGATCATTTCCTTCTCCTTGCCGACGTCCTTTAACGTTACATCATAAGTAAGCCGAAATAAGCTTCCCATATTGGTCGTCTTTACTTGTGTCAGTTCACATGCAGATGTGTATTCTTTCAGAATCGGTTCAAAAACATCCATATAGTCCAAATCTTCCGGGATTGTAATATGAAGGGTTTTGTATAAAATAATCTTCTTTTGAGCGCCGAAATCCAGTCTGCCATACAGAGCGCTTACAAAGCCAAGAACCACTGTGCAGAGGAAAGCATAACCCAAATATCCCATTCCCACAATCAGCCCGGCGCCCATGGCCAGAAAAATAGCGCCGATCTCCTTTGCAGAACCTGGTACAGAGCGGAACCGGACCAGGCTGAAGGCCCCGGCAACTGCAACGCCGGTTCCTACATTTCCGTTGACCATCATAATCACAACGCATACCACCGCAGGAAGCAGCGCCAGCGTCGCTACAAAGCTTTTCGTATATCTGGTACGGTACATATAAAATGCGGCCAAAATCAGCCCAATGACCAACGCGCTGCAAATACAAAGCAGAAATTCGGAGGGTGCAATGACCCTCGTCCCATCGGTATCAAATATCCCTTGAAAAAGATTAGCTGGCATGTAATATCCTCCTTGATTCCTCCATACTAGATTTTTCCATCATATGCCGGTAAGCCAAACCATATTTTGAGAAGGACGTACGGTATAATCCCAGCTGGTTCAGTTCATGGCTTATCCAAAGAGGCAGCCCGCCCGGTGTCTTGATCTCCATCAACGTCCGCCCCTCTTCCAGCAAAGGCGTTCCATAGGCTTCGCTGCCAAGGGAAAAATCGTAGTCCCGATAAAGAATATTTTCATCAAATGTGATTCGAAAATCCCCGCCGTCCAAAGCATAGAACGCCTCCCTCTCATAGGATAAAAACACCGCGGGATGCAGCCCTTCATAAAATGAACGGAAATATTCAATTTCATCGGCAATCTGAGAATGAACCGGAAGGGGAAGCCCATACTGGAAACTGTCCATAGCCTGCGCCTCTGGGAGTGTAAGTCTGCGCTTATACACCACTGACCGATACTTCTTTTTCAGCTCAACGAAAACCGGATCCTCCAAAGACGCCGTCTGATAACTGCGGATACGAAGCTTTTCTTTGTATGCGGGTTTTTCCAGAGAACGCCGAATCAAACGGTATGTATCGGTATCAAAATAAATATTGCGGATCGTGGTGCGTCCGTACCGGTCCAGCTCCATATAGGGCTGCATCGCCCGGAGCATTTCGTTCTTTTGCTGCTCTGTCAGCAAATATTTAACCTCATATCGCTTAAATGTCGCCTGATATGACATGATTTTTTCCTCCTGTTTGTTTTTATAGGTTAGAGTATAGCACTCGTTTCTTAGATAAACTTAAAACAGAAGCTTAATTCAAGTTAAAATTTCCTATGAAATAAAAAACGCCATCCCAAAAAGGATAGCGTCTCTTTGGACGTTCTATATGGTCTCATTTTCCGTTATGCCAAAAAGGAGGCTACGATCAGCAACGATTTCCCATCCTGGGTGGCCGCCCAGATTTTTCCTTTATGAGCATTGACAACGGCGGATGCAATGGAAAGCCCCAAGCCATAGCCGCCTGTCCGGGAATTCCGCGATTGGTCTGCCCGGTAAAAACGGTCAAACAAGTGGGCCAGGCTCTCTTCGGAAACAGATTCTGCCGTGTTGAAAACACTTAACCGGATCAGATTTTTTTGCTTTTCCAGAGTAAGCTCAATCCTGCCTTCGTTGTCGGAATACTTGATGGCATTATCCAATAGAATGGCGACCAACTGGCGTATCGCTTTTTCATCCCCGCGCATGGACAACATCGGCTGAATACTACAAGAGAGATTTTTGTTGCAGGTTCTCGCCAACGCCTGAAACGTCTCAACGGCTTCTTCCACTAAATCGGAAACCGGAAACTCAATTTTTTCGGTTTGCGGCTGCTCTTCCATCCTGGAAAGCAGGATCAAATCGTTTGTCAATTGTGCCAGACGTTTCGTTTGCGTCTGAATATCATTCAGCCATTCATTTTCTCCGATATCCATCTCCAGCACTTCCGCATCCGCATCAATGATGGTCAGCGGCGTCTTCAACTCATGGCCGGCGTCCGTAATAAACTGTTTTTGTTTTTCATAGTTCTCGGCAAAAGGTTTGACGATCCGGCTGGAAAAGAAGCTCAGCAAAAGCAGCACAGCCATTAAGCCTCCTGCACAAACGCCTATGCTGGTAATCAGAAACATTCTAAACGATCTCATTTCCCGTCCACAATCCAGAAAAATAATGTGCGTTTCATTTTCAACATCATAGGATACATACCGATAATCGTCTGCAAATCCCTGGGAACAGCCGGCGCTGACTACAGTCTTGGCATAACCTATGGCTGCCTCCATATCTACGGCCGCAATTTTTCCGGTATTTAAGGAAATGACTTCTCCATCCTTGGAGAGCACCACGGAGAAATATCTCGATTCATAGGGCATCTCAGGGGAAAACCGCCAGTCGCCTTCTCTGGGACGCCCATTCCCAGAAAACGGAGGAATTTCCATCCGCTCCCCCCTGGGAAAGCTTCCGTTATTTTGCCGCAGGATTGCCAGTATACTGTCTGCATCCATAACAATTTTCCTGTAGTTTATGGCTCCTGCAACGCCCAGGATCACAGACAGGACAAACAGCAAAGACAGCATAGAGGCAAGGATCAGTTTCAGCCGCAGTTTTCGTATCATAGGATTTCCTCCAGGGTATATCCGGCATTTCGCATGGCCTTAATCTGAATATTCGCATGGAGGGCGGCTAGTTTTTTACGTAAATAAGAAATATATACCCATACCACATTCATCTCCGCCTCACTGTCATATCCCCATATTTTTTCCAAGAACCGCTGAGAGGAGATCAGATTTTTAGGGTTGCCCATCAGCATTTCCATCATCTGAAATTCTTTATTTGCCAGCCGATAAGTCCCTGATGCGGTGAAAAGCTCGTAAGTGGCGCGATCCAAGGTGACGTTTCCCATCCGAAGCTGTGAATTCGCCTGGGCAGCCTGCGTCCGTGTCATGGCACGGATCCGCGCCAGCAGCTCTCTGGAATGGAAAGGTTTGGTCAGATAATCATTTGCACCGGCATCCAGTCCCAACACTTTATCGTCTACTTCGGATTTTGCCGTCAGCAGCAGAACCGGAAGCAGGCTTCCTTTGCTGCGAATCTTTTTGAGTACCGTAATTCCGTCTACTTTTGGCATCATGATATCCAATATTACGCCGTCGTAATTATCCGCCTCCAGATATTCCAACGCTTCCTGTCCATCGTAAACCACATCCACTGAATAATTGTTTCGTTCCAGAATGGCTTTCAACGCTTTTGACAGCGCCAGCTCATCCTCCGCTAACAGAAGTCTCATAACATTCATTCTCCTCTTTTTATCTTCTATCCCCAATCATATCGTATGTTTGAATCAATCTAAGTATATCATATACTATGTGCCTTAAATGTAGATAAAAGAATTGAAAAATGTGATGAATTGTTATTTCCGATTCGGTTTTCTTTTTATAGCCAGCAATTTCATATAGTCATCAAATTCAGTTGTGTTAATCGGTTCAAACATTACCCATTTTCCATCGCGATAAGTTTGGGCCTCATCATATCGCCTACAAACAGCATTTGAAAGCGTATCCCTTACAGCTTCAAATTTTTCTCTTTCAGCTTTCCCAAAAATAATCATGAAGCCGACACAACCACTTTTTGCATATAAGCTACAAAGGGTTTTTCCACCTCTGCGATACTTATACTCGTAAGTCCAATTCTTGCCCCCGGTATTCCACAACCGTTCCATATCGTATTTTTCATCAATAGCCGAGCACAACGCCTGCCAGACTTCATACAAGGATTGTCCGAGCAGTTCCGTCATACTTAATTGAGATGGTATGTTTTCAAGCATAATATTTCCTCCGCAAATATAAACTTTGTTGCTTTCTATTTCCGCCACCGCTGCGGGATTGTATTTTTCAGCAAGTCTGTTTTGTGTGATAGTATAAATCACCGCCCAATCGCCCTTATAGGCGGTATCAAAAAACATAAAATTTGTAATTACTTCCATCACATCCGCAGCCCTACGCTCCAATTCCCGGAAACGATCTTCATTGGTTACCAGCACCCTGCTTAAGTTCTCCCTGGCCTTTGAATTCATCTCAAACAGGCTAAACGGCCCATCCCACTCTTCCGAGCCGAAAAATATGATTTCAGCCTGATTCTTCGCACCGTAAAGGACATATCCCATTTTCCCATCTGTCATTGCAGCATACAGCTTCTGCACATCACGGAATTTCTGGACGGGAACCACAGCGGCATCCACCGTCTTTCTTCATGAATGTATGGCCGTGAAATTGTCACATCCTCGCCCCTGTCACAATTTCATTATACTCAAAAAACTGCTTTTTTCAAGCGTGTCAAAACCGGTTTCCGATTTTATAACCGTATCATCTGTTGGCCTCCCTTTTTCTGGCAGGCAGCCGCTATCCTTGGCTTGTTGGTTTCAAAAGAAAATTGTTAAAAATCTTTCTTATCAGAGTGAGCTGTTGTATACTGGTAAATATTTGTCCTTAAAACCGCAAGATATATGAAAAGCGAAATGAAATATCCTGCTATACTACTGATAACTTCTCGGAATCTCAATGAATGTGATTCTAACTGAAAATTGAAAACTGAATATCGTGCAGGAAAAGAAAATTGAGAAAAATGGACATAAACATTGGACATAGCGGGTACTATGCCTTGAAAAATCTTATGGAATCGCTTAATATATCATTATTAGGCGGTCAATCCTAATAATGATTCTTGAAATACCTCAGCAGAGGGCATTTCCCAGGCATCAAGATGCTGTAACATCATGATGCTCCAACACCTTGATGCCTGGGAAATTCCCTCTGCTGAGGCATTTAAAGAATCATTATAAGGATTGACCGCCTAATAATGATATATTAAGCTATTCCATAAGATTTTTCAAGGCATAGTACCCGCTATGTCCAATGTTTATGTCCATTTTTCTCAAATTTCTTTTCCTGCACGATATTCAAT
>JAAVYA010000038.1 GCA_022790855.1 Lachnospiraceae bacterium | reverse complement strand
CTGAGAAAATGAGAAGCCAGGTTCGTGGTCTGAACCGCGCATCCACCAATGCACAGGACGGCGTATCTTTGATTCAGACAGCTGAAGGCGCTTTGAATGAAGCCCACAGCATCCTGCAGAGAATGAATGAGTTGGCAGTTCAGGGTGCAAACGACACCAATGAGACGATCGACCGTGACGCGATCAACGAAGAGTTGGATGCCCTGACCAATGAGCTGGACAGAATTTCTCAGACAACTCAGTTTAATAAGCAGAACCTGTTGGATGGTTCTTTCCAGAGCAAGAACCTTCAGGTAGGCGCTAACGCCAACCAGAAGATCGCTATCAGCATTGATAACATGAATGCAACTGCTTTAGGACTGCGTGGCGTAAACAAGAAGGTAGATAATCAGTTACAATCTGGAATTGTTGCAAAGAGTATTGCTTACCAGGGATTTGGTGTCACCTATGACCACTCTACTTCTTTAGCTGCAAACGTATCGGATGCAATTACAGCAGCTAAAACAGGTGTATCCAGTAAATATACCACAGCCGGTTCAGGCGCATATATCGGAGTGTTAAATACTGAGACTGGTAAGAATGAATATACATCATTCGAAGACGGAAAAGTATTTGATACCGCTGGATCCGCAATGCTTCATGACGCTTCTTTTGCAGCTGCAAATGCATCCAGCGCCATTACTGACAACCTTGGTGACTATCTGAAAACCACTACATCTACTGCATCTGCTTCCGTTGTAGGTTATTCTGAAACTGGTCGTGTTGCAGTTGACAACTATGAAATTGCCAATGACTCTATTACGGCAATCCAGGAAGCTATCAACAAGGTTTCCTCACAGAGATCTGCTCTTGGTGCATTACAGAACAGACTGGAGCATACAATTGCAAACCTTGACAACGTAGCTGAGAATACTCAGGCAGCAGAATCCCGTATCCGTGATACCGATATGGCTTCTGAAATGGTGGAATACAGCAAGAACAATATCCTTGCCCAGGCAGGACAGTCCATGCTGGCTCAGGCAAATCAGTCCACCCAGGGTGTTCTGTCTCTGTTGCAGTAGTGACAGCAGTTGCATAAGATTTTACAGCAGTTATGCGATTATAGGGATACGAGCAGTCGTATCCCTATTTTTGTGAAGACTAAGGCAGGGGAAAATGGAAGAAAAAGCGATTAATCTACTAAACAAACTTCAGGAGACATGCATAAAATACCATTACTGGAAGATAGACAATATCTTAAAAGATGCCCAGGACATGTCCGGCGAGATTCAGGATTTCTGCGGTGCTTTCCTGAAGGGAAACATTTGGCGGATGGAGGAAGGTGAATACCAGCTCTTGCAAGCATACACGCTTCAGGTGCTGGAAGATTATGTCGGGGCACTGCAGCACCAAGATACGGTATGGATGCTCGACACATTGGATGCAGGATTACGGGAATTGTTGATGCTTTTTATTGATGAAAAGGATATGGGAGAATACACCTATGGGAAATGAAATCTGGGAAAAAAACCTGGCGGCAATGGATAAACATTACCCCGTATTTGCAGACATGCTGCGAGAAAAACAATATACCGAGGACGATGTGGAAGTGCAGGTTGAACAGTCATTGGATGGCGAAACCATCTTCCGTGTAAAAAAAGAAGAACAACTCCTATACCTAGGGGGACGGCGGGATGCAAAACAACCGGTAGAAGTATGGGCAGAACAGTTTGGGGAAATCCATAAATATGCGGCTGTTTTCCTCTTTGGCATAGGGAGCGGGGCTTATTTGAAAGCCGTCATGAAAAAGTTTCCCAAGGAAGCCAATCTTATTGTATATGAGCCGTCCATAAATATATTCTTGACGCTTCTTAGAGAAGTGGATTTATCCTGTGAAATCGAAAAACACCCAATCGGTTTTATCGTAGAAGGCCTGAATGAGACGGAATTTGACCCGGTCATGAGGAACAGCGTAGTCCTGGAAAACTACAAGTATATGAAGGAATATGTCCATCCGAATTATAAGAATTTATTTGGAGAGGAAATCCGGAAATATGTAAAAAAGCTTCAGCGGTATATAGAACAAATGATTGTGGAACGGAATACCTGGCACACGATGTCCATAAGTACGGCCCAGAATATGATTGGGAACCTCAAATACATTGCACAAGGGTACCACCCCCAATTAATGGTAAATGCATTCCCCCATGACGGGGCGGCGATCCTGGTTTCGGCCGGCCCTTCCCTGAATAAGAACATCCATGAATTGAAACGGGCCAAAAATAAATGCCTAATCGTTGCGGTGGATACGGCAATCAAGCCCCTTATGAAAGCCGGGATTGTACCGGATCTCATGGCAACGGTAGATGCATTGAAGCCTTTAGGGCTGGTGGACGTGGAGGGCAGTGAAGAGATCCACCTGGTAGCCCCTCCCGCTGCCGTAACCGCTCTAGTGGAGCACCAGAAAGGGAAAAAATTCTTTTATTTTGACGGCCATGCGCTTCCTATGCATTTATATTCCATGAATGAAAAGAAATTTTCTGATGTGGCGATTGGCGGTTCCGTGGCCTGCGCAGGTTTTTCTCTCATCTATAAACTAGGATTTGACACCATTATCCTTGTGGGTCAGGATCTTGCCTATACTGGGAACCGTGCTTACGCGGACGGAACATTCCAGGATGAGATGCCAGAAGAAGCAACCAGCCGTATGACGATGGTAAAAGGGAATTGCGAAGAAAAAGTACCAACCAGTGAAGACCTGAGAATATTTCTGGAATGGTTTGAAAAATATATCAAAGGTATGAAGCAGCGCCGGAATGTAACGGTATACAACGCTACGGAGGGCGGGGCGTATATTGAAGGCACAGAGGTCGTAACCTTAAAAGAGATTTTAGACCAGGTATGCCAAGGAGAGGAAATTGATTTTGCAGGCCGAATCCGGGATTTAGATTCGGAATTTTCTCCGGAAGAATTGGAAAAGGCCATGGGGTATATCAAAGAAATTCCCGGACAGCTGGCGGAGATAAACAAATATGGCAGAGAACTGCGAAAAATTTACCTGCGCCTGCAGAAACAGAACAAATCCAAGAATCTAAATCAGGATGCGATAGAAAAACTGCTGCGCAGGATTAAAAAATATACAAATAAATGCATGTTAATACCTGCATACGAATTGATAGAGGATAGTATTGCATTGGCAGATTCCCTGGTCCGCAGCGAACAGTTTGACTCAGCGGATACAATGGGGGATGAGATAAAAGAAATAGCTAGGCAAGGGATTTTGTACAGCGATCTCCTCATGGAATGTTCTTCTGTACTGGAGGAATATGCCAAAGAAGTATTGTTATCTGACGAAGAAAAATAAAAATGTATGCATACAAACATTAGAAAATGCCTGTCAACGAATTATACGGAGGTTAGCACATGAAGCACGATGTACTTAACTTATATAAGTTACCCAAAGAAGTTCATTTCTGTAAAAAATGTACCATATCCAACCAGCGGCCAAGGATCACCTTTGATTCCGAAGGGGTATGCAGCGCCTGCAGGTTCGCTGAGAAAAAGAACGCCATTGATTGGGACAAACGGGATGAAGAATTAAAACAGCTCTGCGACCGCTACCGTAAGGATAACGGAGACTGGGATGTGGTCGTTCCGTGCAGCGGAGGCAAGGACGGCGGGTTTGTCGCCCATCAGTTGAAATATAAATATGGTATGCATCCCCTGTGCGTAACATGGTCTCCCCTTGTTCCCACGGAGATTGGGCGGAAAAACCTGGACGCATTTGTAGACAAGGGTGGTTTTGACCATATCCTTGGACGGCCAAACGGCATTGTGAACCGGAAGATGACACGACTGGCATTTGAATACCTAGGAGATCCCTTCCAGCCTTTTATTTACGGGCAGACAAATTTCCCCTTAACAATCGCATGTAAATACGATATCCCGCTGATCATGTATGGGGAAAACGGGGAAGTGGAATATGGCGGAGATATGAAAAATGCCGATTCCCCCACCCGGGAGATCAGCGACCATGACAAACACTATTTTTCCAGCATGCCCCCGGAAGCCTGGCAGAAATACGGCCTGACAGAAGAAGACCTGCGCCCGTACATGGCTCCTGGGATAGAAGAAATCCGGAAAAAAGAGATTAGTATCCATTTTTTCAGCTACTACAAGAAATGGGATCCGGAATATAATTATGAATATTGCAAGGAACATACCGGGTTTAGCGCGAACCCTGACCGGAGCGAAGGCACATTCTCAAGCTACGCTTCCCTGGATGACAAGTTGGACGGGTTCCACTACTATCTGTCCTATATTAAATTCGGGATAGGCCGCGCGACCTCAGATACTGCCCATGAGATCCGGGATGGAAGATTAACGAGGGAAGAAGGAGTTCGCCTGGTAAAGCAGTATGACGGAGAATTCCCCCAAAAATACTTGAAAGAGATGCTGGAATACTGCGATATTACGAGAGAAGAATTAGATGGGTTTATTGATTCCTGGCGTTCCGATCATTTATGGGAAAAGATCAATGGGGAATGGAAACTGAAACATCCTGTTTGGAACGATTCATCTGTATATTAAAAGAAAGGAAAGAGACGGCCGTAAATATAGCGTATGTATATCATGCAGGTGGATTCCGGTGTATTTTATGCTGCACATGGTACGATTCGTCGTTATTGATTTTGCGACTGTCTCGATATGGGGTTATATGACGGCTGAAGAACAATATCGTTCAGAGAAATTAATCACTTATTTTTTGTCCAGTCTTGACAATTTGCGCAGCTTGTCCGCAGCGGAGGGGCGGGACGTGATGCAGCTTGCAAGCTATACAGCGTACCACTGCCAGGACAGAGAGCTGCAAAATAAAAGCCTGGATTTATTATACTACTGCTGTTTTTACTTAAAGGACGCAGATATTAAGGAATTATGGAACATCTACTGGATATTGAATTTTTGTTTGTTTGCAGACTCCAATGCAGGCATAAGCGGGAATTTAGATGAGCTTTATCGGTTCATATTTACAAAAGTATTGGAAAATATTACGGATTCCTATGAACGACTGGAAAATCCTGGCAGTAATTTGATACTTATGGTTTCAAGCCAGTTCCTTGCATTCGACCATGCGCCGACCAGACGTATTCTGGATTATTCCTATGCGATTGCCACATCACTGCATAAAAAAGTAATGATCATTAATGATGCCGGCCTTCATATTTATCCATGCGCCTGCCTGGATCAGAGCCGTATTTTCCAGTTCGGACACGCATACGACCAAAAAAGTACAATAGAATACAAAGGCTTGGACATTCCATTTATGCAGTTTTCAGGATATATGCCGGATATTTATGCTATCAATGAAATGTTGCGGAAAATATACCAGATGCAGCCAGAATTAGTGTATAACATCGGCGGCTCCAGCCTGCTCGCAGACGCCTGCGCGTTATTCACGAAGACGGCCTGTTTTCCCAGCAGCACCGATATTCCGGTATCCATGAGTAAATATCTCCTGGTAGGAAGGCCTTTAGACAAGGCTGACCAGCCACGTTTAGAACGTATGGAAAGCTACCAGGAGATCATTGAAACGGTTGTGAATTATGAACTCCAAGAGAGCAATAGGCCGTACACCCGCGCAGAATTTGGTATTCCCTCAGATTGCTTTGTGATCGGCCTTGTTGGACATAGATTGGATTCGGAACTATCCAATTCATTTATCTCGCTGATGGATACAACTACCACCCAATGGGACGTCCATTTCCTGATCATCGGTTCTGTCTATCAAAAAGACAGAATTAAAAATGGGGTATTAAAACATGGAAATCTGCATTTTGCCGGAGAGTTAGAAGGCGGCAGCCAAGCAATAAAATTATGCGACATTTATTGGAATCCCAGACGAAGCGGAGGGGGACGCTCCAGTTTTGAAGCTCTGGCACAAGGAGTTCCGGTCGTTACATTGAAATCTGGGGACGTGTATTATACCTGCGGCGATGAATTTGGGGTTGAAGCAGAGGAGGATTTCCTGCAGCAGTCAGACCGCTACATACATGACACAGAATATTTGGAAGCAATGAAGACAAAATCAATCGAGCGGGCCGCATTTTTAAGCGATCTACCGGGGACGCAGAGAAAGATATTGGAACAAATATTTCAGTGTGGTTGAAAATAAAAAAATATATTCTATTTGGACAGAGGCCAAGATGCTATGAAGAAAAAAGAAATGGAACGCATTTTTATAGACAAGAAGAATGTTGACAGCATAGAAGAAGATATTATTATCCGCCGGATGATTGAGCGTTATATGTATGTAAGGCAGTTTGTATACGGGCATGTGCTGGATATCGCCTGCGGAACCGGCAGCGGCAGTTATTTAATGTCTAAAAATCCGGATGTAAAAAGAATAACAGGCGTTGACATCAGCGAAAAAGCAATCGTCAACGCGACCCAGAATTTTAATGTGGACAACATTGAATATGTTTTGGGGACGCCTGAAACAGTAAACGGCCAGTTTGACGTTATGGTTTCACTGGAAACAATAGAACACTTAGAAAACCCGGCAGTTTTAAGAGAATTGGCCGAACGGTGCGGTGTAAAAGAAATTATTATTTCTTTTCCAAGGAAAAAGACGACACATTATAATAAATACCACTTATGGGACATTACCCGGGAAGATGTCGTACGCTTATTTCAAGGATATGAGTGCTACCGGGCCTATGATATCCACGACTGCACGATTATGAACCTGATACGTGCTGACAGAACGGTACATATGTCACCGCGGCGGTATTTTAACAGAACCGATCTTTAGAAAGGAACTTGTATGCAGAAATTGGGGCAGATACGAGCAATTATAGATGATATAAAGAGATTGATCGATACAATGAAATCGGAATCTGTTTGTGTAGAAGATATCCGCAATATACAAATAGCGGCAGATGGAATCAACCGTGTGTTGTACCATTCAGAAAAGTTAAAATTCCTAAAATATGATCCGTTAGAGAACCCGAAAGAATACAAGGACTATGTCGAAGAAATAAGCGCATTGACAGAGTTATGGGAAAAATCGCTTCAGAGGCGTCTTAGTGGAAGAATCAACGCCGTCTTTTGGGAAATATATGAATATTTCGATTATGTGGATCAGGATATTATTTATAACGATGCAGTAGCACATTTTGAAGAACTGCCGGAAAATTTAAAAACAAAATTTTTGTCTCTGCGAACCCAGTATCCTTTCCTGCGGTATGAAATTAATTTTATGGAAAAAAATTATTCGCTCATTCGGCATAATGTTTCCTATATGGCGGATCATATTGAAACTTACAGATGGATATTTGAACATTTGGCAGATGAGCGTTCCCGGGTGATTTTAAATGGAATCATCAGGTATTGGTTTACCTTTGATTTAAAGCATTTGAATTCTTTAAAATACTTAAAGGTGATAGGGTCGGATATGCTTGTAGAAGGCTGGAATCTGCCGACTCAAGATACGGCTGCCTCAAAAACCACAGGGAAGCAGATAGGGATCGCCGCATCTGTGTGCAGCACAATAGAAGAGTTTTTTGAAATACCTTATAACATCGGGAATCAACATGAACATCCTTGTTTCTTTTATAGGATTCGACGTACAAATGAACTATGGCCTTATAAGTGTAACGTATACACCTTATGGCGCCATCCATAAAAGAAAAGCGTATTTGTCGCAGAGGTAAGCATGAAAGTAATTATTTTAGCGGGCGGATTCGGAACCAGAATATCAGAAGAAAGCCATTTGAGGCCAAAACCTATGATAGAAATAGGCGGAATGCCCATAATATGGCATATTATGAAGCAATATTCCTATTACGGTTTCCATGAATTCATCATTTGCGCAGGGTATAAGCAATATATCATAAAGGAATATTTTTTCAACTACTTTTTACACAAAAGTGATATTACTTTTGATTTTACCAAAGAAGACCATAGCCTGATCATTCATAATCAGGTGACAGAACCATGGAAAGTTACTGTTGTAGATACCGGGCTCCATACGATGACAGGAGGAAGGTTAAAACGGGTATCGGATTATCTGGGGGGAGAACCATTCATGGTAACCTATGGAGACGGTGTATCAAATGTTAATATACATGAATTAGTCAGATTCCATAAGAATCATGGCAGAATTATGACAATAACCGGCGTACAGCCTGAGGGCCGGTTTGGAGTGATTGATTTTGCCACTGAACACCGCGTACAAACATTTCGGGAAAAAAGCCGGGAGGACAGCGGATGGATTAACGGCGGTTACTTTGTATGCCAGCCAGAAGTCTTAAATTATATTGCGGGGGATTCCATCCTGCTGGAAAAAGAACCTATGGAACAATTAGCGTCCGAAAGCGAGCTTATGTGCTATAAGCACTATGGATTTTGGCAATGTATGGATACTATGCGTGACAGAGAGAAATTAGAGCATATGTGGCTGGAAAACACGGCCCCCTGGAAAGTATGGGAATAGGAGTTTTACTATGTTTGAAAATAAAACCGAACAGCAGGCAAGAAATGAAATTCTGGCGTTAGCAGAAGAATATTGCAATAAATTCCATAAGCAAGAAGCATATACAGAAGGAAGCCGCATCCCATACGCTTCACGTGTATATGACAGTAAGGAAATGCACAACCTGGTGGACAGCGCATTGGACTTTTGGCTGACATCCGGGCGATATACCGCTGAATTTGAACAGAAGCTGGCTTCCTATCTGGGAATAAAGTACTGCACCCTGGTGAATTCCGGGTCTTCTGCTAATTTATGTGCATTTATGGCATTGACTTCGCCGTTATTGAAAGATCGGCAGGTACGCCCCGGAGACGAAATGATCACTGTTGCAGCAGGGTTTCCTACAACGGTTACTCCTGCCGTCCAGTTCGGCGTCGTTCCGGTATTTATCGATATTACGATCCCACAGTACAATCTGGATATTTCAAAGCTGGAAGAAGCTTTATCCGAAAAAACAAAAATTGTCATGGCAGCCCATACCCTGGGAAACCCTTTTGATCTAGCGGCTGTAAAGGAATTTTGTGATAAGCATGGTTTATGGCTGATCGAAGATAATTGCGATGCGTTGGGAAGCAGATATTATTTGGATGGGAAAGCGTATATGACCGGCACCATAGGGGATATCGGAACCTCCAGCTTTTACCCGCCCCATCATATGACAATGGGCGAAGGGGGAGCTGTATATACGGATAATCCACTTTTAAATAAATGTATACGTTCCCTTAGAGATTGGGGGCGCGACTGCAGCTGCGCCCCTGGACAAGATAATTTATGCGGACACCGTTTTGATGGGCAGTATGGAGAACTTCCGGCGGGATATGACCATAAATATGTATATTCCCATTTTGGTTATAACTTAAAAGCGACCGATCTGCAGGCTGCTATTGGATGTGCCCAGCTAGAAAAGCTTCCTATGTTTACAGAAAGAAGAAAGGCTAATTTCAAGCAGCTCTATGAAGAATTGGAATGCCTGTCCGAATATCTGACGCTTCCCAAAGCCTGCGAAAATTCAGAGCCAAGCTGGTTCGGGTTTTTCATCACCTGCAAAAAAGGGATCAGCCGGAATAAGATCGTACAGTACCTGGAGCAGAAAGGCGTACAGACAAGAATGCTTTTTGCAGGAAATCTCATCCGGCATCCCTGTTTTGACCAAATGCGTAACACAGGGAAAGGATACCGGACGTCAGGGAAGCTTGTCAATACGGATAAGGTAATGGAAGACGGTTTCTGGATTGGAGTTTATCCTGGAATGACCCCGGAAATGCTCCATTACATGGCGCTTACCATACAGCAGGCTGTCAAAGAACTTCGAGGATAGGAATAAAATATGTTTGAACCGTCTTTTTATAAAGGAAAAAAAGTCCTGATTACAGGACATACCGGTTTTAAAGGATCTTGGATGTGCCAGTTATTGCTCCCATCGGGGGCAAACGTATTCGGTTATGCACTGGAACCGCCCACAACACCCAATTTGTTCCAAATATGCCAACTGTCCGAAAAAATAACTTCTATCCGGGGCGATATCCGGGATTTCGTCCATCTAAAACAGGTGTTTCGACAAGTGCAGCCGGAAATTGTGATACATATGGCGGCCCAGCCCCTGGTACGCGAATCTTATCAAAATCCGGTTTATACGTATGAGACAAATGTAATGGGAACGGTGAACGTCCTGGAATGCATCCGATTGACCCACTCGGTAAAATCCTTTGTGAACGTAACAACAGACAAAGTATATCTCAATCAGGAATGGGAGTGGGGATACCGGGAGAATGACCAGTTGAATGGTTACGACCCATATTCAAACTCGAAATCGTGTTCAGAATTGATCACCAGCAGCTACGTCAACTCCTTTTTGCGGGAACAGCGGACTGCCGTTTCTACGGCAAGAGCTGGTAACGTAATTGGCGGGGGCGATTTTGCAAAAGACAGGATCATTCCTGATTGTGTACGGGCAGCCATAAAGGGAGAGGACGTCATTGTGCGGAATCCATACTCTGTGCGTCCCTATGAGCATGTACTGGAACCCTTAAGCGCTTATTTAATGATTGCGCAGGCCCAATATCAAGATTTAAAATACGCGGGAAATTATAATATCGGACCGGAAGATGCCGACTGCCGGACTACCGGTGAGATTGTCCGCTTATTTTGCCAATTATGGGAAGCTAAAACAGGAAATAGCATAACCTGGCGGGAACAATATGACGGCGGCCCCCATGAGGCTGGTTTTTTAAAGCTGGATTGCTCCAAGTTAAAGCGGACGTTTGGCTGGAAGCCTCGTTGGGATATGGAAGAAGCGGTAAAGAAAACCATAGAATGGTCAAATACCTATGTGACAGGCGGCAATGCAGTTTCGTGTATAGAGAAGCAGATTGCGGAATTTCTTAATACTTCCCACAAAAAATAAGCGTACGAGGAGGAACACAGTGAAAGAGATCAAATTATTGATAGAAAACGCAAAGAAATTATCTCAAAGCGGCCATTTAGAGCAGGCTCTTGCGCTTTTTATGGATGAGATATCGGAATGCGAAGAAAGCCAAGTAGAAGACGCGGCTGAAATAAAATTCCAACTAGCGTATTTTTTGTTTGAAGAAAGATGTTATGATAACGCAGTAATTGTATGGAAAGACCTGTTGGAAAACGGATACCGTACCAAAGACACGGTCTCTATTGTCGAAGAGGCTTTTTTAGCGCCTAATGATAAGGAATTTGAAGCTTTCTATCAAAAGAATTGTCTCAAATACCAAATGCAGATTATGGTAGAAAAAAAGTGGGCATATAAAGATTTGCCGTACCGCTTTATCCCTGTGGCAGACCATATTTACTATGTATACGATTTTGAAAATAAAAGAATTCTCCAAAAGCTTGAACTGGGACCCAGCCAGGAAGAGGAAGCTTCCGACAAAGAAAATCTGTATGACAGCGTGTTGTTATGGGACAGTTGGGATTATGGCCTGCCAATCCAAATAAAAAAACGGGAACAAAACCAGAGTATCTATTTCCTATCCAAGATCCCAAGTCATCTTTGCTACCTTCAATTACCGGAATTTGACGGGTTATTTCACGCATCCTGGTATATGTTCGACGCTGCGAAGACATTGCAGGAATTCTTCCACATCCACACCGAGATTCCTCTTCCCAGATTGTACGGCGGGTCTGAAGAAAGGTTTCCCATATATCAGGACTGGATTCAGCAGGCCCATGAATACCGCTGTACCAAAGAGGGAAGAAACAACAACCGCGTTCTGCTTACATTTGGTATTCCAAGTTTTAACAGGGGCCACAGGGCATTGAAAAATGTAAAGCATATGCAGAATCTGTTTTTCGACTCGGAAGTGGAATTCCTTGTGGTCGACAACTGTAGTATCGAAAATGTGGAAGGTTATCAGGAACTGGAACGCCTGGCTGAATCGGACAGTCGGATTACTTATTATCGTTTCCCTGAAAATCCTGGGGAAAATAACAGTACCTACGAAGTCTTGAACCGGGCGGCCGGTACTTTTTGCTGTCTGCTCAGCGATGAAGATTTCATTTACCTGGATAATGTCTACTATTATTTACAGCTTCTTCGTAAGTATGAAGAAACAGTAGGTTTTGTCTGCGGTGCGGGTGCGGTATATTATGAAGATAACGAAGAGCAGATATTTTCCAAGGGGGAAGAAGCTTTTGTCAGGATTATGTGGAGGCTGAACTATTTATCTGGGCTTATCTTTAAGACCAGTATGTTCCACGATTTAAATATGTATCAATGGCTGGTAGAACGCCGGGAAAGTAATCCATTTGTATATGCTTATGGCCATAATGCATTGGCAATGCGCTTCTCTTTCGAACGGGATATTTATATGTGCGGCATAAATTTATTCAGAGAAGGGAAAGATGAGGGAACTGTACATATGAAAGAGCTGGACGGCACCGGCCAGAACATTTTAAGCTATGCAACATATGAACAGCGGCGGCTGCAGTTCCAGGGCTGCATTCAGCTTTTCAACGAATGGAAAGAACGGGTATCCATACGTTTTCTGCAGAAATGCTACCTGCTGGTCTTGAAAAAAGTAATGAATTTATTTTATGTACACAAAAAGGTCAGTGGGAATATTGATATTGGCTTCCAGGAAGCAGCCGATAACATACTGGCGTACGCCATAGAAGAGATTTACCGTTTAGGTATCCCCATAAGTAATGAAGAACTTTATGCCATAATAACGGCAATGATCGACATACATGCGGAATTTTCAGAATTGCTTGCACCATGATTAAAATAAATGTTGGTAAAGAACTATGAAAAAACTATTGGTAACTGGCGGAAGCGGATTTATTGGCAGGAATGTATTGGAATATCTAAAAAATCAAAACCTTGCCTATGAGATTCACGCTCCCTCCAGCATGGAATTAGACTGCTTGGATGAAACGCAGGTAACAGAATACTTAAAGCGGCATCGATTTGACGAGGTCCTGCATTTTGCCGTATATTCGGACCGCCCGGATAACCAGAAGGAACAGGCAAAGCTTCTGGAATATAATTTGCGGATATTTTTTAATTTTGCAAAGAATGCAGACTTGTTTGGCAAAATGTATTACGCTGGTTCCGGAGCGGAATATGACAAAAGATCTGATATATCCAATGTGACGGAAGCGGAATTCGGAAATGCCGTGCCTGTAGATCCATACGGTTTGATGAAATATACCATTGGGCGGGCGATAGAACAAAGCACAAATATTTATAACTTTCGCCTGTTTGGCATTTTTGGAAAATATGAATATTATCCGGCAAAATTTATTTCCAATATCTGCTGTAAAGCGATAAAGGGACTTCCACTGTCCATTCGACAGGATTTATATTTCGATTATCTGTGGGTGGAAGATTTCAGCAGAATGGTCGAATATTTTCTGTTTCATGAACCAAAGCATCATACGTATAACTTGACGTCCGGATCGCCCGTACGGCTCAGCGCCATCTGCCGCTATGTACTGGATATAAGCAAAAAGGATCTTCCCGTTTATATTTGCCGGGAAGGGCTCGGAAAAGAATATACGGCGTCCAATCAGCGTTTTTTAAAAGAGTGTCCCCAGTTTCAGTTTACTCCTCTAAAAGATGCTGTCAAACGTTTGTACCACTGGTATGAAAAAGAAGAAATCGATCTTCTGAAATTACTTTACTAATGGAGGTTGGGCATGAGTAAAAGCATTCAAATTGGAAACATTGAAATCAGCGGCCAAGCGGAGCCTCTGGTAATTCCGGAAATTGGGATCAATCACAATGGGAATTTAAAAACAGCTTTTGAAATGGCTGCTTCTGCAAAACGGGCGGGGGCAAAATTGATCAAGCATCAGACGCATGTGATAGAAAGCGAAATGAGTATGGAGGCCAGGAAGGTGATTCCGGGAAATTCGGATGTTTCTATCTACGAGGTTATGAAGCGGTGTGCATTGAATGAAGCAGAAGAACGGGAATTGAAGGCATATACAGAATCATTAGGGATGGAATTCTTAAGCACTCCTTTTTCAAGGGCTGCAGCAGACAGATTAGAGCGTATGGATGTAAAAGCGTACAAAATTGGCTCCGGGGAAATGAACCATTTCCCCCTTTTGGACTATATCGCCTCTTTTGGAAAACCCATGATCGTTTCTACCGGAATGAACGGGCTGGATAACATCAAAAAAGCCGTTGAAATATTGGAACGCAGAAATGTGCCGTACGCACTGCTTCATACGACGAATTTGTACCCAACACCCCCGGCTCTGGTGCGGCTTGGCGCCATGCAGGAAATGATGCGCGAATTTCCGGAAGTATTGATCGGCTTGTCCGACCATACTTTGAATAACAATTCCTGCATTGCGGCAATGGCAATGGGAGCTAAAATCGTAGAGCGGCACTATACCGACCGCCGGGACCGCACAGGCCCGGATATTGTATGCTCCATGGATGAAAAAGAATTGGCGGATCTCTTACAAGCGGCTCATGAAGTGCCACAAATGCTGGGAGGTAAAAAAGAAGCTGCGAAAGAAGAGCAGATAACCATTGATTTCGCTTTTGCAACCTTAGTAGCTATAAAGGATATCAGAAAAGGTGAAGTTTTTTCGAAAGAAAATCTTTGGGCGAAACGGCCGGGAACAGGAGAAATTCCTGCGGAACAATACCATCAGATCCTGGGGTGCAAAGCAGTATGTGATATTCCCTGCGATACACATATCCAACGGAAAATGATAGAGGGAGCATCATGAAGAAAATAATGTTTATAACCGGAACCAGGGCGGATTATGGCAAATTAAAATATTTAATGAAGGCTGTGGAAGCAGACAGTAAATTTGAAAACTACATATTTGTTTGTGGTATGCATCTGCTTCCCCAATACGGAAATACCTATAATGGGATCATTAACGAAGGATTTCGGTATGTACATATTGCCAGGGGTATCAATTATACGTCCGACATGGGAATTAACCTGGGAAACACGATCAACTATCTATCCGGATATATTCACGATGTAAAGCCGGATATGATCGTTGTCCATGGAGACAGGATCGATGCATTGGCCGGCGCGATCGTAGGGGCATTGAATAATATTTGGGTAGCTCATATCGAGGGAGGCGAAATATCCGGCACCATTGATGAATCCATACGCCATGCCGTATCAAAATTTGCGCATTTTCATTTTGTGGCAAACCAAGATGCGGCGAAACGATTGATCCAACTCGGAGAAAATAAAGAAAATATCTTTGTTATCGGTTCCCCGGACATTGATGTAATGCTGTCGGACGATCTGCCGGATTTTGCGGAGGTAAAACGATGGTATGAATTACGGTTCGACAAATATGCCATTGTGATATACCATCCCGTCACAACGGAAGTCAGTACGCTGGCAAAAAAGGTCGACAGCCTGATGGGAGCCCTTTCCGAATCCGGCAGAAAATACGTCATTATTTATCCCAATAATGATACCGGAACAGAAGTTATTATTTCTAGAATCGAACAAGTCCGGGCAACCGAAAAATTTGAAGTATATAAGACTCTGAAATTCGAGTATTTTTTAACGCTTCTCAAAAATGCAGACTTTATTATTGGAAATTCCAGCGCCGGCGTTCGGGAGGCATGCGTTTACGGAATACCGGCGATCGATATTGGTACACGTCAAAAAGAACGTTATGATACCAACATATTAAAAAATATCCGGCATTGTGGGGAAAGCAAGCAGGAAATCTTAGAAGCGATTAACTATATCTCGGACAAGCGTTATCAAATCCCTTCTACGGCATATGGCAAAGGAAATTCCACAGAGCTGTTTATGAGGGTATTGAAAAATAATGATTTATGGAGCCGGGAAATACAAAAACACTTTATCGACGCAGAAAGCCCCACACAGTAAAGGAAGAAGTTATGAAATTATCAGATTATGTCATTCATTTTTTAGAAACGTTACATGTAAAGGATGTATTCCTGTTGTCTGGCGGCGGTATGATGCATCTTCTGGATTCTCTGGCCCAAAGCCGTCAAATACAGCCTTATTACAACTTGAATGAACAAGCCACATCCATTTGCGGAGATGCATATGCTCAGTTTCAAAATGAGATGAGCGTATGCATGGTGACCACAGGGCCAGGCGGGACGAACGCCATTACCGGCGTGGTGTCCGCCTATCAGGATTCTACCCCCATGCTTGTCATATCCGGCCAAGTGAAACGGGCGGATTTCGCCCCCAAAGGAGTCCGGGTATATGGAGCACAGGAAGTGAATATCACTGGCCTGGTAGAAAACGTCACAAAATATGCGGTTACCGTAACAGAGCCAGAAAAAATACGATACCATCTGGAAAAGGCCGTATACTTGGCTACACACGGAAGAAGAGGCCCCGTTTGGGTGGATCTTCCGCTGGATGTACAATCAGCAGAGGTGGATTTGGAAAAACTAAAAGGATATGAGGAAGAACATCCCCTCTGTAAACCTGCCGAAAAAACTCTGGAAAAAATTGTCACTGACCTGAAAGCTGCGAAAAAGCCCGCTGTGCTGTTGGGACATGGAGTAGTAGCATCCCATGCTCATCATTTCGTACATGAGTTAAGTCAGCTATTGCAGATTCCGATAATGGCCACCTGGAGAGGAAAGGAGCTGCTCCCAGAGGAACATCCTTATTACTTTGGTTCCCCAGGTTCTCAAGCGCCCAGATATTCTAATTTCATCTTGCAAAGGTCGGATTTTTTACTAATTGTGGGAAGCCGTTTGGACTGGTCTTTAACTGCTTTTGATGAGCCTGGATTCGCCCCCAATGCCAAAAAATATATCGTGGACATTGACCAGGCGGAAATGGATAAGCTGCATATGAAGCTGGAAGAAAAAATATGCTGCGACGCCGGTACATTTTTATCGTTATTTATTCTGGAATTAAAGAAACAGGCATATCAGTTTAGGGATTCATCCAATTGGCTAGAGTCCTGCAGAGAGTGGAAACACCAATATCCAATCTATCACGAAAGAATGGAGCTGGATACCCAAGGCGTATGGGGCTATGATTTTGCAAAAGCCTTGACCAGCTACTCTGACAATGAAGATGTATTTGTGGCAAGCCCCACCGGAAGAGTGTGCATCGCTATGAATTTGGGAATTGCTTTAAAAGGAACTCAGCGTTTTGTGGCGCCTCGAGGACTGGGTTCTATGGGATACGCCCTCCCTAGCGCCATCGGCGTATGCATTGCAAGCAATCGCAGAAGAACGATATGCTTTGAGGGCGATGGCAGCCTGCAGCATAATATTCAGGAATTGCAGCTGATTGTAACATATCAGCTTCCCATCAAGCTATTTATATACAATAACAGAGGATATTCTTCTATTTATGGAATGCAGAACACTCATTTCCGGCACAGGCTTGCAGGCTGTACCCCAGAAAGCGGCGTCATACTTCCGTCCCTTAAGCGTATTGCAGAGGCGTATGGGATTTCCTATGCCTGCATTTCCAGCAGCGCAGAGCTGAAACAGGGCGTACAAAAGGCACTTAAGGATGAAGCGCCTTTGATTTGTGAGGTAGTTGGAGATATTCGATTTGAAGAGATTCCCCGGACTCAGACAAGGGTTCATGAAGACGGAACCATAACCTCCTCGTCCATGGAAGATTTATATCCTTTTATAGATAGTACAAAGGGAGAAAGGGAAACCATATGAAGCTGGAGAATGAAACAGGTATATTAGAAAAATTTTTAGATGATTGGGATTTTTCAGAGACATATTTGATATACGGAACTTCAACTACAGCCAATCATTTATTGGAAAAATTAAATGGGAAACTAAAAATTGCCGGTTTTTTAGACAGCAACGAGCCTATGTGGGGGAAAATTTTTCAGAACCTTCCTGTGTTCTCTAGAGAAGAATGGAAGAAAAATTATTGGGGTACAAAAATTATCGTTGCTTCCGGCGCGTATACGGAAATCCGGGATTTTTTAACGCAGGAGGGGTTGAAGGAGCAAAAGGATTTTTGTGATTCCAGATTCCTGCTAGGAAGTTATTTTGCCGTTACGCAGAATCAAGTGCATCTTTACCGGACGGATATATGTATCACAGAATGCTGTAATCTCCGCTGTAAAAAATGCAATATGATGATGCCTTATTACCAGGCTCCCAAGCACCGAGAATTGGAATTTTTAAAAAGAGATATAGACAACTATTTTCAATGGGTAGATTATGTGCAGCTTTTTAATATATTAGGGGGCGAGCCTTTTATCTATCCATATGTAGAAGAGCTGACACAGTATATTTGTGAAAAGTACCGAAGCAGAATTGGGCAGTTGGAGTTCTTTACAAATGGAATTCCACGGATCTCAGACTCCCTCTTTGAAATGATACAAACATTTCAGATTGGGATACAAGTCAGCGATTATAGAAATGGTATACCATTCATTGCAGAAAGAGTTGACGCCTTCCTTAGACGATTGAAGGAAAAGGGGATTCCATATCGAAGAAATATTGACAATCAATGGCTGGATTTTGGATTTCCCGATTATGTGAATGAGTATATGTCCGAATCAGAATTGACCGATTTTTTTGATCGCTGTTACTCTCCCTTCCGTGGGCTCCATAACAAAAAGCTGTATTATTGTCATTTAAATACCAGTGCCGTTTGTGCGGGGCTTTTTCAGGAAGATAGGAACGATTACTTTGACTTAAATCATTATGACCCGGCAAAAAAGAAAGCGTTAGTTCTGTTTGATCTGGGGTATACCAAGAAAGGCTATATTACTTTTTGTAAAAAATGTAAGGGATGCTTCGCCGTCAATGAAGAATATACCCATGTTGCAGAACAGATGGACAGAAAGGGAAGATAAAGGGAGATTTTTATGAAGCTTTCACAAGAAAACAGATACGTCATAGATTGCTTTAATAAAATTTTGCAGAAGAACCCTGAAAAAAAAGCTGTCATTTATGGAATCGGCAATAACACCCAGATTATTTTATCTGAAATTGGAAAAACACAAGTTGCAGGATTAATGGATGCTGCTTTTGAAGGGAAACAAGTTCTTGGCCTTTCCGTATTTTCCTTAGAGGATGCGGTAAAATTCGGAGATTACGTTGTGATAGTCGCACGCAGCAGCGTGGTGCCGATTATTTTTGAACGCATCAAGGCATTGGAAGAATTATATCATTTCCCCGTCTACAATCTGGAAGGAGAACGGCTCATCGAAAAGAAAGCTCCGATATACAGGAATGAAAATTCCTATTGGGAAAAAAAAGAAAACGATCTTTTCAGGCAAATCAGTAGTCATGATACGATTTCCTTTGATATATTTGATACCTTAATCATGCGGGACTGTATGCTTCCCACAGACATATTTCTCATGGTGGAACTGAAGCTGCAAGAAAGAAATATTCCGTGTGAAGGCTTTTACTCTGCCAGACGAGAGGCAGAAATAGAGTTGGAAAAGGGTTACCCCATCTTGCAGGAATTATACGACTATGTTCAGGAGAGACTGCACTGGACCGATGCCGAGAAAGACGAAGCCATGCAATGGGAACTTTGTCTGGAAGAAACGCATTGCAGACCTAGAGCTTTCATGAAGTCTGTCTATGAAAAAGCGGCTGCCATGGGCAAACAGGTGATTCTGGTTTCGGATATGTATTTACCTCGTCAGGAAATTATAAAACTATTACGTCAATGCGGAATTCTGCAATATGATCAAATCTATATTTCCTGTGAAGAAAAGGCAGATAAAAAAACCGGAGGACTTTTCAGGAAAATCCTGAAGGATGGTTACCAAAATATTCTCCATATCGGCGATAATGAACGATCGGACGGAAAAGCCGCTGAGGAACAGGGAATCCACAGTTATACTATTTGGAGTGCTTATGAAATGCTGGTTCAATCATCCATGAGGTATATGTTATCCTTTGCTGATTCCCTGGAAAAAAGGAATTGTGTGGGAAAGATCATTGCGCAGGTATTTGACCAACCATTTTTCCTGAATGAAAAAAGAGGCAAGTTCCAAGTACAGGCGCCCTACGATATTGGATACTTGTTTTTAGGCCCTGTCATCCGGTGCTTTTTGTCCTTTCTAAAGGATACCGTAAAAAAATTGCAGGTTGATAAAGTCCTGTTTTGTGCAAGAGATGGTTATGTGATTTGGCGGTTATATAAGATGTTTCAAGAATATCAAACAGGATATTTTCCGGAAGGTATCTACTTTAAAACATCCAGAAGAGCGATTACCGTTGCCGCTATCCAAAATGAATCTGATATTGCAGTAATACTGCAGAAACCCTACCGAACGACTATGGGGGAATTACTGCATACACGTTTTGGCATCCTTCCGGACCCGAAGGATGCAATGGCCGGACATATGGCGGTATCAACGGAAAATCCCGATGAAGTAAACGCTTATATCATGTCATATTATAATAAAATTCTGCAAAATGCCAAGGAGGAATGGAAGTCTTACCAAACATATTTAGACAGAAACCATATACTGGAAGGGCAGAAATTTGCGGTTTATGATTTTTGCTCAGGAGGAACCATTCAACATTATCTGGAAAAACTTCATCCGGCGGAATATAGAGGAGTCTATTTTGCAACTGTCAATCTTCCTAATATCTTTTATCCCAATGGGGATAAGATGAATACTTTATTTGGAAATATCGGGCAGTATGAGACTGGGTATCATCTTGCCAAGCATTATATGTATTTGGAAGGCGTTTTAACAGATGAAAACGGGACATTAGTGAGATTTGATCCGGAAGGCGTACCTCTTTATGATGAATCAGAAAACAGCAGAAGATGCTTAGACGGGATTCTGGAAATCCAGCGGGGAATAGAAGCATTTTGCCAGGAGACCGTATCCTGCAGTTGGTTTGACGATTACGAAACAATGAAAATATTTTCGGATAAACTTCTGGGCTGCTTGTTTAAGCAGGAGGTCTGTGAAATTCCGCATCCTATAAAAACGATTGTGAAAGCTGAAAGCGCATATGATTTTTTAGATGCGTATACGGCTTGGAATGGAGAATAAGTTATGGAAGCTATAAAACGTGGGAAAATATTTGCCCGTCCAAGAATGGAATTGGGAGAAGCCGCTCCTTTGGCGGCTCCGCTTTCTTTGGAAATAGATGTAAGCGGATTATGCAACCTACAGTGCAAATTTTGCTTTAGAAACGATTCTGTAAGTAAAGAAACAGCAACCCCCAGCTATAGCTTTATGAAAACCGTCATGGATTTTGAACTGTATCAAAAGATTATAAATGATGTGAAAGAAAGCGGCTGGCTTTTAAAAAAGCTAAAACTTTCTTGTTTTGGGGAGCCTTTGTTAAATCCCCGTCTGGCAGATATGATCCGGCTGGCAAAATCATCGGGAATTACCGAATACATTGAATTGACAACAAACGGTATTGCTTTTACGGAAGAAATGTGTAGGAATTTGGTTGAGGCCGGATTAGACCGGGTAAATATATCCATCAATGGATTAACCAGTGAGGATTATCAGAAAAACTGTCTCAGGGCAGTAGATGTTGCCGCATTAAGGGAAAAGATCGCATATCTCTATTCTATCAGAAATAATTGTTGGATTTATGTGAAATTAGGAGACGTAGGCTTTTCGGCGGAAGAAAAGCAGACTTTTTATAAAATGTTTTCCAATTTATGTGATGAAATATTCATCGAAAATATATTAGATGACGCATTTAAGGATGCTCATGCGGAGGGGAAAAAGACAACTTCAAAGAAAACCGGAGCATACGATCAGGACATGATATATAAAGCAGTGTGTCCATTTCTATTTTCGCGAATGATCGTCAATACGGAAGGTATTGTATGCGCTTGTTGTATGGACTGGAAGGCGGAACATTCACTTGGAGATTTAAAGAAAGATCCTATCGCAGACATTTGGAACGGAGCAGTATTAAAGAATCTTCAGAAGATGCATTTGCTTGGAAAAAGAGAATCCATCCATATTTGCCGCGGCTGTGCTGCGCCCAGCGCCTTTACAATTGATAATATGGATAAGTATGCAGATGAGGTATTAGAACGGCTTTCATGGAGGAACAGCGAACATGGAAAATATTCAATTTGAGAGAAACTGTCCCATTTGCGGAGGAACTGTGGGGAAAACATTATTTCACTTTTCCGTAAATATGTCTGATATCAAACATTTTCCAGCAAAATATAATGTTGTTGCCTGCGAAAACTGTGGTATGGCTTTTGCAGATGCAGCGCTGACAAAAGAACTGTTGGAAAGCTATTATGAGAATCAAAACAATTATGAGAATGTCGATCATGTGAAAGCAGGTCTTTATGATGAAAGCTGCGCCATTTATTATAAAACAATACATTCGTTTTGCAGCAAAGAAGAAAGTATTCTGGATATTGGCTGCGGCAACGGCCATGTGTTATCTTTTTTAAAAGGCAAAGGCTATTCTTCCCTCTGCGGACTGGAACCTGCCAAAGCAGCTATCAAAAAATTGGCGGAGCATGGTTTCGAAGGAATTGAAGGCAGCATATACCGCCTTTCCTATCATGATATCCAAAAAACCTTTGACACAGCGCTTTGTATCGGGGTACTGGAGCATTTCCTGGATTTGGATATTAGTCTGGAACACATTTCAAGCCTACTGAAGGATGATGGCAAAATATACGTTGCCCTCCCGGCAGCGGAAGGATTTGGAGAATATATCCGAGAGCTTCCCAATTATTTTAATGTGGAACATATTAATTATTTCACACTGTCCTCCTTGGATAACTTGTTGAGAAAATATGGATTTATTCGTATAACAAAAAAGGAAGAAAGTTTTGCTTTGGTAAATCCTTCTGCCCCGGAAGTCATTATTTCCGCCATGTATCAAAAAACACATGGAAAAAAAGACATTATATACGATTCCTCCGGGGAGATCAGTATTAAAAAATGGTTAAAAGAGAAGAATGCCGGGGAGAAAGCTATCCAAAAGTTGGTTCATAATGTCTTGGAGAGCAAACAAAAATATGCCATTTGGGGAACAGGTAACTTTTGTAAATATATTCTCAGCCGTTTCCCAACATTGCTGGATCATATATTATTTTTTATTGACAGTAATGAAGGAAAGCGGGGAGAAAGTTTCCAGGGGAAAAAAATCTATATGCCGGAAGAACTTACCGGGCAGAAGAACGTGCATATCCTGATTTGCTCCATGCTAAGTGCCGATGAAATTGCAAAGCAGGCAGAAGAACGGAAGCTGCCATTTACAGTGATACGGTATGAGGTTTTACAGAAGGAGTAAGGTTGTATGAATTTTAGGGAACTTGATTTGGGGGAAACTGTTCTGGATTTTAAAGAATATACAAATGGAAAATATCACAAGATCTACTTTTTTGAGCCGGAAAACTTTTTAATGGCGTCCGCTAAGGAAAATCTGAATGATATTCCCAATATAACATATCTTCCCTCTGGAGTAGGTGAAAAAGAAGATATGTTATATTTTGACGCGGTTGGAGATTTATCGGGTAATTTTTCAGATCAAGGAACAGAGAAAGTCCGTGTTGTAGCAATAGATGATGTTGTGGAGAAAGCGGTTACTTTTATAAAGATGGGTATTGAGGGAATGGAACTGGCAGCTCTGAAAGGCGCAAGTAGAACCATCTTAAAGTATAAGCCTAAAATGGCAATCAGCGTTTATCATAAAAGCACGGACATGGTAGATATTGAAGAATTTGTCCTGGGCATTCGGAAAGATTACCAAATTTATTTACGCCACTATACCAAAGGCTGTGCAGATACAGTTATGTATTTTATTTGATGCATTGGTATTATAAATAGCCTGATAGTTACATACCCCATCCGTTGACACCATTTTTTTGGAATGCTATACTATCATCAGTTTCACCATTCCAAGAACAAGATCATCGGAGGAATCCAAATATGGGGCGCTATTTAAACGTTACTACAAAAGGCTTTCGGGAAAGTGTACAGTCGGAAATTTATGTAGATAAAACAGGAGTCATCGCGCTCCTAAATCAAATGATTGATACGGAGCAGAAGTATGTCTGTGTCAGCCGCCCCAGACGATTCGGGAAATCCATGACAATCAAAATGCTTTCCGCCTACTATAATGAAGAGGCTCAAAGCGGTGAATTATTTGACAATTTAATAATTGGCAACGCTCCTAGCTATTGAACATATCAAAATTGCTATGATGTGATTTTAATTAATATGCAGGAGTTTTACAGCAGGAATTCCAAAATGGATGTAATGATTCAGACCCTCTGCACCAAGATTTGCCGTGAATTGGTTCGAAAATATTCCGATATAGAATTTACAGATGATGCAAATATAGTGGAAACCATGTATGATATTTTTTTAGAAAAGGACAAAACATTCATTATTCTAATTGATGAATGGGATTGCATCTTTCGGGAACCAGAATGCCCGGAGGAAGAGTGGAAGAAATATTTGGACTTTCTGCGCAATTGGATGAAGGATAAGCCCTATATTAGCCTAGCGTATATGACAGGCATTTTGCCCATCAAAAAATATGGAAACCATTCCGCTTTAAATATGTTTACGGAATACTCTATGACAAATCCCAAAAAAATGGCTCCATATATGGGCTTCACGGATGTAGAGGTAAAGGCGCTTTGCGAAAAATATAAGATGGATTACGAAGAGGTTCATACTTGGTATGACGGATATTCCTTTGAAGGAATTTCTTCCGTTTACAGCCCGAAATCTGTTGTAGAATGCTTAAGCAGCCGGATATTTGACAATTATTGGAACCAGACAGAAACCTTTGAGGCCTTAAAAGTATATATTCAGATGAATTATGACGGATTGAAGGATAAAGTAGTAGAGATGATTGCCGGAAACCGGGTGAAAATTAATACCGGAAGTTTTACGAATGATATGCAGACATTTCACCGGACAGATGATGTACTTACACTGTTAATACATCTTGGTTATCTTGCCAATGATTTTGAAAAAAAACATGTTTACATTCCAAATAAAGAAATAAGCCATGAATTTTTGAATGCTGTAGCAGTGATTGGCTGGAATGAATTAATGTTGGCAATCAGTGATTCAGAACGTCTTCTTAATAGTCTATGGAATGAGGATGAAGCTGCCGTTGCGTCAGGAATCGAAAAATTCCCATAACAATTGGTGTCCACCGTAATTGTTATGGGATTAAACCGATACGTGTAGGGAGAATAATCATTAGTCTATATGGCTTTTCACAAGATAAAAAGATTCGCAATACTCTTGATATGCCGTAGCACCTCTATATGCCGCCAAACCTTTTATTGCATTTTCATTCCTCGGAAAAGGCGCGGCATCAATTTCACTTTTATATAGTTTCATGATATTGAGTTTTTGATCTATATACTGTGAAATATCTATGAATACATTGGGCACGAATCCGCTCTCATGTTGGGCTTGATCGGTTTCCGACAATATTTCCATACTCAGGACGATCTTCAGGTCAGGTGCCCTAAATGCTTTTGTACACGAATAAACGGTATCAAAAATCACTCTGTGATCTGAATGAACGTCATATCTATACGGGATCAGTAAAAGCTCCGGTTTTACCTTTTCAAAAACTTTCTTAAATTGTGACACCAATTCTCCTGTTTGGTATTTATCCATTCCAGACGGCTCCATTTCCAGGTTCCAGAAACCTTCAAATCCATACGCCTCTTTGACTTTTTGAATCTCTCCATTTCGCTCTGCAATGCGTTTTGCAGAGTAACCGTATTCCTCTTTCATATTCGTGACATTTAACCAGAATGTTTTATGCCCCTCTGCCTTAAGTTTTAACAAGGTCCCTCCTGCCCCTAATGTTTCATCATCTGGATGGGGCGAAATGACTAATACATTCATCTAAGATACTCTCCTTCTTTTAAACGAACCATATCACAATCCAAAATATGAACGACACCATCATATGCCTTAATTTCAAAATCCGTTTCTGAATTGACTTTCAGTACTTTTCCTGGTTCAATATTCATATGAGTGTCACATTTATTAATCTGGCATTTCCATACCTTGATTTCCAACTCGTCATTCATAAAATGTGCCCCCACATAAGGATGAGTTAATGCTCTCACAAGATTATATATTCCTTCGCAAGACATTCTCCAATCGATTTGGCCGTCCAGGTGTCCTCTTTTTCTCCAGGTATTTCCACACCCTTTATCCTGTGGCGTTCGAGTCAGCATGCCATTGCTAAGCTTAATTGTAAAATCCATTACCTGCTCTTTAGCCGTTTGAATCACTTTGTCATATAAAGACTGTGCATTATCTTCGTATTCAATCATTATTTCTTTTTGACTGATAATATCTCCAGTATCCGCCCCTTCATCCATCACAAAAAATGTGGATGCTGTTTTGGTAAGACCTAGCGCAAGCGCCCATATCAACGGATGCCTTCCACGATTAAATGGAATTGCTGCAGGATGAAAACCAATGGCACCATGTTTAGGTAAAGACAGCAGCTCTTTACCAATCAAGCGAGACCATCCAAAACAATAAATAACATCCGGGGTTTTAGACTTAACAAAACGATTTGTTTTTTCATCATTTATATTCTTTGTACAATAACAATCAATCCCATATTCCTCTGATAATGGCAATAAAGAATGAAAATCTGCATTAGTGGTGGAACTTTCCATTGTAATCACGCCGGAAACAGGAAGACCATTTTCCAGCATATGTTTTAAAATAAGGTAGGAGCTTTCTACACATCCTATAAAAACTATTTTTTTCACTCATTCACCTCAATATCATAAAAATCTTTTACAACGCCAATATCTCCATATTTATCAAATGTAGAACGAATAATGGATGTAATTTTCTCAGATGTATTCCCGTCACCAAAAGGATTTGTCATGACCTTAACTTTCTCACGGAAATCATCACTGGTGGCTTTCTTTATAGCTTCAATAATCGCATTTTTCTCAGGTTCACAGCACAAAACACTATCTGGCATAAGCCTTCCCTTTTGTCGATCTCCTATATTAACCGTTGGAATGTGTAGACAAGGAGCTTCTATAATACCACTTGAAGAATTTCCGACCACAACGCAGCTTCCCTTTACCGCGCTCAAATATCTCTTAACCCCAAGCGATGCAACAGCGATGACATTTTCACGTGTCTCTGCGTATTCATCAATTTGACTATTAATATATCTTCCGCCAGCGTCCGCATTTGCTTTTGTGATGATAAAGGTCATATCTTGGAATGTATCCATTGCATCCATCAGTTGATCAAACTGTTCTACTCCGCTATTCTCAGCTAATGTAACCGGATGGAAAGTGACAACTGCATAATTACCAGTCAAATCAATTCCGAGATCTTTTCCTAAAGCTTCCCGGGAAACAAATTTTGTGTTCTTAGTGTTTTCTACTGCCAATGCTCCCACATTAAATACACTTTTTGGCTGCTCTCCCATTTGAATCACTCTGTTTTTGTAAACCCCTGTACTAACAAAATGGAGCTGGCTCATTTTTGTGATGGAATGTCTTAGCGCTTCATCAATAAGGCCCTCTGTTGCTTCCCCGCCATGAATATGGGCTATCGGTATTTCAGCATTCATTGCTGCAATACAAACAGCCATTGTTTCATAACGGTCTCCTAGTATAATAAGTAAATCCAATTTATTATTTTCAAAGTACTTTCCAAACCCTGTCATAGCCATTGCCATGTTATTTGAAATATCTTGTGTGCTGTCACCCTCAGAAATACATTCTATTTTTTCTGCTATCGGGATATTAGCTTCCTCTATCTCTTGATATGTGTTGCCAAATGCTGGAGACAAGTGCGCACCAGTTACTAATACTTTTACATCACAAAAATCCTCTCTCATCATTCTTTTTATGAGTGGCTTCAAAAGCCCAAATTCAGCCCTCGTTGCGGTCAATATACCTATTTGCTTTTTCATTTTTACTCCCCGTGGAAATGTAATGAAGTATAGGACTTCATTACAAAAAGCCAAATTTTCCTATTAAATAAAGAAATCTGACTTTTTTGACCATAATTTTAACTGCAAATATGAGAAAATTATTTGGAGGAATCAGAGGATATTTTCTTTCTTCCCACT
>JAAVYA010000037.1 GCA_022790855.1 Lachnospiraceae bacterium | reverse complement strand
ATCTTCATCATTGATGACTTTCTCCATGATATTCACCAATGTCACATCCAGCTCGTCCGGCTCCGCAATCCCCAGGCTCACTGCCATGCTGCCCTGCGCATCCGCCTCTACCAACAATACTTTTTTGCCTGCTCTTGCAAGCCCGATCCCTAAATTCACACACGTTGTAGTCTTACCAACTCCGCCTTTCTGGTTTGCCACTGCGATCACTCTGCACATATATACTTTCCTCCTGATTCTTTAATCTGCTTTTTCTGTTCTTTCCACTTCCGCATACACACGGAAATATTTATTTGTCCCTTTGTTTACAAACGGTTCTGATACCGACTTCACATCTACATCCTCCTGCCGCTCTAAAAGCCGCCGGAACCAGTGAAGGTCTTTCTTTGTCCCCTGCATCCTGATTTTAAGCATATAAATCCTCCATATCCACGTAAAAACAGTATTCCGGGTAGCGGAGCTTAACTGCCTCCCAAAAATATCTGGCATAGCCACAGCAGAATAAATCTTCCACTGTATAACAGCGGAACTCCTTTAACTGTTCCTCCACGTCCTCAGTATCATAGACGCTTGGCGTTCCATTACAGTAAAGATTAAACGCCATCCGTACAATCCTTGCGCTGCCGCTGGTCTGCCAGCCTTCCCGCAAGCACTCCGTTTTCACACATCCTGTTTTAAAATCATAAATCCTGTTCACATTTACCCTGGTATCCCGGTCAATCCCAAGGCAGTATACTAATGCCTTATGGTACACATCCTGGTATCTGCATTTCTGCAGATACTCTTTATAAAAATCTTTATGTTCATCATTCTTGAAAGTAATTGTGCGAGTATCTTTGTTTCCTGCACCTTTCGCTGTATTTGCTGCCATAATCTGTCCTCCTTATAAAAATATTTTCCTTAATCGCTTTGCCTTTTTCATCCGCTTTCGACCGGAATCATCCAACAGATTTCCCTATCTACTGTTCTGCCAGCCTTTCCAGATACAGCTTATCTATAAACTTTCTCTGGACTTCCTTGCTTTGCCACTCCCACAGGCCATAAGAGCCATAACTATCATTCCATAGCTGGCCTGCCACATTTCTTCTAAGATGCCAGTACAGCTTGTCCCTTCTGTTAATCTTCAATTCCGGCTCCTTTTCCTCTTTCGTGCCATTTGCAGTTTTATAAAATTCCCATACAGATATTTCTAACGCAACTGCGATCTGGCACAGGGCATACAGCGGAATCTTATTCAAGGCTCTGCACTTTGCATTGCTAAACCACGTGCATACTGTACCCATCGGGGAACCAGTAACCTTACACACCCATTCATTTTTTCCACGCCGGCTAATACCACCCATTTCAATTTCCCAGTTGATTCTTTTAATCAATTCTCTTTTTTCAGCCTTCGCATGAACATCAAACAGCTTCATAATGTCTTTTTCATACTCATTCATCTCTTGATACTCCCCGAAACACTGCTATCTCCTTGATACTCTTGGAAGCTACACTCCCAAACCCTTGTGGAATTCGTGCTGACAGTTACCCAAAATGCGGCTAACTGTCAACCCGAATTTGCTTTTCATGCCGACATTTATGTGCTATACTTTCCGTAACGTTACTTGTCTTAATTTCAGGTGTAGAAAACCTGATGAAATGAAAATGGACTAAGCAGAAACCCCTGTTTTTCAAGGTTTTTCTAACTTAGTCCAATTATAACAGCATCATACAAAAACGGATCATTCCCTTCTACAATCCCCCACTGCATCATAAGCGCCGCGCTGCCCGTAACAAAAGGCGTTGCCATAGAAGTACCGCTTCTGGAAGCATACGTATCACCAGGGGCCGCAGACGTTATATCCACCCCGGGAGCCGCAATATCCGGCTTAACCTGCCGCGTCTGCCTAGTAAAACCCCGGCCGGAAAATTCCGCAAACTGTTGGTATCTGGCGTCATAAGCCCCCACGGAAATTGCTTTTGATGCGGTGGAAGGAATCGTCAGCGTCGTATCGTCCACCGGATACAAAAACCCAGTGGAACGGTTCAGTGCGGCTTGGGAAGGCAGCCACATATCGTAATTCCCCAGCACCACTCTTTTTGGCACCAAATAAAACTTCCATACTCCGCTGTCTATATAATCCTGTCTTGGAATAAAATCCAGATAGATCTCCTGGTAGACGCTGTAAGGGCTTGGTTCTCCATAATATACAAGGATCTCCGTATCTGCCAGAATTAATCTCTGGGGGGCAAGGTTCTGGGAAAGAGGTCCTACCCGCTGCCCATTGGGATGTTCCAATATAATATCAAACTCATCTACATAAGATTTCCAAATCTGTACGCTGATACTGGTTTCATACGTTCCTACGGCCAGTTCTATCATTTCCTGTTGATTCTCAGACACCGTCCCTGATGTATGACCTCTGCCGCTTCCCTCATTTCCAGTTCCAATTGCAATGACACTTTTCCAGTAGCTGGAAATATCATCTATAAATGTTTCCAGTAGGGAGGTTCCACTATGGCTCCCATAAGTATTGCCAAAGCTGATATTAACTGCCACCGGCATTCTGTATTCCAGGGCTCTTTTTATCACAAAATTTAAAGCTTCCATCAGTTCTGTGGTTCTGGGAAAAGACTGCTCCCTGGGCGTACCAAGCTTCACTACTAAAAGGGAGCTTTCATAAGCCACGCCGCGGTAACGTCCCCCCGAAGCCCGTCCGTTTCCCGCCGCAATCCCTGCTACGTGAGTGCCATGGCCTGACAGATCCCGGGAGGGTACAAGGCGGTAACGCTCCGCCTCCGTAGGTGCGGCAAGCGCCTCGTCAATCTCCGGTTTCTTAAATACCCGGTCCATGGTCTGATCCCACAATTCCAGAATCCGCGTACTTCCGTCTTCATTCCGAAAATCCGGATGGGCATAGTCGATGCCGGAATCCAAAAGCGCCACAAGAACCCCCTGACCGGTAAGATGATATGCCGCGGTCTGAAGAGGCGTAATACAAGAAGCCCTTTTTCCTTCATTGACCGCAAAATATAACCGTTTTGGCTTTTCTACATACTCTATTTCTTCTGCTTGGGCAATCACGTCTATGAGAGACTGGGGCACACGCAAAATAGCATATTCATTTATCATCTCCCGCACCTGAATGGACGGATAATCCTCCCTCAGACGTTCCAGGCTCCCGGAATACTTTACAATCAAATCCCAGGTATTTTCTTCCGGCTCATACCCTACTCCAAGCTGAATCGATTTTTCCCGCTCCCTCTCCGTTGCATCCAACGCCAGATTCAGCAGATTTTCAAATTTAGGATTATCCATTTTACACCTTCCCTTTTCCTTTCGTTGCACAATTTTATTCTGTCAATTACAAACATTTTATAATTATAGGATCCCTTCGGGATCACTATAATCAGATGCACGGCGCCTGCTGCGCCTTTTATCAAAACTTGCTTTGCAAGTTTTGATAACCTATATTATAATAAGAACTATAAAGGGGGAATGTTCATGCAAAATGAAATTACAAGACCTATCAAACTATTAGACGAGAGGGGAAGAGTCACGGAACCGGGTTGGGCCAGGCAGCTATATTGGAAATATGACCGAAAAGACATTCGGGCCCCCAAGTGGCGTATCAAAGAATGGGACTATTATTTAATTGCCAACTCATCTTATGGCGTCGCGTTCACCATTTCCGATTTGGGGTATATCGGCATGGCCAGCGTTTCTTTCCTGCACTTTGAGGAGGGCTGGGAGAAGACGCAGACGATCCTTGATGTGATGCCCCTTGGAAAATACGCTCTTTCTTCCCATTCCGACAACGGAAACGCCGAATTTCAAAACAAAAAACTTATGTTAAAATACGAAGTAAAGCCCGGCAAACGCCTGATTTATTGTCATTTCAAAGATTTTCTCGAAGATAAAGATCTGGATGTAGAATTGACGCTTTCTCAGCCACCCATGGATACTATGTGCATTGCCACTCCCTGGGCAAAAAAGCCTGCTTGTTTTTACTATAATCAAAAAATCAACTGCCTTCCCGCCTCTGGCAGAGCCACCCTGGGAAAAGATACCTTTCATTTTAAAAAAGGAACCGACTTCGGGGTACTGGATTGGGGACGGGGCGTCTGGACCTACGATAACACCTGGTATTGGGGAACCGGAAGCGGTGAAATTGACGGCACTCCTTTTGGCCTGAATCTGGGATATGGATTCAGCGACCGCAGTTCAGCCACAGAAAATATTATTTTTTATAACAACAAAGCGCATAAGTTAGATCAAGTCATTTTTCAGATTCCTAAAAAAACGGATGGAAGTTATGACTTTCTGAAAGACTGGACGATCACCTCCAATGATGGCCGCCTGTCGGGCACATTTCATCCGGTATTAAACCGCCAAGCCAATATAAACGTACTGGTCATTGCCACCATACAAAATCAAATATTCGGGCATTTCAATGGAACAGCCATTTTAGATGATCACACTTCTATTCCCGTCAAAGATTTTTTCTGTGCCATAGAAGTAGTTCATAATCGCTATTAACGTACGCCTGGACAGAATCTGGCAAAGCCGGATTATAGAGCGTGTCTGAAAATTGCTTTCTGACAGATGTGCGTCATAATTTGCGGGCGTACAAATGATGGGAATGAATTCTCAGACATGCTCTACCTGGGGCGAGCCCCTTGGGCGGTATCACTGGGCTCCTCCTTCTGTCACCACGCCGTCTTCTCCAACCGACACGCCATAAGAAATATCTTCTATATAGTCTAGGAACGCCGTTTTTTCTTGCCCTTCCAACTGTCTGGTCAAAGCATCGGAAGCTGCAACTGGAACCACTTTCAATTGACAGCCGCCTTCCTTCTGCAAAAGAACCTTCAGCACATACGTCCCTCCCATATCCGGATTAAATATAAAATTCCCCAGACTATACACAATGGGTTTTCCCTGATAATACTCCATCCCCTGGGGCACGTGGGGATGGGAACCCACCACCAAATCCGCTCCCGCGTCAATATAGGCCTGGGCCAGGACTCTCTGATATTCTTCCGGGTGATCCTGCTGTTCCACGCCCCAATGTACATAGACTGCCAGAAAGTCACAATTGGAGCGGGCCTGCTCAATTGCAGCGGTAACGGCTGCGCTGTCATACGTACACAACATCCCGGGCTGCTGATTTTCCACATTCCAGGATATCTCCGGAATCACTCTGGACGCCGCCAAAAGCCCTATTGTCTTCCCCTGGCACTCCAAATAAACAGGCTGTGCGGCCCGGTCCCTTGTGTCCCCTGCCCCGGCATAGGGAATCCCCGCCTCATCCAAGGTCTCAAAGGTATCTGATAAAGCCTCACGCCCGTAATCCAGCGCATGATTATTGGCCAGGCTCACCGCATCCACCCCCAGTTCCTTTAAAATGCTGACAAAGGAAGGATGGATCCGAAACGTATACTGTTTATCTTGGGCTGGAGTGCCTCTGTTGGAAAAAGGAAATTCCTGATTCATAACGGTAACGTCCGCCTTCTGCAGCTCTTCCTGTAAATACTTGGTTACTATTCCATCCAATCCAAAAGACATATAATTGTTCCGAACCATGTTCCCCGGCATCACATCCCCGGTAAAAATCAAAACAGGCTCTCCCATCTGCCCATCCCCGGAATCCTCCGGCTCCCTGGGTACTTCTGCGTCGCTGTCTTCCTGCTCATTGCCGCCTTCCCGGCCATTTCCGCCTTTCTGCTCATTGCCGCCCTCCTGTTCATTCTCACCTTTCCGCTCATTGCCGTCCGCCGGAGTTTTTTTATCATTCAATGTCTCTTTCCCCTTAGATGTTTTCCTGATTTCCTCTGATTGTGCCTTAGGCGCTTCCCCTGCTTCTTCCCCTAATTGCACTTCTGTCTCTGCCGCCAGGGGCTCTTTGCTTTCATTCCACAAAAACAGCCCCAAGGCCCCGGATAAAAGAATCACCAGTATTACACTAATGATAACCGTCACCTTCTGTAATCTTCCCATACAACCTTCTCCCATTAAGAATTTCTTTTTATTGTACCATTGATTTTTCCCCAAATCAATGATACAATGAGAAAGCTTGTAGATATGCGCCAGACCTGTCGTTTCACCGGACGGCGCATACGTATCCGAATGAAAAGGGAGGTTACATACCGTGAATCCATGGCTGATTACGATGATTGTCATTTGCGTGATTTTAATTATCGGTATCGTAGTTTTATACATACTTGGTAAGAAATCACAGAAAAAGAAAGAAGAACAGGACGCACAGATTGCCGCCAGTGCACAAACCATATCCATGCTGATCATTGATAAAAAACGGATGCGCCTGAAAGATGCAGGGCTTCCCGCCGCTATTATTGAACAGACTCCTAAGCTTCTGCGCCGGTCTAAAGTCCCGGTGGTGAAAGCAAAAGCCGGTCCCAGAATTGTTACCATGCTTTGCGACGCAGCAGTGTTTGATATCATTCCCGTCAAGAAAGAAGTAAAAGCCGTAGTCAGCGGACTATATATCACCGGTGTAAAAGGCATTCGTGGGAGTCTGGAAGCTCCTGCCCAGAAGAAGGGATTTATGGCAAAGCTAAGAGCGAAAGCTGCCGAAGCCGAAGCCGTCAAAAACAGCAGCAAAAAGAAAAAATAATTTCATACAAGTTTTACACCTGGAATCTGACAACAGGATTTTCATAATCGTTCCATAAAAAACAGCCGCGAAATCACGGCTGTTTTTTATTACTGTAAATATAGAAACCTTTCTATTCGTACTTCAACATCTCTTCCATATTGTCATGCAGGGCATTCAAATACTCCTTCATCTCCTCCCGGAGCTCCGGATTACGCAGTGCAAACTCAATATTGGCCTGGATAAACCCTACTTTTGTTCCTACATCATAACGGTGCCCAGTAAAATCGTAAGCATACATGGCCTGTTCCTTTGCCAGACGTTTCAGTGCGTCCGTCAGCTGAATCTCCCCACCTTTCCCAGCGTCCTGGGTCTCCAAAAATTCAAAGATCTCCGGTGTAATGATATATCTGCCCAAAACGGCAACATTGGAGGGAGCTTCCTCCGGATCCGGCTTCTCCACCATATCATGCACCTTATATACCCGGTCGTCCACCTGCTTTCCGTCCACAATCCCGTACTTATTCACCACATCATGGGCCACCGTCTGTACACCCAGTATGGAAGTGCGGTATTCATTAAAAATATCCATCATCTGCCCCAAACAAGGCTGTTTGGACACTACCACGTCATCTCCCAAAAGCACCGCAAAGGGCTCGTTCCCTATAAAATGTTTTGCTGCCAGAATCGCATGTCCCAACCCTCTTGGCTCTTTCTGACGGATATAATGGATATTAGCCATTTCCGATATATCTTTTACCATCTCCAGCATCTCATTTTTGCCGCTGCGTTCCAACTCCAGCTCCAGTTCTATGGAACGGTCAAAATGGTCTTCAATGGAACGCTTATTCCGTCCGGTAACAATAATAATATCACGAATGCCTGCCGCCACTGCTTCTTCAATAATATACTGGATGGTAGGCTTGTCCACAATCGGAAGCATCTCCTTTGGCTGTGCTTTTGTTGCAGGCAAAAATCTGGTTCCTAAGCCCGCAGCCGGTATAATTGCTTTTCTGACTCGCATCCTGTTCCTCCTTATGATAATCTGAAATCTTTTGCATTTTTTGCTTTTATATTCATGGTAATATTGCAATTAGCCAGGAATTCATAATTTACTTCCAAGTCATAGTTCACCGTCACATCAATATTTTCCTCGGTCTCCGCCACATTCACCTGCTTGGCGTCAATCCCAATCAGCAGGCTCCCGAAGGGGGTGTAATAGTACGTCACATTTTTCTTGTTTTTCTCAAAAATCATGTGTACGTTGGTGACGCCTTTTTTGGTAATATCCAGACAATCCTCCGCAATCTTAATTACATTCTTTGTGATTCCGGAAAAGCCTTCCATAACCTCGTCGTATAAAACATAATGCTTATCGTTCTTCTTGTAATAATCACCGGGGGTAATGACCTCTACCGCTTCTCCGGCGCCGTCCTCCTCGGCGGCAAACTGCAGCCCGCTGACGGTCAGCAATACATCCTTTGTCATAAGCTACTCCTCTATGTGTATTAATTGTGCCTCTTCAATCTCACAGGGCAAAATCGAATTTGCAAAATTTTTAAATTTCTCCGCGGCATCGCTGACATAGAACTGATACTGTGACAGCTCTCTTTTGCCGCCGTCATTTTCCAGACAATACTCCGACAATAATGCTTTCAATCCCTGGGCCGTCTCATAAGCAGGATTCACCAAATTCACATCTTCCCCTAAAATCCCCCGCAGGGTGGAACGAAGCAGCGGATAATGCGTACACCCCATAATCAAAGTATCTATGCCCGATGCCTGAAAGGACGCCAAATAGCGCTGAGCCACCTCCACCGTAATAGGATCCTTCAGCCATCCTTCTTCTACCAGAGGTACAAACAGGGGACAAGCCTTCCCGATCACTTCCGCATCCGGCTTATGTTCCCGTATCGTTTTTGTATAAATCTGGCTTCCCACAGTGCCTTCCGTACCGATTACACCGATCCTGCCGTTTTTGGTGGTCTCGGCCGCTACCTTCGCCCCCGGCTTCACGACGCCGATAATGGGAATGTCCAATTCCGGACGAAGCTCTTCCAACGCAAAAGCGCTGGCCGTATTGCAGGCCACTACAATAGCCTTTACCCCTTTTCCCTGTAGAAAATGTATGATCTGGCGGGAATAGCGGATAATTGTCTCCCGAGACTTGCTTCCATAAGGCACCCGGGCCGTATCACCAAAATACACCATCCGTTCCATAGGAAGCTGGCGCATAATCTCCCGGGCAACCGTAAGGCCGCCCACGCCAGAATCAAATACTCCCACCGGAGCATATTTTCTATCTTCACATGACTGACTCATAGTATGTACTCTCCAAAACATATCATATAGAAGTATTTTACCCTTTCTTCTGAAAATATGCAAGACTATTCCCAAAGGGTTTTCAAAAAAGAGAGCCACCGAAACTGTATCTCATAGTCCTTTGACTTCATAACAGCGTCGTATTCCTCCGCCGTCAGCACCTGTCTTAAAGAATCCTCTGCTTCTTCATCTACCACTTCGTAGACGCTGCCCCGAAAACACATATTGGGATACATGACGCACCACCAGTTTTTTCCTTGCCCCCGCCCGATCACTACCTGGAGCGCCTCATATTCCCCCGCCGGAAATGTATAATCTCCATATGATTTTTCCGGAAAATCCACATAAGACAGGCATACTGACACATCATAAGCATAGCCATTCTCTTTTATCACCTGACGCGCCCGCTCCTTGACGTTCTCCATATCCCGAAGGAGAACCTGCCGGCTTTCTTCCAAATCCGAGACGCCTTTCAGTTCCTCTTTCATATAAGAACCTACCGCGTCCCGTACCTTTAATTTTAATTCCTGATCCTGCCGGCTGTCGCTGTTTGCCTTCACATGAAAGCGGATAATTTTCTCGGAAAGATTCTCCGCCAGCTTTGCCTGCCGGTATTGTAAGCCTCCAAACGCTATGAGAGCGATTAATATGATCATTCCCATTCCATTGAAACAATACGTCCATATTTTTCTCATGATACTTTCCTCCTCTGCTGTGGAAAGTATTCCCAGAAAAAGTAAACTTATTCATTAATTAGATTCATATCCACCTGAAAGTTTATGCTAAGGCTATTTTTATAGCTTCCATAATCTTGATTATATTTTTTATATAATCGTCTGGAACGGCTTCCAAGGCAAATAAAGCTGTTGGTAATATCCACTCCCGGATCTTCTATTAATATTTCTGCTGTTTGATTCATAGAATCCGCCAACTGCCGGTTCAGTTTTTTCTGTAGCTGGCCTCTGGTAAATTCTTTTCCATTCCCCGCTTTCTTAATCTGGGCGTCCCCTGTGAGTGTTATAGTCACTAGAGTCTGTTCTCCTTCTTCTTTTATATCCATACTTCTATGAAGGCGTTCTAACTGCAGGACCTCTCCGCTTTCTAACCGGTAGAGAAACTTACGCAAAAGATTCTGACATAAAAATGCTTTCATCGCTTCCTCCACGGAAATAACCCCACAAAAAGAAAACGCGTCCATTGTCACATATTCCGCCACAGACGGGACGCCTCCATTATTTTTCAAAACAGGAATTAACAAAAGTTCATTTTGATTATGCCATTGATTCATTAACTCTCCAATGGTCATTACTTTATTTTCCTTAAAATCCTCCTGTGTCTCTACCATCTGCTCCAGATACTTTCCTACGGATCCCCCTGTATCCTCCGTCAAAGTTAAAATTTCCGCTGCACTGTCTTTGGCCGCAAACAGACAGATATTTCTGGCCAAAACCTCCTCCCGCTCCAACCAGGCAAATAATTCCCGCAGCGCTTCATCGTCCTCTAAAAATTCCTGGCTGATGACGATCGCTTTTAAATGGTTGTAATCCAATATTTTATTCGTATTGTTCTCATACGCCTTTTGGGCTTCATAATAGGCTCCCGCTTCCACCGAAAAGCTCACCGGCTTTCCGGCAGGATTTTTACCCTCAGAGGATTCCGTTAAATCCGGGAAATCAAAGGACAATACCATGCCGTCCTCATTCTGATCAATTCCGATGGCTAGGGGAAAGCCCCGATCCTCTAACTCATGCGTCCCACACCCACTGCAGACCGCACAAAACACCAGCACAAGTCCTGCCAATATTCCTCTCATCCTCATACTTGTTTCCTCTCTTTCCCGATCGCCTGCTTTAACGCCAGTGCCGCCCACAGCAAAACAGGCAGGATCACCAGCACCGGAAGGGCAATATATTTTAAATACCAGGAATATACCATATCCGCATTATGATACTGGAAAAACCACTGAGACAAGCCATATACCACAACCAGCGCCAGCACAAGCCCGTAATGCGTCCGCTTCTCCCGAAACAATTCCTTCAAAATATGACTGGAGTAAAATACACCTGTGTTCATCAATGCAAACAAAGAGAAAAACCATATGGCCGTCATAAAGGCGTCTAGCCGTGCAAAAAATCCTCCGGGGAGTTTTACCATACTCATCAGTGTGATCACAGGCCGTTCCAGAGAAATTGTGGTCTTTACCTGAAAATTCCCAAGCAAAACCAGAAATATCAATACATTTAATCCTGCCGTAATCACAACGGCCCATCTGGCGCTTCTGCACAACTTTCTGGGAGAGGCGCAGTAAGGCTTTAGAAACAGAATGAAAAAGACAGGAAGGAAGAATACAAATACCCGGATAGTCCCCATGCGCAGCCCTTCCCAGGAGGTATTAAAAATAGGAGTCCAATAATTCATATTTACTCCTTTTGATGCTAGAACCATCATAAAAATCAATGGAATCATCAAAAACCAAAACAAGATTTCATAAATCCTGGCACGTCCCTCTATTCCCCGCACTGTAGCTGCTCCCGCCAGAATAAGTACCAAGACGCAGATCCATCCATAGGGTCCTCCCGGCAGCAGCCAGGCACGAACCAAACTTGTAAGCTGATATAACACAAAGGAAGCCAAAAGTAAAAAGAAAAATAAATAAAAGATCAGCAGAAGGTCACTGACAAAGCTGCCCAAAAGCTTTTTCAGGCAGCTATAATAGTCTCCTTCCATTCGGTTTAGCACCTTTCCCAGCACCCAGATATAAGCAATCGCACAAATTACGGCCAACACAATGCATGTAACGCCATCCGGTCCGGCGGACTCTGCTAAAAGTCCCGGAAGCAACAGGCTGCTCAATCCAAATAAATCCAGTATCAGCAGTCTTCTTATCTGGCGTATGGAGATCTTTTGATTATTAGAAAACATCCTTTTTCTCCTTCTTGTCCTTGAATTTCAGCCGCACTCTGGCTCCTTCTCTGGTGTAGATGGGCCTGCGTTTCAACCAGCCCAAAGGCATTCGAAGCAAAGTATCTCTCTGGTCATCGTATTGATTCAAGTCCGGCCCTATAAAGGGCATCAAATAAGGAATCCCGAAACTTTCCAGATGAGACAGATGCACCAATACCGCCAACAGGCTCAGCAGGAATCCAAAGAATCCCAGCCATGCACATAGTAAAATAAAACCAAACTTTAATATTCGGAATGCAGTAGCGAATTCCTCATTGGGAACAGCAAAGGAACATAATGCTGTCAGCGCCACCACAATTACCACAATGGGACTTACAATATTGGCGTCCACAGCGGCCTGCCCGATGATCAGCCCGCCTACAATCCCAATGGTATTTCCCATGGCTCCCGGGAGCCGGACTCCCGCCTCCCGCAGCAGTTCAAAGGCCAGTTCCATAATCAATATTTCCACCACCGCTGGAAATGGAACCCCCTGCCTTGCCGCCGCAAAGGACAGCAGCAAGTCCGTAGGCAGGATCTGGGTATGAAAATTTGTAACTGCCAGATATAATCCCGGTAATGTCATTGCCAGAAAGGAAGCGATATAGCGCAGCATCCTGGTAAAAGAAGCAATTTCCCAGCGGCTGTAATAATCATCGCTGGTCTGAATAAAGGAATTATACCCGGCCGGCAAAATCAGCGCTACTGGGGAATTATCGGTCAACAGTACAATCCGCCCTTCCAGAATGGCCATGGCCGCCCGATCCGGCCTTTGAGTCGTCTGAAATTGGGGAAATGGCGAGAGCCAGCTTCCTTCCGTCAACTGTTCAATGATGCCGCTATCCCCTACGCCGTCGATTTCAAATTCTCCCAGCCGCTCTTCTATTCTGCGAAGAAGATCCGGGTGGATCAAATCCTCCATATACACCAGATCTACATTTGTATAAGAACGTCTTCCTGCAAAGGTTTCCTTCACTTTTACCTTGGGCGTCCTTAAGCGTTTCCGAATCAAGGCCGTGTTTACTTTGATGGATTCCGCAAAGCCTTCGTTGGAGCCTCGTATGACCTTCTCAGACTGAGTTTCCTTCACTCCCATATTGGGATATCCTTTGTCCTTGATCTTTAACGCCCTGTCGTACCCGTCTATAAAAAATATGGCGTCTCCCGTCAGCATTCCTGTGGCAGCATCTTCCATATTATCGTACTCTGTCACGTCGGAAATGCCAAAACTGTTCTCACGGACATATTGAAGGATTTTTTCCTCCGGCATTTCCCACAGTGTATTTAACAGCTTTCCAAGCACGGAGTCCTCCAGCAGCATATTACCCACGGCAACCTCTACATAAGCGATAAAGCATTCCGTTTTTAGTTGCTTTCCTAACTTCATTCTGCGTGTTTTAATATCTGCGCAGTTTGCAAACAACTGCTGAAACGACTCTATATTTCGGGACAGGCTGGTAGAAATAGGTGTGGACATCTTTTTCTCCTCTCAAAAAAGAAACTGTTCTTTTAAACAGTTTCTCTCCAAATCAAAATCCTATTCCTGTTCCCGGATAATATTTTTTACAACCATCTCCTGATTCATAATGTGTTCCCCAGTAACCTTTACCACCACTTCCTTATTCTTATTCAGCAATCCGTCATAGATCTTCTGATGCTCCGCGATCAGTCCTGGATAGAGGGATTCATCTTTCAAATACTCCACACGATAGCGATACATCTGCTCCCTGAGGTTATTCAACATCGTCATCAGCTTCGGATTATCCGCCGCACTATAAATCGTGTCATGAAATTCCACATCTGCCTGAGCTATGAGCTTCACATCCCCGCTTCTGGTTGATTCCTCAAATTGCTTCCGGGCCTCGCTGATCATCTCAAGCCGCTGGGACGTCATTTTATCACAGGCCAGGCTTACGGCCAATTCATCCAGACATTTTCGGATCTGTAACACATCCTCCATGTCCTTTTCCGTCATCTTTGCCACCATAGCCCCTTTTCTCGGCACTGTCACCGCAAGCCCTTCCAATTCCAGCATCCGGATTGCTTCCCGAATGGGCGTCCTGCTGACCCCCAGCCTGGAAGCAAGCTGCAGCTCCATCAAACGCTCTCCCGGCCTCAATTCCCCTTTTAAAATTGCTTCCCGTAACGTATGAAATACCACATCCCGGAGAGGAAGATAGGCATTCATATTTAATTCCAGCTTATCTGTCATGACTTCCTCCTGTTATGGAACATCTCCGCAAGATACACTTGCTTTGCCAGTCCCTGAATTTTTATTGCTTTCATCGCCGCCCTGGCTTTTGCAGAATCTTCAAAAAGCCCAAATACCGTAGGCCCGCTGCCGCTCATCAAAGCATTTAACGCCCCCTGTTCTTTCATCATCTCTTTTAGCTGTAAAATGACAGGGTAGCGAGTACAAGTGACACTTTCCAAAATATTTCCCATGGAACCGGCTAATTTTCTCAAATCTCCAGCTTCAAGTGCCGTAAGAACCCCGTCCATATCCGGATGGACCGCTTCCCCATCCAGCTTCAAATTCTCATAAACAACCTTTGTAGAAACACTTACCGGCGGCTTTGCAATCAACACTCTGCAGGCAGGAGCCTTGGGAAGCGGGGTAAGCTTCTCTCCAATCCCTTCTGCCAGAGCTGTCCCCCGCAGAAGGCAGTAGGGAACATCCGCTCCAATTTTAAGCCCACGCTTCATCAAGGCTTCCTTCGAAAGCTTTAATCCAAACATTCGGTTCATTCCATACAAAACTGTGGCGGCATCGGAGCTCCCTCCCGCCATACCTGCGGCTACCGGGATATGCTTTTTCAAATCAATCTGTACGCCTTCTTCTATTCCAAATTCATCTATTAACAGCTTTGCCGCCTGATACACCAGATTATTCTCATTTACCGGCAGATAATAAAGGTTTGTCCGAACCCGGATCCCCGGCTTAGACACCTTACGCAAGGTAATCCGATCAAACAGACTGATGGTTTGCATAACCATCCGTACCTCATGATATCCGTCCTCCCGGCGCCGCAGCACATCCAACCCCAAATTTATTTTTGCCATTGCTTTTAAATTCAATTCCATCCTTGTTCATCTCCTGTATTTTGTATACATTGTATGATTAATATAGAAAAAAGTCAATGTCTCCTTTAAAGTTTTCCCAAGATTTGCCGATATATAAGGTAGAAACTATGTAGTCACGAATATGGAAGTTCGATTTTCATGATCCAAGGAGGGTACAATATGGACGTTAATAATGTAAGCAGCAGTACTTATGCTTCCAAGACATCATATTCCTATCAGAAGCCAAACACCGCTGCTGCCGAGAAAGAAACTGACGTTAAGAAGAAAGAAGACGCCGGCGTTGTTTATGAGAAAGGCAGCAAGGCAGATCGCAGCGCCATTATTGCAAAAATGAAAGCTGATACCGAGCAGCGCACCAACCAGATGCGCAGCATGGTTGAGAGCATGATGAAGAATCAGGGACAGCAGATTGGTAATGCCGACAGCATGTGGCGGTTCTTAGCCGGCGGTAACTTCACCGTTTCCGCAGCAGCCAAAGCACAGGCAGAAGCAGCGATCGCTGACGACGGTTACTGGGGTGTATCCCAGACCTCTGAGAGAATCCTTAATTTTGCAAAAGCGCTTACCGGTGGAGACGCTTCCAAAGCAGAAGAGATGAGAGCCGCATTTGAAAAAGGGTTCAAGCAGGCCACCAAGTCTTGGGGACAGCAGCTTCCCTCCATTTCCCAGCGTACTTACGATGCTGTTATGGAAGGCTTTGACAAATGGGTTGGAAAGACCGCAGAAGAACAACAATAAACATCATTCCAATACCCCGCTGATTGCAGCGGGGTATTTAGCTCTCTCCACAAGCTCCGAATGCTTGTAAAAAATAAGTTCTTACACTTCTTCTTTTCTAAACCTCAGCATACTCGCCACGACTCCCCAAATACACATAGCCAGGATAATAGCTACCGAAACTGCCTTGGGGCAGCTCTGCCCAGAGAAACGTCTGGTTACAAGAAGATAGGAGACTGACCAGGGATAAAATCCTGCAGCACCGGAATTCGATACCACGACATTGACTAAAATAATCACAGCAATGAGGATCAACGGTGTAACAAATCCCTTCGTCCTTATTGTAAAGTAAACAAAAGGTATTTGTGTGGCGCACAATAGCAGGCCTCCAAAAAGCATTTTGACCAGAAAAAATACAACAGATGGGAGCGTAAGCTCTGTTACAGGTAGAAAGAAGCTGCATAAAAATGCCAATGCCAAGAGTTCAAACTAGGAAATCAACATAAACAAAAAAGTAAGTATTGCCAGAAAAAGCAATTTCCCACCAAGAAATGCGGTATGTGAAACTGAAATCGCAAACATATTTTTCAGTGTTCCGTCCGTAAATTCTCTGGCGATGATCCAAGCATATAAAATAGTTAATACCATCGGCGCAAATAGAAGCATCCCGTTATCCTCCTGAAATGTTCTTCCAGGCTTTTTCTTTTAATTTTCTAAGGCCATCTCTTCCCAAATAACAGCAGTCTGCCGCTATATTTTCTTGCAAGACGCTTTTTTTGATCAACGTACAAAGCTCTTTATCATCATCTATCAGCAAAATTTTATTCATGATTATTTCTCCCTCTTTTCACAACTGATCTTTGCGCCTTGGCAAAATAGTTTTACCGAATATCGGAAACGGCATAGCTTCCAAGCAAAGCTATGCCGTTTCTAAAACAATTTTAACTTATCATTGTAAAAAACAATCCATCTATTTTTTCTGCTTACCTGCAAATTTCACCTTAAAAGTATACCACAAAGCCCCCGTAATACATACGGAAGAATATGCGCCGCAGATAATTCCCGCCATCAATGGCATTGCAAACTCTTTAATGGATGTCACCCCAAGAATCCATAACACAAATACCATAATAAAAGTGGTCAAAGACGTATTAATGCTTCGGGATAAGGTCTGGGTAATACTCTGGTTGGCCACTTCCCTCAGGCTTTCCGGGTTCTGCTCCTTGATTCCTTTTAAGTTCTCCCGGATTCGGTCAAAAATTACAATCGTAGCATTCACGGAATAACCTACAATCGTCAGCATACATGCGATAAAGGTATTTCCCACGGTAATCCAAGAAAATACATAAAAGGCCAGCACTACCAGCACATCATGCACCAAAGCCAGCACGGCGCTTCCGGCGAACCGGATGTCCTTAAACCGGAACCAAATATAAATCAGCATACAAATTGTAGCAATTACCACAGCCCATACCGCGTCCGCCTTCATTTCAGAGCTTACCGTCGCGCTGATATTCTCATTGATAATGGCCCCTTCTTCCACGCCAAAGCTATCTAACATGGCCTGATTAAAGTTCTCACGCTCTTCCAGTGTCATGGTGCGGGTCTTAATAACAACCTCATTGGTTCCGTCAATCTTCTGGGTCTGTACGTCGCCGCTTCCCACAACGCCCTCCACTACAGGTACAATCTGATCGTTAATTTCCTGAATGGAAAAATCCTGGTTGAAGGTTACCGTGGTAGAGCTTCCGCCCATGAATTCCATACTATAGTTCATCACAGCGCCGCCGCTTCCCTTATGGATTCCCATAGCCACAAATCCCGCTGCAATGACTACCAGAGAAACAGCAAAGAATACTACCCTCTTGCCCAAAAAGTTGATCGTTGCCCGCTCTTTCTGCATCCCATAAAGCTTCTGGTCTTTCAACCCAATAGCAAAAAAGCACTTCATAATCCATCTGGTAATCACCAATGCGGTAAACATCGACAACACAATACCAATACCCAAGGTATAGGCAAAGCCTTTCACCGTTCCGGAACCTCTGAGTCCCAAAACCACAGCCGCGATCAAGGTAGTGATATTTCCGTCCACAATGGCAGACATAGCCTTGTGGAATCCTGACCCAATGGCAGACTCTACGCTCTTTCCTGCTGCAATCTCCTCCCGGATTCTGGCAAAAATAATGACATTGGCGTCCACCGCCATACCGATGGACAGTACAATACCTGCAATTCCCGGAAGGGTCAAGGTAATATCAAAAATCCACAGTACATATACCGTCAAAGCGCAATACAAAATCAGCGCAATACTGGCTGCCAATCCCGACACACGGTACATCACGATCATAAACAGCATAATCAGCACCAATCCGATAGCCGCCGCAAATAAACTGCTGGACAACGCCTCCTCGCCAAGCTGCGCTCCCAATACCTTAGAGTGAAGCTCCTTCAGCTCCAGGGACAAAGAACCCACCCGCACAAAGGTTGCCAGCTCATTGGCTTCTTCATAAGAACCCATTCCTTCAATGATACATTGCCCGTCTGTAATAGGGGTATTCACCGTAGGAACACTGATCAATTCTCCGTCATAGTAAATTGCAATGCTGTCCCCGGCAGAAGCCGCTTCTGTAGTGGCGTCTGCAAATATCTGGACTGCCTCCTGGGTAAAACGCAGCTCTACCACTGGTTCCTGGCCAGTGGACACGGAAGAAGTATTTTGATACCCCGGCTCCGCAGACTCCACGTCGGTTCCGCTTAAAATGGCAGAACCATTTTCTATGAGGGTCTCCAAATCATAATTCAGTTCATAAGCGCCCAGTTCTCCATTATAGGTATAATTTTCATTCCCATCTTTGTCATGATTTGTAATAAAATACAGAGATCCGGGACTTCCCAGCTCCTCCAGGATCGCGTTGGCATCCGTCACGCCGGGAATCTCGATATTGATCCGCCGATCCCCTTCCTGGTATACCTGGGCCTCCGTGCTGTAGGACTCCACACGCTTTTGAAGCTTATACACCGTATCGGTCATATCTTCTGCGCTGGGATTCTCTTCCACCGTCTCATAAGTAATGCTGACCCCGCCCTTCAAATCCAGACCCAGCTTAATATTCCGGCTCTCCCCCACGCCTACGGTAGAAATGATCGTCCCCGCATACCAGGAAGCCCCTGCCAGGATTACCAGGATCAGAATCAAAATGCCCCAGCCCCGGCCTTTTTTCATTGTCTTCATGCTCTTCCTCCTTATTCCGCCAATGCCGCCTTTATCATGATCGCGCATTCAATCCGCTTCTTCTGCAGTTGGCATCCAATATCATATGCATCATTGATGCTTCCATGAAAATGATACGAATTGGCCGCGCATCCTCCGCTGCAATAGAATTTTGCAAAACAGTTTTGGCACTTTTCCTTAGCATATACGTTACATCCCCGAAATTCCTCACGTACGTCCGTATTCTTCACTCCTTCGTACACATTTCCCATATAAAACTTCTCGTCTCCTACAAACTGGTGGCAGGGATACAGATCCCCCCATGGCGTTACCGCCAGGTATTCGGTTCCGGAGCCGCAGCCGCTCAAACGTTTTGCCACGCAGGGCCCGCCCTCAAGATCAATCATGAAATGAAAGAAGTTGAAGCCCTCTCCTTTTTTTTCCCTTGCTATCATTTCTTTTGCAAGGATATCGTATTCCTCAAACAGCTTTGGCAAATCTTCCTCCCGAAGGGCATAGTCTTCTGTCTCCTGAGCTACCACCGGCTCCACGGAAATCTGCTTGAAGCCCAAATCCGCCAGATGCAGCACATCCTTAGAAAAATCCAGGTTATGGCGGGTAAAGGTTCCCCGGACGTAATACTTGTCCTGGTTCCGGCTCTCGGCAAATTTCTGGAACTTAGGCACGATCAGGCGATAGCTTCCGGCTCCTTTGGGGAAGGGACGCATAAAATCGTGCACCTGCTCCCTGCCGTCAATGCTCAAAACCACATTCGCCATCTCCCGATTGGCAAACTCCATCACATCCTCATCCAACAAAACGCCGTTGGTAGTCAACGTAAAACGGAAATTCTTATCATGAAGCTTCTCCTGCTCTCTCCCATAGGCTACCAAATCCTTCACCACCTGAAAATTCATCAGAGGCTCGCCTCCGAAAAAATCCACCTCCAGATTTCTGCGGTTCCCGGAATTGGCAATCAGAAAATCCAGCGCAGCTTTTCCAACTTCAAAGGGCATCAGCTCACGCCTGCCATGATATTCCCCTTCTTCGGCAAAGCAATAACGGCAAGCCAAATTACAATCATGGGCAATATGAAGGCACAGCGCCTTCACCACGGTCTGACGGTTCTGAAAGGCATGAATATAATCTTCATATTCATCCTTGGAAAATAACTGGCCGCTCTCAGAAAGCTCTGCCACTTCCTGGTACGCCTCTTCAATCTCCTCTTTGACGTATGTTCCCGCAAGCTGCCTGACAATCTCCTCCCGGGAGCTTTCCTGATATAATGGAATCAAATCATACGTTACATCATCCACCACATGCACGGACCCGCTGTTTACATCTAATACAATATTGTAACCATTATTTTTAAATTGATGAACCACTTGATCTTGTTCCTCGCTTTCTGGTTCTGGGTTCCATTTCTATAACGCACAAATGACCGCCCGCCTCCGAATTGTACCAGGCGCTTCCCTCTGCAAGGCGCTTAACATCCCCGCAAATAGCGATACCTGACAAATTCCGGCGCGAACGGTCCATCTGCATTACTGTTCCCACACTGCCGCCGCCCACCATAGGTAGGGGCAGCCGGCTGGCCACATACCGGCTGCAATCATATGCCGGTCACGGCCTTCTCCTTATGTAACCGCTGCTTATTTGTGCTCGCAGCTCTGGTTTCCAACGGTACAGGAGGTCTTGCATGCGGACTGGCAAGAGGTCTGGCACTCGCCGCAGCCGCCCTTCTTTACTGTGTTCTGAAGCTTCTTTGTATTCAGTGTCTTTATGTGTTTCATAATCCTCTTCCTTTCTGTCATCCATACTATCGGGTATTATAGCATATTTTATCGGGAACGGTAAAGTATTTTCGCATTTTTTTCAATTTAATTTTTTTGTTGCTTTTTTAAAATTTTATGATATACTATTCGTATGGGGCATTAGCGCAGTTGGGAGCGCGCCACACTGGCAGTGTGGAGGCCACGGGTTCAAGTCCCGTATGCTCCATTTTTAAAAATCCATCCGTTATTGGTTTTAAAACCAATAACGGATGGATTTTTTACTTCTAGGACATCTGTAGCTGCTTTTTCTGCTTTGCGCAGTCAGAAAGATACAAATTAATAAAGCGTTTGGTACAGAATACCGGAATCCTCACTCTGCGCTTTGAAAAAGCTGATCGTGTCACAGTCAATTTATATTATAATTATTTTCCAATTATAATGTCAACGCTAAATGTAATGTTCAAACCTGGAGTTTACAACGATAATGGTGCCATAGCGGACAATGCAAACCCGGACTATCATTTTTATTTAAAACTTTAGTTTTTTTTAAGAATTTCATTGAGTTTCTTTTTGGATGCCGCTATTATAATCCATATATCTCATGAGAACCGGCACACAGTTGTTTTCCGGTAAGAAAGGACTGACACAATGGACGCAGAAACAATTCTGGTGGTGGATGACAACAGGGAAATCGTCTACTCTCTCAGCAAACTATTGGAATTTGAAGGATATTCCGTTCGGAAAGCCTACGACGGACTGGAAGCTTTAGACGCACTGCAATCCTATCCCATCGACCTGATCCTATTAGACGTCATGATGCCCCGGCTCAACGGCTTGTCCGCTTTGATGAAAATACGGGAAACGAATAAAATTCCGGTGATTATTTTATCCGCGAAAACCGAAGAAAGCGACAAGGTTTCCGGTTTGGTCATGGGCGCCGACGATTATATCAGTAAGCCTTATAACACGGCGGAACTGGTAGCACGGGTAAAAGCTCAGCTTCGCAGGTATCACGCTTGGGGAGGCAGCGCTCCGAAAGGGGACGCCCAGAAACTAGTCAATGGAGGACTGGTACTGGACATGGCCCAACGCATTGTAATTGTAGATGGAACGGAAGTAAAGCTGACCGCCACAGAATACAAGATATTGCTTTTGCTTATGGAACATCCAGGCCAGGTCTTTCCGGCTGAGCAAATTTACGAACGGGTATGGGGAGAATCTGCCAGCTTTACCGTTGAAAATACGGTAATGGTCCATATCCGCCATATCCGGGAAAAAACAGAAATTGATCCAAGAAATCCAAAATATGTAAAGGTGGTGTGGGGAATTGGCTACAAAATGGAAAAATACGACAATAACCAGATGTAAAGCATTTCTGAAACACGGCGGTGGGCGCATATTGGCAAGCATTCTCTTCGGCCTCATTGCTTTTTACTTTTTTTATATCATTCAAGACCGGAAATACAATTACATTACCATGGAAACCTTACGGCTTTCCCTTCTGGCGGATATTTTTCTGATTCCTGCCTGTGCCCTTGCCCTTCGGGCGTTTCTGGAACAGAATGCCCGGAAACGGCCCATTGACGCCTCCTTCACCTACAATGACTGGAAACAATCCGCCCGCAAGCTTCAGAATATGTTGTACCTTCTCTTTGCCATTCTGTTGGCCGTTTCCGTGATTTCCTTTTTAAACCTGATAGAAAGTTTTCGCCGGGCGGACAGTTGGATGTATGTCAGTAACTATTCCTCCGGATATGTCATGATTTTTGCTGTCTTTATTTCCTTTTTTACCTGCCAGACCACATTATCCCGCTTTCTGGCAAAGCAATTGGACCTTATTATGGCAAATACCGCAAACGCCAACCAAAAAGTAATAGATGATGCTGTGGAAGCGGAGAAAAGAAGCGTGGCGGCAGCCATCAAAAGCGAACAGCTAAAAGTGGACCTGATCTCCAATGTATCCCACGACTTAAAAACGCCCCTCACTTCTATGGTAGGTTACATTGATTTGATGAAAAAAGAACCTTTGAGCGATACGATGGCGGATTACGTAGATGTACTTTCCGTGAAGGCAAGAAAGTTAAAAGAAATGATTGACAGCCTGTTTTCTTTAGCGAAAACCAGCAGTGGAAATATTGAACTGCATCCAGAGCCTCTAAAGCTGAACCGGCTGGTGGAGCAGATCTATGCCGATATGGAGGACGCCATATCAGCCGGCAGCGTGGAATTTATAGCCGAACTGACGGCCGCCGATACGGAGCTGATCACCGACAGCAGTTATTTGTACCGCATCTGTCAAAACCTGGTAGAGAATGCCTTGAAATACTCTGCCTCTGGTACCCGGGTATTCCTGAAAACAAAATCCATTCCCACAGATACGGGAAGATCGATCCGTTTTGAAATTACTAATACGGCCAGTTATCATATGAATTTTACCAAGGAACAAATTGTGGAGCGTTTTTCCCGGGGAGACGAATCACGGACCAGTGACGGCAACGGCTTAGGGCTTGCCATTGTAAGCACTTACACCTCCGCATTGGGGGGACGTTTTGATATCTTTATTGACTGCGACCAGTTTAGGGCTATTGTGGAATTTTTGATCAATGGGGATGGAGCTGTCGTCAGACAAAATTAACTATGTACTGATCAAAAAAACTGCCGCATAATTGAAATTTCATGCGGCAGTCCCTGCTTTATTATGATATGTATGCGCTCCCTATCCAACCATACCTCCCACCATGCCGGAAGCAATGCAAAGCACCAGCGTCGTGGCAAAGCGGGTCATTTCCATATCCAGGCCCTTATGGAATACAACCGACCCAATAGCCAGCACCAGAAAATAGCAGGCTCCCATCACCATTCCCCAGAGAAATTTCCTGCTTTTCATCCGCTTCCCCGCCAACAAGCCGCCCAAAAAACCTGAGATAACATAAATAGCCACAATCCCGATGGAAACAGCCCCTTCGCTTAGCTGCATTTTTGACAGCAATACCGTTAAAAGCAGTAACAATCCTCCTGTGACAATATACATGAACAGCAAAATCTTCAGCAGAGGCAGTCCATAAGTCCAATTTTTCCCAATCTTATCCATGCTCATCCTTCCTTTCCAATCCTGTCCTGTTTTCAATATATGATATTTTTTCTGTTTTTATGCCATGTGATTGGGAAGGGCGGCCGTTTTTCCGTAAAAATCCTGTGATAATTGTAACAGCTTTATCATATGGACTTTGCAGTAAATACAATGTCCTGGGCTAAACTGTTACTGAAAATTTCTAAATTTTTTCTTAATTCCTTGCAATTTTCACCGTTTTACAGTATATTTATGAATAGCACTGTGAACCGGTGTCTTAAGAAAGGAGAGAATAATACTTGGACCCAAGTGACGTCACGCAGATCATTATCTTAATCGTGCTGGTTATCCTATCCGGATTTTTTTCCTCGGCAGAAACAGCGCTGACCACCTGCAACAGAATTAAAATGAGAACCCTGGCCGACAATGGCAATGCAAGAGCCAAACGGGTGCTGAAGATTACGGATGATTCCGGTAAGATGTTAAGCGCTATTTTAGTGGGGAACAACATTGTGAACCTGACGGCATCTTCTCTATCCACCTCGATTGCTATCCGGTTAGGAGGGAATGCATTCGTAGGTATTGCAACCGGAATTATTACATTATTAATTTTGATTTTCGGCGAGATTTCCCCAAAGACCCTTGCCACGCTTCATGCAGACAGCATTTCCCTGGCTTATTCCGGCGTTATCAGCCTTTTGATGAAGCTTTTGACCCCGGTGATTTTCCTGGTGAATAAGCTGGCCATGGCATTTCTATTTCTGTTACGGATCGATCCCTCAAAGGGACAGAACACCATGACCGAGGATGAGCTCCGAACGATTGTGGATGTCAGCCATGAAGAGGGTGTCATTGAGACAGAAGAGCGGGTAATGATCAACAACGTGTTTGATTTCGGCGATGCACAGGCAAAAGCCATTATGGTACCTCGTATTGATATGACCTTTGCCGATATCGACAGCACATACGAAGAGCTGTTGGATATTTTCCAAGAAGATCATTTTACCAGGCTTCCGGTATACGAAGGCTCCACCGACAATGTAATCGGTATTATCAATATGAAAGATTTGCTTTTATGTGAAGATCGGGAGCATTTTTCTGTCAGGGATATTTTGCGTAAGCCTTATTACACTTATGAGCATAAGAATACCTCGGAGCTGCTGATCGAGATGCGGCAGTCTTCTATTAATATTGCCATTGTCCTGGATGAATACGGCGCTACGGCCGGTTTGATCACCTTAGAAGATTTGTTGGAAGAGATTGTTGGAGAGATTCGGGACGAATACGACGATGATGAAGAGGATCCCATTCAGAAAATAAATGATTACGAATACATGGTACAAGGATCCATGAATCTGGATGATTTAAGCGAGCAACTGGATTTGGATCTGACCTCGGAGGATTACGATTCCATCGGCGGATATATGATTGGCCTGCTGGACCATCTTCCCACTGTGGGAGAAACGATCACTACCCCGGATGATGTATTTTTGCGGGTGGAGGATATGGAAAAAAATCGAATTCATAAAATCTTTATGCGTATTCCACAAAAAAAAGAAGAAAAGACCGAATAATATACAGATGATTTTCATCAGGAACTGCCGCTTATGGGATTGTAGCCTCCCAAAGCGGCAGCTTTTCTTTCAGGCCTATTTCAGCCCTTCATTCATGCTCCCGGTGCGGTATCCTTCCAAATCCAAGGTTACATAGCGAAAACCCATTTTTTTCATTTTCTCAGTAATTTTTTCCCGCAGCTCCATCTGCAGTAACCGCTCCAAGTCTCCGGGAAGAACCTCTATTCTAGCAATCTCACCATGGATGCGCACACGCATCTGGGAAAATCCTTCCTCCAACAGAAGCTGTTCCGCCTGCCCTACCATAGTCAGCTTTTCCTCCGTGATCGTCTCCCCATAGGGAATACGAGTCGCTAAGCAGGCAAAGGAAGGTTTGCTCCAAGTAGGAAGCCCCAGTTCCCTGGAAAGGAGACGGATCTCCTCTTTGGTTAGCTGTGCTTCCCGAAGGGGACTTTTGATTCCCAATTCCGCAATGGCGCGATGTCCCGGCCGGTAATCTTGATTATCGTCCAGGTTAGAGCCTTCTGCAACATAGGAAATGCCATGTTCTTTGGCAATCTGCAAAATCCTGGTCAAAATCCCTTTTTTGCAAATATAGCAGCGATCCTTTGGATTTTCCCGAAACCCGGGAAGCTCCAGCTCTTTGAATTCATACATGATCTGGCGGATTTGCTCCCTTTTGCAGAATTCTTTTGCCTCATTCAGCTCCCGTTCCGGAAAAGACAAGGATACGGCCGTTACTGCAATGGCATGATCGCCCAGCGTATCATAGGCTGCTTTTAGTAAAAAGGTGGAATCTACACCGCCGGAAAAAGCCACCGCTACATCTCCCAGCTCTTTGAAATATTGTTTCAGGCGCTCCATTTTTTCCATTAAAATCTTATCCTGGCTCATCGTAATACTGCCTCCATAACGTCAAAATAATTTTCAAAGGTTTTCCGGCAGCAGAGAGGATCCTCAATTACGATGCCCTCCGCCCGTAATCCAAGCAAGGAAAATCCCATGGCCATCCGGTGGTCCTCGTACGTCTTTACGCTGCCCGGCCTGGGAGAACCGGGATAAATTTTCAACGTATCTGCTCCCATTTCACATCGAATTCCTAACTTTTCCAGCTCTGTGGCAATGGCCCGCATCCGGTCGCTCTCCTGAAGGCGGATATGCCCGATTCCCTTAATCAGCGTAGGCGAATCCCCAAAAGGCGCCAGGGCCGCCAAGGTAATGGCCTGATCGGAACAGGAAGACATATCTGCTTCCACACCCCGAAACCGCCCTTTGGGAGGGCCCATAACCCAGATACCTTCCGTATCCTCCATCACCTGACATCCCATCCGTTCCAAAATCCGCAGAAATTCCACATCCCCCTGCAGAGAATCAAAGTGCACATGCTTCACCTGCACCTTTCTTCCCAAAAGAGGCGCCATCCCATAAAAGTAGCAGGCTGCGGAGACATCCGGCTCAATCTGATAATCCCGCGCCTGATAGTGCTGTCCTGCCGGTATTTGAAAGCAGCCGCCTGGCAGCTCTTTTACCTGGACGCCAAACTGCCCCATCATCTGCTCCGTCATACGGATATAGGCCATCCCATGGGTTCCCTGAACCTGTATCTTCCTCTCCTTCCCATCCAAGACAGATGCGATCAACAGCCCGCTTAAAAACTGGCTGCTGTCTGCAATGTCCACCGTGATACTGGGTTTTTGAAAGCCGTTTCCCTGAAGGGTAAAGGGAAAACATCCTTCTTTCTCTTCGCATATCACTTCACAGCCTGTCTCCTTCAGGCAGGCCAGCAGAGGGGCCATGGGACGGCGGCGCATCTGGGGAGAAGCATCCAAATGATAACGCCCCTGGCTTACTCCCAGGCAGGCAGTCAGAAACCGGGCGGCCGTTCCCGCGCTTCCCACATAAATAGAAGCTTCCTTACGTGGGATTCTTCCTCCCTGTCCTATGATTTCGATTCTTCTTTCCTTCTCATTTTCATATGCCTCAAATCCCAGCTCTTGAATACATTTCAGAAAATGGCGTGAGTCGTCAGAAAACAGCGCTCCTTGCAGCGTACTTTTCCCATCTGCAAGAGTAGCCAAAAGAAGCGCACGGTTCGTAATGCTTTTCGACCCCGGTACTTCCGCGATCAGAGGTTCCGAAATACTTTTTCCAAACATGCATGGTACGGTATACCTGGTCTTTTCCGGGTTCATTCCTTCCAAGCTTCGCCCATTGGCCTCGCGATTCATGCTGTCCATCCTTACTTTCCCTCATAAAGGATGGAATCTTTGATTTCATCCGCTTTTTCCTGCCCTAAAAAATACGCCGTCAGCGCCAGGGCAAACGGAATTGCGGTCCCCATTCCCCGGCTGGTGATCATATTGCCGTCTCTGACTACCTGCTCTTTGCAGCATTCGGCGCCAGTCAATTGTTCCTCAAAGCCAGGATAGCAAGTAGCCCGCTTGCCTTTTAACACTCCAGCCTGTCCCAGAACGCTGGGAGCAGCACATATGGCAGATACCAGTTTTTTCTGGCTGGCAAATTCCCGGATCACCTGCCGCACCCCTTCATGGTGCATCAAATTGGTGGTTCCCGGCATTCCTCCCGGAAGCACAACACCGTCTAAGCCAGAATAATCCATTTCCGTAAAAAGTGCCTCCGCCAAAATCGTAATATTATGAGAACCTGTCACTTCTTTTTTTTCGGAAACAGACACGGTTATCACTTCTATTCCGGCCCGCCGCAATACGTCAACTACGGTCAAGCCTTCTATTTCTTCCAATCCTTCCGCCAGAAATACCGCTATTTTTTTCATAGAAACCTCCTATATCTTGACTTGCTTATGTTTTTAAAATTGTAGCACGAAGCTTATTTTTTGTAAAGTGCGCCCTGGTTCAAGATTTTAATTCTCGAATTTGCAAAAATTACCAACATATATTTTTTTCCCTTGTAAATAATAAGACCAAGGTAAGTGCTACTTATCTTGAAAAAGAAAACGTATTGATTTGGAGGTGAATCGAATGTCTAACAATTCCGGTTCTAACACAAACAGAATGGCAGTGCCAGAAGCAAAGGAAGCTATGAAGCGCTTCAAACAGGAAGTTGCTTCCGAAATAGGAGTACCTTTGAAGGACGGTTATAACGGGGACTTGACATCTGCTCAGGCTGGTTCCATCGGCGGCGAAATGGTTAAAAAGATGATCATGAAGCAGGAACAGCAGATGTCAGGCGGAATGCAGTAATTATTTACTGAAAAAAGAAACCACCAGACATTCCTTGTCCACTTTGTATACAGGGAGTGTTTACAGCAAAAAAGGGAGACAGCCTTTGGCAGCCTCTCTTTTTTGCTGGTTGCATCCAAAATGCGTCTGTGATAGACTATGGGAAAATCCAATTAATAGGAGAAAGCTTATGGAAATTGAACGTAAATATCTCGTCACAACCCCACCCAGGAATTATACCTCTTATCCCTTCCATCAGATAGAACAGGGTTATCTGTGCACCAATCCGGTGGTACGCATCCGGAAACAGGATCAGGAATATTATCTCACATACAAATCCAACGGCCTGATGGTCCGTGAGGAATATAATCTTCCACTGACAGAAGACGCCTACCGTCACCTCCGCCAGAAAACGGACGGGCGGCTAATCTCCAAACTAAGATACTGTATCCCGTTCCAGGATTCTCTTACCATTGAGCTGGACATCTTCCAGGGCGAACTAGCGCCTTTAATGCTCGCAGAAGTGGAATTCCCTTCAAGGGAAGAAGCAGAAGCATTCCAGCCCCCGGAATGGTTTGGGGAAGATGTCACCTTCCAAGGAGCATACCATAACAGCGCCCTATCTTTAAGCAAGTAAAAACTGATCTGCTTACAGCCTGGGCAGCTCGTATTTCTGGCGTGTACTAAGGCAACGTTTTAATTCCTCAAACCGCCCGTACAAGTCCCCTTCGGGAATCACAACGTCCAATACCACCGCCATATTGTCAATCATAATGTCAGTAATATCTTTCTGCATAGCCAACAGGATATCGTACCGTTGGCTATTGGTGTCTGCGTCGTAAAACTCCATCAGCAGCTCTGTTACATCCTTTTTGGCAGCGGCAGCTCTTCTATTCTCAGGCATTTCTTCCTGCATAATGGAAGCGGTTTCCTGTACCTCTTCCCCGGAACTGCTATGCCCAGATACAAGGCTTATCCTCCCAGTATTGGTTTCTCCTCTAATCTCCCTTGCGTTCTCTTCCAGCAACATAAACCGATAGCGCTGGCCCGCCTTTGGATATTTCTTCCGGTCCACTTCACTGATAAACATGGACAACGGTCTGGCATACACGCCGAAATCTCCGTATAAGGCCTGATAAATCACCAGAATTTCCCCGGTTTCCGTATGCTTTGCCGTAGTAACTACTTGATATAAATTCTGTTTAAAATGACGATAAAGCTCTCCGCTTTTTGGATTTCCCTGGGGCATACCGATTCCTCCTTATTGATGTCTTTTACTGATACGTTTCTCTCTCATACGATTTATGTATCTGTCGCCAAGCAAATTTTTTCTATGCTTTTACTACATATTTCCCACAAAAAGCTGCGAACAGCCCAATGAATGCTCCTACCAGAACATCGGTAGGATAATGCACTCCCAGATACAACCTGCTGAATGCAATCAAAATGGCCAATACAAACGCTGAGATTCCAAGATAACGGGGCGTCCCTTTCAGCATGACAAAGCTTGCGGCTATGGCGCTGGTGGTATGCCCTGACGGAAAAGAGCTGTCCCCCAAGGGACCGATGAGCGCATGCAGCCCCATGACAGCGTCGTAAGGACGCACCCGAAGCACCAGATTTTTTAATATCAAATTCGTAGCCAGAAAACCGATCAATAAAGCCACCGCCATTGCCGTACCGGTCTTCCGGTACTGCTTCATGCAAAGCAGTATGGCGGCCAGGACAATCCATATCATTCCCCGGTCTCCCAGGGAGGTAATAAATTTCATTGCCTGTGTCAGCCATCCGACTCTCAAATAATCCTGGATAAAAAGTAAAATCTTTCCATCCATTTCCAATAAAAACTGCAGTAACATATCTAAGTCCCTTCTTTTACAGATGCTTTAAAATAAATTCTACGTCCTGCTTTTTCCCAATTACCATCAAATGCTCTCCTTCTCGGAACATATAGTCCGGCGCCGGCAGCAAATCCGTATCCCCATTTCTTTTAATGCCAAGGATACTCACATGATATTTCACCCGGAAATTCACTTCTTTAATGGTACGGCCCTGCCATTCTTTTAATGTGGGAATCTCGTAGATCCCATAATCCCCCATCTCAATATAGTCAAAAACATGATTTGCCGTTACCCGCACTGCCAGCCGTTCCGCAATATCACGCTCCGGATAAATTACTTCATCGGCGCCGTTGCGCAGTAAAAACTTCGCATGGACGTCCCTGGCCGCTTTGCTGATGACCCGCTTTGCCCCAAGCTCTTTTAACAGGCTGGTAATCTCAAGGCTGCTTTGAAAATTCGTGCCAATACATACCACGCACACATCAAAATTCCCAACCCCAAAGCTTTTCAATACCTCCACTTTGGTACAGTCTCCAATTTTTGCGCTGGTAGCCAAAGGAAATAGTTCTTCCAGCGTCTCTTCTTTCTGGTCCACAATCATTACTTCATTTCCCAGTCTCAGCAAATTCCTGCACAAATGCTGTCCAAACCGTCCCATCCCTATAATTAAAATCGATTTCATCCTTTTCTCCTATCCAATCGTGATGCGTTCTTTGGGAAGCTTAATTGCCGCCTGCTTCTTCCGTTCCAAAAAGGAAAGCGCAAAAGACATACTTCCAATCCGTCCGCAATACATCAACATGATAATAATATATCTGGAAGCCAGCGTAAGATCCCGCGTAATCCCTGTGGTCATCCCCACCGTTCCGATCGCAGATCCCACCTCAAATAAAACATCATCCATAGCAAACGGCTGCATAGCGCAAATAGCCGTTACACTGACAACCGCCAAAAACAGGTTGATCAAAAAAACAGTACTGGCTTTTTTTACTTCATCCTCATCCAAACGTCTGCCAAAAATATTCAGTTCTGGTCTGCTGCGAAGATTAGATATCACGATCAGCAGAAGCACAACGGTGGTGGTAGTCTTAATCCCCCCTGCCGTGGAACCGGGACTCCCTCCGATAAACATCAGCGCCACCATCAGCAAACGGGTTGCCTGGGTATATGCTCCCGTATCCGTCGTATTAAATCCCGCCGTCCTGGCCGTTACGGAACCAAACAAAGAGGAAAGCACCTGCCCCTGCGTACTCATATCAGCCAGCAAATTCTCCCGTTCAAAAAGGAAAAATAGAACTGCTCCTCCAATAATAAGAACTGCTGTTGTAGCCAATACAATTTTTGTATGAAGCAAATATCTTTTTACATGAAGCTTATGCCGGGAAACGTCATCCCATACAATAAAGCCAATTCCTCCAATGATGATCAAACTCATGATCACAAGATTTACTACAATGTCATCATAATAAAATACCAGAGAAGCATACTCTTCATATCTTCCCATCAAGTCAAAGCCGCCGTTACAGAACGCCGACACGGAATGGAAAATTCCATACCACAGAGCATCCAAAAATCCCATCTTCGGCAGAAAACGCAGCATTAAAATCAACGCTCCCACCCCTTCAAAGAAAAATGTCCATGGCACAATATTTTTTACCAGGCGCACTACCCCTTTCAGTTGAAGTCCGTTTAAGCTCTCTTGAATCAAGTTTCTTTCCTTTAAGCCAATCTTACGCCTTAAAAAAATAGAAAAAAACATTCCTATGGTTATAAATCCCAATCCGCCAATTTGAATCAAGCACAAAATCACGATTTGTCCAAACAGACTCCAATGTTGGTAAGTATCCACCACCACAAGTCCTGTCACGCAAGTGGCGCTGGTAGCTGTAAATAATGCATCATGAAGGTTTGTTATGGTTCCGCTTCTGGAAGCGATGGGAAGCATTAAAAGCAATGTTCCGATACATATAATGATAAAAAATCCCAATGCTATGGTCTGAGTTCTGCTCAGTCGTTTTAACATTTCTCCTCCTTGGTTCCGATTCCATCTCATACAGAGAAAAAGACCCTGCTTTCGCAAAGTCTTTTGCCTCCTCTCTTATAAACGTATTTCCAAATCGGAATCCGCCCTGTAATTTCCACGGCTGGCCAGCCTGAACCTACTCATAATATCTTTCAGCATGGTAGCCTGATTCAGTAACTGTTCACTGGCCGCTGCACATTCCTGGCTGGTAGCAGAATTCGTCTGCACCACCTGGGATACCTGGCCGATCGCCTGGTCAATCTGTGTCACTGCTGTTGCCTGATCCGCTGCGACTTCTGCAATGCTGTTCATTACGGAAACGCTCTCATCAATATTGGCCATAATCTCATCCAAAGCCTTGGCTGTCTCTTCTGCCAGCTTCACACCTTGTTCTACCTTATGGACCGAATCCTCTATCATCTCTGCCGTCTCACTGGCTGCCTGAGCGCTCTTTCCTGCCAAACTCCGCACTTCATCTGCCACTACGGCGAACCCTTTTCCATGAATGCCTGCACGGGCAGCTTCTACCGATGCATTTAAAGCCAGAATATTGGTCTGGAATGCAATATCGTCAATCACCTTAATAATCTTGGAAATGCCTTCAGAAGCTTCGTTAATCTGCTCCATAGCCACGATCATTTCCTTCATCTGCTGGTTACCCTGCTCTGCCTGCTGCTTCACATCATTTACCATCGTATTGGCGGATTTAGCCTTTTCCGCATTTCCTCTGGTACTCTCGGCAATCTCATTAATGGAAGCTGTCACCTGCTGAATCGCACTTGCCTGGTCCGTAGCTCCTTGCGCCAATGACTGGCTTGCACCCGATACCTGATCGGCTCCTAACGCCACCTGGTCGGCTGACTCCCGGATATTGAAAAGCATGGTATTCTGCTCTCTTACGATTTTAGCAAAAGCATTTCCCAGAACATCCCGATCACTTTTTACATTCACCTCAAAATCAAGGTTTCCTTCTGCAATCTTTCCGGCAACTTCTGCCTGATAATTGACATTATCAACCAATTTCCGAAAGTCATCCGTCAATTCCCCAAGCTCGTTATCTGCATACTTGTGCAAGTCAATCTCTATATCGCCATATGTCAACTTTTCTGCCGCTGTCGTAAGAACCTGAATAGGTCTTCTGATGTCCCTGATCACTTGGATCTCCACAAATAATCCAATCATAATACCAATTACCGTCAATATTATCACAGCAATTTCAGCCTTTTTCATATATTCAACGGTAACGTCTCCACTTGACATCCGCATCATAGAAGATACGCCAGCAAAACAGATAAACGCCAATAATACCAAAACCACAGAAAATCCGCCCATCAACTTCATGCGAATTGATTTATTTATGTTCATGATGCATGTCGCCTCCTACTCTTTCTCTTCCTCGCCTTCTGCGTCTTCTCCTTCAGCAAACGCGGAAAAATCTTCATCCTGAATCAGCCGCTCCGGACTAAGCAGCAGCTTTACGCCGTTCTCTGCTTTCGCCAGCCCGCAGACATATTTGTTACTGCCGCCTCCATGCTGATTCAACGATGGCGGAGGTATCACATTGCTTTTATCAATTTTAATGACTTCATCTACTTTTTCTACGATCAGTCCCACTACCGTATCCTTTACATTGATAACGATAATGCAGGTTCTGTCCGTATAAGGCAAAGCTTCCTGGCGAAAGCGTACCCTGACGTCAATAATCGGTATAATCTTTCCTCTAAGGTTAATCAGGCCTCTGACATAATCCTCGGCTTCCGGAACCTGGGTAATGGATGACATTCCAATTATTTCGTTCACATAGCTGATGGAAATGCCGAAATATTCATCTCCCGACTTAAAGGTCATGTACATATCTTTTTGAGTGTCTTCTTCCTCCTCCAAGACCTCGTCTAATTGCAACTCGTCTACCATCGGCCTCTCCTTTCCTTATATAATGCCCGCAATATCCAGGATTAAAGCAATACTTCCATCACCCAGCTGCGTACATCCTGATATGCCGCTGATTTTTTTCAGATACGGCGGAATCGGTTTTACCACAATCTCCTGTTCTGATACCAGCTTATCTACAAAGGCGCAAATTGTTTTGCCTTCATATTCTAATACCGCTGCAATCCCCTCTTCCAGAGAACTGCTTCTTTCCTGAATATGGTATCGGTCACATAATTTAATAAAGGGATAATATTCACCCCTGATATTGATGTATTCATCTCCATCCGGCTCTCGTATCACCATATCTCGGGTAACGCTGATAAATTCCTGAACTGCTCCAATCTCTACTACAAAGGTAGTCTCTCCTACCTCCATTACGATACCGTCTATAATAGCCAGTGTCAGCGGAATCTTCAGGCTCATTTCAGAACCTTCGCCCGGCGTACTGTCTATCTCCAGCTTCCCTCCGATTGCCTGGATATTCTTAACAACTACATCCATACCCACGCCACGGCCGGACAGCTCTGTTACTTTCTCCTTAGTAGAGAATCCCGGCTGTGTAATAAACTGGTATACTTCCTTATCACTCAGTTCATCCGGATTCCGTTTCCCTAATAGTCCGTTAGCCTTTGCTTTCTTTAAAATAGCCTCACGGTTCAATCCTTTGCCATCATCCCGGACGCTGATATAAACTTTACCGCCTTCATTCTTGGCTTCCAGAGTGATCTTACCCTTAGCGCTCTTGCCTGCAGCCAGACGCTCTTCCTTAGATTCGATCCCATGATCTAAGGAATTACGGATCAAATGCATCAATGGATCCGAAATATGTTCAATGATATTCTTATCTACTTCCGTATGCTCTCCGATGACTTCCAGTTCAATATCTTTTCCTAATTTTCTGGACACATCAAACACAATACGGTTCATCTTCTGGAAGGTATTGGTCAGCGGCATCATCCGCATGGCCATGATAACATCCTGAAGTTCCGAAGTAATCTTTGATAACTGTGCGGAAGCTTTCTGGAAATTGCTCAAATCCAGCCCTGGTACTTTCAAGTCGGGATTTTGCAAAACTACCGCTTCTGCAATAACCAATTCTCCGATCAAATCCATCAAGGAATCCATCTTTCCAATATTTACACTGATAAAGCTTTGCTTTACCTGATTCTTGGACTGTTGTTTGGCAAGCTTCTTTCCCTTGCCAGGCTCTTTGGATTTGATGACATAATCTCCGGGGGTAGGTTCTTTGCTGTCTTTCCCAGTTCCGTCTTTCTGCTTTTCATCCCCGTCATCCATGCCTACAACATCCGTCTCCTGGATATCGTCTCTGAATCCTAAAGTAAATTCCTTCACAGAAGATTCATAGATATCAATCTGTGCCACACCTGTGCCTTTTTCTATGATCTCCCGGATCGCGTCAATATCCCCCTGAGTTTTAATCAGCATATGAAACCCGTCATTTAAAATCTCATCGCCGCTGTTCTCATTCGAGATAATATCCTCGGGGATATATTTCAGATCCTCCGCAATCTCCTTCAACGCATATACGGCCGTATATGCACGAATATTGCTCATTTCAAGCCCCGGCTCATAGTATACGGCAATCTTATAATATTTCCCGTCGGAACCTGTGGGGGCAATATAGAACTGGCTGGGTTCCACATAAGTATTCTCCGGCGGCAGCTCCTTGCCCTTCTTAACAATTCCGCTTTTTAACCTGTCCAGAAACTCCTCCAGCTCACTTAAAATCTTCTCCGGATCCGCATCCGGGTTGTCTCCCTCTTTGATCTTCTCCAGTTCTCCCTGAATAAAGTCGGACACATTCAGCACATGATCCACCAACTCAAGATGGGGAACATTCTTCGGATGCGATTCCCTCAAATAATAAAATACATCCTCCAGCTTATGGGCCACCTTGGAAATATTCTCAAACATCATAATCCCTGCAGACCCTTTTATGGTATGCATAACACGGAATATTTCATTGATCGCCGCTTCATCAAAGCATTCTTCATCCTTATTAGCCAGTACAATATCCTGGAGATTTTCCAATAGCTGTTCACTTTCGTATAGGAAAATGTCCAGCATACCGTCCGTATTATATTCTTCAGCCATTGTTTACATTCTCCTCTTTCGATTATATCAGTCCCAGCTTTTTCAAAGCCATTTCAAATTTATCCAGATCCACTGGCTTACCGCAATATACCGTACAACCCATCTCAAATGCTTTCTTCACATTCTTCTCTTCATTCAACGCGGTTGTCATAATAATCTTAACTGCCTGATCCCCTGCAATTCCCCGTTCCTTCTCTATATCGCGGATAGCCTTTAACGCCTGATAACCATCCAGCACCGGCATCATTACATCCAGGCATACCAGGTCATACGGTTCTTCATCCTCGGTTGCCATTAAGAAAGCGTCCACTGCCTCTTCTCCGTCAACGGTAATATCGCAGTCTCCATATTTCTGTAAATATTTTGCCATAAACTTCCGGCTGGCAAAATCATCCTCTGCTACCAATATCTTCATAAAAACCCTTCCTTTCCTTTACAGGTATCCCTCGCAGCCGGGAAGCCTATAATCTGCAGCCTCTATTTTAAAAGGTTATATACTTTATTAGAAATACTTGTGAGCGGCATTTGATAATCTACTGCACCAATATCAAATGCTACCTTAGGCATTCCATATACAATGCACGACGCTTCATCCTGCCCAATTGTAATCGCTCCTGCCTTTTTCATGGCCAGAAGGCCGTCCGCCCCGTCCTTACCCATTCCTGTCAGTATGATTCCCAAAGCCTTATTTCCCGCGGTTTTTGCTACGGAATGAAACAATACATCCACAGATGGGCAATGCCCGCTAACTTTGGCCTCCTCCTTGCATTCTACTTGATAGCCGCTGCCAACCTTTACCAGACGCATATGCTTATCTCCCGGCGCAAGCAAAACCTGTCCGGGCCTTACTGCGTCACCGGTTCTGGCCTCTTTCACAGACACCCGGCAGACGTCGTTCAATCGTTGGGCGTACATACTGGTAAATCCCACAGGCATATGCTGTACCATGACTATTCCCGGAATATCCGTACCAAACTCCTCTATCACCTGACGGATTGCTTCTGTTCCTCCGGTAGACGCACCAATGGCGATCACATCCCTCTTTCCTGCCCGAATGGCCGGGTGAGGGGTGCTTTGGGGTTCCGCTGCAAGCTTAAGTTTGGACTTTTTCACGGTAGAGGCAATCTTGACTTTAACCGCCAGCTCCTGCTTCATAAACCTGCGAAGTTCATCCGGACTGGCGTTCACGGGCTTATTTACAAAATCCACCGCTCCGGCCTGCATGGCGTCGAACACCTTTCCGTCCAAAGCGCTTACCATGACTACCGGCATAGGATACTGAGGAAGCAGCTTTTTTAAAAACACCAAACCGTCCATCCTTGGCATCTCGATATCCAAGGTCATAACATCCGGCCGATATTTCACGATCGCATCCCGGGCCGCAAACGCATCTTGGGCTTCCGCCACAACTTCCAATCCGGCCTCCGCATTCAGCCCCTCTGCCAAAAGCTTACGGAATAGTTTCGAATCATCCACTACCAATACTTTTATGTTCCGCATATACCCAACTTTCTTCTGCACACGATACTATCATGTTACCATCCATGCATTTTTTTGTCAACGCTCAACTTTGCGCATCTGTCTTCTGACTTTCATAAAAACACGGACAATTTCAGGGTCATAATATACACCAGCCCGGCTCTCCAGCAAAGCCAAACCTTCTTCCTCGGTAATATGATCTTTATAATCCTCCTGAATAATATCGTACATATCCACTACTGCCGTTATCCTGGCGGAAAGAGGAATCTCTTTGCCCTGTATCCCTCTCGGCTTGCCCTTTCCGTCCCATCGGGTATGATGGTATCTGGCAATCTCTATGGCCATGGCTAAAAACTCATTCTGAAATGTCAGATCATAAATCTGTTTCAGCATATGAGCGCCCTGCCTGGCATGGACGTCTAATTCCTCCAAGGTTTTTTCGTCGTCCTCTGTCAGAGGATTCACGATCACTCCCTCCGGAACACGAAGCTTACCTATATCATGGAGCATAGAGGCCACTTCAATCTCCTGAATAAAATTCTCAGATACATTCTCCCTGAAATCCGGGCTAAGCTGCAAGCTCTGGGCCAGAATCCGGCAATTATGCCCTACGTTCTCCATATGGCTCTCCCGTCCCTGGTCATTTTCCTCCGAAATCCTGGCCAATGCATATAGTGTATTGCGCTGTTCCTCTTCCAGACGCTTCATCTGATTCTCGATCACCATATGAAGATTTCGGTTGCTGTCTTCCAGCTCCTGCTTCATCTGATAAATCTTCAAATGCGTGTTCACACGCATGGCAACTTCCCGCATATCAAAGGGCTTCGTAATAAAATCCACACATCCCAATTCAAACCCCTTCCACTTATTTTCCTTTGCCGTATCACCGGAAATAAATATGATCGGAATATCCCTGGTATGCACATTCTTTTTTAACCGTTCGCTAAACTCAAAGCCGCCGACCTCCGGCATATAGATATCCAGCAGAATCAACTGGGGACGCTCCTCATCCACCAGCCTGGCTGCTTCCTTTGCGCTGGAAGCGCATCGGGGGACATAACCCATTCCTTGGATAATTTCTTCCAAAATACTCAGGTTTATCTCTACATCGTCCACTATCAATATCCGGGGTATTTTATCCTTTTTTAAACCATCCATCAATTACATCCCTCCGATTTCAGCCTCCAGCTTCGTCTTCAGAGCCTGATATCTCTGCATACTCTTTTCATAATCTTCCTTACGCAGGCACATCTCCAAGCGAAACACCAGCTTCTTTAAATCTTCTCGATCCTGTAGTAAAGATTTTAAATTGCTGGCAAAGCTTTCCGCCCGATCCCATGCCTCCAATTCCAGACAGATGATCAGCTTCTCCATCTTATTCCGAATTTCCTGTACATTTTCCTGTGTACCAAAGCTGAAAAAGTTCTCCATACTGTCGAATCGGTCAATACTGGCATTGTATTGCTTCAAAAGCGGCGTCTCCGCCTCCTGTAACCCTTGTTCCGCCTGCCGTTCCTGTTTCGCCCTGTCCAGACGGATCCGGAAGGAAAATGTACTGCCCTTTCCTTTTTCACTATCCAAGCGAATATTCCCGCTCATTAATTCGATTAGCTGTTTCGTAATAGTCAATCCAAGACCAGTACCGCCGTATCTGCGCGTGATGGAAGCATCCGCCTGGGTAAAGCTTTTGAAAATCTTATCTTGTTCCTCTTTGGTCATTCCAATACCGGTGTCTTTTACCATGAAAAACAGCTCCAGCTCGTTATCAAATTCCATGGTTTTGGTAATTTCTATACTGATATAGCCCACAGAGGTAAACTTCACTGCATTCGAAAGCAGATTATTCAGTATTTGGATAATACGCAGCTCATCACCTACTACGTTCTCCGGTATATCCTCCGCCACGTTTGCAATCAGATACAACCCTTTTTCATTGATCATCGTTATGCTGGTATCAATTACATGGTTCACCATATTGCGGAAATTAAATTCTTTTTTCTCAATTGTGAACTTTCCCGCTTCCATCTTGGAAAAATCCAAAATATTATTGATAATGGCCGCCATATTTTCACAGCACTGTAGAATAATATCCGTTGTCCGAAGCTGTTTGGAATCCAAATTCGTATCCCGCAGTGTGGTCAAATGCCCTCTCATGCCATTTAAGGGTGTTCTCAGCTCATGCGTTACATTCGCCACAAATTCATTTCTGGCCTTCATGGCCTCCGCTGTCTCTTCCCGTACCCGAACCAACTGCCGTTCCAGTTCACGGCGCTGGGTGCTGTCGGTGGCCAGCAGATGGTAATGTCCCTGCTCCACCTGGGAAGGCACCACCTTAATGGATGCGGTAAAGCAGGATTGGTTCTTTCTATATAATACTGCCTCCGATGCTTTCTGAATCTCATCCAAAGAGAATTCCTGGTTGTCATTCAAAAACTGCTTCAGTACCACATCCTTCATATCCAGATGATCCATGCCTTCTTCATAACCCAATTCCTGATTTGCCGCCCGGTTAGAAAGTTGAATCTTCCCTGTATCATCAAATACCAAGACAATTTCCATTAACTGGTCGATAAGCTCTATTCGTTCCATCCTATCACCGCCTTACCGCTAATCGCGGCCATTTCCTATCACTCAATCTTGTTGTATGCTTTGTCCTAGCTTTCGCTTATCGGGCCGGAATACTCTTCACGAAGCTTAAATTCTGCAACAAGATCTTTCAGCATCTCTGCCTGTCCGGAAAGTTCCTCACTGGCTGCAGCACTCTCTTCTGCCGTAGCGGAATTCGTCTGTACAACTCCGGAAATCTGGTCTACACCCATAGCAACCTGCTCGATCGCGTTTGCCTGCTCTTTGGATGCGTCTGCAATCCGGTCTACCATATCAGAGGCCGCACGAACTCCTTCTACTACCTTCATCAAAGCTTCCGCTGTTGCATCTGCAAGCTGTGTTCCTCTGGAAACTGCATCCATAGAGCTTTCGATCAGGCTGGCGGTATCTGCAGACGCATCGGAACTCTTGCTGGCAAGGTTACGCACTTCTTCCGCCACAACGGCAAACCCTTTTCCTGCGCTGCCTGCACGGGCCGCCTCTACAGATGCATTTAAAGCCAGAATATTCGTCTGGAATGCAATATCTTCAATCGTTTTAATAATTTTTCCAATCTCGTTGGATGTACGTGTAATTTCTTCCATGGCAGCGGTCATCTCACGCATCTGGCCGTTGCACTCTTCCACTTCATCCCCAGCCATATTGGTCTGGCTTCTGGCTTCCATGGCATTCTCGGCAGTACTCTTAACCTGCTGGGTAATATCTTCAATGGTCGCTACCAGCTCCTCAACAGCTGCGGCCTGGGATGTTGCGCCCTGGGCAAGATCCTGGGCTCCCAAAGATACCTGGCCGGAACCGGAGGCAACCTGGTCGGCGCTGCGGTTGATCTGGCCTAGAGTAGAACTCAGATCACGGTTCAGCTTCCGGATAGACAGAAGCAGATTCTGGCAGCTTCCTACATAGCTCTCTTCTGCTCTGGTACGCACATCAAAATTACCATTTGACATTTCCTCCAGAAGCATGGAAGCATCTGTGATAACGTCTCCTAAAATCTCAGTCATACGCTTAAAGGATTTTGCCAGGCTTCCCAACTCATCTTTAGATTTGTATGTAATCCTTATATCAAAATCACCCGCTACAATCTTATCTGCCGCCGCTTCCAGTTCACGGATAGGACGGGTAATTCCTCTGGTCAGATACAGAGAAAGAATCAGGGTAATCAAAAGCGCTCCGCCAGCCATAGCAATCTGCGCCACCACCAGTTGTGACTGAAGCTTGACGGTTTCTTCAAAATCTGTCTCTGCCGTAGCATCCACAACATTACTGATCTCTATCAGAGTATTCACCGCCTGCTCCACCAGGGGCTGGTATTCATCCAGCAGCATATCCTGTGCCTTCATCCTATCCGTACTTGACAACCCCATAACAGTCTCTTGTAAAGTTATGGCTTCCCGCACATAACCTTCAAACGCATCCAGCAGTTCAGGTTCGCTTTTAAAATTCGCGAACAACCATTCTGCATTTTCTTCCAGTAAGGCCATTTCCTTTTCTAAATCTGCCTGGAACTCCTTACTTTTTTCTGCATCGTCCTCAATCGTCATAAAAGAGAGATCCTTCACAATAATTTGCAGCCCGCGGCGCATACTCATCACTCTGCTGTTCACTTGATAACTCACATGGTAAAACTCCGAGTATTTGCTCATGTTTTTGCTCAGCCCTGTAATTGCCACTGCAACCGTTGCGCAGAACAATATGATAATAAGCAAAAATGTCAGCAGCAATTTGTTTCTGATTTTTAGATTTCTCATATTTACTTCCATTCCTTTCATTCCGCGTAGGTAAAAATTGGTATATAGCCACAATTATAATCCCCTGACGCTTATTCTTTAGGTTAATTATACTGATATCTTCTATTATAGTCGATTTTCTTCCATCTGTCCAGACCATCTGTACATCATTCGAAAATTTGGATAATACAAGTCGAAGCCCGGTATATCCCTATACCGCGCTCCGACCAACAGGCTTATTCAAGGATATCCAAATTCATATAAAACCAAGCATTTCCATAACAATATTTCCCTGTATAAGGATTATCTGCGGAAAAATCCTTTGCCTGTACGAACCTCATTTTCTTTTTTCTCACTCTCTGACATATTTACTACAATCTTATCCAGATGCCAGATATCGTCCACATATTCCTGGATTGTCCGGTCAGATGTAAACTTACCAGCATGAGCCACGTTCAAGATCGCTTTCTTAGCCCATCCTGCCTCGTCTTTGTATGCTTCCTGCACACGCTTTTGTGCTTCTGCATAAGCCCGGAAGTCCTTCAGGATAAAGTAAGTGTCCGCATACCGGGTACTCTGGGTATTCAGCAGAGAATTGTACAGCGGGCGGAATAACTCCGAATCATTGGGGGAGTAAAAACCGCTGATCAACTGTGTCAGCACCTGACGGATTTCCTGATCACTATTAAAAATCTGCATAGGATCGTAGTCCCGTTTTTTCTCATGCTCAATCACCTCATCCGAGCTCATTCCGAAGATAAACGCATTCTCTGCCCCTACTTCTTCTACGATCTCCACATTCGCGCCGTCCATGGTTCCCAAGGTCACCGCGCCGTTTAACATGAACTTCATATTTCCTGTTCCGGAAGCCTCCTTGCTGGCTGTGGAAATCTGCTCGCTTACATCTGCTGCGGCAAAAATCCATTCTGCATTGGATACTCGGTAATCTTCAATAAATACCACCTTGATCTTTCCGCCGATGCTCCGGTCGTTATTGATCACCTCCGCAACCGCATTGATCAATTTGATGGTCAGCTTGGCAATCTTATATCCTGCTGCCGCTTTTGCCCCAAAAATAAATGTTCTGGGATAGAAGTCCAGCTCCGGATGCTCCTTAATCTGATTATACAAATACATCACATGAAGGATGTTCAAAAGCTGACGTTTATACTCATGCAGACGTTTTACCTGCACATCGAAAATGGAACGTGGATCTACTTCAATGCCATTGTGCTGCATAATATAGTCTGCCAGACGAAGTTTATTTTGGTACTTGATATTCATGAATTCCTGCTGGGCTTTTTTATCGTCGGCATAAACCGCCAATTTCTTAATATGAGGCAGATCCGTCACCCATTCACTTCCAATATGATCCGTCACCCATTTCGCCAAAAGGGGATTTCCATGATATAAAAATCTTCTCTGGGTGATGCCGTTGGTCTTATTATTGAACTTCTCCGGATACATCTCGTAGAAATCCTTCAGCTCCTGGTTCTTCAGAATCTCCGTATGGAGCCTTGCCACACCGTTGACAGAATAGCCTGCCGCAATGGCCAAATGAGCCATTTTTACTTGCCCGTTATAAATAATGGACATCTTTTCCACCCTGCGGTAATCCCCGGGGAATTTTCCCTGGATCTCCAGCACAAAGCGGCGGTTGATCTCTTCAATGATCTGGTAAATTCTGGGCAGCAGCCGGGAGAAAATCTCAATGGGCCATTTTTCCAGGGCCTCCGCCATAATGGTATGATTGGTATAGGCGCAGGTATTTTTCGTAATCTCCCAAGCCTCCTCCCAGGCCATTCCTTCCTCATCCAGCAAAATACGCATCAATTCCGCCACCGCAACGGTAGGATGGGTATCGTTCATCTGGATAGCCACTTTTTCCGGCATCTTATGAAGATCCGGATGGTTCTTTTTATATCTGGCTACCGCCCGCTGTACGCTTGCGGATACAAAGAAATACTGCTGTTTCAAACGGAGCTCTTTTCCTGCAATATGGTTGTCATTGGGATACAATACATCCGTCAGGTTCCTTGCCAGGTTCTCCTGTTCTACCGCCTTGCGGTAATCCCCTTTGTCAAAGGAATCCAGCTCAAAGCATTCCACCGGCTCCGCATCCCAGATCATCAATGTATTTACTACATTATTATTATAGCCGATAACAGGCATATCGTAAGGAACCGCCCGAACAGACTGATAGCCTTCCTGGACAAAGCGGGTATGGCCGTTGGGCGTCACCTCTGCCCGGACATAGCCTCCAAACTTAATTTCAAAGGTATGCTCCGGCCTGCGCAGTTCAAAGGGATATACATTTTTCAGCCAGTTGTCCGGCACCTCCGTCTGGAAACCGTCTACGATCTTTTGTTTAAACATCCCGTAACGGTAACGGATGCCGCATCCATAAGCAGGATATCCCAGGGTAGCCAAAGATTCCATAAAGCAGGCCGCCAGACGTCCCAGGCCGCCGTTTCCAAGGGCCGGATCCGGCTCCTCGTCCTCAATGGCATTCAAGTTAAAGCCCAGCTCTTCCAGCGCCTCTTTTACTTCCTGATGAGCCGTCAGATTGATCAGGTTATTGCCCAGCGCCCGTCCCATAAGAAATTCCATGGACATATAGTAAACCATCTTGGGATCCGCTCGGTCAAATTCTTTCTGGGTAGCCAGCCATTGGTCAATAATGACGTCTTTTACCGCCATTCCCACAGCCTGATAGACTTCCTGGGTACTGGCCTCCTCGATGGTTTTCCTAAACAGCAGCCTAACATTGTCTTTAATGTCCCTGATGATCTCATCCTTCTGAATCTTTTTACTTTTCATGCTCGTCCTCCTCTGCTCGCATTTTTCTACTCCCAAATCAACGGTTTCGCCGTTGATGTTCCACTCCTTCTCATATCCCTGGGGCTGAGTCTCTGTGATCGTCTCTGCAAGCACTTCTTTCTGTATCTGTGTGCCAAAACGTTTAAAAATCCCCTTGATCTTATTATTCGCCTGATAAGTCAGCAGGATCCGGTCCGTCACTTCAAACCCTGCTTCTTTCCGCATGGTCTGAATCTTGCTCACCAATTCCCGCACAAACCCTTCTTCCAAAAGTTCCGGCGTCAGATTCGTATCTAATACCACCGTCACGTCGTTATCTGTTTCTGTCACATAGCCTTCGGCCTGCGTCACTGTAATCAGCAAGTCTTCTTCTGCCAGCAAAATATTGCTGCCAACAGAATCCAGACGGATGGCTCCCTGGCTCTTTAACTCTTCCATCGCCTTGTTGCCGTCCAGTTCCGCCAACGCAGCCTGGATCTGTTTTAAGAATTTACCATATTTGGGTCCCACGGTACGAAGCTGGGGCTTGAAGGTATAGCTGGTAAAGCTCCCTACCTCTTCCGTTATGGCCAATTCTTTCACATTCAGCTCTTCTTCAATAATCTGTGCAAAGAACTCCGGCACTTCAAAGGGCGCTTTTAAAAACATCTTGCCAATGGGCTGCCGGTTTTTGATGTTGGCAGCATTCCTGCAGGCCCGCCCCATGACCACGACCTTCAGCACCCCATCCATATTCTGTTCCAATACCGGGTCTATCAGTGCTTCGTCAGCCGCCGGAAAATCGCATAAATGAACGCTTACCGGAGCATGTTCGTCTATACTGCATACCAGATTCCGGTAAATATCTTCTGTCATAAAGGGAATCATCGGCGCCGCCGCTTTTGCCACGGTCACAAGAGCTGTATACAAGGTCATATAAGCATTGACCTTATCCTGTTCCATGCCTTTGGCCCAGAACCGTTCCCTGCTTCTTCTGACATACCAGTTGCTCATATCATCCACAAATTCCTGAAGCGCCCTTGCAGCCTCCGGTATGCGGTAGTTCCCCAGGTCATGGTCCACCGTTTTCACCATAGAATTCAGCCTGGACAGCAGCCATTTATCCATCACGGACAGTTTCTCGTATTCCAGGCGATACCTGGTGGCGTCAAAATTATCTATATTGGCATACAGCACAAAAAATGCGTACGTATTCCACAGTGTCCCCATAAATTTCCGCTGGCCTTCCTGAACGGCTTTTCCGTGAAAGCGATTGGGCAGCCAGGGAGCGGAGTTGATATAAAAATACCAGCGGATCGCGTCTGCGCCATAGGTCTTTAACGCTTCGAAGGGGTCTACTGCATTTCCTTTGGATTTGCTCATTTTCTGGCCATTTTCATCCTGTACATGGCCAAGCACAATGACATTTTCATAGGGAGCCTTGTCGAACAGCAGCGTAGACTCCGCTAACAGGGAATAGAACCAGCCTCTGGTCTGATCCACTGCTTCGGAAATAAACTTCGCCGGAAACTGCTGTTCAAAGACTTCCTTATTCTCAAAAGGATAGTGATGCTGTGCAAAGGGCATCGCCCCGGAATCAAACCAGCAGTCAATCACTTCCGGAACCCGGTGCATTTCTTTTCCGCACTTGGGGCAGCGGATCGTCACTTCATCAATGTAAGGCCTGTGCAGTTCAATCTCCTGGGGGCAGTTATCGGACATGCTTTTTAATTCTTCAATGCTGCCGATGGAGTGGGTATGGCCGCACTCGCATTCCCAGATATTCAGAGGCGTTCCCCAATATCGGTTTCTGGAAATTCCCCAATCCTGCACATTTTCCAGCCAGTCCCCGAAGCGTCCTTTGCCAATGCTCTCCGGAATCCAGTTGATCGTATTGTTGTTGCGGATCAGCGCATCCTTTACTTCTGTCATTTTGATGAACCAGGATTCTCTTGCATAATAGATCAGAGGCGTGTCGCATCTCCAGCAATGAGGGTAGCTGTGCTCAAACTTCGGCGCGTCAAACAACAGTCCTTTGTCTTCCAGATCCTGAAGGATCATAGGATCCGCCTTTTTACAGAATACCCCGGCATAGGGCGTCTCCTGGGTCATTTCTCCTTTTCCGTCCACCAATTGGACAAAGGGCAGGTCATATCTGCGTCCTACTTTGGCGTCGTCTTCACCGAAAGCCGGAGCAATGTGTACCACACCCGTACCATCCGTCAAAGTAACATACGTATCGCAGACTACAAAATGCGCCTGTTTTCCCTGCTTGGCAATGATATCTCCAGCGCACTCAAACAAAGGTTCATACTCTTTGTACTCCAGGTCTTTTCCGGTATATGATTCCAGAATCTCATAAGCCGCCTGGCCTTCCTGGGCCAGCTTGCCCAAAACCGTATCCAGCAATGCTTTGGCCATATAATAGGTATATCCGTCCACACACCGTACTTTTACATATTCTTCCTCCGGATTCACACACAATGCTACATTGGAGGGAAGGGTCCATGGGGTGGTGGTCCAGGCCAGTATATAGGCCTCTTCTCCTTTTACTTTAAAACGTGCAATGGCGGAGCGTTCTTTTACATCTTTATATCCCTGAGCCACTTCCTGAGCCGACAAGGGAGTTCCGCAGCGGGGGCAGTAGGGAACAATCTTAAATCCTTTATATAAAAGCTTCTTATCCCAGATTTGTTTCAAAGCCCACCACTCGGACTCTATAAAATTGTTGTCATAAGTCACATAGGGATCGTCCATATCCGCCCAAAAGCCTACGGTTCCGGAGAAATCCTCCCACATGCCCTTATACTTCCAAACGCTCTCTTTGCATTTTTTGATAAAAGGCTCCAGGCCGTAAGCTTCAATCTGATCCTTGCCGTTAATACCCAGAAGCTTCTCTACCTCCAGCTCCACGGGAAGTCCGTGGGTATCCCATCCTGCTTTCCGGGGAACCATCTTGCCTTTCATGGTCTGGTAACGGGGGATCATATCTTTGATCACCCGGGTCAGCACATGGCCGATATGGGGTTTCCCATTGGCGGTTGGGGGGCCGTCATAGAATGTATATACTTCCCCTTCCTTCCGGTTCTCCATGCTTTTTTCAAAAATCCGGTTTTCTTTCCAAAACTCTTCCGTGGCCTTTTCCCGGTCCACGAAATTCATGTTCGTGTCAACCTTGCTGTACATGATCGTCTCCTTTTTCGTAAAATAAAAAACCCCCATCCGTAAAAGGACGAGGGAACTCCTGCGCAAACCACCTATTACATTGTACTTAAGAGTCGCGCCCTTGCATACATGGTTCCTATAACGGAGGAACGAACCGTCAGCGCTTACTAGCGGCTGGAAGTATCTCCATGCCCCTTTCTGCATCTGCTACTCGGAAGTGATATTCGGCTGCAGGCTACTAATACCGGCTTCCACCACTCCGGCTCGCTGTAACGTTCTTCCTGCTGCTTACTGTCTTCGTCATTGTATTTTCATATCGTTTCTGTATTATAAAACCTGCAATACGCTCTGTCAAGAGGACTGCAGGCTTTTTTCACCATCATTTATTCATTCTGCTTATCTTATTAATAACCTGCTTCCCGCAGCAAATCCTGATACATATCGGAAGACAGGAATGCCATAGCTCCAGCAATCACAAGAACGGTCAAAATAATCCCGATCGCTCCGCAGACGATACCTGCGATAGCCATACCCTTTGATTCATTCTTCACAATCTGCATAATACCAAGCACAATGGCTACAATCGCACAGGGGGCGGATACATACCAAAGCCCGCAGCATCCGATCAGGGAAATAATACCGCAAACCATAGAAGCGATTCCCAATCCGGTGCCCTGTCCCTTACCGGAACCGTAATTCTGGGATCCATTGTCATAAGAAGGCATAATATCCGGCGCCTGCTTGTAGTTATTTTCTTCACTCATATCATTTTTCCTCCACAAATTGTATATTACTTTTTAAACTATTATAGCAGAGACGCTTTTTATTTACAATATAAAATTTTATTTTTGAGTTTTTACTCTACCGCTTGCGATAATCCATACAGCTTTCCATAGAAAAATTGTTCCTGAAATGAAATATCCCCCAAAATTTGTTCTTCTGCTATATCCTTTCCATCCAAAGACACAATCCATTTATCTTCCACGTCATCAAAGCGATGCCATACCGCTATCACCTTACCCTCAAGTTTGCCTCGTTCTGGTTCTACGTCCAATCCCACTTCTTCCTTTATTTCTCTGACCGCTCCCTCTATACTGCTTTCACCTTTTAGCACGGAACCTCCCACGCATTCCCACATAAGCGGAAATGTCGGTCTGGTGGCGGAACGTTGGGAGATCAAATATTCTCCTTTGGAATTGCGAATCCATACATGTACTACCAAGTGGTAACATCCATCCGGGATTTTTTCTCCTCGTATATGTTCCTTTCCTGTCTTTTGTCTGTATTTTGTATATAGATCCTATATTTCCATAGACTTATTTCCTCCTGCTTTTATATGTTGCCGACCTCAGTTTGCAAGAACATATGATTTTGCTCCTCTTTCCACAGTTCTTTTTTAATATATCACAAAAACAGTACCAGTGAAACACAGGATTCTGCATTTACTGCAATGTTCAAATGATAAAGCCAACGGCTGCTCTGTTACCAAAAACATATTTTTGTCTTTGAAAATTTTCTTGCCAAATCCTCATTTTATGGTAGAATAAACAAGTATGCAAATGCGCTGCACAATCAAGAACCCAACTGGTTTCAATATAGAAAGAAGGATTTTTCATGAAAACCAAGCGAGAAGACATCCGCAACATTGCCATCATTGCCCATGTAGACCACGGCAAAACCACCCTGGTGGACGAGCTATTAAAGCAAAGCGGCGTGTTCCGTGCCAACCAGGAAGTGCAGGAACGGGTGATGGATTCCAACGATATTGAACGGGAAAGGGGCATTACCATCCTTTCCAAAAATACCGCCGTATTTTATAAAGATGTAAAAATTAATATCATCGACACCCCCGGCCACGCAGATTTCGGCGGAGAGGTAGAACGTGTCTTAAAAATGGTAAACGGCGTCGTACTGGTAGTTGACGCTTTTGAGGGCGCTATGCCCCAGACCAAATTTGTGCTGATGAAAGCGTTGGATTTAAACCTTCCGGTCATTGTCTGTATCAACAAAATTGACCGTCCAGAAGCTCGTCCAGATGAAGTAATCGACGAAGTGCTGGAACTCTTCATGGACCTGGACGCTTCCGACGAGCAGTTGGACTGCCCCTTTATCTACGCTTCCGCTAAAGGCGGGTATGCTATGAAGGAGCTGTCGGAAACGCCAAAAGATATGACGGCCCTTTTTGAAACCATTATCAATTATATCCCGGCTCCGGAAGGGGATCCTAACGCCAGTACCCAGGTACTGATCAGCACCATTGACTACAACGAATACGTAGGACGCATCGGCGTAGGCAAGGTGGACAACGGCTGTCTGAAAATCAATCAGGACGCCATAGTGGTCAACGCCCATGAACCAGACAAGCAGAAAAAAGTGCGTATCAGCAAACTTTACGAATTTGACGGCCTGAACAAGATAGATGTAACGGAAGCAAAAATCGGATCCATCGTAGCCATCTCCGGCATTGCGGATATCCATATCGGGGATACCATCTGCGATCCGGACCACCCCGATCCCATTCCTTTCCAAAAAATCTCAGAGCCGACAATTTCTATGAATTTTATTGTCAACGACAGCCCCCTGGCAGGGCAGGAGGGAAAATATATCACCAGCCGCCATATCAGAGACCGTCTCTTCCGGGAGCTGAATACTGACGTCAGCCTGCGGGTGGAAGAGACCGATAACACAGACAGCTTTAAAGTATCCGGCCGGGGAGAGCTGCATCTGTCCGTCCTGATCGAAAATATGCGCCGGGAGGGCTATGAATTCGCAGTGAGCAAGGCTGAGGTACTGTATCACACCGATGAGGGAGGACATAAAACAGAACCTATGGAGTTGGCTTATATTGACGTTCCGGATGAATTTTCCGGTTCCGTCATTGAAAAGCTCAGCCAACGAAAAGGAACCCTTCTGAATATGGGCAGTATCAGCGGCGGTTACACCCGGCTGGAATTTGATATTCCCTCCCGGGGACTGATCGGTTATCGGGGTGAATTCATGACAGACACCAAAGGAAACGGCATCATCAACACAATTTTTAACGGTTACGCCCCATATAAAGGGGACATCCAATACCGCAAACAAGGCTCTTTGATTGCATTTGAGGCAGGGGAGTCCGTCGCTTACGGCCTGTTCAGCGCACAGGAGAGAGGAACACTGTTTATCGGGCCGGGCCAGCGGGTGTATTCCGGTATGGTGGTAGGCCAGTGCGCTAAGCCGGAGGACATTGAACTGAACGTATGTAAAAAGAAGCATCTCACCAATACCCGTTCCTCCAGCGCCGACGAAGCTCTTACTCTGACTCCCCCCAAGATTTTAAGTCTGGAACAGGCGTTGGAATTCATCGATACGGACGAGCTGCTGGAAATCACTCCCAAAAGCCTGCGCATCCGTAAAAAAATATTAGATCCTACCCTGCGCAAGCGTTCCCAGAGAAAATAGCAGGCATGATGCTCCAGAATATAATGGTTATAAAAAGAATCCGGCAAACCGGATTCTTTTTTTCTTATATTGAAACTTTTTCCCCCTTCTTCTCCGTCTAATAGACAGAACTACGAAAGGAGAGATTACATGAGTACCCCACTTATCCCCCAGGTAGAAGAGTTGATCCTGACTTCTTACGAATCCATGTACCGTCTGGCCTACAGCTATGTAAAAAATGAAGAAGACGCCATGGATATCGTTCAGGAAAGCGCTTACAAAGCCATAAAAAGCGCTTCTACACTCCGAAACCCGGAACATTTAAAAACATGGCTCTGGCGGATCGTGATCAACACTTCCATCGACTTTATCCGAACCCGTCAGGAAGAGTTCACAGGCGACCTGCCCATAGAACCGTCCACCGAGGACCGCTATCCGGACTTCGACACCATTGAAGCTTTAAATATCTTAAACGACCGGGAACGCGCCGTTGTTATTCTTCGTTTTTTTGAGGACAAAAAAATCCGGGACGTGGCCAAAATCATGGGGCAAAGCCCCAACACCATTAAATCTATCTTATATCGAAGCCTGAAAAAACTCAAAATCAAGTTATCGGAAGGAGAACTGCTCTATGAAAGATGAACGTTTCGAAGAAATCAGACACGACTATCAAACAATCCCAATCCCTGCCGAACTGCGTGAAAGAGTAACTGCAGCTATGGAAGAAGCTAAAACAGAACTTGCATCATCTGCTTCCGGCAAATGTAACTCTGCTTCCTTAATCGGGGGCCAGAAACGCCGCGGCGTCTTCTCCTGGAGAAAATTTCTGCTCCGCACCGCAGGGGTGGCTGCCGCCGCCATGCTTGCCATTACGATCATGGCAAATTCCAGCGAGTCCATTGCCTACGCCATGAGCAACGTCCCGATTCTTAAGAGCATTGTGCGCATTGTTACGTTCCGGGAATACAATCACTCCAATGAGGAAATGGAAGCGAACCTGAAAATCCCTACCGTCAGCATAGAGGATGAAAACGGCCAGCCGGTGGAGAATGCCACAGCCCAATTGAATCACCAGATCGAAGATTACACCAATCAGATTATTGAAGCATACCAAAATGATGTAAAAGCCTCCGGCGGAGAAGGAGCCCAGTCAGTCAGCCTGGATTACGAAGTCGTTACCGACAACGACCGCCTTTTTACCCTGCGCTTTAATCAAAGCATTGTTATGGCCTCCGGTACGGAACTGGTAAAGATTTATAACCTGGACAAAACTACCGGAAATCTGCTTAAACTGGAAGATTTATTCCAAGAAGGAAGCGACTATATCACAGCCATTTCTGACAGTATCAAATCCCAAATGAAATCACAAATGGCTGCTGATGAATCCGTCTCATATTTCTATCAAACCGATGTGCCGGAAACAGACTTTTCCCAGATTACAGGAGAAGAAAATTTCTATATTTCTGACAGCGGTAAATTGACCTTGGTATTTGATGAATATACAGTAGCTCCCGGTTATATGGGAGTGGTGGAATTTGAGATTCCAACGGAAGCAATCCAGGGAATTGCGGCAGATGGCTTTGTGAAATAGCCAAAAAGGTTCCGGACGGCAATATGGTATTTCCTGTAATGCCGTCCGAAACTTCTCATTTCCATACTATTTTAAAGAACTCATAACGGATATTTTGATACCTGTTATATCTGCTTTGTTTCTTTTAATTGATTTATTTCTGTCAATGGCAATTTCGTAATTTCTGCAATCTCTTCAAGAGTATCTTTCCCTCTTATGAGCAAGCGGAGGGCAAACTCCCTTGTCGTTTCCAATGCTGTTTCATCTCTCATTTCCTCTAACATCCGGCACATAATTTTCACTCCTTTCTCATCACTCTTAAAGTAGCGCACTCTGTTAGCCAGTATCTTATAATACATATCTGATGGATCAGTACATGTAAAATCATGCATAAGCCGTCCCAAATTAGTTTCATCCTGAATCTGTGAATTGACATATATGATATGGGAAGCATCCTCAAAGTATTTCCCGGTCTCCTCTACAACACGATTAATATGATAGAGCGGAAAACCTGCTTTCATCACATCATTTTCCGTAATGAAAATGATAAATGATTCCGGCAATGTTTCAAATTTATCCCCCGGTTCTGTGATATACGCGTCGATCAGTCAATATCTTCAAACACCTTTGTACAAAAATCATCGTCCAATAGGCGAAACCTCTTAAGACGCTGTAGATCTTCCTCATGCTTTTGGCTGTATTGTAGTCCATCAAAAGACTTCATCGAATTACCTGTCCTTTCTAAACTTAAAATGGCAGACATTCCTGGAACAGCGCAAATTTTAAAGCCACGCCCTTATAGCAAATAATCTTCTATATCCTTCCTTTTTTTCCCAGAAAAATGTTCTTTCTCCTGCCCCTGCGCTGAATTTTTTAGCTCTTCCTTCTCTCTGGCCGCCTTCTGCTCCTCGCTCTTTGGCCTTTCTTCTTCTGGCATATCTTTTTTTACTTTTTCTTTTGCTGATTTCTGCCAGTCCTGCCCCATAAATTCCATGAACTCCATATCAAGCCCACGCAAAAGCTTTGCCATGACATCCATATCCGCCTTATTACTGTCACGTTTGATCATAGCATAAAGGGTCTGGGCCGGAATGTCCGCACTCCTGGCCAGCTGGCTCACATTCAGGTGGCGTTCATCCAAAATCTGTTTCAGCCTGCTTCCAATATTCATGGCCTCTCCTGTCCTTTCTCTCCTGTTCTCTTTTGATATCCTATCACAGACAGCTTCCCCATATCTTCCTCTGCCCTTCCTACTTACAGCTCCCGAATCCGCGCCAAAGCAGCCGATGTATTTTCAAAACTGGAAAAAGCCGTCAGGCGGAAATATCCCTCTCCGCTGGGTCCAAACCCGGAACCAGGAGTTCCTACCACATTCGCCCGTTCCAGCAAATAATCAAAAAACTCCCAGCTGCTCATCCCTTCCGGCGTCTTCAGCCAGATATACGGCGCATCTACGCCGCCAAACACCGTATAACCAGCCTTCTTTAATCCGTCGTAAATCACCCTGGCATTGTTCATATAATATGCAACCTGGTCCTTCAGCTGTTTCTTCCCTGCTTCGGAATAGACGGCTTCCCCAGCCCGCTGAACGATATAAGGCGCACCGTTATATTTGGTTCCATGCCGCCTTGCCCACATATCACGCAAAGAAGCCCCGCCAAATTTTAACTCTTTGGGAACTACCGTATAGCCCAAACGTACCCCCGTAAAGCCAGCATTCTTGGAAAAGCTTTTCAACTCAATGGCGCAGGTTCTGGCTCCATCGCACTCATAAATGGAATGAGCCACCTCTTCCCGGGAAATGTAAGCTTCATATGCGCCGTCATAAATGATCAACGCTCCGTTTTTGTTGGCATAATCTACCCATTCCTGAAGCTGGGATTTTGTGATCGTGGTTCCGGTGGGGTTATTGGGAAGGCAAAGATAAATTACATCCGGTGTCTCTTTGGGAAACTCCGGGACAAATTGATTTTCCATGACGCAGGGCATGTAAATGACGTCGCTCCACATTCCGGTCCGTTCTTCAAAGGTCCCCGTCCTTCCGGCCATCACGTTAGAATCCACATAGACCGGATACACCGGATCGCAAACTGCAATTTTACAGTCCCCTGCAAACAACTCCTGAATATTGGCGGAATCGCTTTTTGCCCCGTCTGATACAAAAATCTCGTCTGCATAAATCTGGCAGCCCCTGGCCTCATAATCATTTTTTACAATCGCATCCCTTAAAAATGCATATCCAAGATCCGGCGCATATCCTCGGAAGGTCTCGGGGCTTCCCATCTCGTCCACCGCCCGGTGCATTGCCTCTATAATGGCGGGAGCCAAAGGCTGGGTCACATCCCCGATCCCCAGACGGATGATTTCTTTCTCCGGGTTTGCCTGGGCGTATGCGGAAACCTTTTTTCCAATTGTGCTGAATAAATAGCTGCCTGGCAATTTCAAATAATTCTCGTTTACTCTTAACATGATATCCTCCTGCATTACTCGCTTACAACATATACATTCATTGCCCGCCCGAAAGGCGCGGCATACGGTGTGCCCTTTGGGTATACCTTAATTGCCCGCCCGAAGGATGTGGTATACGGTGTGCCCTTTGGGTATCTTATATTTATTCCGCCTGGAACATTTCTACTACTTTTTGATATTCCATAGAACCCCCAAATAAATCCAGGGCGCTTCCGATGGTAACATCCAGACGGTTTTTTCCCAACGTTTTCAATTCCTTCAAATCTTCAAAGCTTCCGATGCCTCCGGCATAGGTAATGGGGATCTGTCCCCAGTCTCCCAAAAGCGCCGCCAATTCCTTCTCGATGCCGCCGGATTTGCCTTCCACATCCACTCCGTGAACCAGAAATTCATCCGCATATTCTAAGAGACGGCAAAGCAGCCCTTCATTCACCCGCTCTTCGGTAAAATTCTGCCATCGGTCCGTGACCACAAAGTAAGCGTCTCCTTTTTTCCGACAGCTAATGTCAAGTACCAAATGCTTCTTTCCTACGGTTTGCACCATTCGTTCCAAATTATGATAATCTACCCTTCCCTCCCGGAAGACATAGGAGGTCACAATGACATGGCTAGCCCCCGCCCGAAGAAATTCTTCTGCATTCTCAGGGCAGATGCCGCCTCCAACCTGAAGGCCTCCGGGATATGCCCGCAGCGCTTCTATGGCCTGGCGCTTCGTTTCCTCATAATATGACGACGAAGCAGGATTCAATAAAATCACATGTCCGCCTTTCAAACGGTCTCTCTGGTATAATTTTGCAAAAAAGACAGTATCCCTGGCAGAGACAAAGTTTTCCCTTGCTTTGTCTCCGTTGTCCATAAGACTGCTGCCTACGATCTGTTTTACTTTTCCATTATGTATATCAATACAGGGCCTGAATTCCATAATCTCCTCTTTTCCAACACATCGAAAGCATCATTCAGGATAATTTCTTGTATCATTATGACTTTTCTTATTATAATAATAGAATCAGGCCCAAAAAACAACTGGCAATTATTCTGATTTTTTTCCAATTTTGCTCCGAATGATACCTAAAAATATAAAATACAAAGGGGTTATAATTACAGAAGGATTATTGACCAATGCCTGCAGCATATAGGCCGCCACCCCTGCGCATCCTAATATAGATATCGCCTCCTGCCTTCTCCTTTTCAGACAGGAAACAAAGACAGAAATCTGGATTCCCATATAGGATGCCGCCCCAAAAATACCTGCCACCGTCAAAAATTGGAGGAATTCATTATGGGCGTCTGCAAATGGACTGACAAACAGCCTTCGCATTTCCGCCCCATACTTCTCCTCCATAAAGGGAAGAAAACAATTTGGCCCGCACCCAAATAACTTTTGCAGCAAGTGCGATTCTCGGAAATTCAAAATGGTCCGTTTCCAAATATACCCCCGGTTGCTGCCAAAGGAATCTTCCAGAGGAACGATAGAAATGGCTGCCATCAAAGCCCCTGTCGCTGCCACCGCAAGCAGCACCCAAATTCCCTGCTTCTGCAAAAATTCCGAATACCTGCTTTCATTCAAGCGGTGGCTTTTTTCCACTGCATATCCCAAAAGCAATACCACCGCCAAAACCAGAAGGACCTTTTCGTCCAAGATCCGCAAAAGCAGCTCCTGTTCTTTCAGATCCTGGATATAAATATTTTTCCAGCCCGTCCATTGAGAAACTGCAACTGTTAGTTTCATCCCCACAGCGCCGCAAAAAAACGACGACAGAATCTCCCGCCACCTGGACAGTCTCCCTTCTTCCAAAGAAAAAAGCAGCAACGCTAAAAGCCCGCCGCCTACTGCCAGCAGCCAGCTATCGCTCCTGGTACAAAAGCAGGCATATACTCCCGCCGCGGACGTACCCCAGAAACATATTTTGGAAAGCCGTTCCTCGCATCGGTAAAAAAAGCCCATCATTAAAACAGCAATAACCCCGGAATACTCTGCGTTCATATTTATATTTCCCATGGTTCCTGTAAAGTACGTCAAATACTGTTCCGGGAGATTTTTTTTCATATAAAATACATCCAGGCCCCAAAAATCACAGATTATCATAAGCCAGATCCCGCAATTTGCCAAAACAAATACCCACAGCAGCGTTCCACTTGCACGATACCATCTGGACACCGTAAAATAAGCCCCTCCGCATAAAAGCAGAAAAGCTCCTCCGAGCTGTCTTCCTTCATTTCCCCAAAATGCTTCCCTGCTCCAGGGACTTAATATGCAGGAAACCACAACAGACAGCAAAAATAAAATTACCCATACGTCCACAAAATAAATATCCCTGGTAATCTTCCATTTGGTATGCTTCTTCCAAGCAGCCAAAATTCCAAAGACACCTGTGAAGGCCAAAAGGACAACTGTCGTTCCTTGAAAAAATTCTTTTTTCGCTGATACGATATCAAAATACCGATTTCGGAAAAAAAACGGAAACATTCCCAGCATAACGATCAAATAAAGTAACGTCACGCAGCTTAACATATACTCCGGTAGGTTTTCCCCTGTTTCCTTCTTTTTCATATGCCACCCGCTCCTTTCGAGTTCTTTGCATAGAAATAGCGCCTGGGCTCTTTGTATGCCCCGGCGCCTTTCTCCCAAATATCATATGGAAATTTACTTCTTTACCGTTACCTTAAAGGTTGCTGTTGCCCCACTTTTCATCGTTACGGTTATGGTTGCTGTTCCGGCTTTTACGCCTGTTACTTTCCCTTTTTTATCTACCTTCGCTACCTTAGAGTTCGAGGATCTGCAGGATTTAATCGTATCCTTCTTTACGATAGTAGATTTTACTTTAATCTGGACGGTCTTCCTTACTTTTATTGTTGCTGACTTCTTCTGAAGCGTTACGCCCGGAACCGTGATTTTACACTTTGCAGTCTTTCCGCTGGATGTAGTTACGGTAATCGTGGCTGTTCCTGCCTTCTTCGCCGTTACTACGCCAAATTTGTCAACGGTCGCCACCTTTTTGTTGGAGCTCTTCCAGGAAAGTGTATCTGTTGTCTTTTTCGGATTTATAGCGGCCTTTAATGTTATGGTTTTGCCTGCAACAAGAGTCGCATTCTTTTTATTCAGCTTCACACTCTTGGCCTTTACGGCTCGCTTTTCAACAGAAACAGATACTGTGGCTCGCTTTCCGCTGGTGGTCGTCAAGGTCACTGTTGCTTTGCCGTTCTTCTTTCCTGTAATCGTAAACTCTCCGTTTTTGCCCGCTTTCACCGTTACGTTTTTGTTGGAAACTTTTACTGTAATCTTATCTGTTGTTTCCACCGGTCCCATCGTTGCCTTAATGGTTGCTCTCTTTCCTTTTTGAATATAAAGTTGCTTCGTATTGACGCTGATCTTGGTTGCTGGAATCTTTACGGTAACTTTACAAGTGGCTCTCTTGCTTCCATCCGCAGTAGTTACTGTGATAGTAGCTGTTCCTTTCGACACGGCTTTCACTTTACCATTTTTATCAACCGTTGCTACTTTTGTGTTGCTGCTTTTCCAGCTTACCCTCTTATTGGTTGCTCCTGAAGGATTTACAGTTGCCTTCAAAGATACTGTTTTCCCTTTGTTTAAAGTGAGCTTTGTTCTATTTAATTTTACACTGGTTACTTTCACTACTGGCTTTGTTACGGTTACAGTACAAACTGCCGTTTTCCCATTGGATGTCTTTGCCGTAATCCTTGCGGTCCCTGATGACGCTGCTTTCACCTTACCGGTTTTGTCAACCGTTGCTATTTTCGTATTGCTGCTGCTCCAGGTTATGGTTTTGTCCGTTGCATTTGCAGGGGTTACTGTTGCTCTCAGGGTTTCGCTGGCGCCTACTTTCAGGCTCATGGAAGTTTTATTCAACACAATTTTCGTAACTGCCACTACTGGTGGTTTTACAGGCTCTTTCGCCTTTACGTTAACCTTACAGGTTGCTTTCTGATTCCCTGCTTCTGCCGTAATCACCGCCTCTCCGGCTGATACTGCCGTTACCTTTCCTCCGGAAACCGCTGCCACATTGGGATTGCTGCTGCTCCACTTTATTGTTTTGTTGGTTGCATCCCCAGGGGTTACCGTTGCTGTCAGAGTTGCGCTTTCTCCTGCTGTCAACGTTAAGCTTGTTGTGTTTAACGTAACTTTTGTGACCGGTTTTTCCGGCGTGGGAACATCCGGTGTTTGTACTTGATCCGGCGTCTGAACGGTTTCTCTGGCAGTCGTTTCATTTGCTCCTGCTGCGCCTACATTCATTCCTATAGAAGAAACGCACATGCATATTGCCAGTAAAAATGCAAACACTTTTCTCAAACTAATGCTTCCCGCATTCCATTTTAATTCTGTCATTTCCTGACTCCTCCTTTTTTATTCGATTGATTTATGTTCCAGGAACGCTTAAATCGTCTGTTTCAATGTAGCACGTTTCTTCCTCTTTGTCAACTCTATAGAATACATTTATATATTCTATAGAGCATATTGTAATGCATCGATTTTTGATACACTTAGTTTACCCTTATACACGTTTATAAAGTTCTTTCCTATGGGAGTGGTTGTTATGGAAGTAAATAAAGACTTTAATTTAACCGTAGGCCTGCGCATTCGGGAAGTTCGGGAAGCGCTTTCCATGACGCGGGAACAATTCAGCGAGCTCTGCGGCATATCTGATAGTTTTCTGGCCGCTGTGGAAAACGGCAAAAAAAGCATCACCACCAAAACTTTATATAAAATATGCTCCAGCGCCAGTATTTCCGCCGACTATATCGTATTGGGAAAAGAGCAGGGCTTTGAGACCGACATGATTTTAGAGCTTCTGAATTCCCTTCCCTCCCGTCAGCGGGATTATGCAATCCGTATTCTGAAGGATTTTACTTTAGCAGTGAAAAGCGCCGCTGAATAGTGGGAAAATTACTGGAAAATACCGCACAAGACTATTGACAGGCCTACTTCTTTGTGATAGAATCGAAAAACTAAAAACAAATTCAGAAAACGAAAGAGAGGATTCGAAAATGGGTACAATTATCGGTGAAGGAATTACCTTTGATGACGTACTTTTGGTTCCGGCTTATTCGGAGATCACTCCAAATATGGTAGATTTATCTACAAACCTGACTAAAACCGTACGTCTTAACATTCCTATGATGAGCGCCAGCATGGATACGGTGACGGAACACCGGATGGCGATTGCCATGGCACGGCAAGGCGGTATCGGCGTTATTCATAAGAACATGTCTATAGAAGCGCAGGCTGATGAAGTAGACAAGGTAAAGCGCTCGGAAAACGGTGTTATCACCGATCCCTTTTCTCTTTCCCCAGAACACAAATTATCCGATGCAGATGAGCTGATGGGCAAATTCCGCATCTCCGGCGTTCCCATTACGGAAAACGGTAAACTGGTAGGCATTATTACCAACCGCGACTTAAAATTTGAAGAAGATTTTTCCAGGAAAATAAAAGAATGCATGACTTCCGAAGGGCTAATCACTGCCAAAGAAGGCATCACCTTAGAAGAGGCCAAGAAGATCCTGGCAAAAGCACGGAAAGAAAAGCTTCCTATTGTAGATGATGATTTTAATCTGAAAGGCCTTATTACCATTAAGGATATTGAGAAACAGATCAAATATCCTCTATCTGCAAAGGATTCTCAGGGCAGACTGCTCTGTGGAGCCGGAGTCGGCATCACGGCCAACATGATGGAACGGGTAACAGCCCTAGTAAACGCCCATGTAGATATTATTGTAGTGGATTCCGCCCACGGCCATTCCACCAATATTATAAGAGCCGTGAAAGAAATCAAAGAAGCTTTCCCTGATCTGCCTGTAGTTGCCGGCAATATTGCCACCGGAGCCGCTGCAAAAGCATTGATCGATGCTGGCGCGGACGCCATCAAGGTTGGTATCGGCCCAGGTTCTATCTGTACCACCCGTGTGGTAGCAGGTATCGGCGTTCCGCAGATCAGCGCAATTATGGATTGTTATGAGGTTGCCAAGGAGCATGGCATTCCCGTCATTGCAGACGGAGGCATTAAGTATTCCGGGGATATGACCAAGGCCATTGCCGCCGGAGCCAATGTATGTATGATGGGCAGCATCTTAGCAGGCTGTGACGAAAGCCCGGGAACCTTTGAATTATATCAGGGAAGAAAATATAAAGTATACCGGGGCATGGGTTCACTGGCTGCCATGGAAAACGGCAGCAAAGACCGCTACTTCCAGCAGGACGCTAAGAAGCTGGTACCGGAAGGCGTAGAAGGACGCGTTGCTTACAAAGGCACAGTAGAAGATACCGTATTCCAGTTAATCGGCGGCCTTAGGGCCGGAATGGGCTATTGCGGCACTCCCACCATCGAAGACTTGAAAGAGAAAGGGCAGTTTGTAAAAATATCTGCCGCTTCTCTGAAAGAAAGCCATCCCCATGATATTCATATCACTAAGGAAGCTCCCAACTACAGTTCTGACGAATAAGATCTATTCAGACTCCTCCAAAGCTTTAGCTTGGGAGGAGTTTTTTGCATGACAAATACCCTTGATCTCTTCGGAATTATTTTTTTATCTAAAATAATTTTTTCTCATTATTTTATTGAATTGTGAAAGGAAAAGTTGTAACATGGAGATCAGCGTATTGACCACAAATATCATCAACATTACGGATCAGACCAACCTTCTGGCGCTCAATGCCAGTATCGAAGCTGCCAGAGCCGGAGAGGCCGGACGGGGATTTGCGGTCGTGGCAGATGAGATCAGCGCTCTTGCCTCCAATTCCGCCGAGGCTGCTGCACAGATCAAGGAAGTCAGCGCTGAAGTCATTTTGGCCGTCAACGGCCTTGCAAAGGAATCAGAACATATGGTACGCTTTATGGAAGAAACCGCTATGCGAGGATACAGCAACCTGGTATCTGCCAGCGAAAGCTATCAGTCCGACGCAGAAACTATGAATGGTATGATGCAGGAATTTTCAGATGCATCCCAGCAGTTGTTAGAAAATATGAGCGAAATGAAGGAATCTATTTCCGCCATCAATATTGCCGTAGAGGAAAGTGCAAAAGGGATTGCCAATGTAACGGAAGTAGCTATCCATATTACAGGGGAAGCTATGTCCGTGGAAGAGGAAGCAGGCGCAAATCTGGAAATTGCAAAAGAACTAAACCAGGAAGTAGGGAAATTTAAGCTGGAATAACAGAAGCCTCTCCTTTAAGACAAGGATACCTTAAAACAGCCGGCATACTTTACACTATGCCGGCTGTATATCTGTTTTGTCTTTTATTTTTTCTTAATCTCCTGCTCCTGTAGCGCCTGTTCCCGCTCCTGTACCGGCGCCTGTTCCTGTACCATTTCCGGTTCCTGTGCCATTGCCGGTTCCTGTACCATTTGTCATATCGTCAACGCCTCTTTCCACATCGTCTCCAATATCCTCTACGCCGTCTACAATATCATCCCCAAGATCTTCCAATGCGCCGCCATTATCGTTTCCTTCGGTAGCGCCGTTATTGTTATTTGGCGTCGTATCGGTTCCATTGGTTTTATCCTTCCCATCGTTGGCATTATTTTCCTTGTCATTACGATCATTTTTCGTATCTGTTTTGTCGGTATCCGTTACATCGTCTCTCGTTCCGTTTTTGTCATCTCCATTGGTCGCTTCATTATCATCAATGATACCGTCATTTGTCGTCCCGTCAGTGGTTCCATTCTTGTCATCCGTATTCCGATTGCCGCATGCTGTCAGAAAAGTCATTGCCAGAACCAGCATGCATCCCAGCATGATTTTTTTCAACTGCTTCATAATAAAGTCTCCTTTAATAAAAATTTTGTCTTTCTTAGGTTTGCCGAAAATGTGGCCTTTATACGCCAGAATATTTATTTTTTCATTTTCGGATCAAACACCAAGCTGGCCAGATATCCAAATACCAAAGCTGCGCAGATTCCCACGGCGCTTGATGTAAAGCCCCCCATAAAGATACCGATAAATCCGTCTTTATCCACGGCCTTCTGAATCCCCTTCCACAGCACATTGCCGAAACCCAAAAGCGGCACGGAGGCTCCAGCCCCTGCATACTCCACAAAAGGGCCGTATAGCTGGACGGCTCCTAACACCGCTCCGGTGCATACCAAAAGAACCATAATTCTTCCGGGCATAAGCTTTGTTTTTTCCATTAGGATTTGAACCAGGGCGCAGATCAGTCCGCCTACCCAAAATGCATTTACATAATCCATCTTTTTCTCCTTTTCTATTACCGCTTTTATGCGTGTTCGATCACTACCCCATGGGCAATCCCCGGTACGGATTGTCCTTCGTGGAAACTCACGGTAGACAACAGGGCGCCGGTAGGCACAAAAAGAATCCGGTGAAGGGTTCCCTTTTCCAGTTGGGGCAGAAAGCTGGCGCTTAAGGTTACCGCCGAACAACCGCATCCGCTTCCTCCGGAATGGGTATCTTGGGTTTTACTGTCGTAAATCTCAATCCCGCAGTCCATATGCTGTTTGCTGATATCAAAGCCCTTTTCCCGCAAAAGCTTGATCAAAATCTCTTGGCCCACATATCCCAAATCCCCGGTTATGATTTTATCGTAATCATCTGGGCTTCTGTCAAAGTCTATCAAATTCTGATAAATGGTAGCGCAGGCTGCAGGAGCCATCGCAGCTCCCATATTCATGGAATCCTTAATTCCAAAATCCACCACCTTCCCGGTAGTGACGCCTGTTATCCTGGCTTTGCTTCGTTTCTTCCCCAAAACAAAAGCGCCGCTTCCGGTAACTGTCCATGTAGCGGATAGGGGCCGCTGGTTGGCGTATTCCAGAGGAAATCGAAATTGCTTTTCCGCACTGGCAAAATGACTGGAGGTCACTGCCAACACCTGGTCCCCGAAGCCTGCCGCCACTGTCATAGCCGCCAGGGACAGAGACTCTCCCGCAGTGGAGCAGGCGCCGTACAGGCCAAATAGCGGAATATTCAATTCCATCAATCCAAATGTAGTGGCAATAGATTGGCCCAGGAGATCCCCTCCAAAAATATAGCGAATCTCCTCTTTTGCGATCCCGGCCTTTCCCACAGCCAGGGTGGCAGCTTCTTTCTGGAGGGTACTCTCCGCCTCCTCCCAGGTATCCTCTCCAAATAAATCATCTTTCCCCACCATATCAAACAGTCCGCCTAAAGGCCCCTCTCCTTCTTTTTTCCCCACAACACTGGCAGAACTGATAATATAAGGAGCTTCTTCAAATTGTATACTTTGTGTTCCCTTCTGTGACATGCCTTTCTTCCTTTCCAAAAAATCTTCTGAATCTATTTTCCGCAAAAGGATTTTTTTTATACAAAAAAGGAACCTCGCAAAGCGAGATTCCTCTGCCACATTCTCTTATTCCAAAGAAGGTACTGGCGGCCGCAAGGGATCTATGATCTCTCCGGCGTTAAATAAATCGGAAACATTGTCCTGTTCTCCGGTCGCATTTTTATAAATGCGGTATCCGTCCAGATTCCGGCGGCCCTGGCGAAGATAGTCCTTCCCAAACCAGGTGCGGTATAAATTGGAATCGACATTACAAAAAATGGTATATCCCTGGGACCGCAGATATTGATATTTGGCGTCGGACTCATCATAATCGCCCCAGTCGCCCAAATCCTGGCCATGGGCAAAAATAATCGTATCCGTAGGTCCTACCAAAGGTTCCACATTGTTCCGCCATTTCTGGGTATCCGCCTGGATCCGTTCCAGACTGGCGTCCCCAACCTTCAAATGTCCCCAGGTATGGCTTGCAAACTCCCAGCCGTCCTCTTTCATGGCGTCCGCCACTTTTTTGGCCTCCGCCCGCTCCTGCTCCAGATCAAAATCCGGATGTTCTTCCATCCACTTCCGCTTGTCGGCGCTGAGATCCGGATTATTCAGATCCGCATATGTCTCATCGGTACGATATCCCAGGATCCCATTGTATCCGGTGAGGGCAATGATGCCTTTTGCTCCCCGGTAGGAAGCATCCGGATGCTCTTCTAGGAACTGGTCTAACAAAGGGACGCAATCGTAAGCGCCTACCACTGTAGTTCCGTCTGCCTGTATGTACTCGCAGGTGGGTTTTCCATTTTCATCTAAAATCATCTTGGCCGCATACCCATAATTATCATAACTGTGATAATAGCTCAAATCATCCAGCGAAAGGACAAACGCTTTTTTATCCGGCGGCAGCATGATCGTGGCCGGTTTGTATACGGTATTCCCATTCTCATCTGTCTCCGTCTCGATCAGATCATGAATACTTACCAAAACGTAACCACGGTCGTACATCTCCTGGGTAATCTTCTGAAATTCGCTCACTGTAGTCATCCACTGATTGTTCCCTACCGCCTGAGGATTCGTATCCTGATTGGCAAACGCCCGCTGGGGATCAACCACCAAAGTGTGGTAGAACACATGGGTTACTTCATCCATATTTACCGGAACCAGGGTTGATTTGGTCTTCTCATAATCACTGACCTTCTGCTGTAATTCCGTATTGGTATCAAATCCCGGCATCCCTTTTACCATCTCGATGGCAGCGTCATAATCATAGGAATCTGCCAGACGGTCCGCCTGAGCCAAAAGCTGAGAATCCTGCTGCATAGCTTCTTTGGCATCCCCATCCTCCTTCTCATCTGCTTTTGCCTCTCCACCTTCCGGCGTTTGTTCTCCTTCGGGCTCTTTCTGAGAATCTTGATCCTCCTGTCCGTCTTCTTCTGCCGGATCCACAGAGGCTGTAACCGTGTCTTGGTCTTCCCCGCCTACATAGCCTTTATGTGACAAGATCATTGTTACTCCCACAATCGCTCCCACCACCACTAAAAAGGCACACAGAGTAAGTACTGTCATCTGTATTTTTTTTGTGTTCTTTTGTTTTTTCATTACCACATACTCTCCCTTTTACATTCTTTTATTATCATAATATGTCCCATCGAAATAATCAATTACTAATGCGTAATTTATTTCTTAATAATTATTAAAAATTTTGGCAGTTCCTGTCGACATCTCTTTTATTTTCCAGTTCAAATAGCTATTGCTTTTTTTCTCGGAAATATAAAAATGCCATAATTTCATGGGCTAACAGCGGAAAAGAAGCCAGTAATAGCAGCCGCAGCCACTCTCCGATCCCTAGACGCACCGTGCCGAACGCCTGCACCAAAAACGGCTGCCTGGTCACTGCAAACTGCAGGAAAAATCCGAGGATGCAGGCCAGTATCATCAATTTATTGTCCTTATGGCTCATGCGAAAAACAGATTTTCGGATATTGCGCATTCCCACCGCATGGAATAACTGGGACATTCCCAGCACCGTAAACGCATAGGTTTGGGCACGGATCAAGACTTCTTTTTGAGACAGCAGCGCCAGAAAATGCTCCAGGGTAATATCTGCCTGGTTTGCTTTCAAAATCCCATAAGGCAGCGCTAAAAAAGCAGTCAAACTAATCGCCGCGATCAAGATCCCGTAAAAGCAGGTACATGCCAGGCCACCGCCTGCAAACAGGCTTTCCTTTGATTTTCTGGGGGGATGCTTCATCAGGCTGACGCCGTCGTTTTTATCAACGCCCAAAGCCAGGGCCGGAAGGGAATCCGTAATCAAATTGATCCAGAGAATATGGCTGGATTTCAGCGGGGACGCCAGCCCCAAAAGCACCGCCACAAACATGGTCATAATTTCTCCTAGATTGGAGGACAACAGAAAAATCACGGATTTCTTGATGTTTTCATATACGCCTCGTCCCTCTTCCATAGCTCTTTCAATGGTGGCAAAATTATCATCTGTAAGAATCATATCCGACGCCTGCTTTGCCACGTCCGTTCCGGTCATTCCCATGGCAATCCCCACATCAGCCGCTTTCAAGGAAGGGGCGTCGTTCACCCCGTCCCCGGTCATGGCAACGATATGCCCCAGCTCCTGAAAACCCTTTACAATGCGAACTTTATGCTCCGGGGAAACCCGGGCAAACACCCGTGTCCGGGGAAGGCGTTCCAACAGCTCTTCCTCGGAAAGCCTCTGCAATTCCTCTCCGGTCATGCATTGGCTTGGATGGCTCACAATGCCAATCTGGCTGGCAATGGCAAATCCCGTATCCACATGATCCCCGGTTATCATAACGGTATCTACTCCGGCCGTTTTAAATTTTGCCACTGCCTGGGCCGCTTCCGGCCTGGCCGGATCTCTCATTCCCACCATGCCAACGAAGGTTAAATCTTCTTCCACCGGATGTTGTCCGCCTTCCCGTTTGGCTAATGCTAAGGTCCGCAGGGCATTTCCCGACATATCAGCCTGCGCCCTGCGAATCTGCTCCCTATGTATGGCCGTCATAGAAACTGCCGACCCCTTGATCAAAATCCGGCTGCATTTTTTCACCACTTCATCCGGGGCCCCTTTCGTATAGGTCACGGCTCCCTGTCCGTTTTGGTGATAGGTAGACATCATTTTCCGCCGTGAGTCAAAGGGGAGTTCCTTGACGCGGGGCTGCTGCCGCTCCAATTCCTGCCGATGAAGCCCAAAGCCCTGGGCCAAATCAAGAAGCGCCAGCTCCGTGGGATCCCCGATCCGGCTGTCATAGGTCAGTACAGCGTCATTACACAATGACATACCCTGTAAAAGCTCCCGATGAAGGCCGGATTCTATCTGGTTTCTTCCATACACTTCCCCGTTCATATAGCAGACTTCCACCGTCATTTTATTTTGTGTCAATGTCCCCGTCTTATCGGAACATACGACACTGACCGCACCAAGTGTCTCCACGGAAGGGAGCCTGCGAATGATCGTATTCACCTTTACCATCCTGGTTACACTTAAAGCCAGGCAGATTGTTACAACAGCCGGAAGTCCTTCCGGGACTGCCGCCACCGCCAAAGAGATTGCCGTAATCAGCATTTCAAAAATATTCCGTTTTTGTAATATGGCAATCCCAAAGAGCAGGACACAAAGCCCCAGAGACAGAAAGCTTAGCAGCTTCCCCAGCTCCCCCAGGCGTTTTTGCAGAGGGGTGGACTGGGTACGGCTTTCATTGATCAGAGAAGCAATCTTTCCAATCTCCGTATCCATACCCACGGCCGTCACCATACCAATCCCCCGGCCCTGGGTAACGATCGTGGACATATAGGCCATATTTTTCCGGTCTCCCAGAGGCAGCTCCCCTTCTTCCCTCCGTCCCGGCAAAAAAGAGGCGTCTTTCTCCTGGGCCAATGCCTCGCCGGTCAATGCGGACTCTTCTATCTTCAATCCCCCGGTCTGAATCAGACGCATGTCCGCCGGAACCTGGCTTCCCGCCTCCAGACAAACCACATCTCCCACCACAAGCTGAGAAGCCGGAATTTCCATTTCTTTTCCGCCCCGTATCACATAAGCTTTAGGGCTTGTAAGCTTTTTCAGCGAATCCAGCGCTTTTTGGGCCTTTCCTTCCTGAATCAGCCCCACCAGGGCGTTCACGCACACTACCACCAGAATGATCACCGCATCGCTGACTTCATGTAAAAACAAAGATACCCCGGCTGCCGCCAGTAGCACATAAATCAGCGGATCGTTCAACTGCTCCAAAAACGCCTCCGGCGCGGACTTTTTTCTGGGCTCCTTCAACTGGTTTGTCCCGTTTTCCTGAAGGCGCCTTTGGGCCTGTGCCTCTGTCAGGCCGCATCTTTCGTCGCTGTCTAACGTAATTGCCGTATCATGGACGCTTTTATATACAAACATCAATACCCACTCCTTTGCCTGTTTGTCCTGGGACAATCTGAGACATGTCCTAAGACAAACTTATGTGGGAACTGTGGGAATTATGTTTCGAATACTGATTTTCCTGAAAAATATTTCCTTTTCCCGAAAAAGCTGTTATGATAGCTGTAAGGGGTTTTAACGACAATTGATGGAGGATGATACCATGACAAACAGAGAACTGATTTTGAAATTTTATGACGAAGTATTCAACCACTGGGATTTGTCCCATCTGGACGACTACATGCTGGACAATTACAAGCAGCATAATCCGGAAGTACCGGAAGGAAAGGAAGGATTTAAAGTCTTTGCCGAAAAATTCCTGTCCATGAAGCCTCATATGGAAATCTCCAAAATTGTGTGCGAGGATGATATGGCGGTGGTATTTTTTAAATGTACCATGGGCGCCAACGGCATGGAAAACAAGGTTTTCGATATGTACCGCATTGAGGACGGCAAACTGGCAGAGCACTGGGATTGTGTACAACATGACATCGGCGGCATTCAGCCAGTCAATGGAAACGGGCTATTTTAGGATTACTTGATTTCAAGAAAAAATCTCCTTTTCAGCAATTCCCGGAGGATGAAAAAGCGGTTTGGAGCGTCATGTTCTCCAAACCGCTTTTTGCTTCTCAAACAAAGTGGGCAAGTCCGCATCACCCCCCCTGACTTCTCAATCCCTAAGGGCTTGAGAGGCCGGCCTTGTTACGGGCGAAGTCCCAGTCCTCCCTCTAATGTAATGGTCTCACCGGTCATAAACTTAAAGTCCGGGGAAGCCAGCTGTACGCAGACACGGCCGATTTCCAGCTCGGAATCTCCCAGATGCCCCATAGGCGGAATATGGACATTCTTCTCATATGCATCGGGATATGCTTTCTGGAACTGCTCCAACTGTGCCGTCCAGGCCAGAGGGCATACTACATTCACATTGATGCCGTCTTTGCCCCACTCTGTGGCGGCTACACGGGTCAAGCCCCGAATCCCTTCTTTGGCTGCTGCATACGCGCACTGTCCATAATTGCCGAACAGTCCTGCGCCGGAAGCAAAGTTAATGACAGAACCCTTGCTTTTTGCCAAATACGGATAGCATGCCTGCATGTAATAAAATGCCGCATAAAGCCCGGAATACAGCGCCAAATCAAATTGCTCGGTGGTATGATCCGCCAGGGTAACCCCGGAAGCCGAGGCCTGGGCATTGTTAATCAAAACGTCAATTCCCCCAAAGGTATCCACCGTCTGTTTTACCACATTCTCTACTACTGCTTTATTATCTGCTCCGGCAGAAACATCCGCCTGAACCCAAAGAACCTTTACGCCATACTCACGCTCCAGTTCCTCTTTGGCATCCTCCAGCTTCTTTATATTTCTTCCGGTGATCACCAGGTTCGCGCCTTCTTTCGCATAAGCTGTTGCAATTCCGTACCCGATAGAACCGCATCTGCCGTCGCTCAAAACGGCTCTTCCCGCACCCGTAATAATAACTGTCTTTCCACTGAAATTTCCCATGTTCTTCTCCCTTCTGCTGCATCTTCTTGAAAAGATTTCTATTTTTGCAGCTTGCGCCACATTATTTACAATATACCCTTTTTCCTAAGACAAGTCAATGCTCATTCGCTTCTTTTATCCGGTGTCTTTTTATAGGTTCGAAGATACAACAGCGCCGTATTGGGAAATGTCACTCTCAAAACTTCCTTTGTGACAAAATTTTTTTAGAATACCCCAAACATTTTAAGCGCCCAATAAATGAGCCCCAGCACCCAGCTAGTAAAAATCCCATACAAAATCACCGGCCCGGCAATCGTAAAAATCTTACACCCAATTCCGAAGACCTGCCCTTCCTTCTTAAATTCGATGGCCGGAGCGGCTACTGAATTGGCAAACCCGGTAATTGGCACCAAGGCCCCTGCTCCTCCCCACTTTGCTATAGAAGGATAGATATTCAGCCCCGTCAAGAGAATACTGGAAAAAATCAAAATCATGCTGTTCCAGGATCCTGCCGTCTCCTGATCCAGCCCCATATTTCCTGCAATATTCAAAATCACCTGTCCGATGGTGCAGATGATTCCTCCAACCAAAAAAGCTTTCGCCATATTTGCCCACAGGGAATGGGTGGGCGTCACCTGTTTTACATATGCATTGTATTCCTGTTGCTGCTGTTGTTGTTCTTCCTTAGTCATCAATTGTCTCCTTTCCTATTTCATGCGACGCCTCTTGCTGCGCCTTATTTTGCCATATGATTTGCATAAAAATAAAAGGCCCCCGCCATTTTGCCCAACGCCATAGCCACAAGCACCCAATTCTGTCCTTCCTTCATCTTCGTCCTCCGAAACATAATAGGGAAGGTGTTAAGAATCTCTGCCAACGCTACCGCAAGGCAACCGGTATAAATACCTGCCGACAACCCGAAAATACATAACAGCCCTAATCCGAAAGGAAGGCAAAACCCAAAAACAGAAATCAGGTTGCCACAGACTCCCCCTAAGAAAATTGCGTTTTCATAGGTAAGAATATGGCTGCTGGTGCGACTTTTGGCTGCAAACCGGGGGATAATCCCCAGAGTTATCACAAAGGCAAATACAGCCGCCGACACGGCAAATCCACTGGCCAATCCCAAAAACCCCAACATGATTTCCCTAGCCCACATCATTTTCCGTACCTTTCCTGCTGCAGTTTTCTATAAATGTAGTATCCACATCCTGTTCGTACATCCTCATCTGCACCTGCATGGGCGTGGGATCGTGGGTCACTTTCTTGCGTCCGAAGTGATTAAAAAAGATCAAAATTCCAAGGCCCAGGCCGATGGAGTAGCAGACTTCCAAAGGGGTGAATCCATTGGAGGCTTTCCCCATTACCTGCTGGTAGAACTTTGCAAATACATCTGCTACTCCCACATCATTATTAAAAGTCATAATTGTAAATGCAGATCCAAAGAAGATTAAAATACACAGCAATCCAGCCTTCAAATACCCCAGCCATTTCGGCTCTTCTTTGGGGATATACTCCAGAACAAAATCCGGCTCGCCAATATTTTCCACATCCAGATTTGGATATTCTGTTCCAATAAGCTGAATAATTTTTAAGACAGAAAAAACCTCTATGGACGATTTCGCCTTTTTGCCGGAGATTGGTTCCCGGAACTGATACACTTTCATGGTTTTAAGCTTATTTACCACAGCTTCATTGGTACAAGTTAAGCTGGCGATGTCCTTTAAGGTGACCCCAGGCTTTGTTACCTTTACATTCCGGTCAATTTTGATATATAAGGTTTCGCTCATGACAGGCCCTCGTTTCCACTGCCTCCTGCCAGTATCTCCTCTGTCTGGCGCACCAGCGTCCCTTCCGTAATATCCGACTGATCCTGCACGTAATTCAAATAATAGAAAATACCGCCCACAATGGCTATGATCAGCAACGACAGCAGACACACCCGGTATAATTTATGGCTCATACACTCACTTCCTTTTTTATTCTTTGGGTGTAGTATGAGTACTTTTTCACAAATTATGCAACTGCAGATCAGGCAACTTTTTTATGCCCCCGCCAGCTTGCGCAGATGAAGCAGGATCTTCTTCTCCAGACGGCTGACCTGCACCTGGCTTAATCCTAAACTTTTCGCCACCTCCACCTGGGTTTTCTCCTGAAAATACCGTTGTATGATCAACTCCCGTTCCGTCCCCTCCAACTGTGCCATCAACTGGTGCAAAAGCATCTGGTCCAGCAGCTTTTCATTTTCATTTCCTTTTTCCACAAGCCGGTCTACAAGGCAAACCTCGTTCCCATCCGGCTGGTGAATGGACTTATAGATAGATTCCACCTCCACGCTGGCTTCCAGAGCCATCACGATTTCCTCCCGCCGGATTCCGGTAGCTTCCTCCAGCTCCAGCAGCGTAACATCCCTCCCCAGCTCTTTTTGCAGCCGGCTCCTGGCAGAAGCAATTTTAGCTGCACATTCCTTTAACCCCCGGCTAACCTTCAACATTCCGTCGTCTCTTAAAAAACGTTTGATCTCCCCGGTGATCATAGGAACCGCATAGGTGGAGAATTTCACCTCAAAAGTTGTGTCAAATTTATCAATGGCCTTCATCAATCCGATACTGCCGATCTGAAACAAATCCTCTAAATCATATCCCCGGTTTTCAAACCGTTTTACGATGCTCCATACCAGCCCCAAATTATTCTGTACCAGCTTGTCCCTCGCTTCTTTATCTCCTCTGTGCGACCGTTCGATCAAAGCGATGGTCTCTTCCATGTCTCATGCCCTTTCAATTCTTTTTTTCATGGTAACACGTGTTCCCTGATTGACTGCCGACGCTACCCATACTTCATCCATAAATGCCTCCATAAAGGTAAAACCCATACCGGAACGTTCCAGCTCCGGCTTCGTAGTATACAAAGGTTCCCGGGCTTTGTCGATATCCACAATCCCTTTCCCGTTGTCAATGACACAAATTTCCACATCCTGCCCGTCAATTTCACAAGTAATCCACACTTTTCCTTCCTTTTGCTCATAACCGTGGATAATTGCATTGGTCACCGCCTCGGAAACTGCCGTCTTAATATCCGCCAATTCGTCCACCGTAGGATTCAGCCCGGCAATAAAGGCTCCTACGGCAACCCTGGCAAACCCTTCATTTTCCGATTGGGACGAAAATTCCATTTTCATTTCTTTTTTCACTTGCTCCTCCTCCTTACAGCATCACTTCGATCACTTTATGTAGCCCAGATACCTGAAAAATCTTCTGTATCTGCTGGTTTAAATGGACTGCTATTGCTTGTCCTCCGGCAAACTTCAAATTCCTGCATCTGCCCAGAATCACTCCGATCCCGGAGCTATCCATAAAAACGGTATCTTGAAAATCAAATACAATACTGCGTACCGGATATTTGATCAGCAGCGCGTCCGTCTCCTGGCGCAGCGTTTCTGCAGAATGATGATCCAATTCTCTTGGCATTTGTACCCGCAGCGTTCCTGTCTCACGCTCAAACTTATGCTCCATAACAGTTCCTCCTATCAAGCTTTTTCTATGTAAATCGAATAGGGAAGGTTTTCCCCTATTCGCCACGCGGTTCGCATGCTGTGTCAACAGCAAATTCCCATATGCGGTCCTGCGCATAATAAAAGACGCCAAATATTGACGTCTTTTGTAAGTGTTATGATCATTTACTATTGCTGGGCCGCCTGGTACTCCTGTAAAAACTGTTCTGCCGTCCGGGCCCTTTGGGTGCCTGGCAAAAGTTCCAGGACTCTCTGATAATAAACGGCCGCCTGGTCATTTTGTTCCATTCTTCGGTATGACTGAGCCAGGTAATAAACCGCATATCCCTGGTCATAATTCTCATCCGCATCCACGACCTGCTGCAGCTTCTGAGCCGCCTCTTCATAATTAGACGATTGGTAAGCAGCCCTGCCTTCCTGATACATCGTGGCAATATATTCTTCATCTACCTGGGTAGTCATCCTCTCATAAATTTCCGCCGCTTTTCCCGTAAGAGCGGATGCGTCCAACCCTTCCAGAAGTCTCTGGGATTCTTCCATATTCTTCTGGGCGTAGGCGTCATATGCCGTCAAAAGCTGCTCGTATAACGCCACCGAGGCTTTACTCTCATCCTTGTCACCCTCCAGTTCTTTTACCTGGGACTTCAACTCCTCCACCTGGCCTTCCAGGGTCTTAATGGTCTGATTCTTCGTACTGATCGTGTCATTGGCTTCCCGAACCGCCTGATTGGTCTCACCGGTCGCATCTTGACGCATACTCGGTATGATCAAAAACCAGGTGGCCAAAGCGCCGATGGCTATTCCCAAGATGATATTTAATATCGTACCAATAGCGGAACGATCTTTGAAATTTGCCGGATTGATGATCGTCTCATTGCCGCTTCGGTAAGCCACCGTCTCTTCCTTTTCTTTCCGGCCTTCTTTTCGGGAAGACGGCTCCCCCAGGCGGCTGTTGACTTCCTGCAGATACCGAAATGTGGTAAGATTCCCGGTATCAATCTTCTGAGCCTGGTTCAAAGCTTTTTTGGCATGCTCATATTTTCCTTCTTCCATATAGAGAAGCGCCAGCAGTTGATGCCCCTTCACCATTCGGGGATTCAGTGACAACACCTTTTTTAGCTGGATTGTCGCCAAATCTTTACTGTCCTGACGACAATATACCAAAGCCTGATTATACTTTTTAATCGTCTGATTCAGCGCCTCCAGCTTATTCCCGTTGGACTGCACCGCCGCCAGATACTTCTCTGCCAGCTTATCCTCCGGCATCAGATTTCGGCTGATCACCCACTCACTGATGGCGTCCACCGTCTCTCCCATTTCAAAATAAACCAGCCCCAATAAATTGCGGGCTGCCATATTCAGCTTATAAAATTTCAGGCTGCTTCTTAAATTCTCCGCCGCACCGGACAGATTCCGCATTTTTGCCTGCTTTAATCCTTCATTATAATAGCGGTTAGAGGTATAGATAATCCGTTTGTACAGTTTTACATCAGCTCCGCAGGCAGGGCAGTAGTCCTCCCGTCCCAGAGCTGAACCACATTTCATACATTCCATACAATTTCCTTTCTATTTCTTTCTCACTTCCTTAAACATTTCCTGCAAAATATCTGTCATATCTGTCAAATCGTGGCTGTATATGGCTTCCTCCACCTCTTCCACCTCTAAGCTGGGCTGAAATTTCTTTAATTCTTCTTCAAAATCTATCAATCTTTTGACCTCCTGCCATCTTTACATGATTGTTTATGTTCCTGCTGCAATATTCTTCAGCTCCCCAATCAAATACAAGGAACCTGCGCAAAACAGCTTCTGTCCCGGCTTTTTTTGTTCCATGGCCTCCCGATAAGCTTCCCTGGGACATTCTATCACCAAAACCGGAATATGCTTCCCAGCCCGGGAAAGCTCCCGGAGCATACATGATTTCAAACACTCCGGATCCAAGGCTCTGGCATTGCCGCTGATTTTTGTCAGAATGATCCGCTCCCACCTATCCTTCTGGCAAAGGAGACGGGACGCCTCTTCATAATCTTTCTCCTGTACCATGGAAAAAAGCAAAATGGACGGGCATTTCGCCAGACTGTCCACCGCCTCCAAGAACCCCCGTATGCCGGAAACATTATGGGCGCCGTCCATGTATACCTCCGGTTCTGTCTCCTCCATTCTTCCTGGCCAGGACGCCTTCCGAAATCCCTGTAAAACCGCTTCGTTGGAAATCTCAAACTTTCTTCTCAGAAACGGAACGGCCGCCAGAGCAAGAGCCGCATTCATCGCCTGGTATTTGGCTGGAAATGGAATCCGGATATTAGTAACATCATACCCACAATCCATGGAAAAATCAATGTTTTTTCCATCGTTTAATAAAATTTTAATGTCCTCCCAAGAAACCTTTGTCACGGGAGCCTGATTCTTCCCGACAGCATTTCTTATGACGGGTTCCGCTAAGGGCTCATTTCCGTCAAAAAGAACCGGAACACCTTTCTTAATGATTCCTGCTTTTTCTGCCGCAATCTGTTCTATGGTATTTCCCAAAATCTCCGTATGCTCCAGGCTGATGGATGTAAGAATCGTAAGAATCGGATGCCTGACCACATTTGTGGCATCCAAGCGTCCCCCCAATCCGGTTTCTAAAACAGCGCACTCGACTCCTTCCTTCCAAAAAAGAACCATCCCAACGCCAAACAAATACTCAAAGAACGTAGGGTGGGGCATTCCTTCCTTCTGCATCCGGACGACCGTGCGCCGTACAAATTGCTCCGCTTCCAAAAACTGCTCTCTGGTGCAGGGCTGCCCGTTTATTAAAAACCGCTCCCGGATATCCGTCAAGTGAGGCGATGCAAACATCCCCGTACGCAAACCGCTCTCCCTCAATATACTGCTTAGAAACGCACAGACACTGCCTTTTCCATTGCTCCCGGCCACATGGACAGAAGGAAACTGTTCTTGGGGATTTCCCAGCCGCTCCATAAACTCTCTGGTATGCTGGGGCTCATTCTTTTTTGTAAATCTGGGGATGTCCAAAATATAGGACACCGTTTCTTCATAAGTCAAAAAAATTCACCACTCTATTATAAAAGTTTCTTTATCCATTATAATAGAATGGTGATTTTATGCAAGCATATTTCTGTTACCCCGACGTTTTTTTTATCGCAAAATCATCAATTATATGACAGGGCCTGCCAAAGCAGCAGGAAACATCTTCCTTAAAACGTATACAGGCTCACAACCTCGCCTTTTTCTTTTCGGTATTCCACATGGCTCTCCGGCGTACGGATAAACAGCCTGGCTTCATCAATAATAACCATAACTCCTGGATATACGCTGCGAAGCGCCCGGATACTGGCGTATTTGGCGTCTTCCAGCTGCTGCTCCAGCTGTCCCAGCTCCGCCTGTTTTCCTCCCAGGGTGGCACTGTCTCTGATCTTCACGCGTAACAGCTGCATCTTTCTGGGATCATTCTTCTCCAAGGCCTGAGCCTCCGCCAGTCGCTCCAGCTCTTTTAAGCCCTTCTCTACCCGCTCCAGCATCTGGCTCATATCCGTAACTTCTTTCTGCAGCGCCTTGATCCTGCGTAAGACCTCCACATCATTGCCCACCCGCACTTCCGTACGAATTTCCACATCATTGCCCAGATCTCCTACTTCAATGCCCTGGATGGCATGGACTTTTCCCCCTATGATCCCTGCCTCCTTACCATTTAAGATAATCCGCTTCTTACAGGTAACATCGCAATTCATAAATACCTGAGCCTGGATCTCTCCCCATGCTTCTACAATGGTATATTCAAAAAACTTGGCTGTGATGTTTCCTTTGGTAAACACCGTGGACTTGGAGCCGCCCATCATTCCGCCTCTTAAAATAATATCTTTCCCTGCCCAAAGATCCGCTGTCTCAACGATACCGTCCACTGTAATTGTCCCGGCAGCTTTGATCTGTACCCCGGCGCAGACATTCCCGTGAACCAGCACATCTCCGTTAAAATCAATATTCCCCACGGATAGATCTGCATTTCCGGAAATCTCGTATACTTTGGAAACCGTAATACGGTCGTTTTTCATTTCGATTTTTCCGTCAAAGTCAGAAGTATAGACACGGTTATCCTCTGACCGGGTAAAGCCTTTGCCTTTTAACGGCGGGAGCTCTCTGGCCCGCTTGGCCATAATGGGTTTGCCTTTTACGGTAATCCCGTTCTCTCCCATGATCGCAGGATGATATTCCGCTATCACCTGGCCTTCTTTTACAATCTCCACCCGATTGATACTCCAGTAGTCTACAGATCCATCCGGCCTTACCGTAGGTTTTCCGTCCAGGTTCCTGTTAAAATGATAATCGTAATAGCCGTCTTTTCCTTCTTTTGCGGCAACTCCTTCCGCCACCAGAACCTCCCTGCGATAGCTTCGTTCCCGCACCATCTGCTCCAGCCGCTCCGATTTCACGCCATGGACCACGCCTTTGTCACGTAATGCGCTTTCCAGTTCTCCTACTGTATAATCTTCATTTTCCGGCACCGGCAGATATAGAAATGCTTCCATGTCATTCATGCCTATTCTAACCTGAGGTGCATTACGGCTAATCTCTTCCATATCTTCAGCTCCTATACGTCATTAGTCATTATTTTTTATTTTACCAAGAAATCTGATTTTTTTCAATCATTAATGACAATCTGATTGGAATTTATGTTATTTTTTTTGCCGCTGGAAATTATTTCCGGCCGCGCCTTCCTAGCGCAGCCATAAAAAGGTATTTTTTACCTGAGTTGCTCTAATCTGGCGCATACCTGCTCCATCATCTGGCGGTATTTTTCCTGCTTTTCCCTCTCCTGACGGATTTTTTCTTCCGGCGCCTTGCTGATAAATTTTTCATTATTCAGCATTCCCGCGGACCGGGCCAGCTCCTTCTCCAAACGGGCCTTTTCTTTTTCCAGGCGCTCCCGTTCTTTTTCAAAATCCACCAAATCTTCCAAAGGAATATAAATGACGCCGCTGGATGTCACTACGGACACCGCATCCTCTGCAATTCCTGCCTTATCTTGCTGAACATCAATTTTGCTGGCTCCCATAAAGCCCCCATAGGTTGACGACAGCGATTCAAATGTCCGGGCATTATTCTCATCCGGGCATACAATATATATATGCGCTTTCCTGCTGGGGGGCACATCCATCTGGGATCTAATATTACGTACTCCCCGAACAGCTTCCTTCATCTTTGCAATCATTTCTTCCTCTGTGGGATAACAGCAGGCTTCCTCAAAGACCGGCCACTGGGACAGCATCAGCGTCTCTTCTTCCGACTGAAGCGTACAGAAAATTTCTTCCGTAATAAAAGGCATATACGGGTGCAGCAGCTTCAAGGATTGTACCAGTACCTTCTGCAGCGTCCAAAGGGCGGCATTTGCAGAAGCAGGATTTGTCTCCTTCTGATAAATACGCGTCTTGGCCATCTCAATATACCAGTCGCAGAACTCATCCCAGATAAAATCATAAATTTTGGAAACGGCAATCCCCAGCTCGAATTTATCCATATTTTCTGTTACATCCTTCGCCAGGGTGTTGGCTTTAGACAAAATCCATTTATCCGCCGTCTCTAATTCCTCTTGGGAAGGCTCCGTCAAAGCTTCTTTTTCCAGATTCATCATAATAAATCGAGAAGCGTTCCACACCTTATTGGCAAAATTCCGGCTGGCTTCCACCCGTTCCCAGTAAAAGCGCATATCATTTCCAGGAGCGTTCCCGGTCACCAGCGTCAGCCGGAGCGCATCTGCGCCGTACCGCTCAATGACCTCCAAAGGATCAATCCCGTTGCCCAAGGACTTGCTCATCTTACGGCCCTGGGAATCCCGTACCAATCCATGGAACAGTACCGTAGAAAAAGGCGCCTCTCCCATTTGCTCATAACCTGAGAAAATCATACGGATCACCCAGAAAAAGATAATATCATATCCTGTCACTAACACATCGTTGGGATAAAAATAGTCCAAATCCTCCGTTTTCTTGGGCCACCCCAGGGTAGAAAAAGGCCACAGCGCAGAGGAAAACCAGGTATCCAATGTATCCGGATCCTGAACCATATGCGTACAGCCGCATTTCGGACATTTGCCGGGATTCTCTCTTGCTACTACAAGTTCACCGCACTCCTTACAATAATATGCTGGAATCCGATGTCCCCACCAAAGCTGCCTGGAAATACACCAGTCCCGGATATTATCCGTCCAGTTAAAGTAAGTCTTATCCATGCGTTCCGGCAAAAGCTTGATCTTCCCACTCTTTACGGCCTCCGCTGCCGGTTTGATCAATTCATCCATCTTTACAAACCACTGCTGCTTCACCATTGGCTCTACGGTAGTCTTGCAGCGGTCGTGAGTTCCTACGTTATGGGCATGGGGAACAACCTTCACCAAAAGGCCCTGTTCCTTCAAATCTTCTACCATTTTTGCCCTGGCTTCATAACGGTCCATCCCTGCATATGCGCCGCCTTTTTCATTGATCGTAGCGTCGTCGTTCATTACGTTGATTTCCGGCAGTCCATGACGCTTTCCCACTTCAAAATCGTTGGGATCATGAGCCGGGGTAATTTTCACGCATCCGGTTCCAAACTCCCGGTCTACGTAATGATCCGCCACCACCGGAATCTCCCGTCCCACCAGAGGCAGGATCAGCGTCTTTCCAACCAGATCCTGATACCGTTCATCCTCCGGGTTCACGGCAACCGCCGTATCTCCCAGCAAAGTCTCCGGCCGTGTTGTGGCAATCTCCACAAATCTTCCTTCTTCTCCCTTTACCGGATATTTGATATGCCAGAAGCATCCGTCCTGCTCCTCATGCTCAACCTCCGCATCCGAAATAGAGGTCTGGCAGATCGGACACCAATTGACGATTCTGGACCCTTTATAAATCAAACCTTTCTCATACAGCTTGATAAATACTTCCTGTACCGCGTGGGAGCATCCCTCGTCCATGGTAAAGCGCTCCCTCTGCCAATCGGCAGAAGAACCCATTTTCTTTAATTGCTTGATAATACGTCCGCCGTACTCCTCTTTCCACTTCCAGGCCCGCTCCAAAAATCCTTCCCGGCCCAAAGTTTCCTTGTCAATTCCTTCTTCTTTCAATGCCTCTATGATCTTCACTTCCGTGGCAATGGAGGCATGGTCTGTTCCCGGCTGCCACAGAGCGTTATAGCCCTGCATCCGCTTATAGCGAATCAAAATATCCTGCATCGTATTATCCAGCGCGTGTCCCATATGAAGCTGCCCTGTGATATTGGGGGGAGGCATCACAATCGTAAAGGGTTTCTTGCTGCGGTCTACCTGGGCATGAAAATAATGATTGTCCTCCCATTTTTGATAAAGTCTGTCCTCAATCCCTTTGGGATCGTATGTTTTTGCCAATTCTTTTCCCATCTTTTCTCCTTTCCTGCGCCTGCCTTAGAACCTTTTATTTCATAATGAAATCGAGTAGGGAAGAGCCATCTTCCCCTACTCGCCGCGCGGCCCGCAGCTGTGTCAGCAGCAAACTTCCATATGCGGGCCTGCACATAAAAAGCCCTTTGCAGCGAAACTGCAAAGGGCGTATTCACGCGGTACCACCTTTGTGATAAGGCACATAAGAACCTTACTTCTCTTATCCTTAACGCGGACGATACGGGGTGTCCTACTGATACACAAGAACGAGATCTTTCCCTGTGTTCCTGTTCAGAAACCCGGTTCAAAAGCTACCTTCTACGACTCCTTCTTGAAGCGGCCTTTCAGCCGACGGGCCGCTCTCTCTTTCAAGGGTCTTCGTATACTCCTCTTTCTCCTTACCTTTTTCATCTATTTGATTATAATGCTTATATTTTAGAGAAAGTATCTTCTGTTGTCAAGAAGAAAATGGTTTTTTCCTCATATACTGCTTTAGTTGGTCATAAAAATTTTCTCTTGTTCCTGCCATTATTACAACTACAACCGCATGCTCCAAATATTCCACTGTATATGCAAGTTCATAATTTGTCTTGTTATAATAAATATCATACCCATATACGCCAGATAAATCTCCCGTCTTGGCTTCGCCAACAGTATAGTCTTCCCGAATTTTATCTACTGCCTCCTGATATAAATTTTTCAGCTTTTTGTCTCTTAGTTTCGCTTTGTGCCTGCTTAAAAAACTGAAGCAGTTCTTTCCCGCTATATCCCTGTTCAATCAGATCAGCCAGTATCTGTTCTGCAAATTCCCCACCTGTGTTTGTTTTTGCAGGACGAATAACCAATTCATTCCCGCGCACCATACACTCTGCTTCCGTATCAAATCCCAACATAGCAAAAAATTTTTGAGGAATTGTTATCTGTCGTTTTGACGAAATCCTCACTTTTTTCATTTCCATGGGAATACTACCTTTCATCATAGTGGCTGGCATATCTATATCCTCCTTATCATATGCATATCAAAGAAAAACTATTCTTGGTTTCTTTGTATCTAAGATAACTGTATTTGTTTTTTTCTTTCTGTCAAGTTCCACAACGCTTCCACCTTCACAACAGCCATTATGTAGCGGTGTGGTTGATTTTAAGGATATAAAGCACAAGTCGACGCCCACTTCCAAAGAAACTATCTAAACGTAAAGAACATCGCTAATCGTTGTTATTTCGCCCGTAATTCTAAATATTTCATTAAAACTCCTCTTCCACCATACTTCGGTCCCGATGAAACGCATCATAAATACAGGGAACAACAATCAACGTCAATAACGTGCCGTAAATCATGCCGCCTACTACGACCACCGCCATCGGCTGCATCATTTCAGACCCCGCATCCAATCCCAAAGCCATGGTAGACATAGCAATAATTGTGGTCAGTGCCGTCATCAGGATCGGACGGAGCCTGGTCTGTCCCGCCTCGATCAAAGCCTCTTTCTTGTCCATGCCTTCCCGGCGGAGCTGATTGGTATAATCCACCATAACAATCCCGTTATTTACAATGATACCCGTAAGCATGACAAACCCGATCAGCCCGATGACACTAATCTCACTTCCGGTAAAAAATAGAGCCAAAAATCCTCCGGTAAACGCCAAAGGCATCGTAAACATGATGATAAACGGCGATAACAGCGACTGGAACTGGGCTACCATAATCAGATAGACAAACACCACCGCCAAAATCAGCATTAAAATTACCTGCTCTATCGCTTCATTGATTGTCTCATCCTCTCCGGTCATCTCCAAAGTGAACCCTTCCGGGCACGAATAGCCATCCAACGCTTTTTGCACCTCCCGGGCCACCAGCCCCACGTTATGTTCCTCATCTATGGCTGCTGAAACCGTAATATAACGCTCTTGTGCATCACGGCTAATAGACTTAAGGCCCTCTGCTTCCTCAAAGTCCGCAATTTCTTTCAGAGGAACGTCCTTTGTCTCCCCTTCTTTATCTGTATAGGAAAATGTCATATCCCGGATATCCTGTCTGGCTACTTCCTCCTCCTCTGCTCCGGAAACATATACTTCATAATCTTTTACATCAGAGGACAAGGTGGTGGAGAGATCTTCTCCCGCAAGCTTATCGCTCACAAGCTGGAATACTTGGGCAACCGTCATGCCGTATTCCGCCGCTTTATCCTTATTCACACTGATTTTAAACTGGGGCGCAGTCTCTTCCATCCCATCTGAAACTTCGGTGGTTCCTTCCACGGCCTCCACCAGCTTTGCCACATCTTTGGCTATATCCTGAAGCTTATCCAGATCACGGCCTTTCACCATAATAGAAATCCCGCTGCCTCCCAACATACTCATATCCATAGAGGAGGAATCTACACTGATCTCTCCCTCCAAATCCTCTGTCCGGGACAAAATCTCCTTCGTAAGCTGTGCATTGGTAAGCTCTGGATCCTCTTTCAGCAGAATATACATGCTCACCGTATTTCCACCGCCGCCCATAATTCCCTGGCCTCCGGCCATGGCTCCTACGGTATCAATATCCTCCAGATCTTCCAGCCGTTTCATTACTTCCTCAGAAAGCTGCCCTGCTTCTGCCGTATCCGCTTCCTGGGGCGGCGTAATGGTAACTGTCAGCTGAGGGCTTTCCATCTCCGCCATAAACGCCGTTCCATTGGTCAAAGCCGCTGCAATACTTCCCGCCAAAAGCAGGATAGCCGCCAAAAATACAAGAGGCTTAAACCGCAGCATCACTCCCAGCAGCTTCCCATATGCTCCCTGCAGCCGGTCAAATAGCGGATGTTTCCGCTCCACCGCTTTCTTCAGCAGGCCGCTGGCCATCATTGGCACAAAGGTCAACGCAATCAAAAGACTTGCAACCAGACAATAGGCAATGGTAAGCCCCATATCCACAAATAACTGCCTGGTAATCCCCTCTGTAAAAATAATCGGCGCAAATACGCAAATTGTAGTAAGGGTAGACGCCACAATCGCTCCGGCCACCTGCTTTGTCCCTTCTACCGCAGCACGTTTGACAGGTTCTCCTTCTCTTCGCATACGGTAGATATTTTCAATTACCACAATGGAATTATCCACCAGCATACCGATCCCCAACGCCAAACCCGACAAGGAAATCACATTCAAAGTGATCCCTGAAAAATACATCAGCACTACGGCAAAAATAACACTGACAGGTATCGCGCATGCAATCACAATCGTAGGTTTGAAATCTTTTAAGAACAGAAGCAGGATGATAACAGCCAAAATTCCCCCCACGATCATATTCTGAAGCACGGAATCTACAATCATGTCTATGTAAACTCCCTGATCCATCAGCACCGTAGTATGAAGCCCCTCCTCTGCCCCGGAAAGCTCTTCAAAGCGTTCCAGCACCCGGTCCGTCACATCCCCGGTGGCATAACCCGTCTGCTTTTCAATGGAAAGCATGATCCCGGGATTGCCATTGATGCTTGCATATACCTCCTCCTCGTTACTGGTAAGCTCCACATCCGCCACATCGGACAGACGGATGGGATCTATCCCGTCCATTTTCATATCAAGAAGCACCAGCTGCGAAAGGGCCTCCATATCTGCAACCTTGTCCCCCACTCGAATCAAATACTGTTGTTTTTCTTCCGTGACATACCCGGCAGGCATGGAAAAATTCTGAGCCGCCAGCAAATTCTTCACCATCTCTACCGTCACAATATGATCCAAGGACGCCTGCTCGTACGCTTCTTCCTTCTGTTCTTCAAAAGAAGCTCTGGCATCCTCAAGCTGCTGTTCTCCGGAGCTTAGCTGCGCCGAAGCGCTTCCCATCTCAATAGAACCTAAAATCTGTCCCTTGCTCAACTGGCTTAGGGCGTCGTTAATTGTTACTTTCCCTTCCGCAATACCTGACAGCGCTCCCTCTATTTGAGCAATCCCACCGTTGATCTGAGCCAGATTCCCATTCATTTCCTCCATCAAGCCCGGTAAATCATCCACCGTAAGATTCTCTTTTCCCATCTGGGCGCCAAACTCTGCTACCTGCTTTTCTACCGCGGCATACTGAGCGTTCAATGCTTCCAGATCAATGCCTGCCGCCTCTAACATCTCCGGCGTCATAGCCTGGGCTGCAGTAACGGCTTCCCGAAGCTGAGCCGCCCCTGTCAGAAGCTGCCCCAATCCTTCGATTCCTTGCTCCACCTGGCTCTTGGAATTTCGAAGTTCCTCAAGCTGGGCATTGAGACTGTTTTCGGTCATCATCAATTCCGTCTTCCGGTCATTCAGCTCATTCTGAGCTCCGCTTACGGAATTCACCAACTCTTGTCTCCCTGCTTCCAATTCACTTTTTCCGGATTCAATCTCGCTTTGGGCGTCGTCCATTTCCTTCTGAGCTTCGGCAAAGCTTTCGTCCAAAGAAGCTACGATTTTTTTATTTAACTTCTCTATTTTTTCCTGATTCAGCGTAACCCGTATGGATTCCTCAATAGATCCTACTACGTTGACAGAGGCGACCCCCTCCACGCTTTCAATCTCCGGCACTAGCTCATTCTCCACATACAGGCTGATCTGCGCCCGGTCCATATCGTCCATATCCGCCGCCGCCACCATGATCGGCAGCATATCAGGATTCAGCTTCATAATGATCGGATTCCCCACAGATTCCGGAAAATATCCCGCAATCTGGTCCAAGCTTTCCCGCATCTCAATGGTCACGGAATCCATATTGGCCGTCTGTTCAAATTCCAGCACCACCATAGAATAATTCTCTGAGGAGGACGAACTGATATGTTTGATATTAGAAGTTGTAGCCATAGCGCTTTCAATAGGCTTGGTGACCGCCTCTTCCACCTCTTGGGGACTTGCACCCGGATAAGAAGTCATTACAATCGCATAGGGCAAGTTCATGCTGGGCAGTAAATCCGTTGTCATCCGCGTCAAAGATACAATTCCCAGTACCACCACCAGGGCAATCACCACTACCACCGTGTACGGCTTCTTTACACTAAATCTCGATAACATGATTATCTCTCCTCTTTTTATCTCCTTCCGGCAAAAATACCCGGCACTGGCAGTTTATTCCCTTTTTTCATTCATTGCAACTGTTTTTTTCTAAAATCTTCCTAAATTTTTTATAAAATGTTCTGTTCTAAATCACGTTCTTATGCTAAACTAAGAGAAAGACTTTAGTATGGAGGAAATAATATGGCAATTGAAACCTTACGGCAATTACAGCCCTATCATCTTGATGTACTGACAGAGATTGGAAATATAGGTTCTGGGAACGCTGCTACCGCCCTGGCTTCTATGATGAACACCACGGTAGAAATCGCTATCCCCAACATCACATTGGTAGACTATGAAGAAGTCGCCGCTCTCTTAGGAGGAAGCGACGCTACTGCCATCGGCATTTCCCTGGATATTACCGGCGACATCTCCGGAATGATCCTGCATGTGCTTCACACGGATTTTGCCGATAAACTCATAAATACGTTTTATCCTGCACAAATCAGTACTTTAAACGACATACAGGAAATGGATATGTCCGTCATCAGCGAGATGGGAAACATTACTTCCGCCGCTTATGTAAATGCCCTGGCAAAGCTCACCGGCCTGTTTATCAATATCAGCCCGCCAGACAGCCAAAGAGATACCATCCGTCAGATTCTGGATGATTCCGCGGCAGCTATGCCGGAAATGAGCCGTCAAGTGCTATTTATTGATGAAAAACTAATCATCGGCGGTTCCAAAATTAATTGCGGACTGATTTTAATGCTGGAAATGGAATCCCTGAAAATTTTATTCGACCATTTGGGAGTCTCTTATTAAGTTATGAAGGTTTTGATATTATCCTGCAGCACCGGGCAGGGACATAATTCTGCTGCCCTGGCTGTATACGAGAATTTAAAATTTCATCGTGTAGACTGTGAATTTATGGACGCCTTACTGTTTGCAGGCAAAAAAACCTCCAACGCGGTATGTAAAGCCTACGTCAATGTGGCCAACAAAGCTCCAAAAATGTTTGGCCTTGCTTATCGTGCAGGAGGAATTATCAGCAACACCAAGACCAAGTCCCCGGTATATTTTGCCAACACGCGATATGCGCGGCAGATGTACGATTATATTACCGGGAACCAATTTGATGTTGTCATTACCTCCCATTTATTTCCGGCCCAGACCTTAACCTACATGAAGAAAAAATACAAACTGGACATCCTTACCCTTGCCGTAGCCACCGACTACACTTCCATTCCTTTTTGGGAAGAGACAAGGCTTGATTATTATGTGATTCCCCACCGGGATTTGATTCGGGAATTTGTTAAAAAGGGAATTCCCCGGGAAAAGCTCCTTCCCTTCGGAATCCCCGTGTCGGCTGAATTCGCGAAACATACCGGAAAAGAAGCCGCCAGAAAAGAACTGGGACTTCCTCCCTCTGGCTTTGAGATTCTCATTATGTCCGGCAGTATGGGCTTTGGACATATGTCCCCTTTGATTCGTTCTTTCCTTAAAAAATTTGGCCGGGAAATCACCCTTGTGGTGATGGGCGGCAATAATGAAGAGCTGAAAGCTTCCCTGCGGCAGCGATTTGGTATATATGAGAACGTATATATCCTGGATTTTACCCCGCAAGTCTCCTTGTATATGGACAGCGCAGATTTGCTTTATACCAAGCCCGGAGGACTCACCAGCACAGAGTCTCTGGTAAAAGGCATTCCGACGATACATACGGCTCCTATTCCCGGCTGTGAGACGAAAAACGCTCGTTTTTTTGCTTCCCACGGACTGAGTTATTACGCCAAATCCACCAAAGAACAAATTGCCTGCGGCAGACTTTTGATTCAAAATCCCCCGGCCCGAGAGGCCATGAAAAAAGCCCAGTCCGACCATGCGCTCCCCCAGGCTGCGGAACATATTTATGAATTTCTGCTTCAGCAAGAACTATCTTAAGGAGTATTTTTATGCCTTATCTTATATTTGCCTTACTAGGCTATGTATCCGGAAGCATCCTCTACAGCAGGCTGCTTCCGTCTCATTTCCGAAACGCAGATATCCGCCTTATCTCTGACGACGGAAACCCAGGCGCCGGTAATGTATTCAAGAACTTCGGCGCTGCCTTGGGTGTTCCCTGTCTGGCCTGCGATATACTCAAAGGCACCATTCCGGTGTCCCTCTGCCTGCAGTGTCTGGAATGGGATCATCCTTTGTTTGCCCTTGTCATGGCCACCCCGGTGCTTGGACACGCAAAAAAGGGCAAGGCCATCGCCGTTTCCTTCGGCGTATTAATTGGCCTGCTGCCCTTTAGTATGATGGTATTTTATCTTGTAATACCCTTTCTTTGCTTCTCCATATTTTTGCGGATCAATCCTCATGCCTGGAGAGTAATCGCATCATTTTTGTGCTTTTTTGCAGCCTCCCTGGCATATGTTCCCTTATTCTCCCTTCAATTGGGAGCCTTTTTGATCACTTTTACGGTGATTGTCAAGCATATCGCTTTTATCCGGCAAACCCATGCCAAAATTCATTTTACGGTGGGATGGCACCTCAGCCGTCCAAGGAGCAGGCGAAATTGATCTGCTAATTCCCAAAATAAGCGTCAATTCCGTCTGCCATACCAGCGGCTAATTGATATTGATAACTCTCTGACGCCATATTCTGATCTTCTGCGGGATTTGTCATAAATCCCATCTCTACAATCGTAACCGGCACCTGGCACCAGTTAATCCCGCTCATAGAATCCGTCTCCCAAACGCTTTGCTTATTGGCTCCGGTAGCATTCACCATAGCGTCCAGCACACAGTCGGACAGCCTTCTGCACTCCCCATACAAATTCCCGTTATAAGGATTTCCGGAGGTTTGGCAAATAGTTAAAATCCCGTTCTGTCCGCTGTCGTCCGCACCATTGGCATGAACCCGGATAAATGCATCCGCTCCAGCGTCATTGGCCGTCTGAGCCCGCTGGGCATTGCTGATATTCACATCATTGCTCTCCCGGATCATCATCACCTGATACCCCCGGGCTTCCAATTCATCCCGAAGCTTTAAGGATACTGCCAGGGTCAGCTCGTACTCCGCCAAACCGGTAGCCACTCCTCTGGTGCCGCTGGCAACCTTGGCCTTTGTCTCCGAAGCCCCCGGCCCCACCGGTTCCTGTTCACTGTTGCCCTGAGCCTGATGTCCGGCATCAATCACCACTAAGTATCCGTTCTCCTGCATCTGGGATGCAGGAACCAGATAGTCCGAGGCAATATAATATTCCTTTCCTTCTAATTGCACCGCACTCCAAGCTCCGTCGTTGGCTGTCCTGATAAAGCTTTCCCGCCGGGAGGCCACCCGGAACACTTCGCTGTCAGTGGAAGGTTCGGTACGAATATTCACGTTGGAAGAAGCGCAGACCTCTTCCTGCCCATAGACAACCGTATCCGGATTCAGTACAGCAGCAGGTTTCTCTTGCGACTGTTCTTCCTCTTTCCCCTTTTCTTGTTCTTCATTCGATGCTTTATCCTCAGACTGCCCCTGGCTGTCTTGGGGATTTTGCTCCTCTGCCGGCTCTTCTTCCCCAGGCTCTTGCTCTTTCTTTTGTTCCTGATTTTCTTCCTGGTTTTCTTCCTGCTTCTCCTCTTTCAAATCCTCCGAAGTATCCTGAGCTTCCTCTCCAATATCTCCAATCTCCCTATTTCCTTCCTCACTGTCCCTGGGGCCCACACTGCAGCCGGCCAAAATACCTGACAGCAGAAAAACCGCCGTCAATAATCCCCAATGATAAATTCTCTTTTTCCTCATTTTCCTAAATCCTCATTGCTTTCTTATGAATATCCACGTCTGTCCAAGCCCCATGATTACGTCCTTTTTTGCATAGCCAACGCTACAGATAGGAAGCCACCGTCGTTATACTACAGGCCACATTTAAGACCCCCACTGCCCCTGCAAGGATCAGAATCTGCACTTTTCCCTGACGCAAAAGCTTTGCTCCCAATAATCCTGCCAAGAACCATAATAAAATCTGAGCCACAAAATAAACCCGGGCCCCGGAAGCATACATGGTGGGAGAAAAATACATAATCCCCTCACTGGCGCAGGCCGCCAGCAAAAGCAGCGTAAGCTGCAGTTTTTCCAGTCGTTTCTCCCCCAACCTCCACAGTAATGCCAAAGTAAATGCAACAGCAACCAGCCACCACAATACCGCCAGCCAATTTTGCCCGGTTAAGGAAGACGGCGTTGCCACCTGCGTAATGCACTGATTGAAATCTGTTACGCCTGTCCCCATCTCGGAGCATAAGGTAACTCCCAAAAAAGGAAGCAGCGCCGCCACAGCTTCTATCCCTGCAAGTACGGCAAATACCTTGCCCCTGTTGTCCTTCTTTTGCAGCATCAAAATCAAACCAAATATCCAAATCAGGAAAAACAGCTGTTTTCCTTCATTGGCAAAGCTGGAGAGCACCCATTGTATAGTAATAAAAATATGGTTTCCGGTAGACATCGTCTCATATTGGGGCATAAACCGCATAATCTCCGTCTGGGTTCTGGCCTCCGTCCCCGGGGAAATAAATAGTACAAACAAGGCTGCCGCCATGATTATAATTTCTGCGAGATGCAAAATAGGAATCCTGCGGCTGCAATATATCTCATACCACACTGCCAAAACTGCAAAGGCAATCACTACCGCCGCAATCTGTTCCTGCCCCATAGCGGCAATCAACCCACAGGGAATTGCGTAAAGAAAAGACAAACGCCCCGCGTTCCCTCTTTGGTACACCAGATCCGCATAAGGCATCACTGACCAGATCCCTGCCACAATAGACCACAAATAAAAGGTAGAGCCAGTAATCCAAAACGCTCCGTAGCCGATCACTTCAATTCCCAAAGAAAGAATCATTACATAAATCAATAAAGCCATAAAAAAGCTTTGCTTTGGCGTCCTTTCCCCGGAAAGTTTCTTGACCAAATGAATCAGTCCCCCCGGCAGCATGGTAAACAGAAAAGCGTTGACCGGCTGCCAAAAGCTTTTTCCAAAGTAAAATGCAAGATACGTCATGGTCTCCGAAGTCATCCGTCCTTCCCATCCTACATACCGCATTTTCAAGTATTCCCAAAGGGGCATACTACGGGCCATGGATGAAAAATATGCGTCATCCCCGTCTGTATAGGAAATCAATCCGCAAAGCAGCCATGCGGCCAGAAAGAATCCTGCAAACAGGATTCTTTCTCCAATCACATAAAATTTGTCTCTCTCTATTGATTGCAACTGACAACTCCTCTTTTTCCGTCCAAATTCACATATGCACCGGTCTTTAATATCTTTGTGGCATTTTGAGCCCCCGCCAGCACCGGAAGATCCAGGCTCAGGCCCACGATCGCCGCATGGGTATTTGCTCCTTCCGCTTCCACAATAATGCCGGAAGACGCCCGGATCTGTTCAATCATCTCGTTATTCGTCTCTTTTGTTACAATAATATCGCCATCTTTAAAATTTCTTCTCAATTCCTGGGCGTCCTCACAGACACAAAGATTCCCCGATGCTTTTCTGGGAACTATTCCATCTCCGGTAATGAGAATATGGCCTGCCACATGCACCTTTACCATATTGGTAGTACCGGAAACCCCCAGGGGAATTCCGGCAGTAATCACCGTAATGTCACCCATCTCAATCAGGCCCGCCTTCTCCGCCTCATCCACGGCGTGCTCAAAAAGCTCATCGGCGTTTTCCATGCGTTTCAATACAAGAGGGGTAACGCCCCAGGACAGATTTAACTGGCGGCACACCTTCTCTGACATCGTGCAGCCGATGACCGGGCAGCTGGGACGGTACTTGGATACCATTCGGGCCGTCCTTCCGGAATGGGATACCGTAATAATCGCAGACGCATTCAAATCCTCCGCCGTGGTACAGGTGGCATGGGAAATGGCATTGGTGATATCCGGGTTGCTCATACTCTCCCGGCGTTTGAATTTGGCACGATAATCAATATCCTGCTCCGCCCGCGCGGCAATTTTTACCATCGTCATTACCGCTTCCACTGGATACAAGCCCGCTGCTGTTTCCCCGGAAAGCATAATAGCGCTGGTTCCGTCATAAATCGCATTGGCCACATCCGTTGCCTCCGCCCGGGTAGGCCTGGGGTTCTTCATCATAGAATCCAGCATTTGGGTAGCTGTAATTACCTGCTTTCCGGCATTATATACCTTCTCTATAATCATCTTCTGAATCACTGGCACTTCTTCCAAAGGAATCTCCACGCCCATATCCCCTCTGGCTACCATAATCCCATCTGAAACCCGGATAATCTCGTCAATATTGTCCACGCCCTGCATATTTTCAATCTTGGAAATAATATTGATGCTATGACAGTCTTTTTCTTCAAAAATCCTGCGGATCTGCAGCACATCATCTGCGCTTCGGACAAAAGAGGCTGCTATAAAATCAAAATCGTGCTCAATGCCGAACACAATGTCCTCATAATCCTTTTGGCTGATATAAGGCATGGACAGCTCTACGTTAGGAACATTGACGCCCTTTTTGTTGGAAATTGTCCCGCCGTTTTTCACTATACAGACAATCTCCTGCTCCGTCACCTGCTGAACTGTCATTTCAATCAGGCCGTCGTCAATCAAAATCGTAACGCCCGGGGATACGTCCTTCACCAATCCCGGATACGTGATAGACGCCTTCGTCTCATCTCCCAAAAGCTCTTCCGTGGTCAGGGTAAAGGTCTGCCCTTCCTTCAATACGGCTTTCCCGTCCTTCAACTGGCCCAGACGGATTTCAGGTCCTTTCGTATCCAGCAAGGTAGCCACGGGAAGCCCCAGGCTCGCGCGCATCCTGCACACCTGCTCCAAACGCCTGCCTTGTTCTGCATGATCTCCATGGGAAAAATTAAATCTGGCAACATCCATGCCCTCCAGCATCAGCTGTTTCAAAACCTCCTCTTGATCTGTGGAGGGTCCCAAGGTACAAATAATCTTTGTCTTCCTGTTTGTTTTCATGATTCTGCCTTCCTTTCCAATATTCCCCCGCCAAAACATATCCTATTTACGAATGATGGTCCCGGTTGTCCCGGCCAATCCTTCTTTGGTCTTGTCAAGCCTTGTAATCAGCACACTGCGTACCGCAGAATTCCCGATAAATTCAATCGCCGCTTCAATCTTTGGGAGCATATTTCCTTCCCCAAACTCCCCTTCCCGGCAATATGCGTTTGCCTCTGCCACGGTCATGGCATTAAGAGGCTTCGGTGTATCCGTCTCAAAATCAAGGCAAACTTTCTCCACACCAGTTAAAATCACCAGCATGTCCGCGTCCAGAAGCTGAGCCAGCTTTCCTGCCGCCGTATCCTTTTCGATGACGGCGCCGGCTCCTTTTAACCGATTGCTCTGCACCAATACGGGAATCCCGCCCCCGCCACAGGCTATCACAATCTGATCTGCATCCAGCAGCGCCCGGATAGCGTCTGCTTCTATCACTTCCATGGGCTTGGGAGCCGCTACAATCCGCCGATAGCCTCCCGAAACCTGTACCACATGATTGCCCTTCTTCTCCTCTGCCTCGGCCTCTTCCTTCGTCATAGTCCTGCCAATGATTTTCGTAGGATGATAAAATGCCTCGTCATAAGGGTCCACGCTGACCTGGGTCAATATAGTGGAGACCGTTTTATAAATGCCCCTGTTCAAAAGCTCTGTCCGTATGGCGTTCTGCAAATCATATCCGATATAACCCTGGCTCATGGCGGAGCACACAGACATAGGCGTAGCCGTATATTCAGGATGGGCCTTGCAAAACTCCGCCATAGCCGTATGGATCATCCCCACCTGCGGCCCGTTGCTGTGGGTAATCGCCACCTGATAATCATCTTGAATAAAATCGGCAACCGCTTTTGCCGTCCTCTTCGTAGCATCCTTCTGTTCTGGAAGCGTAGTCCCCAATGCTTCATGACCCAGGGCAATTACAATTCTCTTCTTCCTCATAAAAATACCTCCAATATGGTAACGATACAGGTATCAAGGCCTCCCGGAAGGATTCCCTGCATATCCCTTATCTTACCATATTGAAGGTATTTTGCAAATACTCTTACTGAATTTTCTTGCCCAGTGTTACCTTAATGGTACGGCTTACATACGCTCCGCCTTCTGCGGTATTCAATTCAATCTCAACCTCCGTGCCTGCGGCATAGTACTGCATCCGTTCCGCCAGCTGCTCCATAGAAGTTACTGCACGTCCGTCAAAACTGGAGAGGATATCGCCAGAATGGATGCCTGCTTTATCCGCCGCGCTTCCTTCCACTACTTCCGTGAGATAAATGCCCCGGGGCATATTGTAGCTCTCGGATACTTCTTCCGTAACGCTGACGCCCCTGACACCCAAATATGCCGCCTCTGTTTCATCTACTGCTTCTCTTGTAATCAAATCATTGATGATAGGTTCCGCCACGGAAATCGGAATAGCATAGCCCATTCCTTCCACCTGCTCATCAGAATATTTCACAGAATTGATCCCGATGACTTCCCCGTTGATATTCAGCAGCGCACCTCCACTGTTTCCTGGGTTTATGGCCGCGTCTGTCTGAATCAGGTCGTTGGTAATAGGCTGGCCTTCTGAGTCTGTCACAGTCACTTCCCGATCCAAGGCGCTGATAACGCCCGTAGTAACAGACTGGCCGTATCCTAAAGCATTTCCAATGGCAATGGCAGGCTCTCCCACTTGTAAGCCCTTAGAATCACCCAATGTAGCAACCTTAATGCTGTTTAAGGTATCCGTCGGTATGCTGTCAAGAGGAACGGAAATTACCGCCAGGTCGGTGCTGGGATCGGTTCCTTTAATTTCTGCCGTCACATCTTCTCCATCTGCAAAGGAAACAGTCAATGTCTGAGCGTTTGCTACCACATGGTTATTGGTGGCAATATAAAGTTCCTGATCGGTCTGTGCTACAATAATACCGGATCCGGCACTTGGCACCTCCTGGCTGTAGGTTTCATCAAACCAGAACGGAAAATCCATCTCTTGTATGGACAGATTTGTGATGGACACAATAGAAGGCATTACGTTGTCCACTACATCGGATACGTCGCTGACCACCGCTTTTGTCCCTGTGCTTGTAGTGGTCAGCTTATTGCTGTTATTAACGGCCGTATTCTTTGGAGCTTCCTGTTCCTCAGCCTTGTCGGTTCCTGATGCCCGCTGGAACACATAACCTGTCCCATAAAATACGGTTCCGCCCACCAATCCGAACACCAAAGCCACTGCCGCACATTTTCCAAGAACAACCCCAAACCCCTGAGGCTTCTTTTCTCTCTGCTTCTTTTCCTTCTTACGCTTCTCCTTCTTTTTCGGCGCATCGTAAGCAGTATAAAATTGATGCTGCTGTTCTTCTCCTTCCCGATTCACATAGCTGTAAGAATACAAAGAACCGGCCTGGACGGTCTCTTCATGCCCCTGCTGCTGCGATTGGAAAGCTGACTGAACTCCTTCTTGGGCTTGTTCTTGATGAACCTCCCTCGCTTCCCCATCCTGGGCATGATATGTGGAACTGCCGCCTGGCTGATGATCAGAATTAAAATTGTTTTCAAATTGATTATCCATAATAAAATCTCCTTCCATCTTCCGGGATCATTGCTTTTCCGTTTTCTTAAGATAGAGTTTAGCCGGAAAATGTGTAGAAATTGTGATAAATCCTTCAAGAAATTGTGATAAAAAAGGGGGAAGGGTTGGATATGGGCAGCACTCTCACACCGTTCTGATACAAACCAGAATCCTGCTAAGACCAAACTAAAACGATCCCTGCATACAAAATAGTCTACTTGTCATAAAAGCATTCCTCGTCTTATACAAATTTATCATACGCAAACACAACCTCAGTGTACAAGGATATTATTAAATATCTATTTTTTCTCTAAAAAAAGTTTTCTTGTAACAAAGTTCCAGACCATAACTACCATGGTGGCAAAGATTTTAGAAATGCGGTAATCCAGGGATGCGTGTTCTACGATCAGCCATAGGACCAATTGGTTGATTCCCATGCCTAAAAGACAAAGTATTGTGAAGATAAAAAATTCTTTCCATTTGCTGGTGTCTTCTTTGCTTTGGAAGACGTATTTCATGCTGGCAACGTAGTTGAAGAGCAACGATATGGTGTAAGAGAGCGTGGACGCCAGCAGATAGTGGAGGGAGCATATTTCTTTGAAAAAGATCATCAGGCCATAATCCAGCATCGTGGAGATTACCCCCACGATGCCGAATTTTATGATTTGTTTGATCAGCGCGATCTGTTTTTTCATTGGTATAGCCCTCTTATTCTACAGTCACGGATTTTGCCAGGTTTCGGGGTTTGTCTACATCGCATCCTCTGCCTACGGCAACGTAATAGCTGAAAAGCTGGAGGGGTATAATAGCCAGCGAGTTGGTAAAGTAGCTGCTGGTCTGAGGAAGGTAGATCACGTAGTCCGCGGCTTTTTCAATTTCTGTGTTGCCTTCGTTTGTTACGGCTAAAACAAATGCCCCTCTGGTACGAACCTCCAGGATGTTGCTGATTGTTTTTTTATAAAGATCTTCCTGGGTGGCTACTGCCGCAACCAGGGTTCCTTCTTCAATGAGGGAAATCGTACCGTGTTTCAGTTCTCCTGCCGCGTACGCCTCCGAATGGATATAGGAAATTTCTTTCAGTTTCAAGGAGCCCTCCAGGGAAATGGCATAATCTACCCCGCGTCCGATAAAAAACACATCTCTTGCTGCAATATAACGGTTTGCAAATTTCTGAATTTTCCCTTTATTTGCCAAAAGCAATTCTATCTGATCCGGAAGGCGTTTTAAATCATTCAGGAGGCTGCCTGCTTCTTTTTCTGTAATCGTTCCCCGTACCTGTGCGAAATGAATTGCCAGAAGATATTGGGCGATCAACTGGGCGCTGTAGGCTTTTGTAGTAGCTACCGCAATCTCCGGGCCCGCCCAGGTATACATTACCTTGTCTGCCTCCCGGGCGATGGAGCTGCCCACTACATTCACGATGCCTAAGGTCTTAACGCCCCGGGATTTGGCTTCTCTCAGGGCTGCAAGAGAATCCGCCGTCTCTCCAGACTGGCTGATAATAAGTACCAAATCCCACTCTTCCAGGATGGGATTTCGGTATCGGAATTCCGACGCCAAATCCACTTCCACCGGAATCCGGGCCATGCCTTCAAATACATATTTGGCTGTTACCCCTGTATGGTAGGCAGAACCGCAGGCCACAATATGTATCTTGCGGATGTTTTGAATCTCCTCCGGGGTCATGCCCAGCTCTTCAATAACAATCTTGCCCTTCTTCAGCCGTGGATTTAATGTATCACGTACGGTAGCCGGCTGTTCATACATTTCTTTTAACATAAAATGCTCATAACCGCCCTTTTCCGCTGCGTTGATATCCCACTCAATTGTTACGGACTCTTTTGCAATCTCTTCACAGTCCATATTGAAAAATGTAATATGTTCCCTCGTAAGCAGGGCAATCTCTTCATTTTGGATAAAATATACATCTCTGGTATATTTTAGGACTGCCGGGACGTCGGAGGCAATCAGATTTCCTTCCTCCCCTTTTCCTACAATCAGGGGGCTGTCTTTCCGTACTGCATAAATCTGATCTGGATGGTCTTTAAACATAATGCCCAAGGCATAGGAGCCTTCCACCCGATGCAGCACTTTGATAATGGCTTCCAACGGATCGCCCTTATAATAATAATCCAATAAGTGGGCAATGACTTCCGTATCTGTCTCCGATAAAAATTCGTATCCTTTATTAGTCAGCTTCTTTTTTACCTTCAGATAATTCTCAATAATGCCGTTATGCACCACCGCAATACCATTTCCCTTACTGCAGTGGGGATGGGCATTCGTATCGGAAGGTGAGCCATGGGTCGCCCAGCGGGTATGCCCAATCCCGGCAGTTCCCGGCATCGTAGCCCCATCATGGGTCAGCTCGCTCAGCACCTTTAATCTGCCGGTGGCTTTTTTTAGTTGGATCTCTTCCCCGTCAAAAACTGCAATTCCCGCCGAATCGTATCCTCTGTATTCCAGCTTCCCAAGGCCGTCCAAAAGGATTGGCGCAGCCTGAGACGCCCCAATGTAACCAACAATTCCACACATATTCCGTTCCTCCTGCTTTTTAAGGAATATCTGATGCGGACAGCCCCGTATCACTTATAATTTCATCGCTGATCCGCTTCACGGAGGATGTCACCTGATAATTCTCCGTATCAAATAAAAACTCATGAAGCTTTTCCACATTACTTGCCAAGTCCAGAGGGATTACACAGTCTCCCGCTTTACCGCCCAAATCCTGGGCTGTTTTGTCAAATGGGAATCCCGTTGTCTCTCCCAAACTATAGCTAAATGCATCTTTTGCCAGCATCAGCACTTCTGTGGTGGTAAAACTGGTCTTGATATCCGGAAGCACCGCATCTACTACCCTGTTCAGGGTCGCAGGATCCGAGGATAAGGCTTTTTCCACCATTTTCTGAATCACAAGGCGCTGGCGTTCTGTACGCTTGTAATCATCTCCAAGGGTATAGCGGATTCTGGCATAGGACGTTGCCTGTACGCCGTCCAAAGTATAAGTTCCGCCGCTGTAGATCCTCTGGCTGGAAATTCCAGTGACCTCTTCCACTTCCTCAATATACCCGTTGATCAAATTCGCTTCCTCATTGGTCAGTTCAATCTCTACGCCGCCCAAGAGGTCGACTGCATTTGCCACCGCATTAAAATCCACCACCACATAATCCGTGATATCCAGATCCAGATTCACGTTCAGCATACTTACCGCCTGATCTACCCCGCCGTTGGCATAAGCGGCATTGGCTTTACGGTATCCAAGGCTTGTGTCCGTCATATTCAGATAAGTGTCCCGGTACACACTGGCCATTTTTACTTCCTTGGTGTTTTCATTGATACTGGCAATAATGATCACATCACTGTTCCCCCGGATAAAGTCCCCGTTATCCCGGTTATCCAGACCAAACAACGCAATCGTCGTATATTTTTCCAGGGTAGTCTTGGTCTCCTGCGTCAGATCATTCATCTGCAGTTTCTTTGCTTCAATCTTATTGCCGCTGTCCAGTTTCGATAATTTTAACGCTACGAACAGGACGCCGAGAACAATCAGCAAAACAACAATTTCAACGGCGAATACCACCAGCTTGGCCTTCCTCCGCCTTCTTGCCGACTTCTTGGATTTTTTCCGATTTGTATCCGACATACTTTTTTCCTCTCACCATACATGTTTATCCATATGCGTGAATCATACCCAAAGGGCACACCGTATGCCACGCCTTTTAGGCGGGCAATTAAGGTATACCCAGAGGGCACACCGTATGCCACGCCTTTTAGGCGGGCAATTAAGGTATGCCAAAAAATCACATCATACTTTTTATATCTTACAACATGGTGCCCGGGATTACAATTACTTTTTCATTTTTTCCCTGTTTCTATCTCCCGGATAATATATTGGGGCGTATTATTCAAGTTGATATTCATGCGCCCGATATACTCCCCCAGCAGCCCCAGCATTATCAAAATAACGCCTCCCAGCAGCAAAACCGCCGTCATCATGGAACTCCAGCCTGCCACAGGTTCTCCATATAAAAGCTGCTTTACAATCACATATATCCCATATAAAAATCCTACAACGGCTACCAAAGTACCCATGATCGCCGAAAAACGCAGAGGCTTTACGGAAAAAGCGATAAATCCGTTCATCCAGACTTTTAAACATTTTATCAATGTAAAGTTGGACTTTCCCTCCTCCCGCACCCGATGTTCAATGTAGACATTGGTGATACGGTCTGTGGTGCGCAGAATCAAACCCCAGATATAGGGAAAGGAATTTCTGTCCTTTAGCATCTCATCCACCACAAAACGGTCCATGGCAAAATAGCTGCACAGCCTTAAATCTTTGGGCTTATTCAACAGGATCTGTGCCATTTTATCATTCACACTGCTGCCGAAATTCTTAAAGGGGCTGTGCTTCTTATGCAGATACCGCCCAAATACCACGTCCCATCCTTCCTCCAGTTTCTCCAAGAGCTTCCAGGCCTCCTTGGCCGGGTTCTGGCCGTCGTCATCTAAGGATATAATATAATTTCCCTTTGCCAGAGAATAACCCGCCATCAAGGCGCTGTCCTGGCCAAAGTTCCTGGACAGTCCCACTGCCGTTACCCTGGGGTTTTCCACGGCAAGGCGTTTGATGGTTTCCAGCGTATTGTCTTTGGGAGAGGCATCGTTGACCAGGATGATTTCATACTCATATCTCCCGTTTCCCAAAAACGCTTCATCAATCTCCGCCACCACATGGCCCACCGTTCTTTCTGAATTATAACAGGGTATCACAAATGAAAGTTTCTTCATATTCTTCCTCTACTTTTTGTAAAACGCTTTCAGCTCCTTGCATACCTTATGCACATCTGCCTCTGTAAGATTGTAATGAAGGGGCAGACGCAGCAGACGCTGGCTTTCCCTGGTGGTATAGCGGTCCTCTCCATGGAACCTGCCGTATTTTCTTCCTGCTGCAACGGTATGGAGGGGGATATAGTGGAATACCGCCCCGACTCCCCGTTCTTTCAAAAAGCTGATGATCTGGCTCCTCTGTTCTATATTATCTGTCTTTATATAAAACATATGTGCATTATGTTCACATCCCTCGGGAATTACTGGAAGCTCGAGGCAGCCCTTCCGTTCCAAACCGGTTAATTCTTCCAAGTATATGTTCCAAAATGCCAGCCGTTTTTCATTCATCTCATCCGCCAGTTCCAACTGAGCCCAAAGATATGCCGCGTTTAAATCACTGGGCAGGTAGGAAGAGCCAAAATCCACCCAGGTATACTTATCCACTTCTCCCCGCCAAAATTTGCTCCGGTCAGTTCCTTTCTCCCGAATGATTTCCGCCCGGTCCCGGTTTGCAATATCACGGATCAGCAGAGCGCCGCCTTCTCCCATGGAATAATTTTTCGTCTCATGGAAGGAATAGCAGCCGTAATCTCCGATGCTCCCCAAAGGCTGTCCTTTATAGCCGCTCATGACAGCCTGAGCCGCATCCTCCACCACCGGAAGTCCATATTTTGCGGCAATTCCCATAATTGTATCCATCTCACAGGAAACCCCGGCATAATGCATAACGACAATGGCTTTTGTCCGCTCTGTAACGGCGTCTTCTACTAATGTCTCATCCAAATTCATCGTATCCGGGCGGATATCAACAAACACAATCCTCGCTCCCCGCATTACAAAGGCATCTGCCGTAGAAGCAAAGGTAAAGGAGGGCATAATTACCTCATCTCCTGGCTCAATCTGAAGAAGCAAAGCCGCCATCTCCAACGCATGGGTGCCGGAAGTGGTCAAAAGCGCCTTGGGCGTCTTCATACGTGTCTCCAGCCACTGGTGGCATTTTTTCGTAAATACACCGTCTCCACAGATATGGTGTGCTTCCACTGCCTGGCGCATATAGTCTAATTCTTTCCCTGTAAAGGGCGGTTCATTAAAATGTATCAATGTTTCACTTCCTTCTAAAAATACGTCCCAGAAACCGTCGGAGGAAGACCAGCCGATTGCGGATCATCCTCCCTAAGCCATAATGAGTCATCCCGGAATTATTTTCCCCATGCCTGCGATAAAACAACAATGGTTCTTTCAGGAAACAGGAGGGCAAAAAAAAGTAATCATTCAGTACGCCCAGCCACTGGTCATGCATCTCAATATCTGGGGGAATCGGCAGGGCAATTTTTAACAATTCCCGGCGAAACGCCATGCAGCAGCCGATATAGCTGTTTTTTTTCACATTTTTGAACACCCCGGGGCCTGAACTCCTAAATTGGAAAAAGGAATCCATCACCGGCTGACTCCTGTCCTTTTCAAAAACCACCGCATCATGAACTAACAGGGTAACACTGCCGTCCTCAAAAGCTTTCATTACTTTCACGACTTTATCCTGCCGCCAGACGTCATCCTGATCCGCCAGAAAAATAATTCCTCCCCGGCAATGCTCCAAGGCAAATTCCATATTTTTCTTAATTCCCCGTCTTGGCCCCTCCAAAAGGCGAATGTAATCATATCGTTGCTGATATTCCTTCAAAATCTGGCATGTCCCGTCCTCAGACCCGTCATCCGATATAATCAGTTCATCCTGAGAGCTTATTTGAGACAATATGGAATCTAATTGTTCCCGAAGGAACTTGGCGCCGTTATAAGTCAGCACAACTACTGATATACGCACCTCTACCACATACGCCACCCCCACTTCTGAAAATACTGGATCATAGATCGGATATGAACTTTCCGAAGACTGCCATCCTTGTGGGATCCCCGTTCCCATCTGTGTATTACCTCCGTATCCGGGCAGTACAGCAGCCGGCTGACTTGATTCACCCGCCTGCACAGATCCGCATCTTCCATATACATAAAATAGCGGGAATCAAATCCCCGAAGCTCCTGGAACAGACTTGTCCGGATTACCAAAAAGCTTCCTTGGGCAAAAGGCACCGGAAACGGCCTGGAATAATCCATATCCTGCATCGTGTGAGCGTCCTGCCTTTTCTGAAAACACCCCGGCAGGAACATCCGAATCCCCATATCGAATACTGTCAGCTCCCTCCGATACACTTTTTGCAGCTTTCCGTCTTCTCCCAGCAGCCGCGGAACCACCATCCCGGCTCCGGTGTCCTCCAGAAAATGCATCAGAATTCCCAGGCTGTCTTCTTTTAACACAATATCCGGGTTTACAATGGCATGATATGTGGAATCCAGCATAGGCAGCACAAAATTATGGCCGCCGCCAAAGCCCAGATTGGATTCCATCTGAAAGTATTCCGTATCCTCCCATTGGGTCGCCGCCTCTTTTAAATGATTGGGCTGGCTGCTGTTGTCCACGATATAGATTTTTTTTTGGATATCTGCGGCGGTATGCTCCAAAAGGGAACATACCGCCTGCCTTACATCCTCTTCATTATTATATGCTACGATTACAACCGATATATCCGTCATGACGATCCTTTTCCTGTCAACACCACAAGCACCGTTTTGAAAAGTATGCGAATATCCATCCCCAGAGACCAGTTGGAGATATAATACGTATCCAACGCCACAATTTCCTCAAAGTCCTGAATATCGCTTCTCCCGCTTACTTGCCACATTCCGGTCAGCCCGGGCTTAATTCCCAGCCTGGCTTTGTGGTGCAGCTCATAATGCTTAAATTCTTCTTCCGTGGGGGGTCTTGTCCCAACCAGGCTCATCTCACCCTTGAACACATTCCAAAATTGAGGGAGCTCATCAATGGAAAATTTCCGCATAAACTTTCCCACGCCAAACACCCGGGGGTCGTCTTTCATTTTAAACATCAAGCCCTTCATCTCATTTTGCCCCATTAAATCTTCTTTCATCCTGTCGGCTCCGACCACCATGGTACGGAATTTATAAAACTTAAACCGACGCCCATTTTTCCCAACGCGGATTTGCGCATAAAAAATCGGTCCCGGGGACTGAATCTTTATCATAGGTGCAAAGATAAGAAATGCCGCCGCCATCAAAAGAAGGCCCAAAAGGCTCCCAAAAATATCCATAATTCTTTTGATTACCATCTGCCGGGTGGAAGCAATTTTCATGCTGCTGGTCAGAACCAGATAACGGCCGCACTGTTCCACAATCTTATTGGGGCGAAGAGAAGTAGCCTGTACCAGATTAAAATGCACAGTAACTCCCAGTTCCAGGAGCTCGTTGGCCAAAGCCTCGCTGCTCTCCCTGGTATTGCCGTTGATAAACACCTCATCTACCACATTTGCCCTAATATATTCCAGGCAGGAGTCGGCGCTGGCGACTACGGGGATTCCGCTGATGCGTTCCCCGCGGCAGTCTCTGTCCACAACCACAACGCCGTTCACATCAAATTCTTTATATTTATCGCATTGAAAGCTCTCTACACATTCTTTCGCGTTCCTTTCTTCCGTAATAACGATCAGCTTATTAAACCGCTCTCCATGGAGCATCCGGTAGCGGATAATACGTTTCCAGATACATCGGACAAAATATTCCAGAAATATGGACAACCCCAAGAACACAAACAGCATCTGGCGAGAGTAGATTTCCGCCTGCTTGGTCATCCAGATATACATGATCAATGTCAGAAATACCATCGCGCAATGAATTACTGTGGCCTTCAGTTCCTGTACCTTATTTCTTCTTAAAATCCCAGTATATGACTCAAACAAAAATACCAGGCAGAGGTCTACCAATGCCAAAAGCAGGGCTAACCTGTTGTATTCCCTCCGAATCAGACTCATGAAAGAGTCATCCTGCAGCTTGATCAAATAAGAGAGGAAAAATGCCGCTTCCAGGCAGATCATATCCAGCAGCAGAAAATCCAAATGCTTTACCCAGCTCTTTTTTTGTTTTTTATACATCGCTTCTGCCTCCAAACCGATTCCTTATTTTCGCTTTGCAGCATTATGTATGTACAGCCAGCTTTGTGCATAATCTTTTCTCTGTTCTTCTGTCATAGCAGTATATTGCTTGAAAGTAAGCTTTGCCCGCATCATAGTCACTTCGTCGCATTTGGAGCAGTACACTTCCTTTTTTCTGGACCCTACTGTCATGCGTCCGCAGCCCGGGCAAATAAATATTTTCATCATACGTTTTTCACGCTCATTCCCTTAGGTTTGTTCATTTCTACATTAATTAGTCCATTTTAACACTATATCCAGAAATTAGCAACTTAAATCCATATTTCCGCCGCCGGTTCCGCAATTACCCGGCTTCCCAGGGCTTTTACCTTCCCGCAGGCTTCCTGCCATCGTCTCAGACCGCCGCTCTCCCAGCACTTCCTGTTTTCCGTCCAGGTTTTGCCAAAAGCCTTCTCCAGCGCTTCTGTTTTTACAACAGCCAGATCATTGCTGACTGCATCTGTTTCTGTGGGCAGGTATGCCCGGTGGTAATACCCTTTGAACTTGTAGAAAAGCCCTTGGAACCGGGGAACATATTTTTCATCCTTTTCCCAATACCCGCATTGCAGCACACGTTTCTTTTGTATGGTTCTTCCCCCTACTGCTGCAATTCCTGGACGGCAAAGACTGCCCAGCAGAAATCGGATACTGTCTTTTCCGACCGTTTTTGCCCCCCGGTTCACCAACAGCAATATTTCTGCCTCCAAAACCGCCATTTTATCTCTGGAAGCATTGGACTGTTCTTTCCCAAATGGAGAACCCTCCAGCCAGAAAAATTCCGCCCCCAAAGCCTCCATCTCTTTGCAGATCTGAGGATAAACCTTTTTCTCCCAGACTCGGGAAGGTCTGCCCCATGCTGCCAGGGCCACTTGAAGCTTCGCGGGCACCTGATACCTGATATGGTAGGTTCCCAGGTCATTTGCCATGGTAACGGTTCCCTCCCATCCCTCCTGATGAATAAAATCTTCCGCTGCCCGCCGGCCCGCTTCATATGCATATAGCTTGCTGTCCGTATTCCCGGCAGTAGAGGCAGCATGCATCCTCCAATGGTACAACACTTTGGAAATATGTTCTATCCCCTTTGCATATCTGCTGCAGCGCAGCGCGAATTCAAAATCCTGGGCTCCGTTGTATCTTGCATCCAGTCCCCCGGCTTTTTTCACCAATTCCGCCGAAACCACAAGTAAATGACAAATATAATTTTTCCCCAGCAACAGCTCGCGGTTAAAGTCCAGCTTAAAATGGGGATCTAAATATTCCCCTAAATTTGCGCTTGCTTTATCCTCATCGGAATAGAGGAAATCTGCCCCTGTTTCATTGATCCTTTTTACCATCTCGTATAAAGCAGAAGGAACCAGGACGTCATCGTGGTCCAGAAGGGCGATATACGCCCCTCCTGCCATTTCTAACCCCTGGTTGGTATTTTCCGGTATTCCTCTGTTTTCTGCAAGCCTTCGGTATTTGATCCTTTTTTCTTCCTTATAATCTCCGCGGATCACTTGGGCTACCTTCTCGCTTTTGCTTGCATCTGCGATACAAAGCTCCCAATTTTCATAAGTCTGAGCTATGACAGAATCCATCATCTGCCTCAAAAATAATTCATCCGTCTCATAAGCTGGAACAATCACGCTGATCAGAGGCATATATGCAAACTGCTCCTGTCTTTGTTTTTGCAATTCTTCATCCGTCGGCAAATAGCGGCCACAGACCGTGGGATAATCGCGATAAGGAGCATGGAGTTTTTCCAGCACTTTATAAAGCAACTCTCCGGGAGGATAACGCTTGCTGCTGTTAATTAATTTGCGAAAATTCATACGATTCAGATATCTCATATTTTTCTGCTCCTGTGATTTGGGAATCGCCAGCCTCTATTTCATGTAAACCAATATCTATTTCGATTTTGTGAACTTATATGCGGCTGTCTTGGATTTCACAATCCCCCGGCTGTCTTTTACATAAGCCTTAAGCTGATACGTCCCATAATTGTTATTATGGTTCTTAATGTTCACTTTTATGCAATAATTTCCATTTGACATTTTCTTGGCCACATAGGTATGGGCGTCTTTCTTATTCTTTTTGCTCCATGCCTTAACGGTAACCTTCTTTACTCCGGCTTTGGCCTGAATCCCCTTGACCTCCACATAAAAGGTGCCTGCTTTCGTATTCTTATTTCGGGCTGCCACCTGTTTTATGGTAGGCGCCGTCACCTCAAAGGCAGTGCATGTCATAAATAGTTCCTGCTTGGAAGACCGTTTTCCATACATATGGGCATGATAAATTCCAGCATCTCCATGATCTGAAATTTTAACGGTAATGGACCACTGGCCGTTTTTGTTTTTCTTGGCTTTATACCATTTCAGGTCATCCTGGCCGTTTTTGTCGCTCCATATGGCAATCCTTGCGGACTTGATTCCCGGAAGCGATTTGGATGTGATCGTAACCTTTGTCTGGGCCCCATTGGCTTTGGCCTGCATCCCAAGGGACGGCTGTTTGAATTTCACACTCTTTTTCCAGGTCTTGGTCAGTCCGTTCTTATCGGACGCCGTGATCTGTAGCTGATACGTTCCATACAGGTATTTATGATTCTTAATATTGACGGTTGTTAAATAGGAACCGTTCTTCTGGAGCTTTGCCGTATAAGTATAAGCATTCTTCTTATTGCTCTGGCTCCAGGCTTTCACTGTCACCTTTGTAATCGGAGAGCCGGATTTCAGTCCCGTAACACGCACCCGGAAGGTGCCGCTTTCACGTTTTATGGTTTCTGCCGCAACCTTTTTGGCAGAAACACCGTCTACCTTCACTGCCGTGCTGCCGGAAAAGACGCTGGTGCCGTCTTGATTATCAATATAAACATGGATATTGTAAATTCCTTTTTTTCGAAAGGTTTTCACCTGGAAGCTGCCTGTCCAAACGCCTTTCGTATTTTTCTTGGCAGTATACCATTTCATACCTCCCTGTCCGCCTGCGTCGCTCCAGACCGCAAACCGCACTCCATAGGCTTTATCCACACCGGATACATTCACGGTATATTTTGTTTTTTCCTTATTGGCCTTGACTTGAAGGCTTCCGGCTCCATCTTCGTAATCCGTATACTTACTGTTTTTCTTTTTCAGCTTATAATAATTGGCAATGCCGGTGGCATCCGCCACTCCCAGCTTCTTCAGCTTGGCGTCAGAGCTTAAGTATTTTGCCACATCCCCTGCATTATTCACAAAGGCATGTTCTACCAAAATTCCCGGCACTCCGTTTTCTTTGGGATATTTTATCATGCCAAGTCCTTCATCCAGCAGTAATCCCCGGTCCTGAAGCCCTAGCTGGGACAATTTTTCTAATATTTTACGGGCAAGCTCCTGGGATACGGAACCGCTGGCTGTATCGTTATTCGGCACATATACTAAAGAACCGCTGACGGAAGTTGATTGTTCTCCGGTAGAATTGATGTGAAGGCTTACGATCACATCCGCCCCTTTGCTCAAGGCAAACTGTGTCCGCTCCCACCGGTCCATCAGCTGACTGGTATTGTCTGTACGTGTCATATATACCGTTACACCAGCATAGGTTTCCAGCTCTTTTTTGCAATAGGTTGCAATCTTTAAATTGATATCACGTTCATAATAGGTAATCCCGTTATAGGTTCTGGTAGCTCCGGGATCACTCCCGCCATGCCCAGGATCCAGAACGATCACCATTCCACCGGAGGCTTTGGCATTGCCTGCCGCTCCGTAAGCTCTCTGACCCCCGCTTTCCATGGCCGCTGCTCCCACCGTGGCTTCTGCCCCTGCATATTTCAAGGCATCTGCGATAGAAGTTTCCGACTCCTGATTTCCGTCGGCATCAAAGGTAACTACATTTCCATTTATTTCCGGATCCACTACCCGGGCGTCCGGCTGTGCGTCCACCCTCGTCTCTACCCCGTATTTCATGGTCTGCTCTACGGTAAGATCCGCCGCAAACTGCTGCCCCTGCTCCGTAGTATACAAAATTTCATCCAATACATACACGCCAATACCGGATGCACTTGTATAAGCCATGGAGAAAAGGGCTGTATCCCCGGAAATAGCAGATGCTTTTGCCGTAAATTTCTCACCGCTTCCTTCTTTATGATAAGAAAGAGTTGCCTCCTTCATTTTTTCTCCGGACTTTCCTGCACTGACAAGAATATTCTGTGTCTCGGACAGAGACACATATTCCTTCTCCATATAAACAAAATTGGAAACACCAATCTCTGGCGCAGATGTGATTGATTCCCTGCTCTTTGTCTCTTTGGATGGCGCTTCCGGCTCCACGGAAAGGGGTTCCTGGGATGTATCTTCCGCCCCTTTTCTTTCTTTTCCGCCAGAAATTGCTTCTGGTTTTTCCTCTGGCGCCATTAAATCACCTGGCTTCTCTTGAGATGCCGCGACATCCTCCAACTCGTCTTTTGACGCTGCAGCATCCTCCAACTCGTCTTTTGACGCTGAGGCATCCTCCAACTCGTCTTTTGACGCTGTGGCATCCTCCGGCTCTTCTTCCAGCGCGGATATATCTTCTAAACTTTCTTCTGGTTTTTCGTCCTCATTGGATTCTTTTATGTCCTGCTCTTCCGATTCCTGGGTGGTCTCCTCTGTCTCTTCCTTCTGGCCCAAAGAAGAATCGTCCGATTCTTTTCCATTGTCCTTTGATTCGCCATCTTTGACTTCAGATACAATATCCTCTGATTCCTGCCCTTCCTCCTGTTCTTCTTGGGATGACAGACTAGACAGTTCCGTCTGATCCGAAGCATTGGGCGGTTCTTCGTACCCGGCAAAGCTATCCAGTCCCAAGGAAGAGGATAATACAAATATTGCTGTAAGTACTGCTAAAAAACGTTTCTTCATTGCTTTTTCATTCCCTTTCTGTCGTATCCTGCCATGTGCAAATTTCTGCACATTTTGTCATTTTGACCCCCACTAACGCCCATTATATCATAAGAAACAAAAATGGAAAACCTTCTTTTTCTGTTAATCTTTGGTAAAGAAATTGTAAAAAGCAGCCTGCCAGCTTCCTGTCAGACTGCTTCGTTCCTACGCTTCGCTTACTACAATACTTCCAATAACCTTAACTTCATTTTCCCTTGAAATCCGAACTTCTTTTTCTACTTCCTGGTACAGGGAAGAACCAATCTGCTCTAAAAATACCACATGGCCGATTTTAACCATTTCCATCAATGCGCTGGCGTCGTAAACAACATTTTCTCCCGTATACACCGTAATACCGGATGATTTCAAAGTCTCCTTAATGCCGGATACCCGTTTCTCATCCATTTTTTCAATTTCGCTTCCAGTCAGATAGATTTGATCCATCCCGTCTTTTTTACAGGCAATCTCCAGATTAGAGCAGGCAATCCGAAGCTGCTGCTGGGGACTTAACTGCTTTTTCTTGCGGTTCTTCAGCTTCAAAATCCAATTATCCACTACGGAAAGAGAACGCTTTTTCTTGCTTTCCTCTGTCATCTCACCCAACAGCCGGACGCCATACAACGAGGAAATCTCTCCCGGCTCCTGGATTTTCCCGGAAAACAAAACCTCCAGCACTACCCACACGCATGCCAAAAAGATTCCTACTACGATACCTAATATCAAATATTTTATACTATAGGAAGGTTCTACCAGGACTACCGGTTCTTCTCCTTCTTCGCCTTCCTCCTCTTTATCGTTCTCCCGCTGGTCTTTTTCTCCTCTAATCTGCAAAGCCTCTAACTGTGCCTCAGTCATGGCGCCCTTGGCTGCAGTCAGTCTGGAACGATACCCCTCCAGGATATCCTTCTGCTCCTTCTGGCGTCTGGCCAGATCTATGTCTGTCTTTACAGATTCCTGCGCAGACAGCAGCTCCAGGGTATGGGAACCGATTTTTTCCGTAATTCCCGCTGTCTGGGATTCAATGGCCTGTGTGACAGCCTTTTGTATCTGTCCAAAGTACTCTGCATCCGGATAGACCACATAAATAAGAAACATACTGCTTCCTTCGCCTGCGGAGATCAATTCTCCCACATAATTGGCCTGCAGCTCCCCGTTCACCTCATTCACGGCATCTACAACCGCCTCTGCCAGCTTTCCGGATCTGGCATAACTGCAATAAGCTGCAACGATATCCTCTGTACGGTCCCTTACATTATCCTGTGTATAATTAAAAACATAATTCGTATCTACATAAAACTGCAGCGTCAGTACATTCTCTTGATAAGGATCTATATTCATCAACATGGAATCCTTGAGGTAATCCTCAACTTCATCCAGTTGCCGCATTACTTCTTTAGCGTTCTCTACAGCCTCCCGTTCCTCCGGCTCTAAAATAATATCTTTCTCTTCCTTTTCCTCTTCTTTCCCCTGCTGGGCTACCGCAGCCTTGTACGCCGAAATATCCCTTCTGTATTTTAACCCGGATACCAAGACTGCAAACACGATCCCCAGAATCAGCCATCTGCGCCATCCCAAAAGCAGCTTCCAAAATAAATTCTCCAGGGATATCTCCCTTTCTACCGTATTATTCATAACTATTTCCTCCACACCATTTTATTTACAACTCCCACATAGCTTTGGATCAGTTTTACCGTTTTCGTGCTGACGTTTTCATCCGTATAATTCGGCACATCCAACCCGTTATCTCCATTTTTTACCATCTCTACCGCTGTATCCACCGCCTGTAGCACCTGCTCTGTCGTAATCCCTGCAAGAATAAAATTCCCTTTATCCAATGCTTCCGGCCGTTCCGTGCTTGTCCGGATGCAGACGGCCGCAAAGGGCTTACCAAGGGAATTGAAAAAACTGGATTCCTCCGGCAAAGTGCCGCTGTCACTGACTACCGCAAAGGCATTCATCTGCAAATGGTTATAATCATGAAACCCCAAAGGCTCATGCATCTTTACCCGGGAATCCAGTACAAACCCCCGCTGCTCCAAAAACTTCCTGCTCCTGGGGTGGCAGGAATATAAAATAGGAACATCATATGTCTCCGCCATAGCATTCACCGCCGTAAAAAGGCTGTTAAAATTCTCTTCCGTATCAATATTTTCTTCCCGATGAGCCGACAACAGAATATACTTTCCTTTTTCTAACCCCAGCCGCTTTAAGATATCGCTGGCTTCAATCTGTTCTAAGTTACCTCTAAGAACCTCCGCCATGGGAGAACCTGTCACATACGTCCGCTCTTTTGCCGTTCCCTCATAATTCAGATACCTTCTGGCGTGCTCGGAATAGCACATATTCACGTCTGCAATGTGGTCTACGATCCTCCGGTTAGTCTCCTCCGGCAGGCATTCGTCAAAGCACCGGTTTCCCGCTTCCATATGGAAAATCGGAATATGCAGCCGTTTGGCGCTGATGGCGCTTAGGCAGCTATTGGTATCTCCCAAGATCAGCAAGGCATCCGGACGCACTTCTGCCATCAGCTTGTAGCTTTTGGCAATGATATTCCCAATGGTTTCTCCCAAATCGGCTCCTACTGCTTCCAGATAATAATCCGGCTCCCGCAGTCCCAAATCGTCAAAAAACACTTGATTTAAGCTGTAATCATAATTTTGTCCCGTATGAACCAGAATCTGCTGAAAATAAATGTCGCATTTCTTGATCACGGCAGAAAGCCGGATGATCTCCGGCCGGGTTCCAATGATCGTCATCAGCTTTAATTTACTCATCTATACCTCCCTCTGTCCCCGGTTCCTCTACTTTCAAAAAATAAGTATCCGGCTTCCTGGGATCAAAGCATTCGTTACACCACATAAAGGTCACAAGATCCGTATCTCCCTCATTGATAATATTATGGGTATATCCTGTGGGGATATCTACGACCTCCATCTTGTCACCGCTTACATGGTAATCAATGATTTCATCACTCCCTACTTTCCGGAATCTGATCAGGCCCTTCCCGCTGACCACCAAAAATTTTTCATTCTTGGTATGATGCCAGTGTTCTCCTTTTGTGATTCCCGGTTTGGAGATATTAACGGAAAACTGACCTCTGTCCGGTGTTCTCAATATTTCCGTAAAGCTTCCCCGCTCATCTACATTCATTTTCAAGGGGTAGCTGAAGCTCTCCTTTGGCAAATAGCTCAAATATGTGGCATAGAGCTTTTTGGAAAAGCTTCCTTCCGTCATATCCGGTACGCTGCGCTCCTTACGGCTTGCCTGAAAAGAGTAGATCAAGTCTACAATCTCTCCCAGTGTAATGGTATGGCTCACCGGCACACAGCAATAGCCTACCTCATCCATATGGGCTTCCCCTTTTAAGGCTGCCAAAAGCTCCGCCACCACATCATCGATATAGACAAGGTTCATGACAACCGTCGGGTCATTTACCTGAATCGGCAAATCCCTGGCAATATTGTGGCAAAAAGTAGCCACGGCGGAATTGTAATTGGGACGGCACCATTTTCCAAATACATTGGGATAACGGTAGATATACGTCTTTGCCCCAGTTTCTTTTCCATATGCAAAAATCAGCTCCTCCCCTGCCCGTTTGCTCTGGCCATAGGGATTGTCAAGGGCTGCCTGGATGGAAGACGCCAACATCACAGGACAATTATTTTTGTGCTTTTTCAGGGTATCCAACAAAACAGAGGTGAATCCGAAATTCCCTTCCATAAATTCTTCCTGGTTCTTAGGGCGGTTTACGCCAGCCAGATGAAACACAAAATCGCAGTCTTTACAATACAACTCCAACAGCTCAGAATTGGTGTCTACATCATATTCATAAATCTCCAATCCCTCTGGCAGATCAAAAGACGTATCCTTCCCCAAACGGATATTGTTCAGTGTGGCAATTAAATTTTTACCAATAAATCCTCTGGCCCCTGTCACTAAAATTTTCATGGTGTTTTCTCCAATTCTTCCCGGATATAAGATAACTCCAGCAGTTTTTCTTTTACCTGCTCCACGTCCAAAAGCTGAGTATTGCTGGAATTAAACTCTGTAAGCTTCGTGCGCTCCGTATTTCCGTTCTTAAAATAATTGTCGTAATTCAAATCCCGTTTGTCACAAGGCACCCGGTAGAACGCTCCCATATCCACAGCATTGGCGCATTCTTCATTGGTAAGCAATGTCTCGTACATCTTTTCCCCATGGCGGATGCCGATCACTTTGATCTCATGGCCCGGGTCAAAGAGTTCCGCTACTGCCCTGGCTAACACTTCTATCGTGCAAGCCGGAGCCTTCTGCACCATAATATCGCCGCTTTCTGCATTTTGGAACGCAAAAATCACCAGCTCCACCGCCTCTTCCAGGCTCATAATGAAACGAGTCATGGAGGGTTCCGTCACTGTCATTGGCTGGCCCTGGCGGATCTGTTCAATAAACAACGGAATGACCGATCCCCTGGAACACATGACATTGCCGTAACGGGTACAGCAAATGCTTGTCTGCTTTGGGGATACGGTCCTGGATTTGGCCACAATGACTTTTTCCATCATGGCTTTTGATGTGCCCATGGCATTTACCGGGTAGGCCGCTTTATCGGTGGACAGGCAGATGACTTTCTTCACCCCCGCCTCAATGGCAGCCGTCAATACGTTGTCTGTTCCCATCACATTGGTTTTTACTGCCTCTAAAGGGAAAAATTCACAGGAGGGAACTTGCTTTAAGGCTGCGGCATGAAAGATGTAATCTACGCCGTACATGGCGTTTTTCACGCTCTGCAGATCCCTCACATCTCCAATATGGAACCTTATTTTCTCAAACTGCCTGGGATATCTGGACTGGTATTCATGGCGCATATCATCCTGCTTTTTCTCATCTCTGGAGAAAATACGGATCTCACCAATGTCCGTATCCAGGAATCGGTTCAATACGGCATTGCCAAAAGAACCTGTCCCTCCTGTAATCAATAACGTCTTATTTTCAAACATAGGTCGCTCTCCTCTTCTCTCAAAGCTTTCTGCTTTTGCAAAGTCTTTTCTCATTATACGCAAAGAAAGGGATTCTGGCAATGGTTTTTTGCGTTTCCCCACGACAAGTAACTATTGACAACTACACGCACGATCTACAACAGAAAAAGTAGTAGTTAATTTGTACGGAGAATGATATAATATATAAAGAAAAACAACCTCATAGATTTTCGGAAGGAGAATGATTATGTCAACATTGGAGAAAATGATAAATCTGTTAAACACGCTACCGGAAAACCAGATAGAAACAATATATAGTTTTGTGCAGTTCCTCAGTTCAAGGCAGATAATAGAAAAACCTGCCTCTACAGAGCCCTTAGATGATATTTTCAGAAATATTGTAGGTGCTGTTCCCGATACGGGAAAGTCACTGGAGGAATACAGATCTGAAAGGATACAGGAAAGATATGAAGTTATTAATTGATACCAATGTGATTCTTGACATGGTGTTTAAACGTAGTGGCTGTGATATTTCTATGGAATTATTCCGACAGGTAAAGGAGGCTGGAGCCAGTGCATACATAACAGCATCTTCCGTAACAGATCTTTTTTATATCATCCGTAAAGAAACACACGATACAAGTCGGACATATGCTGTGATGGAAAATATTTTCCAGTTGGTGGCAATCCTTTCTGTAACAGATAAAGATATTATGGATGCGTTTGGTCAAAAATGGAAAGATTTTGAAGATTGTGTTCAGTACATGACAGGGAAAAACAGTAGGATGGATTATATCATCACAGGAAATCGTAAAGATTATGCGGATGCCTTACTGCCCGTTATGACGCCGGCTACATGGATAGAAATGGTTAAAGATTTATAGGATAATAAAGGAAATATGCTGAACGTCCAGTATTCCTTTGATTCTACCATCAAGGTCAATATCTATGACGACCTGTTTATTGATTTTTCTGATATTGCATGTGTTCTGAATATGTAACTGCAAAAACTTCCGTGTACCTGGGCATATAGAAACCAGGAACACGGAAGTTTTTTGTACTTCCATATTATCTGGCGGCCGCACCGCACCTGTCTTCCTGCAGATCCCTTAAAAGTTCTTGTCTGATTTTAAAGCTGTCCCTTTCTTCCTGCTGGTCCAAACGCAAGTAAAGGCATACCCGTACCTGCTCCCTGTTTTTCCCACCGCAGAACCGGAGCATACTTACCAATTCTTTGTAGATAATGTCCTGCTTTATGTTCAGAGAAAATATCTCTTTTAACAATAATTGCGTTGAATCTTGTTCCTCCATACATAATTGAATCAGCTTTGCCGCCAATTCATTTGCCGGTACCACATAGGAAAGCTGCTTTAATTTCTCTAACTGGCTTTGGGAAATGCAGTCATTGATATTCAATGGGGCGGATATAATTAGGGGAATAAATGACAAGTAGTTACTTTCCTGCCCATCGTAACATACCTTTTCTATAATATTAGAAACAGCCGCTTTCATTTCTACAATATCCATACATAGCCTTGTAACTGAAAAGGTACTATAGACATCATCTATCTTCTTGCTGATCAAATCTTCTGGCATTATAAAATCTGGCAAAAGTTCCCACAATTTCTTTCTATATTGAGACGCTGCTAAAACTGCAGCTATTTCACAGGTTCTTACGCGATAAACCTCTTTCTGTTTCGCCGCCATGAGCAAATGGATCATCCTGTCCGCCGTCTGCTCCGACAAGAAACCTTTCCTTTCTCTCTCTTGCAGCTGCACTTCTGCCACAAACAGAAAGATTTTCAAGAACCGCCCGCTTATTTCGGGGAGCTCTTCCATTGACAAAACCCCCTCTTTAAATAACTCATCAAATACAAAATCTTGGCATTCCACAGAATACTCGAACTGCAATGTACTTTCCTTTTTCATCAACTCTTTCATTTCTCCCCGATAAAGCATTTGCACCTCTTTATACTCTGACTTTATCATATTTTGAAACGCTTCTTCGCTTTCATATGTTCGATTAGGTATAAAAAACTGCAGCATTCTTAAGTACACATCTCTGATACATGCCTCTTCTTGCTCCGCCCTTTCTAAAAGCTCCCGATAACCGCAAAGCGTAGGAGCCTTACGGAAGCTGCAAAATGCAAGCAAAAAATCCAGTTTCATTTCTTCTAATTTCTCCATCAGTTGACCTGAAGAAGCTTTAGAAGTCATTCCACCCAGCCATATTAAATCGACAGATGGCGACATATCCACACTATTATTCCAACGGTTCTTGGAATTTCGCGGCCAAAAACAACGAACTGCCTCTTCCAGGATTCCTTTTCCAAATATAAACTCTCCTTCTCTTTTCCAGTACATTTTATCTTTAGAAAGCATCTGTAAAAATAATTCTCTTTTCAAAGGTACAGATGCTTCTTTCTGGTATGTACGCAATATTTTTTCAAGAGTTCTGGCAGAAAGCAAATATTTTACCTTCCCTTCCTCTAAATAAGCAACTATTTTTTCTACAAGAACCTTTCTCAATTCTTTCCCCACGCCAACACCCAAGGTCAAAGCATCTATATAAGCATTTGCTCTTATTTCTTCTGCAACGCCTTCTAAAAATGATATCACTTCCCCATCCAGCTTGTTCTTATCGTTCTCATTTAAGTACAATAAGAGATATAACGTCTTTCCTTTGTTCGGATGGCGTTCCTTTACATAACGCAGCAATTTTTCACAGGCAACCCCAGACAACAGCCTGAACTTCCCAATCGCCTGGTGTCCTCTAAATTCCAATACCCTGGCTGCCAATTCTATGTATTTATCCTGAGTTCTCCCACGGAACAGATCTTCAATCAGAATATCCAACGCCAACTGGCTTCCAAACAGGCAGATATTATCCGCCGTGTAATCTTCCCGGATAATATTTTCTTTCCCGTTCATTTCCTCACAAAGCTGTCCGATCTCCTTCTCCATGCATTCTCTTTGTACTTCAATATATCCCAGGGAAAACAACAGGGCGTTCCGCCAGTAGGAACTGTACGCAATCCTTCTTATATTATTCAGCCCATCCATCTCCCCAAACTTTTTCACCAGATAGGTTCCTGCAAAATATTCCTGCATACTCCGAATGGAATAACTGTAATGCCCCGCCCGGTTCTCCACCAAAAAGCACAGACGCTGGGTAATGACAGCTAAAAATTCCTGCACTTTCTGTTCCACCGGCGCCTGCTGCTCATAATAATCGTCCTGCTTTTCTTCGATGTAATCCTTAAGCAGACTCTCTAAGGCTTCCCTGCTGATTTCCGCCGAAGGATTTTTCTCCTCTTCCGACTCTTCCTGCATCCGATTGGCGGTAAGCAAATGGATGTCTTCCATCCATTCCGTCTTATCATTCAAGGTCACGATCACCTTCTTTTGCTTTTCCCTGCGCACCATGGTTTCATAATATTGCTGAAAAAGTGAATACCGCTCATGAGGCGGCTTTCCGCCGCTTTTTACCAGAATCGAAATGATCGTAGCCTGCAAAGGCGTCTTCATCAGCCGGGCAATGGTTTCATCCCTCATTGCCTCTTTCATAATCTCAATATATTCCCGCCGTTTTTCCCACTGGCTCTCCATAACGGAAAATAATTTTTCCACATATCGTAAACAATCATCCCTAGAAAGCTCTAAAACCTCCAAATGCTGATATCTTTTTTCTCCAAAATCATTGTTATAGCCCTGCGCCCTAGTTGTCCCAACCACCATACAGTCGCCGGACGCCTCCCGCAGCTCCAATACAATAAAATTGTGAATCTGCGCCAGCACCTCTTTCCGGTTGGAGCTGTCCGGCACTTCATCCAGTCCGTCGAAAAAGAAAATCCATGCAAGCTGCCCCAGCATGTTACGGATCATCTTAGAGGAAGGTTCCTCCCCTTCCTGTCCCTTTATTTTGTACTGCATATATGCAATTACCGATATATTTTCTTCCTTCCCCCTCTCTTTCCTCTGCCGGATCCAGGCCGCATAATCCCGCAGCACGATTTTAAAAGGAATCCTGGTACAGGAAGCCTCGTAAGAATACTCTTTTTTGATCTCCCTTCTAAAATCCAGTACTTCCTGGGAGCGGTCCCCCATTTGATATAAATAATTTGCCCGGTAAATCTGGGCAATGAACTGGCATATGGTAGTCTTTCCCTGTCCCGGCCCTCCAATCAATACAAAATTCTCATCCTGCTGCAGCCGCGCCTCTTCCCCGGAACGCTCCTGCTTCTTTCGGTATCCCAAAACCCCATTCCCTAACCGGATTACCATTTCGGCAAACTTCTCCACCTTGTCCTCTTTGCGGTTCTGCACCTGAATGTCTACGCATACCCGCTCGATGGACACCTTTTGTTCGGTAAAAGAACCGGCCTGCTCCATCCTGGTACACAATTCCCCCTGAAATTCATAGGCAAGATATGTTTTCAGCATCGGAAGATAATTCTCTCGATCCAGGTACTCCTGTAAGACCTCCATAAGCAGATCCCCCGGCAGGATATGGCTGGCATAAGCAGTGGCCACATCCCGGTTGTTTTCCAGCAGCGCACAGATTTCATCGTATCCCCGCACAATAAAATCATCTATGATATCGTTGTTTTCCGCTATATATTTGTTGATCTTATCCTTTACCCCGTGATCTTTCCCAGGCGTTAAGACCACATTGGTGTAAAGGATATAATGATCCGGCAGGTATTCCGGTTCCTTTTCCCGGAACCGGGACAGCTCCCCGTCTATTTCCTCTTTCAGCCATGTATAATCATCTTTTTTGCTGATCGGGAATTTATATTTTACTTGGCCCATGGTCTTTCCCTGAAAAACCACGCCGGCAACATCCGTTATTTCCCCTTCAAAGGTAAATTCCCGCTGCCCGTCCGGCCCCAGGCCATATTGTTCGCATCTCACTCCGAATACTTTTTCATTCAGGCTTCTTACCATCCATTCAAAGGAATCTGGATCCATATGATCGAAATTATATAGCATGATCGATTCTCCTTCCCATCATCTTCTCTTCTGCCTCACCGCCGGCCTTTGATCTGGCGTCTTGCCCTGCTCCAGCCACCTTACGGCAGGGGCAATGACCATTCCGCTGCCCACTGTAATCAAAATACCTCCCAGCAGGCTTTGAAATATTTCTCCTTTTTCATAAGAAGCGTCGTGTATGGTAACTGCTGGCAGCCATTGTACCTCCGACTGCCAATTGATATACCCATTGACGATTTCTGTTTGTTCCGGACGAACGCTGGCCAGCTGGCGATAAGATTCTTTACCATCATCCCATTTATAAGCGCTTGCGATATGCAACTTTGGCATCATCAATTCCTTTCCATTTATCATATAACTTGCAAAAACACCTCTCAAATCCATATCTCCAGATTCCAGAAATGCCTTTAAATCCCCACTGTCCATTTCGTATACCTGGTTTTCCCGGGATGCAGAAATCTGGGGCATTCGGATGTTCACATATCCCTTTTTCTCATACTGAAGACTTTCCGGATCCATCTCCATATGCAGACGGCAGCCGGCTTTCCCTGGCCTTAATGTGGCTAAGAACCATGCAATCTGTGTTTCACCCTCCTGCCTTTGGCTCTTTACAGAGGTCAAAACCTTCTCCTGGGGAAAGTTTTCAGGCACATCATAGGACTCTGTTTCTATATGTCCCACAAGCATCTCATCCATGCCGTAGGTTTTCCATTGATATGGGAAAAAAAGATCCGTTACTGACAGCCAGACGTTTACCTCCTCCTCCATCTGCTCCCCGGGAAACAATTTCAGTTCGATCTGTCCATCCTGCAAAAGACATTCCACATTGATATCTGCGGCAGACAGCCCTTCCTGATAGACAGTGATATCAGGCCCTGCAGTTACCCACAGGGGAACTTCCTCCAAACGGGCAGTATCCAGGCCCATTCCAATCCCTGCTATCAACAGCAGCAATCCCAGACAACCTTTTACAAGATCGTACCGCCTTTCTTTCCTTCTTTTTTCCGGCACCTTTTTATGATTGCGGTTGCTCATTCCCGCACCCCCTGTCTATTACGGAACACATACCCCGCCAGAGCGGAACACACATTCACTCCCAGGCCGATGAGAAGTCCGCCAATCAAATTGTTTCGTTTTATATCTGCTTCCCATTTCCTATCCTGGAATTGCACCAATGGCTCAAAAAACATCTGTTTCCTCCACCACAACGCAGGATATTGGCTCTCCGTATCAGGAGAAACCACAGAAAGCTCCAGATCATTCTGCAGGATAGCAGATGCATTTGCATAGGTTCCTCCAATATCCAGGTCCGGACAATACATTTTCTCATCATTGATGTCCGGACCATACGGCTCCTTTCCTCCTGTTTCTGCATATTTGTAATATACCCCTGAGGAATCAATAAGCCCTTTTTGTGCATACTGCTTTGCTTTTACATTCCATGGCCTGATCCGAGGCAAACGGGGCCTATAAATCCCATTTTCCCTGTACACAGCACGATCCTTCTGCTCTGCCAGTTGAATCTCCGCCATAGGCAAATCACTTCCTCCAAATGTAATCTTAAACATGGTTCTGGTGGCCAAGCCGCTGTATTTTCCAGACGGTTCTACCTCTGCCGTTTTCTCCTCCCAAAGAGTCCCCATGCAATTTTCCACATTCCCTGCTTCTGGGTGAATACTCCATGCCACAGGCGCCTTGGGATCAGAGCTCACATAGACCCATACATGATATTGCTTTCCGCTCCCATCATTCGAGAAAAAAGTAAGTGTTGTCTTACCATCTTCTTCTGTCAAAGAATTAATAGAAAGTCCTTTTTCCGGCTTGTCACAGGCAACCTGGATCAAGGGGCCTTCCTTACTCCAAGTAGGAATCTTTCTTACCCTGCTTTTATAATGAAGCCCAATCCCTGACGCTATTAACATGCCGCCAAGTAAAAAAAGAACCGCTATTCGCCAGCGCTTGCTTCTACATAAATTCCGGCATTTATCCAAAATTTTTATGTTCCGGCGGTTCTCCCTCTTTCCCCCAGTATGTTTCTTCATTCCTATCTCCCCTTAAAATGGAATCTTTTTGTCAGAATCCCGCCTGTGACAGGCCGCATTGATACTTCTGAGCCTTTACTTTTCCTTGCATCCGTGTCTTGATCAAAAAAATCCATGTTATATTTCTACAGAATACTACTGTAAAAAGTATAACACGGATTATATTGCCGTCTTATGATGTTATTGACATATTTCGCCATTTTTCGGGAATTTGCGATATACACCTCTATAGTAAATCAGCAATAATAACTAATTTCGCCAAAATACTCATACCATCGAACTTAAAAATTTGAGGCATTTGCAAATCCTCCTTGTAATACCGCTTCCGCTGATTCCTTATTTCAGAATTGCCCTGCATTTGTTCTACAGCATCATACCCCTTCTTAGAATGTGTCTGAAACTTGTTTTCTGCGCCCTAATCCCTTTGGAAAATATCCCTTGTATAAACCTTATCCTTCACATCATCCAAACAACTGTCATAACGGTTCACAATAATTGCCTGGCTGATGTCTTTAAATTTTTCCAGATCATTGATGACCTTACTGCCGAAAAAGGTGCTTCCGTCCGCCAAAGACGGCTCATAAATCACAACGGTGGCCCCCTTGGCCTTAATACGCTTCATCACGCCTTGAATGGAGGATTGCCGGAAGTTGTCGGAATTGGTCTTCATGGTCAGACGATATACCCCAATCACCACTTCTTTCTCCATCACCGCATTATACTCATCGTTCGCCTCGTACCCGCCGGCCAGCTCCAACACACGGTCTGCAATAAAGTCCTTCCGAGTCCGGTTGCTCTCCACAATGGCGGACATCATATTCTGGGGCACATCTCCGTAATTGGCAAGAAGCTGCTTTGTGTCCTTGGGCAGGCAGTAACCGCCGTATCCAAAGGAAGGATTGTTGTAATGATTGCCGATACGGGAATCCAGACACACCCCTTCAATAATCTGGTGGCTGTCCAACCCCTTCATCTCCGCATAGGTATCCAGCTCATTGAAGAAGGACACCCGAAGGGCAAGATACGTATTGGCAAACAGCTTCACTGCTTCTGCTTCCGTAAATCCCATGATCAATGTCTCGATATCTTCCTTTAATGCGCCTTCCTTAAGCAGGTCCGCAAATGTATTGGAAGCCTTCACAAGCCTGGCATTCTGCACATCCGTCCCCACAATAATCCGGCTGGGATACAGATTATCATACAGAGCCTTAGACTCCCGCAGGAATTCCGGGCTGAACAGGATATTGTCACAGTGATATTTTTCCCGGACAGAAGAGGTATAACCCACGGGAATCGTGGATTTGATAATCATTACGGCGTCGGGATTATAGGAGATTACCGCCTGAATCACCGACTCCACAGCAGAAGTGTCAAAAAAGTTCTTTTTACTGTCGTAGTTGGTGGGAGCCGCAATAACGACAAAATCGGCGTCTTGATATGCTGTTTTCTCATCCATTGTGGCTGTTAAGTTTAATTCCTTTTCAGCCAGGTATTTTTCAATATATTCATCCTGGATGGGGGACTTTCGGTTGTTGATCATCTCTACCTTTTCCGGCACGATGTCCACGGCTGTTACCTGGTGATTCTGAGATAAAAGGATGGCGATGGACAAACCTACATATCCGGTTCCGGCTACTGCTATTTTCATTTGGGTGTTTCCTTTCGTGGTGTATGCTTTCTATTGTTGTGTGAAAAAAATCTTTTTCTTTTCTTGATTATACAAAAAGCTGCCTTTTTTTACAACAAATTTGAAAGGATTTTTTCGCAAAAAATATTCTTGCTCTTCTTATTGCAGAAAAATGCAAACTCCCAAGCGCCCAACGGTCACCTACAATCGCCAATATTTCATCCCACTCTTACTCAAGTCCGATACCTTATACACCCCTTTCACATCTAATAGAACCTTCTCTTCATCTTTCGATAAGCGATACAGCTTCTTCAAATCATCCAGCCCAAGCCTTTTGAATTCATCATGCGCTACGGCCACAATAATACAATCCGCCTCATGTACATCAGAAATCTCGGCAAGCTCTATGCCGTATTCTCGTCTCGCCTCGTCCGCAGCAGCCCACGGATCAACAACGACCGGCTCAATCTCATACGTATTCAAACACTTTATAATATCATCCACCTTGCTATTTCTTACATCCGGGCAATTCTCCTTAAATGTAAGGCCTAAAATGACCACCTTGCTCTTTTTGGGAGCCTGTCCCGCTTCAATCATCTTCCGTAGCGCCGCCTCTGCTACATATGCCCCCATCCCATCATTCACAATACGCCCATTTAAAATAATCTGGCTATGGTATCCCAGTTTCTCTGCCTCATATGTAAAATAATAGGGATCCACACCGATACAATGCCCGCCAACAAGGCCTGGACGGAATCCAAGGGCATTCCATTTGGTATTCATTCCATCAACAACTTCATTGGTATCAATATCCATGCGGTCAAATACCATGGCCAGCTCGTTCATAAAAGCAATATTGATATCGCGCTGGCTGTTCTCTACCACCTTAACCGCTTCCGCCGTACGAAGGTTAGAAACGGGATGGGTTCCAACCTCAATGACAAGATCATACACCTTTTTTATAATCTCCAATGAATCCTGATCGATTCCCGATACAATCTTATGAATATTTTCCAGCCGATGGATCTTATCTCCTGGATTGATACGTTCCGGGGAATATCCCACCTTAAAATCTACCCCGCACATCAGGCCGCTCTGTTTCTCCAGAATGGGGATGCAAATGTCTTCCGTACATCCGGGATATACCGTAGACTCATAGACAACGATACTTCCCGGCATCAGATTGCGTCCAACGATCTCAGATGCCCCGATAACCGGCGCCAGATCCGGCGTATGGTCGCTATTTACAGGCGTTGGAACCGCCACAATGTGAAACTTCGCTTTCTTTAGTTCTTTTTCATCAGAAGTAAATCGGACTTTTGTTTTGCTTATCTCCTCATCCCCGATTTCCTTGGTAGGATCAAGGCCCGCCTTATATAGTTCAATTTTATCCTTATTCAAATCAAATCCAATGACAGAAATCCCTTTCCCGGCAAAAGCATGTGCGATCGGCATCCCCACATAACCCAGTCCGATCAGAGAAAGGGCCTCCTTTCCCTCCAAAAGATCTTCATATAAATGTTCAAAGTTTTTCATTACCCTTATTCATTCCTTTCTGTCCTATCTGCCGCAAATAAACTATACCGTTCTACTATTCTTGTACCAAGCAACCGTTCATGACTGACTTCATACTGTAAATCCGACTCTTTCTTTCACTCTTATTTTCATATAAAAAGAAAAAATAAAATAGGACACCGCCGTGGCGGCAGCCGCACCTATCGTTCCAAAAATCTTAATCAAAATCAGATTAAGGATAAAATTTCCTGCTACCGTTAAAACATTCAGTATGGACTCCTCTAGGGGATAACCTGCCTGCGCCAGCAGATAGCCAAACACAATATACCTGCCGTTTATAGCAATGGCAAGACAAATGATAAGAATATATATCACCCCCACACTGTACGCCGGCCTCTGTATAAGCTTACAAAAAATCATATATCCGATAGAGATTCCAACATAGGCAGCGCCACCGCCTAAAGTCACATATCTATGCAGTCGCTTCTTTATTTCTGTTATCTGTTCTAAGAGCCTTTTCTCATTATTGGCGGCTGCAATCCCCGGATTTATCATTTTACGGATCGTCACATAAAGCATATAAAAGCCCTCCGTAAAAAATATGGAAAAAGAATATATCCCAATCTGGGACACATTTGACCGCAAAATCCCCAAACATACCACATCCACCTTTGTATTCAGTTCCAATACCATATAGGAAGGCAGGATTTTTGTTCCAAAATACAGCAATTTTCTGAATACCTTCCGATCCGTTTTTCCACCGACCGGGATCCGCAGCATAAAGTATCCCAACGTTATCAGAAAAACAATGATCTCCGTTACCGGAAACACTACCGCAAGCCATTCTGGCCTTACCCCTATCACAGAAAAGAACCAAATCCCCAACCCCAAAAGAAGATAGCGAACAGATACAAATACCGCATATGTCACCATCCGATCAACCGCATTCAGATAATTCAAAAGTATTTTATTGACGGATAAGAGCATAAGTCCCAGAAATGCAATTTGCATAGATCTCTTCCATGCAACGCCATCCATAAAATACAACACCGTTTCTGACACCACTGTTACCAGCAGCGCTGTAATAATCGAAATCATTACAGCCGTCCTTACTATCGTTCCCCGCTCTTTTTCACAGTCTGTCTCCGGAACATATTTTACAACTGCCATATGGATTCCCCAAACAGCAATTTGGGACAGGATCATATACCATGCATAAGTCTCGCTAAAAACACCCAGCGCGTCGGAATCATAATACAGGACAATCAAAGCATTCATCAAAAGCCCTACTACAGCCATAATCCCAAGGCTTACGTAATTCCATAAAAGTACCTTATTAAGCTTCCCATTCGTCATCGCCGTAATATTCCCTTTTCTTGTTAAAATAAAGTATCTCTTCCTCTGTCCGCTTTATCTTTCCAAGCGTATCTGAAACAATCATCAGAATCAGGAAAATCATTGCTGTCATTGCCATAAACGCACCAATTAATCCTGCCCAGAGATAATTCCTGAAATGCCCTGTAAGGAAATAATTCGCCAGCATGATTGTTTCAAATAGGCTTCCAATGATCAAACACATCCCTGACAATCCTCCAAAAAACCGGATTGGGCTATAATCCTTGAACGCAGACAATATGATCGATCCACTTCTCACTGCATATGTAACGATGCTGGAGGCGACCCTGCTCTTGCCAAATTCCCGCTCCCCCCTGATTTCAACCGGCACTTCCATAATACGGATACGGCCGCTTCCGGCAAGATTAATAAAGGTTTCCTGCGTATAGGTAAACCTCCCATGAAGATTAAGCCACAGCAGCGCTTCCTTATTATATGCCCGAAATCCACAAGATACATCGTAGTATTTAGCTCCAACAATCGAACTGACAATTCCGGCGACCCTTTCGTTTCCCCATCGTTTCACGGCAGACATTTTCGGGTATTTCCCAGCCTCCATAAACCGGGAAGCAGTCACCATATCTACCCCCCCCCACGCCAGATCGGCAAAAGCAGCCTTTCAATATCCTTGGGATCCATCTGACCGTCTGCATCTATATTTACTGCATAATCCGCCCTTCTGTTTAATGCTTCTCGTACACCCTCAAAAAAAGACGCTCCTACCCCTTGGGGTAAACTGTGATTGATCACGAATGCACCATGCTCCTTTGCTATTTCTTCTGTCCCGTCTGTGGAGCCATCGTTAATGACGACTACCTCCATGTTCAATTTTTCACCATAAAGCATTTGGGGGATCTCATCAATAATACCGCCTATCGTCTTTTCTTCATTTAACGCAGGTATCGATGCAAACGCTTAACCCATGCTTTTTCATACAATAAAATGTATGCCGCCATAAGCACAACGGCTGCTGCCATCAAGAGCAATACAGATTTTGTTATAAATACACTTCCATAAGGTAAATCTTTATTCCCCAGTATCATAATCTGATTTTCCAAATGAAAGACACATGCCAAAACCATAGAAGGAATAACACAAATCGCAATTTCCCTGCGAGAATATCCCAAATAACTGATGCAAACGGCCATAAATACAACCGTTACAATCGCCTCTACCCGGCAAAGTGAGAGCCAGGAAAAGAAAAGCGACAACAAACTTATTACACCACCCCCTACTGCTCTATCCTTCACCCACGCATACTCTTTTGCCATTGTCGCTGTAAAGAACATATAAACCATAATCCACGAATGGGATATGATCAAATCGTACATCAAAAACAGCGGCGCCGCTGCCGTAAGCAGTAAAAGCGCCACTAGACCGATACGCTTCCATTTTGGTAAAAACATACCCAAACATACCTTATATAAATAGACAGCCATCCCCGCCATCAGACTTGTCATCAAAATGTAATGTATCACCTGAACTGTCTCAAACCCACAAAACACGGCAAAGGACGACATGAGCGCAGGCATGATTCCCGTCGTCTCCATCATATCTCCCACCACATCGGCGCTCAGTTTCCCAGTCGCTGCTACCAGTCTTCCGTACATATAGACACAATAATGCGTATCGCTCGTCACCGTATATCTTGGATAGCCTGTAGAAAAAAGATTCGCAAGGATCGCCGCAATCGCCAATGCCCTCAGCAGAAATCTCCCTTTTACGGATGAAAAGCCCTTCCGATGCCGAAAGAGCAATACGGCAATCCATATCGCAGCCCCAGCAAATGACGTGATCCTGGTATATGGAATCCGTAAGATCAGCAATGTTACCGATGCAAGTCCCCACACGGCTATTCCAAGGGGCATAGAAAGAATGATTTTGGAGAGTTCTGACAAAAATGGCAGCATAACTGCCGCAATGCAGTACCCGGCCATAAAAAGAATGATACTGGCAAATATCTGCTTAAACTGAAATCCTCTTGTCATTTTATCAATCTCAAGATATAACGGATTTCCCAGCCCAAGATGGTAATAATTGTTTCTCAGCGTCATCGCAACTATCACAGAAATCAAATATAGCAACAGATACACTGTTATTTTCACGTATTTATTATTACTCATAACTTTCAATATATATATTTCCTTTCTTATCATTCCATATGGCAATGGCGTCCGCCTTAGATAATCCACTGGGATTTATATAAAGGTATACGCTCTCCCCCTCTTCAAAACGAGCATTGGCCTCCTCTGAAAGCAACAGAAAATGAATGTCTATATGCATCCACCCTGCTTCTACAAAACCATGATCAAGAGCTGTTTCACCACTTAGCACCTTATGGCCGATGTTATCCATAATCTGACTGTCCGCAGCAATTGTTTCTATGTATTGGTTATACCACCCCTCCTTATCCAGCATACACTTCTTGCCGCGCACCACTGTAAAGATCAAAGAATCAGCAAATCCGCTATCCCTGCCCCACACTGTATCCGTTCCCACGCCAGCGCCTGACACTCTTGCACCCCATACAGGAATTTCCCTTACTGAGTAATAAAACATCACAGCAGCAAAAACCACCGCCGAAACCAAACCCACCTTCCACTGATATTTCTCTCCCCATACCAGTGCAGCAGTCAGCAATATAAAGGAAACTCCCCGTATCCACAAACTTTCTGTCGCCAAAAATAACGCTATATAGATTGCAAGTACAATCGCCCAAAAAAATATATTCACCCAATCTTTTTTCTTACTTTGCACAAACATACTCCCCTAAAATAAAACACAGTCGTAACCGTTCCAGCAACAATATCGTTTCGATCAGCCACCGCCCAGAACTTATGTATCGCAGATGGCGGCGTCCGGTTTAAACAAAACGATATTTCCATCTGACCTGCTACAAACTATACGCACTAAACCGCACTTCCGTATACGGCTCGGCCCACCCTTTCATGGTCTTAAGGCCAAGCATTTCCATATCGCTTTCCTGAAAAAGCAAATGTTTTGGTTCATGAGACTCACGAGGCATTTCTCCAATAAAAATACCGCCTTTCGTCACCCGTTTCATTTCGCCGACTACCTGTTCCACATATTCCATAGACGGAAAATACATGAAACAGCCATAAGCAAAACACTTATCGAAATACTTATCTTTAAACGGCAGATCGTTTGCTTCTGCAAACAGAGCCGGCTTTTGAAAAAATTCCATACATTTTTGTATAGAAGTACTGGAATAATCTATCCCCACATAATTACAGTCCAAGTATTGCGCCATACCTCCAGTTCCACACCCGATTTCAAGCACCCGGTCCGTTGGCTTTATATCCAGGAAATCTACGATCTTACCCACAATTTCTTCTGCCGAAGTAAACGTCTTGTTCCACCCGCCCATTTCGAGGGCGTCTTCTCTATCCCCTGCAATGGCGCCTTTCTGAGTCCAGATTTCCTGCCATGTGCCGGAAAATTCTTTATGTTCCATTTTATTTTCCCTCCATTGTCTTCTTATACAAATGTCTTAATCGCACAGAAACCTTCCGCACTCTTCACATGATTTCCATATCCCCAAATTTCGTTCCTCTGTATATTGGTACGAAACAAATGACCCCAGCGGTCGTGCTCCGCGTCGTAACAGTCCAAAGCCTCTCTCTTCATTTCTACAAACTCTGAGATATCAATATAATAATTAGGGCAAAAATGCTCGTAAATGATATAAGGGTTCGATTGGTACATGAAAAGATTCTTCACATGGCGCGCCGCCGTTTTGCATATTTTATGCGCTTCTAAATGATCTGTATTGTAATCATCGGCATAATGCATGAACACGGTATCTATCGCTTTTTCCAAGATCAGATGCTCGATCGCCTGCATCCCTTCCTGTGTGTACCTAAGATTTCCATAAGGTTGAAGTGGAATCTCCAATTCCTCTACCCCTCCAAGCGCAAGGCAGGCATTTTTGCTGTTATCCCTAGCCCGGTCATTCGTTATATCAAGCTTCATATCCTCAGATTTTACAACAGTATCTGTCAGTGTCATCTTATAGACCTTATGCCCCTCCCGGATCAATCTTGCCGCCGTACCTCCTGCACCTAATTCCGAATCATCATAATGTGCGCCAATGATTAAAACATTTCCAAAATCCAACATACGTTATTCTCCTTTTCCCTTATAATTTTGCATTAAATGTTTTAAACTTTTTTTCAGTCTGTTTTCAATTTCAGTTAACTCCTTCCTGCTGTCGTAGGGAGTATCCATATCTACATCCATAATCGCTTTTGCCACATCCTCCGGTTTGTTGCTGTCACAAAAATACACAATGCTTCCCACTTCAGATGTTTCAATGCTGTCCGCCCTTGTGGCTACCACACGCAGTCCATTGCCCAAATAAGACATAATTTTTGATGGAAACGAGGAATTCATATCTTTCCCATCAGGATCCTTGGAAAACATCCCAATATGGCAGCTCTGCAAAAAGGCAAGATATTCATCCCCCAATAAAAGGCCGTCATAAGATACTTTACAAGGTAACCCCTGCATGCTATGTACGTCTGAGATGATCCTGTCTACATCTGCCTGGTTCCTTCCAAAACCAATGATGTGGATATGGTATCGCTTATCCAGGTATTGTGCCGCCTGGATGAGGGAAAAATGCTCCCCTATCACCCTTGGATCAAACGTCCCCGCATATACTACATGGATTCTACCGTCCTGAAATCCCTTTCCTATCTTCTTTTCCGCCCTGCAGGATCCATGATAAAGAGTGTACTCTTTCCCATCCGTGATTTCCTCAGCCAGAGGGATACTGGGCAGAATATAGGCCGATGCTTTTTTTACTTCTTTGATCTCCTTACGCCTCAGCCGGCTGTTGCCGATCACATCAGAATAGATTTCCTCTAACTCCAGGATATACTTCCGCCTTAAGCGCTGGAACAGATGGTAATACGGATAAAACAATCGGGAATGATAGATCACCCATATCCCATCATGCTTTTTGATATATCTGAAAGCGCTGAAATAAGTAAGCCTCGCCGCAAGAGAACGAACGAATCTATATTTCGATTCTATACAATTAAAATACCGTACCGTCACAGTACTGTTTATTTTTTTTGTAAACCCTTTTTGTATCGAGAACGCTTTCTCTCCGCTATATCGGGCATTTGGAGCTATAATTTCCACTTCATAACCTATCTTGGAAAATACCTGTGCTAAATATGACGCCTGCAGGTCAGCAGCAGGCACAGCATCTCTTTTTTTTCCTTTTTCATCATTGGAGTAATACGCCAAATAATAAATTTTCTTCATTTTATCCTCTTTGTCCTATAACCTTTGCCGGAACGCCTGCAACAATGCAGTTTTCTTGTACCGTCTGCTTTACAACGGCATTTGCGCCCACCACCGCACCTTCTTCAATCACACTGCCTTTCAAAATCTTTGCGCCGGCGCCCAGCCAAACGTCATTTCCAATTATCACCTTTTTGACACGATCCTTTTGCTCCATCATGTTGATATTTGCTTCCATACCATGATCGTTATCTATAATATAACAATGGGCCGCAATCATCACATGATCTCCGATAGTTATACCCCCCCCCCGAGTATCAGAGGCATATAGGATGGTTCCATTTCCTATATTGACGTTATCTCCAATCACAATAGGGCCTTGTCCAAAAAACATCACATTGGGATAAATCACTACATTTTGGCCTATCGTAACATTTCTATTGATCAACGTATAATCGCCAACTACATACAAACTTTTCTGCTTTGATTTTATCGTATCCAAAAACACTGCCCGTCTATAGAGACGCTTGATTTTATTTTTTGCACGTTCAAACATATACATAAACATTTCTATATCTCCTTATCCTATGGAGCATGTCTGAATCCGTTTATAGAAGTACCCTTCCATAAGCATAACCAGGCATTCCGTAACCACCGTAGTTATGGCCACCGCATTCAATCCCATCACCGGTACAAGAATTATATTGGCAACGATATTAAAGATTGCTCCTGTCACACTGCATTTTGCTACCAGCGCCTGCTGTTTCAATCCTACAAGCATTTCCCCTAGAAACCTGTTCGCTGGCATACATAAGAGACTGATCGATAATATCCTTAATGATACACTTGCTCCTTCAAAATCCTTTCCCCACAACAGTACGATACCAAATCTGGCAAAAACAAATATTCCTATGATTAAAACGATGGACGATAACGCCATCATCTGAAACGTTCTCCGTACTAAATTGTCAACCTTTTCTTTATTCGCAATCATGCGGTTAAAGGTTGGTGTTGCTGCCTTCGCCATAGCCAATGGGACAAAACTTGCCGCAATATATATGTTGCTAGAGACAGAATACAGGCCCGTAGCCACTTCCCCCAACATCAATGTAAGTATCAACGTATCGCTTTTAAGGCTCAAAAATTCTGCCGCAGCTCCGAAAATAGCTGGAAAAGCTTCTTTCAACATCTTTTTGCAAAATGGGAAATCTATTTCCAAATGAATTTTGCAAAGGGATTTATTCACATAGATCAATTCAACTATTATCAATATGAAGAAAATAATGTCATGGAACAACAACATCACCAGCATGCTTTTTGTAACATACAGTGCTATAAACGTTGTGAGAAAGCATAATATTTTCTGGCACATGCCAAATAGAAATGTTACACGAAATTTTTCTACTGCCGTTATGCCATCTGCTGCAAGACCAAAAATCCCTGTAAACCCTGTATAAATACAAGACAATAAAAGAATCCATAAATCATCCTGCCTATGCATGGCAAACACGCAGACGGTTCCAATACAAAGAGACATTGGTATGGAAAAAAGGAAACGTATTGCCAGGGCATTTGCATAATTTTTTTCTGCAGACGTTCTGTCCTGTGATATATTCCTCTGAAAGATCCCACTAAGGCCAAGATTCAAAAACAAAAATACAAGCCCGGAAAATGTCATGGCGAACGTATAACTTCCCAGCCCGCCAACCCCTAACAGCCTTCCCATTGCCAATGAGGACAAAAGCGCAACAAACTGGCCAAGGACCGACCCCAGCATGGAATAAATACTGTTTCTTACAACAATCCTTCCATTTACTCCAATACCTCTCAATGGGTTCATTCTTTTTCTCCCTTTGTATGCTCCATCGCATATTGAACCGCATTCATCCATCCCTCAATCATTCGGTTGTAATCATATCTTTCCACGATTTCCCTCCCGATCTCACCCATCCGGGTTCTATCTGTTCTTTCCATGATTTGTTCCATTATGATGGCAAGCGCATTTACATCTCCAGGCGGATAGATATACCCATTTTTCCCATCCCTCAGCAACTCCTCTGCCGTTCCCACACCTGTTGTAATAATGATGGGAAGGGAGAAATTCATAGCTTCATTCAAAGCCTTAGGCGATGCATCATTTTCAGATGACAGGATATATACATCTGATAACCTCAAATACTTGCTCATTTCATTCTGTGGGAGCTGCCCTGTTACATATACATGTTTCAAACCATTTTTTTCCGCTAATAATTCAATCTCATTCCTGTCAGCCCCGTCTCCCACCATATAGTAATATGGCTCTATGCCTTTTTCCTTCAATATTTTTAATGCCTGTATCACGTCTTTTTGCCGTTTCCTCGGGATCAGCGCCCCTGTTGCCACAAAAACGACTGCTTCCCTTGGAATCCCAAGTTCACTCCGCAAGGCACTTTTGTGATACTTCTTACATTGTGTGCTAAAGTAACCATTGTCCACTGCACACGGGGCGGAAAATAAGGATTCCTTCCTCATACCATAATGTTCCATATATTCCTTCTGCTGCCTGCACTCATACACCCCCGCTGCCATATTCTTACAATATCTGCTTACAAGTAACTTTTTCACTAGCAAAACACCAGCATTTCTCTTACGCCCAGCCTCTACTGTCATCCTTGTGATCATCGGAATATGCTTTTTCTTCGCTTCCTGTATTGCCATCCATGTGGTTGGGGAACAGTAGCTGCTTCCCATTAAAATAACGTCAAACTGATGATCCCGAATGTATTTTTTTATCCTGCGGTTAGATATCTTAAAATCACTTTTTCCGATTGCCTCCATGCTATCTTCAAGGAACAAATATTTGTACCCCCCCCCCAAAAGTTTTGTCCCCCATGCAACTTTCTTTCCGGTCACTGGATCATAATAGGTCTCGCCATCTGTCGTTTTTACACAATATGCAACCACAAGATCCACCTTCGGATGGGTCGCCCATAATTGCAGTAGCGGATCAATATACGGTGCAGGCGCCTTGAAAATAGCCAATACTCTTACCTTTTTATTCTCCTTACTCGTCATCCATTCTGTTCTCCAAAATTTTTGATACATCCATACGGTACATTCCCCTATACCCTTCGTGTACAGAGTCAAAGTATATATATCTTTTCCCCTGGCCCCATTTTGGATGCAAATCACAACGCAAAGCGCTGCAATTCCATAAACTGTCCTTCTCTTTCATCTTTTCAGGATATGAATAGAACTTTCCAAGCAAATAAACCAAATCCTGTTCTATATCATATATCATAAGATGTCTTTTATTATCCTCATCTGGATATGTATCTGTAAGCATAAACTGTTCATTGGAAGACCATGTACAATGACCATCACTGGTAAAGCACGTATTTTCAAGTTTATACACTTTCCCGCTTGCTAAATCAAACATAATGTAAGCATCATTTGTAATCCTTTGTCGTAATTTTGAGCTTTTTACCGTATGATGAAATATAGTGACAGCTACCTTCCATAAACCAGTATTCTTTAAAAAGGAATTGCCTTGCACCGTATTGATCCTGCTAGGCAGCCGCCCCCAGGCTGTAATCTTACCGTTCCCGCACCATCCAGCATGAGATATAAAGTTACTATTTAAAAGTATCTTTACACATCCTTCCAAATCCGAAACACATAGCATCGTATGTGCAGCGCCATTCGTTTCACTCCACCTATAGTACAAATAAAATTGATCGCCTGCCGGATTAAATACACAATATTCCACCTGCCCGTTGGATACAGTAATTCCCGCCAGCTCGTCCAGCGTTTCGTTTGATATGATCCGGTGATATCTCCCACTGTCTAGATGCAAAAGATATACGCCGTCCCTCCACGGATCTTTCAATAATTCCTCATCTGTATGCGCATAGCTATACTTATTATTGGTAAAGCTATAAGAAAGCGCATATTCACAAGAAACGCTGTATATGGGGATATCGTATGTCCTGATCCGGCTTCTTTTCGCAATATCATACACAACAGAATGAAATTGATGCCCTTCTCGAACATTATAGATGACCCGTGTTTCATCCAACCACTGAAGCCTGCTCCCCTCCTGAAAATTCCACGCCGCCGTTTTCCCGATCGGAGTATATACAAGGGTATCCGCATCCATGTACCCCACTTCAAGTTCATCTCTGATTTCCGGTGCCCGGTCGATGAACGGCGCTTTATTGATCAGTATCTTGCTCCCGTCAGGACTTTCCGGTGAAATATCATAATAGCCAAAGAAATATTGTTCCCTGTCAGGAGTTACCCTTTCTGCATAGAGCTTATTCCTTACATCTTTCATACTTTTACCCTTTTTAACACACTAAAAAATGCTGTTCTACTGGTTAATATTGGAACACATCCGGGAACACTTGAAGGAACTCATTTTCCCTGTACTTATATATATCTTTTTTATTGAATACAGATACATACGGATAATTATAAAAATGTATTCCTGAATAATATTCCCCCTGTCCTATATAACTGTTTATATTCTTCACTCCCTCTACCATGCATATCATTATAACCAACAGACAGACATACCGTTTCAGCGTACGCATGGTTCTGCCAACATGCATCATCTCATTCCTATTTGCCAGCAATCTTGAAAATAATATAATCTCAGAAAATTTCATGTATGCCGTTACCCTATGCGCCACAAATCCTGCAGGACATAATGCAAGATAAATGCAAAACCCTATGAAATAGAACCGAAAGATTCTATTACTTATTTCATCCTTTTTCCCCGAACACCGGTACAGGCGAACAATTGCAATAAACAAGATGACTCTCAACGCTATGGCGCTATAACTGGGACTAAAATACACATAACTCCATGTAAAACCAGTTGTTCGCAGAAACAGACCGAGCATAACCCCAGCCGCTATAGCACCAAACAATATCAGCCGTTCACACTTTTTCACTATCTTGTCTACAAAGAGCGGAAGCAGTAGGATAAGCACTGACTTATGCATCGTAGCGCAAAAACACACTAAAAAAACATATTTCAGCTTTTTTTCTTTCACATATGCCGGCAGAATAAAATATAACGTGAAAGCCAGCGCAAATCCCTGGCGAATACCATAGTAAAAGGTAAGATAATATGTGGGATAAAGTAACAGCACGGCGATCGTTTTTATCCCATGATATCTTTTGATCCCATGATATGTCATGAGCATCATTGCCAGAGACAGTACTGCCACAAAGATAGGGAAAGGTGCGCCCAAGCTTCGGAATATCTCTGCTATAAACGTATATCCAACCTCTCCATGGATCCCATTATGGAACAAAAAATGCATATCAATATTTTTTGGCACAAGGGAATAATTTGCTTCATATCCAAAATAATCTGTCCCCTGGCCGTACCTTAAGCACAACATTGCGCCCATTAGAAATAGCTCTATACAAAATAGTCTCTTATCTGCATTCCTGTCAAAATATCCCATCACAGCAAAAACCGCTGCAATTCCCAACATCATTAAATACATTCCTATTCCTCATAGATTCACTCTCTATTGGTTCCATATTTTACACTCATTTCATCCTTAAAACCCGAGAAATGCTTACATTCACCATCAAGTGTCTGTATATAGGCCGTGATGTTTTCTTCTATCAATTTCTCAAAATTCCTCTTTGCGTCACACCCTTCCTCGGACCAAAAATCCGGATGGATGAGTAACTGTATCTTTCTATTTCGGGAAAAAGTATCAACATCTGGATAACCATAATTCCATCTATGTCTGGAATCGGCAATGTATTTTACCTCAAGATCTTCTTCCTTAATCGTTGCACCTTCCTCTGTCAAAGTAAAAAATTCAGACGAATATGCATTGATCATGCCTTCAATGGGAATCGAGTTATAGTAAACTTCCCTTACCGGCCTATGTATAGAGAAGCGGTCGATGGAAATCCCACACATCTCCGACATTATCCTGATCTGATCCCGAATGCCGTCTCTGGTCTTTAAAGGGTCGGTGACCTGATTCAAATGGTAATGCAAGCCAATCTTATGCCCCATATCAGATATCTCTTTGATCCGTTTTCTATTTTGCATGGATAATGCATTATATGAATTGTTCGTTATCTGCACAAAATAGGTGGACGCTACCTTCTCAACTGCTTCAACCTGTGCCATCCTATATGCTCTTTCCAGCGAAAATTCCACATCATGCCGAAGAATTAAAAACTCATCAGCACTCAAAGCCTCTTTATAATCCATCAATTTCCCAGAAGCTTTTATGTCCTTAAGTATCTTTCTGTACTCGTCATAACTTGGCTTATAATTCATTTTGGTCAATGCCTCTCTTTCGCCGGATTCCCCATTACCGTTGTTTCTTTTTTTACATCTTTCGTCACGACTGCGCCCATTCCAACAAACGCCCCTTCTTCTATCATGACCTTATTTCTAATCACCGCATTACCGGATATATATGCCTGTTTTCCAGCTCTTGAGCTCCCCATCATCAATGTTTCACCCACTATAAAAACATTTTCCTCCAGTATCACATTATGTGAAATGAAGCAGCAGTTATCAATTTTACAGCCTTTTCCGATTACCGTGTTATCGATCGCTCCACGCCCTATCACGGTATTCGCACCAATCTGTACCTGATCGCCTATCACCACTCCGCCAAATTGCGGCATAGTTAAGGCGCTGCCATCCTCATCACGCTCTGTCGTCAGGCCGTCAGCTCCAATCACCGTATTCTCCCGAATAACCACATCATTTCCAATTTCTACATGGCCTACAAGTTTTGTACCACATCCGATATAACTGTTATTTCCAAGCGTCACGTCCCCTCCTATGTACGCCCCTGGCATTATGGTACAATTTTCACCAAGCGTTGCGCCTTTACAGATCATAGCGCCCTGTACCATCTCAAATTCCTCCTGAGGAGGATAATACTTAATCCCGTTATCGCGAAAAAAACGATTGTATGCTTTTCGTGGTGCATCCGAATAGATAACTGCATGTCTTTTCGTTATCTCCTCTGGCGCCTGGATCCCTTTCGGCCAGAAGACCAGACAATTTTCCACTTTCCCCAACGCTGAGGCCATATCAACATATTTTTCCATAACAAACATTACAGAATTTGGCCGCGGCTGGTTTAATGACGATGGCCTATAAACTGCAAAATCCTTTCTTCCGTCATATGTATTGATATTTACTTCAAAAAATTTTTTTTCATCTTTCATTGCTTCTTCTCCAAAATTTCCTTATATAGGCTGATGAGCTGCTCTGCATTGATCTTATAATGAAACAGCGTCTCCGCTCTTTTTCTGCATACAGGAACATAACTTTTCTTTTCCTTCCCCTTAAACTCCAGAAGTTTTTCTTTCATCCCTGTGATATCGTGCTGATCAACCACGCCTCCGCATCCCTCTCCCGCAATCTCCTTGATACCTGTGGTATTATATACGACCGCCGGCGTACCGCAGGCAAGGGCTTCCGCAGCTACCTTGCCAAAAGATTCTGCTGTTGACAAATTTACAAAAACATCTGCACAGGAATATATTCGTGCCAATTCTTCCATAGAGTCCACATTGGGGATATGATGCATATTGGCATATGGAAGTTGAATATCCACTCCTCCTACCAGACATACCTGCGCCTCATCCCCGAGTTCTTTTGCGAGAGCACAGATTTCTTCATACTCTGTATTTTTTCTCCAGTAAGAGGAAACTCCTACTACAAGAAATTTATCATTCATCCCATACCTGACTCTGCATTCCCGATTCTGCACCTCATCATAGGGATGAAAGTTATCCAGATCAACCCAGTTATAAATTCTTTCAATCCGCCTTCCCTGAAACATTGCTGACTGAAAGCTTTCCATTTTCATATAATCAGACACTCCAACAACCGTCAGATCCTTTATACCTGCGTACCAGCGTTTTTTATCATGAAAAATCTTTTTACTCCTGTCAAAAAAATAACTCTTCGGATATCGCTTCCATTGTGGGCAGGCCTTGCACTCACGCTTCCATTTATCACAATCCGCGCTTTCATATTCCGGGCATTTCCCGGTATAAGCCCAAGTATCATGGAGATTGTAAACGACAGGCTTATCATATAGTGATAAGAACTTAAAAAGGGTTGGCAGATGAAGGTATGCCCCGTGCAAATTTCTTAAATGAATGATATCCGGCTCATATCTCCGAATCACTTTTATCGCACGTTTGGTGGCAAAATAAGAATAATACCCGTCAAGCCCCGTAACTCTTGACATTAATTTATGAAAGTAATAGCCTCGTTTACTGTTGACCACATAACTATGTTTGGGATCTGAGGTATCTCCAACCTGATGTACCGTAAACGAACCGTGCCCTTTTGCTTCCAGCATTTTTTCAACTTCCCAGCAGGTCCTGCCAGTGCTCTTTTCTTTGTAAATCGTATTTATCTGCAAAATCTTCATGTGATTCCCCTACTATACTTTATTGGACGAAGTCCGCCCGCCCCGCCAGGGGCCTGTAATACGGTATGCCCTTGGGGTATCAATCCCCGTAAATCGAAAGCCCTTCCATAATCGTTCGAAATGCCACCTGAACCGAATATTTCTCCTGCAGTACTTTTCTTGGGTCTGCAAATCCATTTTCTTCATGCGCCAATTTCTGCACGAGAGATTGAAATGTATCCAGATCCGCGCTCTCGCACCAATACCCGATGTTCTCCTGTTCAATTACTTTTCCTATGTCTGTATTTACATCCGTTGCCGCAAGCACCGGCAAGCCTGCCTGCATATAGGACAAAAGCCTGCTGGGAAAATTGGGGATCGTGAACCTGTGGTCGAGGAAGATCAAACCGATATCGCAGGCCGCTGTCAATCTCTCAAACTCATCCCTGGGGATACTTGACAAAAGCTTTATATTTTGGGGACGCTCGCTTTTTACAAATTGTTCCAGTTTCTGAAATTCTGTCCCTGACCCCACGATCATGAAATAAGCTTCTTTGATTTCCCGGCATTTTTTTATGCACTCAATGATAAAGTTTATCCCCTGCGGTTTTCCAAGATTTCCTCCGTAAATGAAAATCTTCTGATCCGTCGGCAAGCCGTATGTTTCCCTCAATCTGATCTTTTCTTCACTGCTTATCGATAAGAACCTGGGTTCTATTGCATTGGGGCAGATCTCCACTTTACACGGGTCAATATCCGGATTGTTTCGGATGATATAGGCTGCATTTGCCTGCGACATACAGCCAATGCGGTCGGATATTTGGTAGAGCTTCTTTTCTTTCCTGCGGAAATACCGATAGATCACACCCAAAATTCCTTTTTTTCTCAAAATACCGATATCCACTGCATTTTGAGGGAAAATATCTTTTAACATCAAATAGGCCGTTGCCTGATCTCTTTTTTTTATGTACCGGACGACTTTTACAAAAGTAATTGGGGGCGTGGGATACAAAACCAGGTCAAAACGGACATCCTTCCAATGTCTTTTGAGCGCTGCCAGGAACTGATATTCCACCAAAAGTGTGCTGATCCCTTTCTCCAATATATTTGTCTTTTGGATATTGCCGATTTTGACTTTTATTATTTGGGAATTTTTTTCTTCGATTACCTCCGCCTTTTTATGCTCTCTTCTTTCTATGGGGGAAAGAATATAAACCTTATCACCATTTTTTATAAATTCACGCAGCAGATCTGTATAGATCTCATGCTCATTTACAGACCAGTAACGGCCCAGGCTCAAAAAAAGAATATTCATATCCATACCTCTTACGCCCTGTATCTTGGGAAAAATTCAGAGTGATCGTCAAATAGGGCGTCCTGGGCTTTTCTTATCTCCACAAGCTCATCGTATGTTCCACGGTCAAAAATCTTTTTTCCAACACAAAACCTGGCATCTGTCCCGCGATGAAAGGACTTTTTAAATTTGTAGAGGCTATCCTGTGCAGAGCCCACTCCGCCTCCCATGTGCAGTTTCTTATATCCATTTCTCCCTGCCCACAAGGCTGCTTCATACAGGAGAAGATTCGTTGGCGCCATCCGCTGAAATTCGGCCCTGGATGCCGACAGGTGATAATGCATGTTTTCATTTCCAAATAGGAATATGGCAATAGCGGCTATTTCTTTTTCTTCCTTTGCATAAAACCACATGGCGTTTTGCTTCAAATCTTCTAAAATACTTTCATAAAACTCTTTTCCAAAATAGTAATAATCCTTTGCACCGTCTTTATCCATAGCCGCATTATAGATTTCCATAAACGGTTCTATCAGTTCCGGATACCTTCCCCAATATACCTTCAACCCGCTTTTTTTTGCTTTGCGGATCATATTGCGGTTCTTACTGGTGATATTGTTCCAAATTTCTTCCTCACTGCAGGTATCCATATAAACTGTCATACCCATATATGTTTCTGTGTATAACTGTTCCAGACCTTTCCAGTTTTCCAAAAGAGGATGAAAACGGACAAATTCACATACGATATGTTCCTGTCTGCAAAATTCTTCATACTCTTCCTGAAGCCTGCCATAATCTGTCCCCTCTACAAGAAACCCGCCGTATCCATAGGGCGTCACAAAATCATAGAAAGCACTCTGTTCTAATGTTTCCCGGAAGAACTTGCATTGGGACAAATCCCTTCTAAAAACTACATTGATCGCCCTTGTTTCTCCTCGTTCATAATAAATTAAAATTGGCTCTCCATCCCCGTTCAGCCAAAACGCTTTTACATAGCCAGCTAAATAATAGACATCATAATGTTCAAAAGTTCTGACAAGCTCATCCCATTCTTTGGCTCTTTCTAAAGTATAAATTCTGATCATACGCCACATTCCCCATAAAAACTTTTTATCACCTGGAACTCTTTTTCCATATCTTCTAAGCAGTATCTCTGGTCACAAATCAGGGACAGTTCTACCTGAAAAAGGTCGTTACTCATATCACCCATAGCATGTAATGGACTCACCGGCCAATGCACCGGACAAAAAATATTGTTTTCTATCAAATGTTTTCTTAACTTATCACGGATCCCGGCCTGCACCATGATCGGGACAAACAACGGTGCATCATTTTCCTCCAGCGTCGCGCTCCAAACCCGAATTTCTGGAAGCCCCTTTAATTTTTCTATTAAATACGCCGCATTTTCTCGTCTTTTCGCAAGCATTTTATCGAGATCAGGCAAAATTTCTTCTCCGACATATCCTTTATCATTTTCCTCCAGCATTTTTTCCGCTCTCTCAAATAAATGAAGGAATTCTTTTTTATCGATATCCATTCCCTTCATATACAGTGCTTTTAAACTGGCGGCCTTTTCTCTCAGGCTGCAATATTCTTTGAAATATAAGACCGGTTTGGGAACCGCAAATTTCCCTTTATATTTTCTTAATACGGCATAATTACAGTAAAACCATTTGCGGTAACTGCAAAAAAAGTAATCAGCGTATCGTTCTATTTCGGGATGGCCGTTGATCTTATGTGTTGCATCATAAATAATTGTTTTTCCCGCTTTTTTTTCTTTTTCTGCGATTTCTTCCATGCCCTTGTTTTTGTACCCAAAATAATCTATCACTAAGACAGCATCACAGGTATTAGGGAAACGATACTCCAAATGATCCTGGCCAACATGATAAAACTCCACTTTCACACCGTTCCTTTGAAAGGGTTCGATCATAGAATCACAACAATACAAAGGCAATAAGATGGATTGAAAAGTGCCTTCTTTTTTCATATCCTGGATCATGAATTCAATAGCGCCTCTCCCCGAGAGAAGCAAAGCCCTATCACCATCTTTCAACTCCATATGCCGGTCATCCACACGATCCGCCTCTTTCCAGAACTCGCTGCCGATTTCTCGCATGATACGCTATACCCCTCTTAACTCTTTAAACCTGTTAAGGGTTTCTTCGTATTTATAATCTTCAAAAAGCCTGTGCACGTCATAAACAGGTTCATATCCAAGCTCTTCTTTTGCATTGCTGATATCCATAAGGAATCCTCCCCCGCTTTTTCCAGGATAATATTCTATTACAGACGGAGCATCCTTCGGTGAAAAAACATCTATGATTGCCTGGCACTGTTCTCGCAATGTTACCGGTATTCCCGTTCCCACATTATAGAACCCGGTTTTCCGATCGACTAACACCGCCTTGCAGATCATCTGTGCGCAATCGTACACATGCACCATATCTTTTGCATATTCCGGATCTCCCCATAGTTCAAGCGGTTCTCCCTTCTTTGCCCGGTTGATCTGCTTATACAGGGGACGCATTGTTTTGACGTTATTCGGATAATAATATTGATATGTACTATATTCATAAATCGTGGGAAAACGAAACACAAAATATTTCAGTCCGTATTCGGCCAGATAATGCTTCAGTAATTCAATCGCCGTATTCTTAGAAATCACATAAACGGCATGATCCCCACGATAACTAAAGTACGGCGCTGCATCCGGTTTCAGAAGGACCGCCGGATCATCTGAAGTATAAAGTGATACATCAAATACAGTCTGACTAAACAAGATCCTGTCTGCTTTCACCTGGCGGCAATACTCCAATACGTGATATGTCCCCATAATATTGGTCTGCAAATATAATTCGCCGCTGTAATCTGACATATAGGATGGAATCGTTGCTGCCAAAAGAATCACAGCATATACATTTTCTTGGGGAAGCTTGGCAAAATCTTCTTTCTTCAATATATCAACTGGAATATATTTCACGCCAAATTGTTCAAATACCTTTGTTTGGCGGCGTCCCGATGCAATAATTTCATACTGATCTTGGTCAAAAAATTCCGAAGCATATTTTGTCAAATAGGATCCAACATTACCAGTCGCCCCAAATATAATTATTTTTTTCATGACATTCTCTCCTTATTCCTGCCTTCTCCCCATTCCCGCTGACGTACCACATGGAAAGCTTCCGGCTTTTCGCTTCCCTGTTCTATATTTTTACGAGAAAATACGACAGCAATTGTTTTTAACACGATTTCTATATCTTTCCTCAGTGAAACATGATCCACATATTCAACATCATATTGAAATCGGCTCTCCCACGAAGCAGCATTTCTGCCATTCACCTGTGCCAGACCCGTCAAGCCTGGCTTCACCTCATGCCGCCTGTTTTCCTCTGGTGTATAATACGGCAAATAAATTTTGGCCAGGGGCCTGGGGCCAACAAAACTCATATCGCCTTTCAAAATGTTCCACATTTCCGGCAGTTCATCCAGGCTCAGAGAACGCAGCATTTTTCCAAATTTCGTTAATCGCTCTTCATCGCTCAAAACGTCAATGCCTTTTTCCATATATTGCAATCTTTCCGAATCCGTTAATATTTTTCCATCTCTCGTCTGCGGAAAAAGCATCGTCCGGAATTTATACATATTAAAAATATTCCCCTGTAATCCAGGCCGTTCCTGCACAAATATGACGGGAGATCCTAGTTTCAAATGAATCAAAATTGCAAGTATCACATAAAGCCAGCTAAATGCCGCAATAAAAATGACCGATATCAATATATCTAACAGTCGTTTTATATACTTCTGATAAATGCCTATGCTCTTTTTACATGTATCATTATCCACTTTTTCAACTCCTTCTTCCTCGCTGAAAGGCCCGCCAACGATATGTTACCTTTTACAATGTTGAACAATTCCGGTAATTCATCCAAGCTGGTGAAGCGCTGCCCTCTGTCAACATGTAAAAGCTTTTTTCTTATTGGAAACATGCCTTAACTACTTCTATGACTTTCTCCTGCTGCTCTTTTGTCATCTTAATGTCCGAAGGCAGGCATATCCCTCTTTCAAAAATGTCCGTGCCAACTTCTTTCCCTCTTTTTTCCCGGCTGCTTCCCTCACGGGTAAAAAATTCACTTTTTCTATATAAGGGCTGCAAATGCATGGGTTTCCAGATGGGACGCCCCTCTGCGTAGATACTGTCTAAGACTTCCAATAGTTCTGTCGGGCAGCTTTTCCGGGGCTGGGGGAAATACGCTGCTTCCTGCTCCCCTCTTTCCTGCGGGCACATGGCCTCTTCGTCAATCAGTAAGCAGGACAGCCAATAATTCGGCTCAGCCTTCTCCCTTTCAAAAGGATTCATAGCCACAGGAAGATCCTGAACCCCGCTCTGATAGCGCTCGTAAATCTCTTTTTTTCTGGCTATATGTTCGCTTAAAAAAGGAATCTGCCCACGCAGTACCCCTGCGATCACATTGCTCATACGGTAGTTGTACCCCAGTTCTTCATGCTGATACCAAGATGCCTGTTCCCGGCTCTGGGTGGACCATTTCCGGGCCTTGTCCGCGACCGCCTGATCATCTGTCAGTAAAAAACCTCCGGAAGATCCTGTTATGATCTTATTCCCGTTTCCGGACAGGCAAGAAATCTTCCCCAGCTTTCCCGTTGGGATTCCCTGGTAGAGAGCTCCAAAAGATTCCGCCGCATCTTCGATCAGAACAGCCCCGTGTGATTCACAGACCCTCTCGATCTCTTCCATCTTTCCCGGCGTCCCGTATAAATGTGCCGCAATCACTGTTTTGGCTTCCGGATGGGCTCTAAAAGCTTGATCTAGGGCTTCCGGATCCATGTTCCAGGTGTCGTATTCTGCATCGATAAAAACGGGAACGCCCCCTTCATACAGCACCGGATTCACCGTAGCGGAAAAGGTCAGGTCAGAGCAAAGCACCTTGTCGTGGGGCTTTACGCCTGCCAGCTTTACCGCCAAATGAAGGGCCGCTGTGCCGGAGGACAAGGCTACCGCATAACCGCATCCTGTTTTTTCACAAACCAAACGCTCCGCCTGGGTAATATTTTCTCCGATGGTTGACATCCAGTTTGTCTGATACGCTTCTGTTACATATTTCATCTCTGGTCCGTGCATCGTCGGGCTGCTAAGCCATACTTTCGATGCAAACGGGCTGAATTCACTGGTCTTTTTGAACATCTTTTTTCCTTTCTGTGATTCCCAGATCTCTTAGCAGAGCCGCACGGTTTTCCTCTAGCTTTCCAGCATTCAGCTTTGTTTTTTGCTTTTTCAGCCAAAGCCCCAGGTCCTTGCCGTCCGCTCCCGGGTAATGGATTGGAATGTGAAGATGCCCATGCTGCTTTTGGTAATTTTTCACTTCCTGATACCGCTTACGCCAAAGAATATCCCTTCTGCTAACTCCCTTTTCCATTCCCAGAGACTTCAGTTTTTGCACTTGCTCCATGGATAAGGGCTTTCTCTGCTTGTCCGCGCCCACGGGCTGTCCGTCCAGTCTGGCTTTTTGCCCGTTCAGCCACCGGGCAATCCAAACGCCCTCCACCACCGTATCTCCAGGCATATCTAAAGTACCGTATACATCGTAATATTCTTTTGCAAGCTGAAATTTCCGTTCCCAGGAATCCTCCTCTTCCCAGTCCATTCCTATTTCTGCCAAACGCCTCTTCCGCTCCCAGGCTGTCGCATCCTTAGGCGATGCATCTTGATATTCCTGTCTTTGACGCCGGATCCATTTTCCCAAACGTACGCCGTCCGAAGACACATAGGAAACAGGAACCTTCAAATTTCCATACGTTTGCCAATATGCTTTTGCTGCCGAAAATTTTTGCTCCCAAACCCGTTCCCAGGCGCTTTCCCAACGCATTCCTATGGATGTGAGACGTTCTTTTTGTTCCTTTGTCAAGACCCCCGGGGCTTTGCCCTGAAAAATTTTTCTCTGGGTCTCCAGCCATGCCCCCAGGGAGCGTCCTTCTTCATCTATGTAGTTTCTGGAAATTTCCAGACTGCCATGGGTCTGCCAATACTCCCTGGCCGCCTGGAACATTCCCTCCCAGGATGCTCCCAGGGCTTTCTCCAGATTGGCAAACAAGCGAATGCAGTCTTTCGCCTCTCCCGACACCTGAAAAGGAAGACCGCCGGCCGCCTCTTCCGTATTCTTATGTCCTGCTGTCTTCGCAGCTTTTACTTCTTCCTCCAAAGCCCCCACGCTGCATAGACCCCCGATATTCAATACCACATCAAAAATCACAGGTTCTCCACCGTCTCCAGCAGACAATGCCCTGCCAATCTGCTGCTTATATATGATGGGGGAGGCTGTCGGCCGAAGCAGGATCACCCCGCTAAGCCCTTTTACATGGACTCCTTCGTTCAGCATGTCAATACAATACAACAACTTCAAATGGCTGCTTTCATCTGCCTTAAATGCCTCCAGCACACGCCCTGGGAGGGCATCCTGGGAAGAAACCGCATACACATGCGGCTCTGCATCAACCCGGCCAAACCACTGCTGCGCCCTCTTTTGCATTTCTCTCATATGCTCCACATTCGCGCAGAATACAATGTAACGTCCTTGATGGTCTGGCATATGTTCATAGAACACGGTATCTAGGCCTTTTGCTTCTCCCAGCGTCCTGCGCAGTTCTTCCAGGGCAGCCCTGGCTTCCTCTTTGGCGGATCCCTGCAAACGGTTTACTTTTATTCCGTACTCCGCCAGGCTTTCCTCCCAGTCATAAACACTCAGCACATATTTGGGCGGCCTTAAAATCCTCCGGGCGATTGCTTCTCCCAGAGACATACGGGAAGCAATGCAGTCTCCAAACAGCTCCCTGGCCATATCCCGGCGGCTGTCCAGGTAACGGATATTGGTGGCTGACAGCCCCAGCAGACTGGCATCTGGATAACGGCGCAAAAGCCTTTCTACTCCCCGTCCCCACATTCGCGCTCCGCATCGATGAAATTCATCCAGCACGATGTAAGCAGGATTCAAAGTCTCCAGTTCTTCCTTGCTCATAATCATTAACCGTGCATAAGTTAGGAAGCAGACGTTGTCAGGTTCTTCCCCTCCCGCCCGGACCCAATTTTCTAATTGAGTCCGGTAGATATGATCTGATGGGGCCAGCCAGCAAACCTGCTCTCTGGCATGTTCCTCACAGAGTTTTAAGGCTATAAAAGATTTCCCTGTTCCGGTGGGATGTATCACGGCGGCTTTTCCTGTGTGTTCTATCATAGCTGCAGCCATTTCATAGGCCGACCGGTTATGTTGGTACAAGGTGACCGCCATTCTCATCACTCTCCTTTCCTGGGGAGGGGGTGTAATGAAGGACGGCACTTCAATACACGGTAATCATACATAGTCAAAATAATTAGTTGATTTTATACTTATATCATTTCCGTGAGCATTTGTCAAGGAACAGCAAAAACTCAAACTAAAATCAAGTAATGGTATCAGCTT
>JAAVYA010000036.1 GCA_022790855.1 Lachnospiraceae bacterium | reverse complement strand
CATCCAGTAATATAATATCTGGCTGTAGCTTTATTTTATTTAACCCTTCCAATCCATTCTCTGCCGTAATAATTTCATACTTTTTAATTTCCAAAAATTTTTTCAGCATTTTAAGAAGTTCGGTATCATCATCAATAATCAATATTTTATAAGCCATTTCTGTTCCCTTTCCCAGCCAACATTTAAAATGGATTATACTACACAAATCCCAACAAATACACAACGAACACTTTGCTTTAATTAGAAAGAGCATCCAAATTCCGTGATACATAGTGTTTACCATCATTTTATGTTGCAACCTCATCAAAAAATCGGCAAAGTTGCTAAACTCTGCCGATTCTACGCTATGAATAGATTATTTCTTTATCTACAATTGGTGTATGTAACCTTGTGGTACTGCTTTAGATAATCCAGGTGCCGTTGTCTCCATGTGCCAATTGACTGTTCTTCTTCGGTAGGTAATCTTAAATCTGAAATCAGATACCCATTTTCTTCGTGATATGTGCCGCCTAACTGTTCAAATATTGATTTCATATGCGGCTGCTTCGCTCCCCTTTTCCCTGGCGTCCCTTTCCAAAAATCCCTACCTACCACGCCCCAAAATAAGACAACGTCACAGCGCTGTTCTTTGATCCAGCCTCCATAGCCTCCGGTATAGACACGCCCTGCAAAACAGCATACAGAAATCCCGCAATAAAGCTGTCTCCGGCTCCCATGGTATCCGCCACTTCGCATTTTGTAATCCCACAACGATAGAGCTTCACCCCGTCCCAGGCCATACTCCCAGCCTCCCCCAAGGTTATAACGACAGCCCTTGGTCCTTGTTTCTGCATGGCTTTCATAAACTCCAGCAGCCGTTCCTCCTCTGTCTCCTGGGGTTCTAATCCTAGTTCCCTGTACTTCTGATCAAAATCTTCTTTGGATTCCTCATCATAGGAAAAAAATGCATACGTCACCGAAGGTATTGCCTGAGTTACCACCGGGCTGGCAAATTTGTTGGCAAAATCAAAAGCCACCGGCGCTTTTGCTGCAATTTCAGGAAGATTCCCTTCAATCATGCCCCAAATGCCGGTGGCTACCATATCATGGGAGCATAAGAATTCCACATCCTCCGGGCGCAGTTTAAAGTCTGCCAGCACACCCTCTTCATAATCTCCAAATACACGCTCTCCATCCAGAAGCTCGACATGGCTTACCGCCGTATTTCCCTCTAATACCTGGACGTGGGAGGTATCCACACCTTTTTTCTCAATGGCTTCTATCATGAATCTGCCGCTTTCATCGGTTCCCACGACTCCTGTATAAGAGGCTTCTCCTCCCAGCCGCTTGATATAGACCGCCACATTTACCGGGTTGCCTCCCGGAAAAGACTGTCCCGTATTGTCATAAGCGTCGATGCAGTTGTCCCCAACTGCAGCCACTTTTATTTTCTTGTCCAAATCAATTCCTCTCTTCCTGTAAAAAGCGGCCGGCATTACTTCCTTCTATATATACCGTAACGCCATGCCGCTCTCTTTCATTTTCAAACACGCTCTAAGGCCTCTCTTACCCAATCTACCGCCCGCTTCGCATAAAAAGACGGCTCCTTCAGATAAGCTGTTACCAGTTCAATGGTAGCCCTTCCCTCATATCCGGACTCTGCAATGGCACAAACCAACTCCTGCAAAGGCATAACGCCTTCTCCAGGAAGTATATGGGTCTCGCTGACCCCGTCGCTGTCCACTAGGTGAAGGTGCCCCATCCGAACGCCTAGCTTTTCAAAATAATCCATAGCCGGTTCCTGCTCCACAAACGGCACAACCACATCGCACATGCCCATCAGCCAGGGCATATCAATTTCCTCTAATATTTCCGCTAAATCATTGGCCGTATTGCATACGTTGGATTCAAAAGAAGTTAAAGGCTCCAGCAAAATCTTGTGATCCAGCTTTTGGGCCCGATTGCCCAGACGTCTTAAGGATGTGAGCAGCCGTTCTCTGATTTCTTTGGCGGAAGCCGTATTTCCTGCGTGGCCTGCAGAAATCAGCGTATATTCCGCTCCCATTGCTTTTCCCATTTCCAGGGCGGTCTCTAAGTATTCCATGGAATCCTCCCACTGGGCCTGGCTTCCAATCATATAATTATAGGGATATGCATTATGTTCCGGCGTATAGACTTCCACGGGAAGCCCATACGTATCTGACAACTGCAGCACCTCTTTTAACTGCCCCTGCTTTAAGTCATAGGGAAATCCGTGGGGCCTGCCGCCCCACAGTTCCACATAATCATATCCAAAGCGTTTCCCGTCGGAAAATGCCCGCTCCAGGGGATATCTTTGATATCCGGATGTAAAAATGCCAATGCGCATTCCATTCCCATCCATTTTAATAATCCAGTCTGCGGTAATACCGGCGGATCTCCATGGGATGGCAGTTCAATTTCTCCATATGGGCGTCAATCCGCTGGGTAACGGCATGCATAACCAGATGGGAGATATCTCCCCGGAACTTCTCGCTGATGCCTTTGAGCTCATAATCTTTGGTATCAATAATATTGTACCGTCCGCAGATTCTGGGCAGGAAATTAGCAACCCGAAGGCTTAAGGGCCGCTGAGAATCCTCTCCTACAAATACGGTCACCGCCGTATCCCGGTCAATAATCTCTAACATGCCATGGAAAAATTCTGCGCTGTGGATGGACTTTGTCCGAATCCAGTGCTGCTCTTCCCAATAACACATGGCGTAGGAATATGTTGCCCCATACTGATTTCCGGCGCCTACAAAATAGTGAATTTCATCATTCATATGACGTTTGGCAAATTCCTCTCCAAAAGCGTCTGCAGCCTTTTCCACATCCACCAGAGCTTGTGCCAAGTGGGCGTCCAGCTCTTTGTACAGTTCGTCATATTCCGGGAATTCTCCGGCCTGATACATAAAACGATCCGCCGTCATAAAGAATTTCAACTGTTCATTGGCAGGATATGCGATCTCATAATCCACCATCTGAGCCAGGGTAGTTGTCTCCACATCAATGAAGCCCAATACTTTAGCCCCCGCTTCTTTCGCTTTTTTCACCCCATCTACCATTTCCTGGGTACTTCCAGTCACAGATGACACGATTACGATGGTTCCTTCCTCTACTTTCCGGTTCCCGGTGGTAAGATATTCCGCCGCATTTACTACGAAGAAGGGCAGGGAAGACCGTTCCGCCATATGCACTTCCGCCTGGAGGCAGGAGGCATAAGTGCCTCCAATGCCCAGCCAGCAGATGTTTTTGTAACCTTCCTTGCAGATTCCGTCTACTATTTTATTAATTTCCCCCCGGAGCGCCAATGCGCCGTTTACACTGTCTAACTGTTTTTGCTCATCGAATTTTAACATATTATTCTCCAACCTTTAATTTTTGATAATAATCGTTGTAAATGGTCAGTGCCTCTCCTACGTCTTCCTGGAAAAACACATTCTCTTTGTAAGAGAAGTTTCTTGCCGGATCGTTCTTATAAGTATCAGAAGCTGCCTCCACTGCCGCTTCATTGGGGCAGGAATAAGGGTACTCTTCCAGATTGCTTGCCATTACCTGAGGATCACAGATGTAGTTCAGGAATTTTTCTGCCAGGTCCGTATGCTTTGCCCCTACCGGGATTACATACAAGTCAAAACCAAGCTGTACGGCGTCGTCCTTAAAATCTGCAACGGCCAGAGTATTATCCTCTCCCATTTCAGCCATTGCCCAGGATGCGTTTCCGTCAAAGGTTAAAGCCACTGACGCCGTACCATTGGTCAGGTTCTGCTCTGCATTTCCGTAAGCCACTACATTTTCATTGAATTTTACCAGCCATTCATATGCTTCCGCAATCTCGCTCTCCTCGGTGGAATTGGGGTCATAGCCCAAAGCGATCAAAGCGATAGGGAATAAGTTCCGGGCGCCGTCAATGGTGCTGATCTGGCCTTTCAGCTCCGGTTTGATCAAATCATTATAAGAAGTAATCTCTATCGGACATTTTTCCTTGTCATAAACAACATAAATATAATTCATCAAATATGGTACGCAGTATTCTTTTGCGGTCCAATAAGATTCATTAATATTGGATGCATTGGGAATATTGTCAAAATTAATTTTTTCCACATACCCTCCTGCTACCAGAGACTCCATGTAGGCGTCGCATGTCATAATTAAGTCATACTCATCTCCGCCGCCTGCAGTAAGCTTTGTAATAGCGTCTGCATTATCGCTCATGTAGGACAGGTTTACTTTACAGTTGTTCTCTTTTTCAAAATTTGCAATCAATTCATCGGAAATGTACTGCTGCCACATATAAATATTCAGCTCGCTGGAAGCCTCTCCGCCGCCTGTTTCTTCTCCGCCTGCTTCTTCTCCACCGGTTTCTTCGCCACCAGCTTCTTCTCCGCCTGCTTCTTCTCCACCGGTTTCTTCGCCACCAGCTTCTTCTCCGCCTGCTTCTTCTCCACCTGCCGCAGGTTCTTTTGCATCATTTCCGGAATCCTTTGTCCCGCCGCCGCAGGCTGTAAGAGACAACGTCAATCCCATCGTCAACAACAGTGCAAGAATCTTTTTCATATTGCTACCTCCTTATTTTGGCGTTTTTTCAACGCAGCCTTAATGACATTATTCAAAATCATCGCTGCAACGATGACAAGAATCATAATTGTAGTCAGTGCATTTACATCCGGCGTAACTCCCGCCTTATTCATAGAAAGAATCAAAACCGGCAACGTGGACTGCTTCGCGCCCGCCAGCATATTACTCATAACAACATCGTCGATAGACAATGTAAAGGACAAAAATGCCGCGCTCATAACTCCTGGCATAATACTGGGAAGGGTTACCCGGATAAATGTCTGTATCCGGTTGGCGCCCAAATCCATGGACGCTTCCTCCAAGCTGTTGTCATCACCACTGATTCTGCCCTTTATGGTTACAATGGCATACGGGATGCAGAAGGTACAATGTCCTATTAAGATCGTTCCCATACCAAGAGCCGTTCCAATATTCAAAAAGATGATCAAAAGAGCCACCGCCAGCACGATTTCCGGTACAATAATCGGTATGTACAGCATATTATTGATAAATTTTCGTCCCTTAAATTCAAACCGTTTCAATCCCAGGGCTCCGATGGTTCCGATAAATACCGAAATCAGCGTAGCCAGCACTGCAATAATCAAAGAATACCAAAGGCTCCCAATCAAAGCAGAATTTTCAAAGAGTTTTCCATACCACTTTGTGGTAAATCCATTCCAGTAATAGTTGTACCGCTGGTCATTGAAAGAAAACAGCATCATTACAGCAACAGGAATATACAATATAGCGTAAATAATCACTGCATACACGCTTCCTAAAATAGAAAACGCCTTTTTCTTTTTCTGGACCTTAGACACTGCCATTTATACCACCTCCATATCTTCAATGCTGGCAAACCTGGTATAAAGGAAGATTAGCAGCATGGTAATCACAATCAAAAGCACGGACAGGGCCGCCCCCAAAGGCCAGTTTCTGATAGCGCCGAACTGGTTTTTAATAATATTACCAATGTAAAGCACTTTTCCGCCGCCTAACATATCGGATACCGTATAAATACCCAATGTGGGTATGAACACTAATATAATGGAAGAAAAAATTCCCGGGAATGTCAAAGGCAGCGTAATCTTACGAAATGTAGTGGCTCCATTGGCTCCCAAATCCGCCGACGCCTCCAAAAACGACTTGTTCAGCTTCTCTATGGAGCTGTACATGGGAAGCACCGCAAAGGGAAGCATATTGGTGATCATACCAAGCACCACCAGCCCATCGGTATAGACAAAGGTAATAGGTCCGTCCGTCATTCCGGTCCACTGAAGGAAGCTGTTCACCGGGCCGTTGGTCTGAAATACCAAAAGCCAGCTGTTCAGACGCATCAAAGAATTCGTCCAAAACGGTATCATAATCAGCATGATCAGTTTTGCCGCCGTTTCTTTGGGCTTCCTGGCAATATAATATGCAAACGGATAACCCACCAGCAGACACAGCACCGTGGTAAACACCGCCACCCGAAGGGATTTTAGAATAACCTTGAAATAGGTAGCATCCATAAGAGTCCGATAACTTTCTCCGGAAAACTTATATACCACATCTCCGAACACGCCTCTGGACATAAAGCTTATGTAAATAATAAACAGCATGGGAATCGTCACAAATAGAATCATCCACAAGGACACAGGGCCTGCCATGGCAAGGGCCGGAAGGGTCTTACGCTTCACATCCCGCTTTTTCCCAATCTGTTTCAAATCGCTGTTATCGTCTAATTTCTTGCTCATCCCTGCACCCCCTACCTGGATTCTTTAATGGGAACCGCTTTCTCCGGCCTCCAGTACAGATATACCGTCTCCTGCTCCTTTACGCTGTTGTCCTGCTCAAATCTGGAATAGCGAACCTCCGTGCCGTCCTTCATATCCACTGCCGTCTTTACCACCGTTCCCATGTAAATAAAATCTTTTACCGTTCCTTTTAAGTCAAATCCCGGAATCGGCTCCTTGCTCACCTCAACGTATTCCGGCCGTACAGAAACATGCATTGCCTCTCCTTTTTGGAAGCCGCTTCCCTTCACCTGCACGGTCCCTGCGCTGGTCTCCACGGTAATCGTCTCTCCGTCCACAGCCTTTACGGTGCCGTCAAAAATATTGGACTCTCCGATAAATCCTGCTACGAATTTTGTCTTGGGACGGTCATAGATTTCATTGGGTACTGCCAACTGTTCAATCACCCCGGCATTCATAACGGCAATTCTGTCGCTCATGGTCAAAGCTTCTTCCTGATCATGGGTAACATATACAAAAGTGATTCCAAGCTTTCTCTGAAGCCGTTTCAATTCCAGCTGCATCTGCTTGCGCAGCTTCAGGTCCAAAGCTCCCAGAGGCTCATCCAAAAGCAGCACCTTAGGATTGTTAATCAACGCCCGGGCAATGGCTACACGCTGCTTCTGCCCGCCGGACAATGCGTCTGGCTTGCGCTTTTCATACCCCTTCAGCTGCACCAGCTCCAGCATCTCCAAAACCCGCTTTTTGATCTCATCCTTGGGCACCTTCTTGATCGTCAGCCCGTAAGCCACATTATCAAATACGCTCATATGGGGAAAAAGCGCATAATTTTGAAATACTGTGTTTACATCCCTTTGGTAGGGCTCCTTGTCTTCAATCCGTTCTCCCTGCACCTTGATTACCCCGGCGCTGGCGTCTTCAAACCCGGCGATCATTCGAAGCGTTGTAGTCTTGCCACATCCGGAAGGCCCCAGCAATGTTAAAAACTCACCCTCCATAATTTCCAGGTTCATTTTCTTTACCACCTGGTTGGATCCAAATCTTTTTTCCACCTCAATCAATGATACAATCGCATCTCCCATACTGTCCACCTCATTTTTTTCTCTGAACATGTCTCAACTCCACGACAGTGATTCCCCTCTTTTGCCGTTCTTGTTGAACAACCACTTTTCGAGTATAATATACCAGATCGAATAAAGAATGGCAATGATTTTTTGATTTTTCCCGTTATTTTTTACTATTTTTTCTTTATTTTACCCCTATTTTTGTGTTATTTATGAAAAATATGCATTTTCTAATCATTTTGGTTTTAACCATAAAGTCATTTTGCTATACCAGTTTTCCAAATAATGGTTGACGGGTTCCGTCAAGACGTGTATAGTAAGAAAAAAGAGCAAAATAGCGCCGGAAAGGAATGGTACTTCCATGAAAAAAAATTTGCTGACCATGGACATCCTTTTATCGAAAGAAATCAAATGCATGATACAGGAGCAGCGCTTCCAGCCTGGGGACAAGCTCCCCTCCGAACGACAGTTGGCGGAACGCTTCGGCGTACAGCGGCTCACCATACGCAGCGCCCTGAATCTTCTTTTGCAGGATCAGACCATTGTGGCCAAGCCCCGCAGCGGCTATTATGTGGCTCCCGGCCGAATCCTTCAATCCTCCCGTGACTTCTCTATGAATTACTGTTCTCCGAAGACAGGAGAACCTCTGGAATGCCGCCTGTTGGCCTTCCGTAAGCTGAAAGCGGACTTAGCCCTCTCCGGAAAGATGCTGCTGCCGGAGGATACCGTGATCTATAAAATATCCCGGCTTTATTGTGATGAAGAAACACCCATTTGTATCAACCATTCCTATCTTCCGGAATATGTATACCCAGGACTGACCCGCACCGTGGCCTTTTCCGCTTCTCCGGCGGATCTGGCAGCCAGTCAGTCGCCGATTACAAAAGTCAATCAGAAAATCACCTTGATTTATGCGAATGAGGAGGAATCCCAGCTTCTCTCCCTTGCTCCCGGCAGCCCCTTGATGAAGCACAAAGGGCTGATGTACGATTCCACCGGCCAGCTTGCCGTTTTTTTTGAAAGCTTTATGCTCCTTGACCACTTTGCATTTATTCGGGAGGCCCTGCTATGAATGAAAATGAACGCATTGCCGCGCACATCCGCGAGACTATCATCAACCGCATTGCAACCCGGGAATATCTCCCCGGGGAAATCATCCCCAGCGAACGCGATCTGGCCGCCATGTACCATGTGAGCCGTCCCACCATCCGGGCCGCCATTGACGAGCTGGTAAACCAGCGCTATCTGGTTCGCATTCAGGGAAAAGGAACCCTTGTCCGCAAGCCGGACCATAACAAAGTAGCCCTGGGAGTTCTAAACGAAGCCAAAAACGCCAGTTTTACTTCCCTGGTACGAAACTTTGGCATTGAGATTTCCAATAAGCTCCTGGGCACCGGCCTAATTTCAGGCCGAAAATATTATGCCCAAAAACTGGGGCTCTCCCTTGCAGATAGCATCTACGGCCTCCACCGTATCCGTCTGGGCAACCGGGAACCCCTGGCCCTGGAATTCACTTACGTGCCCTTTGCATATTTCCCAGATATTGACGAATACAATTTTGAACGCATTTCCCTATATGATTATATGAATTCCAAAGGACATCTCCCGGTAAATTTTCAGGAGACGATGATGATGATCGAAGCAGGAGACAAACTGCGGAATTATCTGCAGTTAAGCGAAGACGAAACCATTGTGAACTATATTGAAATCATTGGATATGATAGAAATGGAACGCTGGTAGAATATACGGAAAATTATTCCCGCCCTGATAAATTGGAAGTGCGCTTTGTGACAGAATACAATTAAAAACGTCGAGGCCATCAGAGCTTCCGGCCCATAGTCATACAAAAGGAACCCGAAGTCTTCCGGGTTCCTTTCATTTATATGGTATTAGGTATTAAGAGGATCGGCAAAATTAGTATCCGGTATAAAATAGTACCGAATCATGGTTTATACGCCACGTTTCACCATTTCTGTCACAGCAAAGGTGGCAACGTCTTCCGCGAATTTCCCTGCGCCAAAGCCGGCGTCATAACCAAGCTCCTTGGCCAGCTCGTGGGTAATCCGGGCGCCGCCGCAGCAGACTACGAACTTGTCTCTCAAGTTCTCTGCTTCCAGCAGCTCGATTAATTCTGTCAGGTTCTGGATATGGACATCCTTCTGGGTTACAGTCTGAGACACCAACAGCACATCTGCATTCATCTGGACAGCCTTTTCCACAAACACTTCGTTGGGAACCTGGCTTCCCATATTCAGCGCCTCGATCATCTCATAGCGCTCCAGTCCGTAATGGCCGGCAAAGCCCTTGCGGTTCATAACCGCATCAATGCCTACCGTATGGGCATCCGTTCCGGTGGACGCGCCTACCACAACAATCTTGCGGCCAATGTTCTCTTTGATGTAAGCATCCACTTCTTCCATGCTCATGGTCTCTTCTTCCACCGTCTGTACCTGGATTCCCGTATAATCAATAGTATGTACACAGCTTCCATATACTACATACATGGTGAATTCCTTATCCAAAGCATTGTGGAACGCAACGTTTACATCTTCCAGTCCCATTGCTTTTGCCATCTGACGGGCGGCTTCCTCTCCCCGCTCATCATCTTTTACCGGAAGGGTAAAGCTTAACTGCACCTTGCCGTCGTTCATGGTATCCCCATACGGACGCAGCTTCGTCAAATCCAAGGTCTTGTCAAAATCCTTTTTGTGTAAATCGTAAAGTCCTGAACTCATTCCCCTGCCTCCTTTCCGGCTTCCTTCGTTACATGCATTAACTCAATAAATGGGTTAAAGTAAATAGCTTCCTTTGCTACCACGCCAGCCAGTCCCTTGCCGCCGTCTTTCGGACGCTTAATATCAGCAAACGTTCCTGCCTCTAAGGTTGCAAACATGCCTTTTTCTTCAATCTCTTTCAACAGATCCGCCGCTTTGTGAAGTACTTCATCTGCACGGCGCTGCATGATTCCGCCTTCTTTGTATACCAGTTCGTCTCCCAGATCCTTCATGGTTCTGGCAATATACTGGGCATTCTCAATGGCCATGGCACGGTCTGACATAAAGGGGGTATGAATGGCTTCTGTCATCATGCCCAAAAGATGGATCTTCTGATTTGTCAAAACAGTTACCATATTAAACAGCGCATCCTGCACATGTCCCCGGAAAATATTTCCCGTCATGAACTTGGTGGGAGGCATATATTTCAACGGCGCCTTGGGGAAAATCTCCCTTGCCATCTGCGCCTGAGCCAGCTCATACAAAAATCCGTTTTCCACATCCGGGGAAATCTCAAATGCATGGCCTAATCCCTGCTGCTCCTCCGGCAAGCCTGCCATCAATGCAAACTGCTCGTTCAAGAACTGGGACGCCAATACGGTATGTGCCTCTTCCACCGCATCCGCTGTGGTCAGATAGTTGTCTTCCCCCGTATTGATAATAACGCCTGCAAATCCGTTGATGACTCTGGAAAAATACTGGTCAATTAAGGTACGCTGCATATTGATGTCACGGAACAAAATGCCGTATAATGCATCGTTGAGCATCACATCCAGACGCTCCATGGCTCCCATAGCCGCAATCTCCGGCATACAAAGCCCGGAACAGTAATTGCAGAGACGGATGTAACGTTTCTCTTCCCGGCCTACTTCATCCAATGCTTCACGCATCAGACGGAAGTTCTCCTGGGTTGCATAAGTTCCGCCAAATCCTTCGGTAGTAGCCCCGTAAGGTACATAATCCAACAAGCTCTGCCCGGTGGTACGAATCACGGCGATTACGTCCGCACCTTGCTTCGCGCCTGCCTTAGCCTGTACAATATCTTCATAAATATTTCCGGTTGCTACGATGATATACAACAGCGGCCCCGGCTTATCACCATATTCTTTCAGATAAGCATTTCTCTGCTCCACATTTTCGCGGATCCTGGCAACGCTTTCTTCTGCAATTCCTTTCATTGCCCCCTGGATATCCGAAATTTCATGAACGGGAAGAGCTGTTAAATCCAGCTCTCCCTTACTTACTTTTTCTGCAATTTCCTGGGGTGATATGTGAAGCTCTGCCATGGCATTGCCAATATAGAAAGCTACTCCGGCTCCCAATACGCCTTTGTCTACCAGATGGTCTACCAGTACATTGGGAAGCGGAACCTCTACGTCGTTGACGCCATCAATACCCAGAAGCCTGCATACGGCCCGCTCTACGGTAACAGTTGTATGCAGATCAATAAATCCCTGCACATCTTTGGCAACCTTAGCGGCACTGGCTCTGGCCTGATCTACCAGCTCCTGGTTCAAATTTAATTTACTTGCCATATCACACCTCGCTTATTATTCGTGTTTTCCTCTTTCGAGACGTTTCAATCCCTTGGGCTCCAAGGACAATGCTTCGCCCTGCTCCAGAGAAGCGATGCCTACCAGTTCTGCCGCTTTATGTGCCTCGCAGTCCGGGCAGTGGCAGCTATTATCATAGTGCTCCGGCTCTGTATAGGTGGTGATCACACCTTCAAAGTTACGCAGAATTACTTTGCCGGGGGTCTGGGAAATAACGTAATTGGGCATAACCGGTGTTTTTCCGCCGCCGCCCGGTGCATCTACTACAAAAGTAGGTACTGCATATCCGGAGGTATGGCCCCTCAATGCCTCAATGATCTCAATGCCCTTGGAAACCGGTGTACGGAAATGCTCCAAGCCAAAGGACAAATCGCACTGATAAATATAGTAGGGACGAACACGCATCTGTACCAAACCATGCATCAGACGGCGCATGATATGGATGCAGTCATTGACTCCTGCCAGCAATACGGACTGATTGCCAAGAGGAATTCCTGCGTCTGCCAGTCTTGCGCAGGCTGCCGCGCTCTCCTCAGTAATTTCATCGGGATGATTAAAGTGTGTATTCAGCCAAATGGGGTGATACTTCTTCAGCATATCGCACAGTTCCTGGGTAATTCTCTGAGGCATAACCACCGGAGTCCTGGAACCGATACGAACAATTTCCACATGAGGAATCTTACGCAGCTCAGAAATAATATATTCCAAACGCTCATCGCTTACCAGCAGCGCATCACCGCCGGAAAGGAGTACGTCCCGTACTTCCGGATGATTGCGTACATATTCGATGCATGCATCTACCTGCTCCTTGGGTACGCTGGTATCCGCCTGGCCTGCAAAACGTCTTCTGGTGCAATGACGGCAGTACATGGAGCACATATCCGTAATCAAAAACAGTACGCGATCGGGATAACGATGAGTCAGACCCTTCACCGGTGAATCTGTATCTTCATGAAGGGGGTCTAACAAATCCGCTTTGGACTGATACAGCTCTGCAGCCGTAGGAATTGCCTGCTTACGAATGGGATCTTCCGGATTATTCAAATCCATCAAAGAGAGGTAATACGGAGTAATCGCCATACGAAGAGTCTTTAAGCAAGCCCCAATGCCCTCTTCCTCTTCCGGTGTCAGCTTCATATATTTCTTTAAATCATCCACCGTTTCCACACGATTCTTTACCTGCCATTTCCAGTCGTTCCACTGTTCATCCGGCACATCCAAAAACAATCCGTTTCTTCTGCTCTTACCAAATTCCATAAGTACAAACCCTCCATTCTGTTTTTATAAGTATTTACGGTCAAAGATTTCGCGGATCTTTTCATTTTCCCTTAATTCATTTAAGGTAATCTCCGCATGCCCCTTAGTATATCCATTACCGATGATCATATCAATGTCTTTGCCTACGCCTTCTGCCCCCAGAGCTGCTCTTGTAAAGCTGGTAGCCATAGAGAAGAAATATACGCAGCCGTTATCCTTTACAGGAAGAATTGCGGACATTTCACAGGCGTCTACATTTACGCAGCAGATGGAAATATCGTATTCTTTGCCGCCGTTGGCTGCCAATGCAGCTTCCAAAAGACTTACCGGCTTGGTAGCGTCTGCAATGACGATCTCATCGCAAACTTCCAAGAATGCCAGATCGTTCTTCTCCGCTTCATTGTACACAACGCCTACCACTCTTCCGGTGGGTCCTACACGCTTGTGGGCTTCGTAGCAGCAAAGCATTCCGGATTTTCCTGCCGCGCCTAGAATCAGCACCTCATTTCCTGCCTGAACCAGCTTGGCTGTCTGAGCCGGAGCCCCTGCAACGTCCAATGCAGCCAAAGCCAGTGCTTCGCTCATATCCTCGGGCAGCTTGCAGTATAATGCGCTTTCAAACAATACTGCTTTTGCCGTTACGTCTACCCGGTCGATATCCATATGAATTTCTTTGATCTCTTCAATCTTTAACGGCGTCATGGACAGGGATACCAGAGATGCAATCTTATCCCCAACTTTCAGTCCGCAGTCTGATAAATCCTCTCCAATACGCGCTACCGTTCCAATGAACATTCCGCCGGAACCGGTTACCGGATTCTGCATCTTGCCCCGTTCCCCAACGATCTCTAAGATGCGCTCCTTAATTTTTTCCTTGTCCTTTCCGCAGGACTCTTCAATCTGAGTAAAGGAAGCAGAGTCGATATTCAGTGATATCACGTCGCACACGATCTCATTGGAATATTCTTTCGTCATATCGTTGTCGATTACATCAGCTGCCTGTGTCAATACTCCTTGTGGGGACACCACCCTGTGAATTCCATATTTATTACCTTTCTCCGCCATAACAACGAACCTCCTTCTGCTTTTTCTCTTTTTTATTTTTGCTCCGGCAAGCCTAAAATTTTTCTTGCCTCGGCCGGTGTTGCAAGTTCCCTTCCCAGCTCTTTTGCCAGACGGGCCGCTTTTGCTACCAATTCTCCGTTGGATTTGGCCGGTACGCCTTTTTCCAGATATACATTATCCTCGAAACCAACCCTAACATGGCCTCCCATTAAAATCCCCATAGCAGCCATGGGGAACTGGTTTCTTCCTACGCCCGCCACAGTCCAGGTAGATCCTGGCGGGATGCTCCCAACCATAAATACCAGATCTCTGGCCTCGGCGCTGATTCCGCCGTTTACCCCCATAACAAAATCGAAATGCATCGGCGTCTTAATATGTCCTTTTCTCTGAAGTCTGCAGGCCATATCAACCATACCCTTGTCAAATACCTCAATCTCCGGCTTTACATTTCTCTCGTTCATGTTCTTTACGAAATCAATGATCATGTTCTCCGTATTGACAAAAATCTCATCGCCGCCAAAGTTGCAGGTACCGCAGTCCAACGTGGCCATTTCCGGATTCAGAAGAAGGGGCTGCAAGCGTTCTTCATTGCTCATGCCCACGGCTCCTCCTGTGGAAACCTGTACGATCACATCCGGACATACTTCTTTAATTGCCTTGATACATGCCTCAAACCGCTCTTTGTTCTGCGTAGGGGTTCCGTCGTCTTCCCGCACATGCAGATGGATCAGCGCCGCTCCCGCATCGTATGCGGACTTGGCTTCCCGGGCAATCTCTTCTACCGTATAAGGCACTGCCGGATTCTGTTCCTTTGTCACCTCAGCGCCGCAGATACACGCCGTAATAATTAACTTCTCCATGGACACCTCCGTTATTTACGCTGCTTATCCTTTGGTACTACGCAAGTCCCGCTGGCCCTGCATACTACAATGGGCTCCTCCAATACGTCACAAGCGGAATCATTGATGTCCGGGCGAGGCGCGATCACTTTCCTGGCTTCAAATTTCATCTTCCGTGACGTATTCCCCACATGTACGATCTCGCCGGTAGCCTCAATATAGTCTCCCGCAAATACCGGGGCTAAGAACTCCACTTCGTCATATGCCTTGAACAGTCCCTCATCGCCGTCCTGCAAAATCAGAAGCTCCGTTGCCACATCCCCAAACAGACCCAGCATTCTGGCTCCGTCTACCAGATTCCCGCCGTAATGCGCGTCATGAGCGCTCATGCGCAGCCGAATCGTTGATTTCATGTTTCCTTACCTCCTACCTTTCTTTTCTTGTTTCACTATTACTTGTTCAGAGTTTTTCGTGAACCGGTTTCCCGGAAGTCACCATATAACCAAATGGTTACCTGGTGTGTAAAAAAAAGCGCCATGGCGCCATTTCCGGCACAATAGCGCTTCATTTCCATGGATACTGCCTGGAAGATCTGATCAATAAAACTATGAGATCTATCCTTTACTACAATGAAGTAAAAAAAACGCTATTGACACTTTCCAGTATCAATAGCACTCCATGCGAACATGACAGGATAAAAGTACTGAACCGTTATCCCAAACATATATGCCATCATACATATATGCTTTCGGCGGCGATACATTCACAAACAGCTTCCGATATGATGACCGTTCCCATCCGTCTGCTACCTAATCTGCCGCTCCTCTATTGTCTCCATATGCACTTTTTATGGTTTAATCATACGCCCTAAATTCTCTAAAGTCAATCACAACTTTCAAAAATTATCACCAAAAAATCTTGCTTTTTTTCTACGAATATTACAAATTTCAGAAATCTTGTCATTTTTTTAGCACTTTGTTTGCAAAGCCTCCGGGGGTCTGTTATAATGACGGTGTTCAGAGTTTTTCAAAAAGCACCTAAAGCATGATTGTAAAACTAGAATTGGAGGGATTTTTATGGATTGGAACGCGGGTATATGGTCAATCATACCGCCGATCATCGCCATTATATTGGCGCTGATCACCAAAGAAGTGGTATTTTCACTGATTCTCGGAATCTTATCCGGCACAGTGATTTACTCTTTGATGACCGGACTTGGCTTCATAGGATTTTTTGACACGCTCGTAAGATTGATGTGTGACAAACTGGCTGATAACACCAGCTTAATCCTTTTCTTATGTATGCTTGGCATTCTGGTAGCGCTCGTTACCCGTGCCGGAGGTTCCCGGGCATATGGAGAATGGGCCGCGAATCATTTGAAGGGAAAACGCTCCGCTGCACTGGCTACATCCGCATTGGGCTGTTTGATTTTCATTGATGACTATTTCAACTGCCTGACCGTAGGTACGGTTATGAAACCGGTAACGGATAAGTTCAACATTTCCCGTGAACGGCTGGCTTACAGTATTGACGCTACTGCCGCCCCCGTTTGTATTATTGCACCGATTTCTTCCTGGGCAGCAGCCGTTATTTCCTATTATCCGGCCAGCGCCGGCAACGGAATGACTGCATTTTTAAGTTCTGTTCCCATGAACTTGTATGCAATTTTGACATTGTTTATGGTATTTTGGATGGCAATCCGCAAAGATACGGCTGAATACGGCCCCATGGCCAAGGCTGAATACCGCGCTGCCACCACTGGAGATTTAGGGGGAATCGACAGCACGGAAGCAGAAGAAGCGCTTGCTAAGGTAACTAAGAAGGATTCCAAGGGACGTGTATCAGATCTGGTAATTCCGATTGTCATCCTAATTGTTCTTTCTATTTTATCCATGCTCTATGTAGGCGGGTTCTGGAACGGGGAAGGCATGTCCTTATTTGACGCTTTTGGTAATACGGACGCTGGTTATGCATTGGCTCTTTCTGCATTCGGCACATTACTTTTAACTTTTATTTATTACTCCGTCCGCAGAGTTTTGAATTTTAAAGAATTCTTTAGCTGCATTAATGACGGTGTATCCTCCATGGTTCCGGCCTGCGTGATTTTAACGCTGGCATGGTCCATCAGCGGTATCTGCCGCGATTACCTGAACACCGGCGGATTTGTTGCTGAAGTGGTACAGGGTTCCGGTATGCCGGTTCAGATCCTGGCTCCCATGATTTTCCTGATTGCCTGCCTTTTGGCATTCGCAACCGGTACTGCATGGGGAACCTTCGGTATCCTGATTCCTATCGTAATCGCGATTACCGAAATTGCTGCTCCTGAACTGACCATTATCTGTCTGTCCGCAACACTGGCAGGTTCCGTATTCGGCGACCATTGTTCACCGATTTCAGATACTACCATCTTAGCGTCCACGGGAGCCGCCTGTAACCATCTGGCCCATGTGGGTACGCAGGCTCCATATGCCGTAACCGTAGCAGTCTGTTGCTTCGTAGGTTATATTGTGGCAGGCTTTACCGCAGGTCTTGGCTTCGGCGTCTGCACCGTAATTACATTAGTTGTTGCCCTTGTATGCCTGATTGGTGCGCTGATCGTACTGCCCAAGGTTTGGGGTTACAAGGAAGCTTAACTACATAATTAGAATTTTCTGGAACTGTTGTACACAAAAGAAGCTGCCCAACCATGGCAGCTTCTTTTTCTATTTACTCTATTAAATTCATTAATTCCGGTTCCAATCCCAAAAGCCCGCAGATATGGATCGCATCTCTGGGGCATTCCTCTTTCCCATGAACCTGATAAATTCCGTAATTCATATATTTTGAAATAACGTCGATGCCTTTGATTCCTTCTGCAGAATGAATCTCTTCTTCCAGCTGCTTCATATCCACCTGGTTTAAACCCGCCACCTGGTAATGATAATCTGCATATTCCGCCACATGGTCATAATGCGTGGCTAATATGGCCATCACACGGCGCTTCTTCAAATACTGCACCACAGCCCGGACAATAGAGGCTCCTTCATCCGGATTCGTTCCCCGGGCAAGCTCGTCAAACACCAGAAGCCCAAACCCCTGCTTCTGAGCGTCAATGGCATTTTGAAGCTGCATAATTTCTCCGCCAAAGCTGGATAAACCATTCTGCATAGACTGATATTCCTCCGCCACCATACAGATGGTGTCAAAGAGGGGCACCCGAGCCTCTGTGGCATAGACGAAAAATCCGCTCTGGGCCAATATTACATTTAAAGCAACCGTCCGAAGGGCTACGCTCTTTCCACCCATGTTGGCTCCTGTAATAACAGCCGCCCCAGGCTCCATTTGAAAAGAGATGGGCGTAAAACATTTGTGGGATTCTGAAAGCCGCTTCTCGATTGCCGGATGCCGCATATTCTCAAGCTTTAATTCCTCTTCCGTCAACACAGGACAAATCCCCCGGTAACGCAGCGCCAGTTTTGCTTTCTGAATCAAAAAATCCAGTTTTCCTACTACGCTGCAGTTGTGGGCAATCCGCTCCAGCCAGGGACGCAGCGCTTCTGTAATTTCTCCTCGGATACGCTGAGAGATCTCTTCCTCCTTGGCTACCTCCCCCTGACGCTGGCGCAGCAGACGCTCCTTCTTCTCCTCCTCATGCTCCTGACGCAGCACAACCTCTAGATGACGTTTCTGTGCCCGGACCTGCTTCAAATCTTCTGCATACTCATCTACAAGATAAAATCCCGGAAGGCGGCGTTTCTGGGGATCCAAAAGATCTAAGGCCCCCACCGTATCCTCCGGCACAATTCCGGGAAGCTTCACGGCATCCTCCCGCTTAAAAAGCTGCTGCAGCTTCTCCCATTGCAATAAAAAATGCTTCAGCTCAAATAATTCCAGATCCGTTAATACGACCTCCGCCCCTCGCTTCAAGGAGCCGCGCACTTCCTTCATCTGCATCAGCACCAGTTCCATACTATCCCAAAAGCTGCGCTGCTTCTCATACCCTTCCACCAAAAGGGAGAGCCGTTTTAACTCTTCTTTCAGTTCCTCCCGTTCCCCGCGGCTGGAAGGCGCGGCATTTTTTACCAGCTCCTGCCCATAAACGCAGTTGGGCTGCATATCGTCCAGCAAATATTGAAATCCCAGAGATTGTTTCTGCTCTAAAGTCAGTGTAATCATTCCATACCCTCCAATGCATCAAAAACCGGCAGGGATACAGCCTGCTGCATCCGCTCCAAAAACTCCTGCTTTTCAAAATGATTGCCATAGGCGGAAAAAGGATTCACCGTAATAGCCAATAAGGCGATCTCCTCCAGCACCGTAATTTCAATCCCCTTCCGACTCAGTTTCTCATACGTATCCTGGCTTAACAGCAACTTGCTGCTGTCTTCCACAACAAAGCTTTTCCCTTTACAGGATACGTTGGAGAACAGCAAGGGCTTTAGCATAGCGTCCGTTAATGCCCCTTCCAGCCAAAGGAATGGATACTCCTGGTTCTTTGTCTCCCGCAGCGCATCAATCAGCTTTTGTCCTGGTTCTGCCAGGCTGGAATTACCCTCCTGGTCCAAAAATAGCAGTTTTTCATCCTGTTTTCTGCTCTCCCGAAAGGTTCTCACTCTCTGAACGCCCAATTCCCCTAACGTCCGCTTCAGCTGCAGGAGACGGCTGATAAAAGCGGTATCCTCAATCACCGTATTGATATTCCGATGATAAGAGGCTCCCGTACAAAGCAGCACCGCGTCGGCCACTTGTCTGGTACAAAGGGATTTCCTGCTAATCGCCCCGTCGATCAAAGATTTCTTCGCTCCCTGGCTCAAAAACCACTGGGAAAGCTCCGCCAGCTGGCGATTCATAGAGGGGCCCGCTAAGTCGATATATCCGTCGCTTTTGGCCCTCAGAGCTACTACCTGGCCCAAAGGCGTATACATCCCGGTGGTTTCAAGAATTTCGCCTGTCACATCACAATTTTTCAATAATTCCGAGGATGTGGCAAACAAAGTTCCTTCCCTTATGTATATCCGGGGCTTTTTCGTCCCGGTGGCCACATCCACAGTCTCTCCATCCCTGCCAATGGAAGTAAGCCCCACCAAAACCTCCGCATCCCCTAACTCTCTCAATAGACGGTTCAGCACCGTAGTTTTTCCGGCATTCTTGCACATCCCCGCCAAGGACACTGCTGCATGGCCCTCCATCAGATCCAGAAACAAATTATTCCTCATACGTCAGTTCTCCTTTCAGAGATATCCGAGCCTCTCCTCCAATGCGTACCAACGGCTTCTCCTTCTCTTTCCGCAAAGATTCCCCCTGGGAAAACAAAAGTCTGCTTTTGATACAGGAAGGACGCCCCATCGTCTCCCCTTGTAAAAATACTGACTCCTGACCTGTTTCCACCGCTCCATATCCATACAGATACCAGGTTAAGGCTCCGTTGGAGGTTCCTGTGGCAGACTCCTCCGGGATATCGTAAAGAGGCGCAAAGTTCCGGCATTCCGCCAAAATCCCCGGCCGCGTTGACATACAAAACATGTGCACTCCCACCACTTGATATTGTTCCGATAAAGCACACACCAGACTATCATCCTGAACTGCTCGCTGCAATTCCCCGGAATCCGCCACCGGAAGCATGATATCACTCAATCCTGTGCTGACGATTTTGGGCTGCAGCCTGCAGATTCCCTCTGGTCCGTACCCTTTCAGATCTACGCCTGCCCTGGGAGCCAAACCATAAGCTTCATACAATTTGGCCGCCTCCTGATCTGAAAATGTGTCTCCTTCCCTGGGACTTGCCATATCCATCCATACGCCCTGGCTTTCCACATCAATGAAAAGCTCCTGAGCCCGGGTTTTCAGAGGAAATTTCCCCAGTTCGATCATTCCCTCCTGCTTCATAACCTCAAAGGCTCCAATGGTGGCGTGGCCGCATAAGTCCACTTCCCCTGCTGGGGTAAAATACCGGATTTCAAATCCCATGCCTTTGGATTTAACAAAAGCTGTCTCCGAATGTCTCAGCTCCCCGGCAATCCGGCACATCAAAGAATCCTGAGGGAATTCTTCCTCTTCCCCTAAAATTACCACGCCCGCCTGGTTTCCCCCATAAAGCTCCTTAGCGAAGGCATCCGCTATGTACACAGACCATTTCTTTGCCATCTTCCTTCTCCCTCCTTTTATAATACGGCTGCCAAACACTGGCAGCCGCTCAAAGTATCACATTCCCTTTTATTACTGTTAAAACCGCCGGAATTCATTGAAATCATGTATCAATTCCTTTACACAGCGGATCTGGGTATCAAATACCCCCGCTTCATACAAATTGATAACGATCATTCCCACAGGAACTGCGAGAATCATACCGATAACCCCGGAAAACTTGTATCCCACAAACATGAAGAACAAAGTCGCCAATGGATTCATACCGATAGAATCTCCTACAATCTTTGGCTGGATAATCTGACGCACCAACTGAGTGACGCCATACAGTACAATCAGCCCTATGGCCATCTGATAATCCCCCGATAAAATTTTAATAATCGCCCAGGGCCCCAATACCGTCCCGGTTCCAAAGAAGGGAAGCATGTCCAGAAACGCAATCAAAAACGCTACCAGCAGCAAATAGTCTACCTGCAGAATCAAAAGCCCCACCACAAGAATCACATAAACTACTACCATAATCTTTAGCTGCGCCTTAAAATATCCTCCAATGACATGTTTCAAATCACGAATGACCTGTACCACACTGCTCTTAATGCCTTTTGGCATGTGTTTTCCCAGAATGGCTATGATCTTATCCCGATCTGCAATAAAAAAGTATGCTGATAAGATACTCATAATAATACCGATCAACGTTCCCGGCACATTCTTGGCAAAATTCCCCGCCGCCGTAAAGGTAGGAACACTGATTGCTTGAACCAGGTCGCTGAGGTAAGCGCCCAGGTTCGTTGTCACATCCGTAACATTTGTTTTCATCTCCCCGGGAAGCCGTTCCAAAATTCCCTGAAGGTTCTCTCCGATATCATGAAACTCCAAAGCTATGTCTTCATACATATCCGGCAGACTTTCAATCAGATTAGCAGCTTCTTGCCCAAGCTTTGCTCCCGCCAAATAAAACAGCAGGACAATACAGGCCAATACGCCGATGATAATGATCATGGAACCATGTTTTCGGACGATTTTTAACCGTTTCTCCAAAAAACGCACCAAAGGATTGGCAATCCAGGAAATCAAATATCCGATCACAAAGGGCATGAAAAATATTGCCACTTTCGGCCCTACATAAAAAACTACAAAAATGGTGATTACCGCCACTAATAAATTAGCAAAAATCTTTAAATATTTTACGGACTGCTTCACACTACCACCTCTATACCGCAAAAACTATCTTCTACCCGTTATTACCGTTAAGCAATCGCTCTATTTCTTCTCCACACCATATTTTTCGGTAAGCTCAGCTACTTTTGCCCCATATGCTTCCTGCTGCTTTTCCTGAATCAGCTGCTGATGAATCTGTTCTCTTACTTGGGCAAATCCGGGAATCTGGGCTTCCTGCTTCTCCTCTACACGAATCAAATGATAACCAAACTGCGTTTTTACCGGACCAATCACCTGATGCAACGCTCCTTCAAAGGCTGCTTTTTCAAATTCCGGCACCATTTGTCCCCGGGAGAAGAATCCCAGATCCCCGCCCTTATCTTTGGTGGGGCATGTAGAATACTCTTTCGCCGCATCCTCAAAGGCTTTCCCCTGGGAGATTTCCTTCGCCGCTTTTTCAGCCAGCTCCAGGGTATCTACCAGAATATGCTTTGCGCTGACCCGCTCTCCCTGACCCAAACGGGATTTATTCTCCTCATAAAACGCTTTTTCTTCTTCTTCCGTTACCTGAATTCCTTCGATCACACTGGTAGCCGCCATATGGCTGGCCAGTTCTACTTTCATTTTCTCAATCATGGTCTTGTATTCCTGGCTCTCCATGATCTTCTCTTCCTCCGCCATCTTTGCAAAGAGATGAAACGCGATCAACTGTTCCAGCACCTGCTCCCTAGCCCTGGGGTCGGATAAATACATCTGCTGCTCCGGAGGGTAATTGCGGATCAAAGTATTCAGCTCCCCTTCCGTAATCTCGTGTCCTGCGGCTACTGCCAAAATTTTTTCACTCATAAAACTATCCTTTCTCTTGTTATGTTCCCGCACACCTTCCGTACAAATAGGTGGCAAAATAAATAATCGCTGCAATAATCACAATGGCTGGCCCTGTAGCTACATTGGCAAAATAAGAAATAATCAACCCCAGTACCCCGGAAAACACGGAAAATACCAGTGCAAAAAAATGATATTCCCGAAGATTTTCGGACAAATTCCTGGAAGCCGCCGCCGGCAGGATCAACAATGCATTAATAATCAAAATCCCAATCCATTTGATGGATAGCATTACCACAAGAGCCGAGAGCACAGCAAAAAGATATTCCATCAAAGACACCGGAATCCCCTTGCTCTTTGCCAAAGCCCGATGAATACTGACCGCCTGAAGATCATTGCTGCACACGCACCAAAACCCCAGGGTCACGATAAGTAGAATTCCCAAATACAGCAATTCTTTGGGAGTAATGCTTAAAATGTCACCCACCAGCAGGCTGGAATATTTGCTGAAATTCCCTCCTCTGGAAAGGATTGCCAGCCCCAGGGCGATGCTGAAAGAAGAAAATACGGAGATAACCGTATCTACCGACTCTGCATTTTTGCTGCTAATCTTATTCAGAAGCAGGGCAAACAATACGGCAAACACCACCATAGATAAATTCGTATCTCCAACGCCAAATACAACGCCCACTGCAATGCCCGTCAAGGCCGAATGTCCCAGGGCATCTGAAAAAAACGCCATTTTCCGGCTCACAATCATGGTTCCCATCAATCCAAACAGGGGCGTAATCAGAAGTACTGCTGCAAAAGCCAGCTTCATAAAGTCAAACCGGAGCCAGGAAAAAATATCACTCATGACATCTTCCTCCTCTCTCCCCTCCCTCCGGGCTTCCAAACACTTCCTGGAACGCATCGCTTCCATAGACTTCCCGGACGGTTCCCTGTTTTAAGACCTCGCCTTCCAGCAGGATCACTTTGTCCGCATAACGGGCCACATAATCCAGGTCATGGGAAATCAAGATCACAGCCAAATCATAATGCTCCTTCAAATTATAAATTGTCTTATAGAACAATTCCATACCATTTCGGTCGATCCCGGATACCGGCTCGTCTAAAAGAAGAAGATTCGGTTCATCCATAATTGCCATGGACAACAGTACCCGCTGTAATTCTCCTCCCGAAAGATTACAGATTTGCTTATCGATCAATCCTTCTGCCTCAAAAATCTCAAGAGCCGCCAAAATCCTCTGACGGATGCGTCTGTTTTTTTTCAAAAAAACAGGAAAATGGCTTTGAAAGCAAGCCATCATATCGTAAACACTCACAGGGGTATTTCCTTCAATGTTCAAGGACTGGGGCACATAGCCGATGCGAAGGCGCTGCAGCCTTCCGTTTTCCCGGTCTTTGAACTCAATACTGCCGGTATGGGAAATATCCCCTAAGATAGCCCGGATCAACGTAGACTTTCCGGCTCCGTTCTTCCCAATCACCGCATTCAAAGAGCCGCAATGGATATGTAGGTTGATATCCTTTAAAATCTGCTGCTCTCCTACAGACACGGACAATTGGTTTACCCGGATACAATGAAGTCCGCAGGGTTTTATCATTTTTCGCATGGTCATAACGCTTCCTCTGACGAGATGGCTTTCTCCAGGATCCGAATATTCTCCTCCATCCCTTTCATCCAGCTTTCTGCATCTTCCTCTCCCCGAACCAGGGTATCCAGGTAATATACCTTACAGTCGGTCTCTTTTTCTATGGTATCGCCCATATCCTTCCCATACATGCTTTCTGCCAGAAGAATTCCTACCTCTTCTTCCTGGATCACCTCCAAAAGCCGGGCTGTCTCCTGGGCGCTGATCTGCCGTTCTTCATCCAGGTCCAATTCTCCTGCAATCTCCATACCATAATCTTCTGCAAAAAAAGCAAACGCTTCGTGAAACAAGACAATCTTTTTCCCTTGGGCGTCTGCCAGGCGGTTCTTTGCGTCCTGATGAAGCTGTTCAATCTTCTCCAGATATTCTGCCGTCTTCGCCTGGTAATGCTCCCGATGGGCCGGGTCTGCTTCCGCAAGCCCTTGGCCGATAGAAACCACTTGTTCCATATAGTGAGGAATACTCATCCACACATGGGCGTTTTCTCCATGGGTATGGGAATGCTCCTGACTATTCGCTTCATCATCCTCTGAAAAAATAGCTTCTCCCGCATTAAGAATCGTCAGATCAGGATATTCCTTCGCCGTATCTGTGAGGAATGCTTCCATTCCGCCTCCATTCACTACAAATACATCCGCCTTAGACAATTTCATCATGTCTTCCGGAGTAAGCTGGTAATCATGGAGACAGCCGGTCTGGGGTTCGCTTAAGTTTTCCACGGCTACCCCCGGGCAATCGCCTGCGATATTTAAACATGCAATATACACAGGATAAAAAGAAGTTACGATCAGCAACTGTTCTGCTCCCTTTTGCCCCATACCATCTGCCGTCCCCACTCCAAAGCTTTTCACAAATCCAACCCCTGCCAGAGACAACCCCAAAAGCAGCACCACTACAAACAAATATTTATGCTTCATATAATTCCTGCCCTGTCTCCTCTTCCGGAAGAACCAACTGATCCATCACCGCCCAAATCTCTTCCCGTCCCTGCATAGTCTGGGCCGAAAAAGGCAGTATCTGGATTCCCGGCTCGACTTGTAAGGTATCCTTGATCAACTTCACCTGCTTGGAAACCTGGCTTCGCTTGATCTTATCCAACTTTGTCGCAACAAGAATCGGGTGGAATCCCTGATAAACAATCCAGTCATACATCTGCTTATCATTCCCGGAAGGGGCATGGCGGATATCTACCAACAAAAATACCGCTTTTAGCTGTTTGGACTTCTGGAGATAATTTTCGATCATCTTTCCCCATTTTTCCTTTTCCTTCTGAGGTACTTTCGCATAGCCGTAGCCCGGCAGATCCACCAAGTACATCAAATCATTGATATTATAAAAATTAATCGTCTGCGTCTTTCCAGGCTGGGCGGAGGTCCGAGCCAGTGACTTTCGGTTCATGAGCCCATTGATCAGGGAAGATTTCCCCACATTGGACTTTCCGGCAAAGGCAATCTCCGGCTTATGGTTCTTAGGTACTACACTGGAAACGCCGCATACCGTCTCCAAATTCACTGTTTTTACTACCATACTCACTCTCCTAACCCATTTCCTACTTTCTTACCAGCGCCGCTTTCAGGACTTCATCCATTTTTTCTACAAAAACAATTTCCATTCCCTTTTTAATTTCCTGGGAAATCTCATTGATATCCGCTTCGTTCTTCTTCGGTACGCATACCCTGTGAATCCCCGCATTTTTGGCGGCCAGAATCTTTTCTTTTAATCCGCCGATGGGAAGCACTCTGCCTCGAAGGGTAATCTCTCCGGTCATCGCCACATCGGAACGGACTTTGCGTCCTGTAATTGCGGACAGCATGGCGGTAGCCATGGTAATTCCAGCCGAGGGGCCGTCTTTGGGCACTGCTCCTTCTGGAATATGGATATGGATATCATTTTCTTTGAAAAATTCTTTCTCAATGCCATATTCCCGGCTGACGGAACGAATGTAACTGATCCCCGCCTGGGCAGATTCTTTCATCACATCTCCCAGCTGCCCGGTAAGCTGAAACTCTCCCTTGCCCGGCATAATATTGACTTCAATCTGAAGGGTATCGCCGCCCACGCTGGTCCAAGCCAGGCCCCGGACAATTCCCACTTCATCGCTTTCATTTGCTTTGTCGTAATGATACCGTTCTTTTCCCAGATATTTTTCCAGATTGCTCTCGGTGATTTTCACCCGCTTTTTGTCATCGGCATAAATCTCACGGGCCGCTTTCCTGCAGATCTCCCCGATCTTGCGCTCCAAATTACGAACCCCGGCCTCTCTGGTATAACCCCGGATCATTCTCTCCAACGCCTTATTGCTGATGGAAAGCTGCTCCGGCTTTAAACCATTTTTTACCAACTGTTTGTCAAACAGATGCTCCCTGGCAATATGAGCCTTCTCATTCTCCGTATAGCTGCTGACTTCTATCAGTTCCATCCGGTCTAAAAGCGGCCTGGGAATGCTCTGGGTAGAATTTGCGGTGGCAATAAACAGCACTTCTGACAAATCTACCGGAAGCTCTATATAATGATCCCGGAACTTTTTATTTTGCTCACTGTCCAATACTTCCAAAAGGGCCGACGCCGTGTCCCCTTTGTAATCACTGCTAAGCTTGTCAATCTCATCTAACAGGATCAGTGGATTCTTTACTCCGGCATATTTCAAAGCATTGACAATGCGTCCCGGCATAGCGCCGACATAAGTTCTCCGATGGCCCCGGATCTCCGCTTCATCCCGAACGCCTCCTAAACTGATACGCACATACTTCTTCTCCAACGCCCGGGCCACAGACCTGGCAATACTGGTCTTTCCGGTTCCCGGCGGTCCCACCAGGCAAATTATGGGGCTTTCCCCTTTGCTGGTCAGACTGCGCACCGCCAAAAATTCCAGCATACGCTCTTTTACTTTCTCCAATCCGTAATGGTCTTCTTCCAGAACCGCTTCTGCATGGTGGATATCCTTGTTATCCTTGGAGGCTTTATTCCAGGGAAGCTCCAGCAGCGTCTCAATATATCCCCGCACTACTGCCCCTTCGGAAGAACTGGTGGCGACGCTTTTATATCGTTCAATCTCTTTTTTGATCTTTTCTTTTACGCTTTTGTCCGCCTTCAGCTTTCCTGTCTCCTGTAGGAAATGATCCACGTCCGACTGGGTATTATCCTCCCCCAGCTCCTTTCGAATTAATTTCATCTGTTCTCGCAGAATATATTCCTTCTGGTTCTGGTCTATTTTTTCCTTGATCTTCATCTGGAACTCATTTTTGATTTGAATGATATTGATCTCATTTAATAAAATCGTCATCACCGTCTCATAACGCTCTTCCAGATCCACGGATTCCAGAATCCGCTGTTTATACTCATATCCCACCGGCAGGTTATTTCCGATCTGGTCAAGCAACCGGGATAAATCATGAATTTCCACCGATTGTTTCGCCAGCTCTTTTCCCGTCTTGGGACTGACCGCCCCATAACGATTCAAAGTCTCCTGAAGGCTCCGTATCATCGCCTGGTGAATCTCGGGAGAAAGATCATCTTGCTCCTGAATATCAAAGGTCATGATCTCTGCCAGGAGATACTCCTCCTGATCCAGAAATCCAATCAGCTCTGCCCGCTCAGTACCCTCCACCAACACCCGAACCACATCATGCTGTAGCTTGATCACCTGCTTCACAGCAGCAATGGTTCCAATCTTATATACGCTTCCCTGATCTGGTTCTTCTTCTTCCAAATCCCTCTGGGCTACCAAAAAAATGTTCTGATCCCGGAGCATGGCGTTCTCTACTGCTTTTACCGATTTCATCCGGCTCACGTCAAAATGAGCCACCATCCCCGGCAAAATCGTCATTCCTCGCAGTGCCACTGCCGGGAGTTCTCTCATTCGCTCACTCATTGCCTCTCTCCTAAGCGCTCTTTGTTTCTATTCTTTTTCCGTTGATCAATACCGGAGCAGTCTCATCCACTGCTTCCTTGGTAACGGTACAGCTGGTAATACTCTCATCGGAGGGAACACGGTACATAACATCCAACATCACCTGTTCCATAATGGCCCGAAGCCCTCTTGCTCCTGTCTTACGCTCCAGGGATTTTTCTGCAATGGCAATCAATGCATCCTGATCAAAATGAAGTTCCACGCCGTCCAACTCCATCAGTTTCTTATACTGGCGAATCAGGGAATTCTTGGGCTCCGTAAGAATCCGCAGTAAAGCCTCTTTATCCAGAGCATGCAAAGAAACATTGATAGGCACACGTCCGATAAATTCCGGTATCAGGCCAAATTTCACAAAGTCCTGGGGCAGCGCCTGGCAAAGCACCTCTCCCACATTGTGTTCCTTATGCTTTTCAGCGTCACTGTTAAAACCAATGATTTTTTGATCCAGCCTTCGCTCAATAATCTTATCCAAACCCTCAAAAGCGCCGCCGCAGATGAATAAAATATTGGTAGTATCAATCTGAAGCAATTCCTGATGGGGATGTTTGCGCCCGCCTTGAGGCGGTACGCTGGCTATCGTCCCTTCCAGAATTTTCAAAAGCGCCTGCTGGACTCCTTCGCCGGATACATCCCTGGTAATGGAAGGATTCTCGGACTTTCTGGTGATCTTGTCAATCTCATCAATATAGATGATGCCGTACTGAGCCCGTTCGATGTCATAATCCGCAGCCTGAATAATCTTTAACAGAATATTCTCCACGTCTTCCCCTACATAGCCAGCTTCCGTCAGAGCCGTGGCGTCGGCAATGGCAAAGGGCACATTCAATACCCGTGCCAGCGTCTGAGCCAGCAGCGTCTTCCCACAGCCGGTAGGCCCCAGCATCAAAATGTTGCTCTTTTGCAGCTCCACATCCATATCCCGGTCTGCAAGAATTCTTTTGTAATGATTGTAAACAGCCACGGAAAGCACCTTCTTGGCTTCTTCCTGGCCAATGACATATTCGTCCAAAAATGCATTCATTTCTTCCGGCTTGATCAAGTTGATCTCCTGTTGTACCGACGGCTCAACTTCCGGTTCGATTTCCAGCTCTTCTTCTATAATCTCAGCGCAAATGTCCACGCATTCGTCGCAAATATAGGCTCCATTGGGTCCCGCAATCATTTTGCGCACCTGCGTATCAGGTTTTCCGCAAAAAGAACAGCGTACCCTGTCGTCAATTTTTCCTGCCATATTCTCACCTCGATAAAATTTATCACACGAACAGCAAGGACAGTGGCAAATGCCCGCTGTCCCACAGTTTGCACGAAACTGCAAAGGGCCTTTCGCCGCCCCCACAGCTTTGTACGGTTCTATTTTTCTTTGTATGTGATGACACCGTCAATCAGGCCATATTCCTTTGCCTCTTCTGCAGACATATAATTGTCCCGTTCCGTATCGGCTGCGATCACTTCATAAGGCTGCCCTGTGTTGGCAGCCAAAATCTCATTGAGACGTTTCTTTGTCTTTAAAATATTATCCGCCACAATCTGGATATCCGTTGCCTGCCCTTTGGCGCCACCGGAAGGCTGATGGATCATAACCTCTGCATTGGGAAGGGCAAATCGTTTGCCTTTGGTCCCCCCGGCCAGCAGAAAAGCTCCCATACTGGCTGCCAATCCGATGCAGATTGTGGAAACATCACATTTGATATAATGCATCGTATCGTAGATGGCCAAACCGGCAGTCACAACTCCTCCCGGAGAATTGATATACAGCTGAATATCCTTTCCAGGATCCTCTGCTTCCAAAAACAGAAGCTGGGCCACTACAAGGCTGGCTGTCGTCTCATTTACTTCTTCACCCAGGAAAATAATCCTGTCCTTTAACAGCCTGGAATAAATATCATAGGAACGTTCCCCTCTGCTGGTCTGCTCCACAACGTAAGGCACTAAGCTCATAATTTCCACTCCTTTTCTAAAGTCAGAAGTTCCATGCTAAGACTTTTTGCTTACCATGGAACTTTGGAACTGTCAAAATGCAGATATCCGCATCTTTTTGCTTTCGTTGGGCCGGTTTCGGCTTTTCTGTTTATTCTTCCTCTTCCGTGTCGTCTTCCTTCTCTTTCTTAGACTTGGGTTTTGCCTTCTCTTTCACATTCTCCATAATCAGCTCTACCGCCTTCTGTACCGCCAGATCCTTCTTTATGGATTCCTTGTCTTCATCCCCCATACGGTTTTTCAAATCATCCGCGTTCATGCCGTACATCTCGGCCATCTTAACCACTTCTGCCTCGATCTCCTCGTCTGAAACCTGGATATCCTCTTCCTTTGCAATCTGCTCCAATACCAGGCCGGTACGGATACGCTTCAATGCATCTTCCTTCATCTGCTCCTGAAGCTTCTCCATTGTCATACCAGTAAACTGCATATACTGTTCTAAGGATAAGCCCTGCTGAGCCATCCGTCCTGCAAAATCATTCAGCATACCAGCCGTCTGTGTCTCCACCATAGCATCCGGAATATCCATTTTGGATTTGTCTATGATCTTCTCAATGGCTTCTTCTTCCTTCTCCCGCTTAGCAGAATTCTCCTTGCGTTCCTGCATCTTGGCCTTTACACTGTCCCTATACTCTGACAGAGTATCAAATTCAGAAACATCCTGGGCAAATTCATCGTCAAGAAGGGGAAGCTCTTTACATTTAATTTCATTAATTTTAACCTGGAATACCGCAGGCTTCCCAGCCAGCTCCGGCGCATGGTATTCCTCCGGGAATGTCACATGGACTTCCAATTCTTCCCCGGCATTTTTGCCGATCAGCTGTTCTTCAAAATTATCAATAAAGGAATGAGAACCGATGACTAAAGAATGATTCTCTCCTTTGCCGCCTTCAAATGCTTCCCCATTTACAAAGCCCTCATAATCAATGACTGCAGTATCGCCGTCTGCAACAGGCCTGCCTTCTACCGTAATTGTTCTTGCATTGCTTTCCCGCTCCCGATTAATCTCTGCTTCTACCTCTTCTTCCGACACGCTGGTATCGACCTTCGTTACCTGCACTCCTTTATATTTGCCAAGGGTAACCTCCGGACGCACCGCTACTTCAGCAGTAAAAATAAAGGGCTTGCCTTTTTCAATCTGAGTCACATCCACCGTGGGACGGGATACGATATCCAGCCCGGATTCTTCCGCCGCACTTGGATATTCCCGGGAAATCAAATCATTTGCAGCATCCTCAAAGAAAATCTCCACCCCATACATCTTCTCGATCATGTGACGGGGTACTTTTCCCTTACGGAATCCCGGAAGGCTGATCTTTCCTTTCTGCTTCATATATGCAGACTGGATGGCTTTCTCCAGTTCTTCTGCCGGCACCTCAATAGTCAGTTTTGCCATATTTTTCTCTAAATTCTCTACTTGTACGCTCATGCTCGCTATTTCCTCCTTCAGCTATCTATAAATGGGATAGACGTACTCCTCCATTCTTTTACAAATACAATCATTTTGCCATTATAGCATAACTCTCAGGAAAAAGCTAGTGCTTTTTCCTGATTTCCCTTCCTGTTTCTATTTAAAGCAGACGCTCTCATTTTTATAGCTGAAACTCCTGCATTAAATCCGTCAATGCCTGAGACTGGGCCGACAATTCCTCACTGGCAGCCGCACTTTCCTGGGACATAGCCGAATTATCGGAAACAACCTCTGATACTTGTTCTAACGCCATTCGGATCTGGGAAATCCCCTCGTTCTGGCTTCTGGAAGCCTCATCAATGCTCTCAATCATATCCCGCAGTTTATCAATATGAAGCAGTGCTTCCTGCATCTGGGCCGCCGCCATATCAACGATAGACACACCGTTTTTTACAGCCTCCATAGAATTCTGTATCAGGGCAGTGGAGGTCTGTACCGCCTTCATGCTCTCTCCTGCCAAGCTGCCCACTTCACTGGCTACCACAGCAAATCCCCGGCCCATTTCACCGGCGCGGGCCGCCTCTATGGATGCATTCAAAGAAAGCAGACTGGTCTGATCCGCAATCTCTTCAATCGTGGTGATGATATTTTCAATCTCCGAAGAGCATCTGCTGATCTCGTTCATCGCTTCCACGGCCTTCTCCATCTGCTCATTGCTGAAGCCAAGCTCTTTATCCATATCAACCACTCGTTCCCTGGCCATATCCACATACTCCGTATTGGTATTGACCTTCTCAGATATCTCCGTTACGGAAGCCTGAAGTTCTTGAATCGCCGCCGCCTGGGAGCCTGCTCCTTCGGCCAGAGCCTGGGCTGCCGTTGCGATTTGTTCCGATCCGCCGGACACTTGCTGGGAAGCCTCCCCAATATTGTGAAGCGTTACTGTCAGTCTCTTGGAAACCTCCTCCAAGCTGCTCTTCACCCTGCTGAATTCTCCCACATACTCCTGTTTTAATTCAAACCGGAGATTGCCTCCTGCAATTTCATGAAGCACCTCTGTGATCTCGCCAATATAAGCAATGTAGTCCTTTAATCGCAGTACCGTCTTCTGAAGGGCCACCGCAACAGCACCTACTTCATCTTTTGACTGAGCGTCTACTTCAATATCCAGATTACCCACCGCAATATGGGAGGCAGCCGTCTCCAGGCTCTTCAAAGGCTTTACGATCCCCGTTGCAATTTTATTGATGACAAATACCAGAATCACAAGGGCAAGAATAAAGAATCCGCCTACTTCCACAAAAAGCCGGTAAATCGCCTCATTATATTCTCCATTGGGCATTCCACTAAGTACAGACCACCCGGTTTCCCCCACCATAGCATGACAGCCATGCTGCTTTCCGCCGTTCCAGCGGTAAGTGAATTCGCTCTCTTTCCCGCTCTCAATGGCTTCCAGAACTTTCTTAGGGATACCCGCGTCCTGTACATTGCTTTGTATCAGCTCTTCCTTAGGAGCATACATGATCTGTCCGGATTTGGTCATCAAAACAAAAAAGCCGGAATCCCCCAGTTTATGTTCGGACATCATCGTAGCAAGGGTTCCTACTTCCACATCCACGCCGGCAACTCCTATCATATCGCCATTCTCATCATAAATTGGAGTAATAATACTGGAGGCCAATACCCCGGTGGAGGAAATTACATACGGCTCTGTCACCGTTGTAGTTCCGGCCTCTGTTACTTCCTTGTACCAGTCCCTGGTAGTAACATCGTAATTCCCCAATTCGCTGATAAATCCGCTAACACTGTCCTCGAAGAACTGGCTGGAATCAATATCCGCAACCCATGCATCCAAAATATTTTCATTATCCGTATAATATGTATTGGTCAGCATTGTCAACACTGCCTCAAAATGTTCTGCCTCCGCAATCTTATCCCCCGGCTCCACTTCGTGAAGCAGCTCCAATACATCCTGATTAGCTGCCATCTGCTTGGAAACTTCCATATATCTTGTAAAATATTCGCTGATATTGGCAGCAACCTGTTTCGATTCCGCCGTAATCTCCTCCGTCCTTATCTTGCTGACCGAAAGATTTACGGTTAAAAGGATTACCAACGCCACTACAGCCAAGATCGCCAGAGTTGGGATAATAATCCCTTTCATCATTTTTTGTTTAATTCCGCCCGTTCCCTTACCTTTCTTCATAGGTTCTCCTTCCTGTGATCCGACAATATAGAATTTATTATACGCTTTTCTCACTTTCAATACAAGTTTTTCTTTGAAAAGAAAAAGAATCCTGCCTGGCAGGATCCTTTTTGCTTACGCCTCGTCAATGGCCTTCCCTATATCATGTCTCATATATTTGTTCTCAAATTTCACCCATTCCGCCGCCTTATAAGCATTGGCCCGGGCTTCCTTCAAATCCGCACCCTTGGCAGTTACACCCAGCACCCGGCCGCCGTTAGTCAGGATTTTCCCTTCTTGGGTCAGCTTCGTCCCGGCATGGAAGCATTCATATCCCCGGGCTTCTTGAAACCGTTCCAATCCCTGAATTTCAAAGCCCTTCTCATAAGAAACAGGATAACCGTCGGAAGCCAGTACCACGCAAACTGCCGCATTGTCTTCAAATTCCAGCTCAATTTCAGCCAGCCTGCCGTCAATACATGCTTCCATAACCTCGATCATATCGCTTTTCATCCGGGGCAGAACCACCTGAGCTTCCGGATCCCCAAATCTGGCATTATATTCTAATACCTTCGGCCCATGTTCTGTCAGCATCAGCCCAAAGAAAATAATTCCTTTGAATTCTCTCCCTTCCGCAGCCATGGCATCCACCGTAGGCTGGTAAATATGTTCCTGGCAAAACGCATCCACTTCATCGGTATAGAAGGGGCTGGGAGAAAAAGTCCCCATACCGCCGGTATTTGGCCCCTGATCCCCGTCCCCGGCCCGCTTGTGGTCCTGGGCAGAAGCCATGGTGCGGATGGTCTTTCCGTCTACGAAGGAAAGGACGGAAACCTCCCGGCCTATCATATATTCTTCCACCACCATACAGTTGCCGGCGCTGCCAAACTGCTTATCTTCCATAATGGTTTTTACACCCGCTTTTGCTTCTTGCAGGTTATTGCAGATCAATACGCCCTTCCCCAGCGCCAGTCCGTCCGCTTTCAATACAATGGGAAACTCCGCCTGTTCCAAATATGCCAAAGCCTCCTTGGCATCCGTAAAACTCTCATAGGCCGCCGTGGGAATATGATATTTCTTCATTAAATCCTTGGAAAAAGCTTTGGAGCCTTCCAGGATTGCCGCATTCTTCCTGGGGCCGAATACCCGCAAATGCTCCCGCTCAAATATATCTACGATTCCTTCCACCAGAGGATCGTCCATCCCCACAATGGTAAGGCCAATGTTTTCTTCTTTGGCAAAGGATACCAGCTTCTCAAATTCCATGGCGCCGATAGGCACACACTCCGCCTCCTGGGCGATTCCGCCGTTCCCCGGTGCACAAAAGACCTTCTCCACCCTGGGGCTGGCTAACGCTGCCCGGACAATGGCGTGTTCCCGTCCGCCGCTTCCGATCACCAAAACCTTCATTCTGTCTCCTCCTTCTGTTTCCCGCCGTCCAGGATCACCTGGTTTTTGTCCACATCTACTCTGCCGTTGGCGATTAGATCAATGGCTTTTGGCAGAATCTGCCACTCCGCCTGCTCCATGACCCTCTGCTGCAGGATCTTTGGCGTATCTCCCTGCTTTACCGTTACCGCTTTCTGCAGAATGATCGGTCCCGTATCGGTGCCCTCATCCACAAAATGAACGGTAGCGCCGGTTACTTTTACCCCTCTGGCCAGCGCCTGTTCGTGAACCTTCAATCCGTAAAAGCCGGTTCCGCAAAAAGCCGGAATCAAAGAGGGATGGACATTGATGATACGATTGCGGTACCTGCGAATCATCTTCTCCGGAATCACCACCAAATAACCTGCCAGCACCACCAGATCTACTTGCTGCCTCTCTAATTCCCCTAAAAGGGCATCGTAAAAAGCTTCCCGGTCCGGATAATCCTTGGGGGAAATGCAGACCGCCAAAATTCCGTGCTGCCTGGCCCGTTCCAAGGCATAGGCATTCTTATTATTACTGATAACCGCTGCGATTTTGGTATTCGTAATGCTACCATTGTCAATTCCGTCTATGATCGCCTGGAGATTTGTACCTCCGCCGGATACCAGCACTGCCAGCTTTAACATATATCAACGCCCCGCTCTCCGTTTTCAATGCGTCCGATCAAATAAGGCCTCTCCCCTGCTGTCCTGATGGCTTCTGCCGCCGCGTCTGCATCGGAGGCATCCACCGCCAGGATCATCCCAATTCCCATATTGTATGTATTATACATGATCTCCGTAGCAATACTTCCTTCTCTTTGAAGCATCTCAAAGATCGGCGGCACCGGGTAGCTGCCTTTTTCCACCAACGCCCGCTTCCCTTCCGGCAGCATCCGAGGTATATTCTCATAAAAGCCTCCTCCGGTAATATGGCTGCACGCTTTTACCGCAATCCCCTTTTCTTTGATGGATTTTAAGGCTTTTACATAGATCTTGGTAGGAGCAAGCAGCGCTTCTCCCAATGTCGTTCCCAAACCCTCATGATAACACTCCAGATTCTTCCGGGTCATTTCAAAGACTTTACGGACCAGAGAAAAACCATTGGAATGTACCCCGGAAGACGCCATGCCGATCAGTACATCCCCTTCTTTTACATTTTTCCCGGTAATCAAATCTTTCTCATCCACAATTCCCACTGCAAATCCCGCCAAATCGTACTCATCCTGGGGATAGAATCCCGGCATTTCCGCAGTCTCTCCTCCAATCAATGCCGCCCCGGACTGGATACAGCCCTCTGCCACACCGCTTACAATGGAAGCGATCTTCTCCGGCTCATTTTTGCCGCAGGCAATATAGTCCAGGAAAAACAACGGTTCTCCCCCGGCACATGCAATATCGTTCACGCACATAGCTACGCAGTCAATTCCCACCGTATTGTGCCGATCCAGCAAAAACGCCAATTTCAGCTTCGTACCTACGCCGTCTGTCCCGGATACCAGCGTGGGCTTCTCCATTCCTTTAAAAGCTTCCAGGGAAAATGCTCCGGAAAACCCACCCAGATTGGTCAGTACCTCTTTGCGCATTGTCTGCTGCACATGTTTTTTCATCAATTCCACGGAACGATAGCCTGCTTCAATATCCACTCCGGCATTTTTATAATCCATAATTACCTCCCTTTTCCCATGTGAGCCTTATCTACGGCTGCTTCTTTGCGTATTCCTGATACCCCACCTTCTGAAGACGGGCATCCTTTTCCATCACTTGCTCTTTCATTTTTTCCGAATACTGTTTCAGACGGCTCAAAAGTTCTTCATCTGAAGTTGCCAGAATTCTGGCCGCCAACAGCCCCGCATTGGCCCCGCCGTTAATCGCCACAGTAGCCACCGGAATACCGGAAGGCATCTGTACAATGGAATACAGAGAATCCCTTCCTCCTAAAGAAGTGGTATGCATGGGAATCCCAATGACAGGCATGGGAAAAATTGCCGCGCACATCCCGGGAAGATGGGCTGCCATCCCGGCTCCCGCAATGATTACTTTAAATCCTTTTTCCTCTGCCGTCTTTGCATAAGAAAAAAATACATCCGGTTCCCTGTGAGCGGAAATAATTGTCATCTCATACGAAATCCCCAACTCTTCCAGAATATCCGCCGCCTTTGCCATAATCGGCATATCCGAGTCGCTGCCCATTACGATTCCTACTTTTGCCATATCCAATCTCCTTTTCTGGTGCATTTATATTCATCTGCTGCCGGAACCACAAAACCACCGCCGGCTTTTCATGCCTTTATCATATAATATTCCGCCGCATTTTTCATCCTTTTTTCTTATTATATTTTGTAATGGTATTTATTAGGCATTCCGCCCTTGGGCACAAGGAAACAAAACGCAATTTCAAAAACTGTCCGCCTCGCTCTCCTCTTCTCCCCCCAGAAGCAGCGATGCCACAATTCCTACCGCCAAAGCCCCGATTCCTGTGACAATGGTGAGAAGCTTTAGGCTCCCAAATTGATTCATCATAAGAATCGCCACCGGGGACGCCAGAATCAATCCGATAATCGCCCAATAAGCCACCAGAGGCCAGTTGGCAAAAATAACTTCTATTATTTTGGCGATCACAAAAATCCCAGCCACCACTCCGATTCCAAAGGGAACCAGTACGCCGCAGTCTGAAATCAATCCCTGCACGTCAAATTCTTTTAAATGATCTACGAATTGATTTACCATTCCCAGCACCGGCTCATAATACCCTATGATCATCAGTATCATGGAACCGCTTACCCCGGGAACTACCATCGTTGCAGATGCGATAACGCCCACGCCCAAAAGCTTCACCACATTGACGAGACTAAAGCTTAAATCCGCCGCGCTGCCTTCACTTCCTTCCAGAGAAGCGCAGCCTGCCACCAGGGCAAAAAACAACAGAAATGCAATGATATGGCTGATTCGGACGGAATGGCCTTTTACTTTTTTTCCCATTGCCGGAAGACCCCCCAGGATCAAACCGATAAACAGCATGTTCGTCTGAAAGGGAATCACTCCAAACATATACTCAATCAGCCGCGCCACAGCCACAATCGCCAATACAATTCCTACTCCAATGGGAACCAATACTTTCATGCTCTGCTTGAACTCGGAAAACAGATGGGTCACCGCATGAATAATCTTATCATAAATCCCCATGGAAACAGCCATAGTGCCGCCGCTGACTCCGGGAATAATATTGGCAATCCCCATAACCGCCCCTTTTAAAATATTTTTTACCATAACATCCTCCATTTTACTATTTATTTCAAATACCTTTGGGTATATCGTATGCCACGCCTTATGGGCGGTCAATTGAAGTATAGTCTTTCAAAAAGGACAGCAAGATATCCATCTGTGAATCCGTCCCCACCGTAATGCGCAGATAATCCTGAATCCGCGGTTTGGGGAAATAACGGACATAGATTTTCTCCCTTTTTAACGCTTCAAATAATTCCTGCGCCGATATTTGGGGATGAGAAGCAAAAATAAAATTGCCTTTGGAATCTGGAAATACAAACCCCAGCCCGGTTAGTTCCTTCTTGACCCGTTCTCTGGTATTTATGATCTTTTTTGTGGTATCCAAAAAATATGCTTCCTCCGCCACAGCTTCCGCTCCCAGTCTTAAGGACGCCTGGCTCATGGTATAGGAATTAAAGGAATATTTCACATCATTGAGATATTGGATCAGCCTGGGCTGGCCCATTGCATATCCGATCCGCATCCCTGCCATGCTCCTGGACTTGGAAAAGGTCTGAACCACCAACAGGTTATCGTAAGAAGGAATTAAGGACACCGCCGAATCCCCCCCAAAGTCAATATATGCTTCATCTATGATCACAATGACATCCCGGTTCTGTTCCAAAATCCCCTGAAGGGTTTTGAGACCGGCCGCCACCCCGGTAGGCGCATTGGGATTCGCCAGGACAATGCCGCCGTTTTCCCGTTCATAATCCTCAGGCCGGATACAAAACGCTTCATCCAAAGGCTGGCATTGATACGGAATCCTGTATAAATTTGCCCAGACGTCGTAAAAAGAATACGTAATGTCCGGAAACAAAATTGGCTTTTTACCGTTAAAAAAAGTCAAAAAAGCCATAGCCAGCACATCATCCGACCCCACTCCCACAAATATCTGATTCGAAGCCAAGCCGTACCGCCGGGCCAGGGAATCCACCAGCAGGGAAGCCGCGGGATCCGGATATAGCCGAAACTGTTCCGGATCCATTTCCCGCAAAGCCCGGGCCACTCCAGGCGCCGGGGGATAGGGGTTCTCATTGGTATTCAGTTTGATCATTCCTTCCTGCCTGGGCTGCTCTCCCGGCACATAGGGAATGACTTTACGCACATGTTGTTCCCATCCTGCCATATTATATCCTCCATGTCTTTTTCCCATCTACAGCCCGTATTCCTTCGCCAAAGCCTCAAAGGCAGGCAGGGACCGCTCAATCATATCATAGGGTACACAATAGGCCAGCCGCACATATCCCGGACAGGCAAAGGTGGTGCCGTTTACCAGCATAATGTGGTGGCGCTTCGCCGCATCCACAAACTTCTTCTCGTCTGCCTCCGGAGATTTCATAAACATGTAGAAGGTGCCTTCCGGCTTTACACAGGAAAATCCAAGCCTTGTCAGCTCTTCATAAATACGCTTTCTATTTCTGTCATAAAAAGCCACATCTGTCTTCTCTTCCAGGCAGCGGGCCACCGCTTTCTGCATCAACGCCGGAGCATTGATAAAGCCTGTGATCCGGTTGGCAATGGCAAGTCCCTGGAATACCGTGTCAAAATCCGCCATCTCACTTGGCACCACCATATATCCGATGCGTTCCCCCGGAATGGAGAGGGATTTGCTGAAAGAATACGTTACAAAAGTATTTTTATAATAGTTTGTTAGAAAGGGCGTGGTCTTGCCGTCGTAAACCAATTCCCGATAAGGTTCATCAGAAATGATATAAATCTCATGGCCATATTCCTGCTGCTTTTGCTCCAAAATCCCTGCGATCCTTTGGATCGTCTCTTCCGAATAAACGACTCCGCTGGGATTCACTGGATTATTGATGATCACAGCCTTTGTCTTAGGCGACATTTTTCGTTCCATATCCTCAAAATCAGGTAAAAACGTTTCGTAATCCGGCTCCACCACCGACAACACGCCCCGCCAGTTCCCACAATAATTACGGTATTCCGTAAAATAAGGCGCAAATACCATCAGCTCGTCTCCCGGGTCAAACAATACTTTTAAAATCACATTGATAGCCCCGGCAGCGCCCACCGTCATAATGATATTGCCCGTATCAAAATTGGTGGAAAAACGCCGGTTCAGGCTGTCCGCCACAGCTTTCCGCACTTGGGGATACCCGGTATTATCCATATATCCATGGAGACTTAGAGAATCCTCCGTCCGTATAATATCAAGCATCGCCTGGGTGTAAGCTTTTGGTACCGGCGTACAGGGATTGCCCAGGCTGAAATCATATACATTCTCTTCCCCTACCTTTTTGGCCAGGGCTTTTCCTTCAATAAACATGGCCCGGATGGCCGAGCTGTTGTCAATATCCTCCAAAATCTGTTTTGAAACCATGATAATCCCTCTCTTATATTCTTTTTCCATGTTTAACTTTACTATTTCCCTGTCGAAAAGTATAGTATTTTTTGTTTTTTCTATATTTCTTCCATATTCTATGGTATAATTATTTTTGACTTTCGTATCTTTTTTACAAATTTTTTCTGTTCAAAGGAGTTGGCCATGGAATCAGGACTGTATCAAATTGTTGAAAAACAAAAGCTTCGGGAGATTTTAGAATCCTTCCATATCTGTATGGGCCTTCCCATACAGGTGATCGATGCAAATGGAATTATTTTGGAATCTTACGGACAGACCTCCCATTACTGCCGTATCATAAAAAAGTACCTGCCCACCGATGATTCCTGCGAAAAAGTACATATCCGGGCCGGGCAGAAAGCTATGGATCTGGGAGAGACTTATATTTTCTCCTGCCATGCTAACTTAAATCATATTGTATTTCCATTGATCAATAATAACGCCCTTCTGGGCTCCGTACTGGCAGGACCTTTTTTGATGGACGAACCGGACTCCACCCTGGTACTGGGCATTGACCGGCGCTACAACTTATCTACCACTTCTCTGTTGGATCTCTACGAAGAGCTGGATTCCATAAAAGTTGTCCCTCCTTCCACCGTAACCCATATCAGCCGCCTGCTTTATTACTTGTTTTCCGACCTCATTGCAGAAAGCAAGCAGCAGCTGATCATGAATCAAAGCAAGCTGCGCCAGCAATCCAAAATCAACGAATCCATTCAAATGTACAAATCCGGCTCTGTTTCTGAAAATGCTTCTTATCCCATAGAGCTGGAAAATGCATTGATCACAAAGGTGCGAACCGGGGACAGTCAGCAGGCGAAAGCCATTCTCAACGATTTGCTGGGATATGTATTTTTTGCAGAGGGCAACAGCCTGGACATCGTAAAAACCCGTTCCATGGAACTGTGCTCTCTCCTGTCCCGGGCAGCCATTGAAGGAGGCGCCACCTCCGACAACATCCTGAAAATCAACAACCAGTATCTGAAATCCCTCCAGTCCATGCGTTCCCTGGACGATATCTGCTTCAAGCTCCAGGAAACATTGGGCACTTTTACGGAGTATACGTTCAACTACAAACCTAATAAAAACAGTGAATTGATCAAGAAAGCCATCCAATATATTGCCCGGAATTTTGCCTCCTCTATCTCACTGGAGGATGTGGCAGGACACGTTCATTTGAATCCCGCCTACTTTTCCACGGTGTTCAAGCAATCCACCGGCTCTTCCTTCAAGGAGTACCTGAATATGGTACGGATTGAAGAAAGTAAAAGGCTTCTTGCAAATACCAGCTATTCTGTCATAGATATTGCCGTTGCCACAGGCTTTGAGGATCAAAGCTATTTTTCCAAAGTATTCAAAAAATATACGGGCTTAACACCCAAGCAATATCGGTGAATATTCATAAATACCCCGCACAGCATCTGCCGGCGGGGTATTTATGACCTTATTCTTTCTTTTCCTCCTTAGGACGTTCCTCATTCTGTTCTTTTTTCAGCTTGTCCAACTGCTGCTCCGCCGCCACCAGCACGTTGGCATTGCTTACGTGCTGTTTTGCGCTTTCCGACAATGCGTCGTAACGGCTTCTGGCATCTTTGATAGCCCCTTCCTTATCCAGGGCCACTTCCCCGATTCCGGCAATGGCGTCAATTACCGGCTGAGCTTCGGCCTGAGCCTGAGCTTCCGCCTGCTGCCATGCCAAAATATCGGCATAGTAAGATTCCGCGCCCACCAGGGTATCGTAATTCTTCACATATCCTTTTGCCTGATCATTCAAGGCGTCATAAGCCGATCTGGCATTCTGGATCGCCCATCCGCTGTCTCCCGTAACCTCTCCAATGGCTTCAATAGCGCTGACCACGGCTGCGGCCGCATCCTGCGCTAATCCTTTGGCGCTTTCCGTTCCCGGGAGTTCATAGACAAAAATCGCATCCCCGGCTTCTATATTCTGGAATATTGTTTCCGCCACACTGTATGGAAGGTTGATACATCCATGAGAACCGCCGGATTTGTAATAATTTCCTCCGAAATCACTTCTCCAGGTAGCGTCGTGAAGTCCAATCCCCCCGTTAAAGGGCATCCAAAAATCCACCGGGGTCCGATAATCCTCTCCCCGTAAAACAGCGTCCCGCTGCTTATACGCCAAACCAAATGCCCCGCTGGGCGTACCGTCTCCTCTGGCCAGATTCCCAGACACAAAATCCGATTCCACCACCAGTCCGCCATTTTTATAAAAATACAAATGCTGGGCTGTAATATTAATCTCCACATACGTCCCGCCATGGTCATTTTCTCCATGGCTCTTGGCCCTCTGGCTGTATACCGGTTCTCTTTTTACTGCTTCTCCGGCCTTTATATTTTCCAAAATGGCCGCCGCTTCCTGTTCTTTATCAATCTTCCAGCCATATTCATTCCAGCTTAACGTCACCCTGCTTCCATAGCTGGTGGTAAAGCTTCTGGGCTTTTTCGCCGTGTCGTATGTTTCCGCCAGGCTCTTTACATAGGCTCCGATCTTTTCTTCATCCACGGCAACCTTTCCATCGTCACCCAAGGTAATCCATTCTTGAATCTGATTGCCGTTTAAAACTTCTTTCTGCTCCCCAAGATCATATGTAACTTCCGTAGATACGTATTGATTTAATTCCTTTAACGTCTTCACAAGCTCTTCATTGTCCTTGCGAATCTTGGGTTGTGTATAGCAATTCTCTTCTTCCAGGGACATCTCTTCCCGCAGATTGATCAAAGAAGTATGCAGCGCCTCCTGCAAGGCTTTTTTATCAATTCTCGTTCCTTCCTTCTCAGGAATGATTTCATATCCTTTTCCCTCTATATAAGAAGAAATCTCCGCATTCTTCGGGGATTCCATAACCTCCTTTTGCAAAAACGAAAGCTTCTCCGTCGCCTGCTCCAACAGCTTTTCATCATATTCTACCATGGTCTCCAGCTCTGCCTTTGTCTCCCGGAACAAAGAAACGGGCCATGCAAAGCTGCTGCGCTGGGTAAGCACCTGTTCCAGGCTTCCGTCAAATACTGGCTTCAAGTTAATATCCTGGCCCTTGATGACGTCCTCCCCATCCACCCGGCCTGTCAATGATAACTCATAGTCGTCAATCTCATCTACAATCAAACGCTCCACTTCCAAAACACTTTTTCCGGAACAATCGATACCGTTAATCTGGGTTCGAAACTGAAAATGCCCTGCAAAATATACGGACATTCCAATATAAACTGCCGCCACAATCACAACTACAGCCAATAAGCAGAAAAGCAGCAGCCTTTTCTTTCCAACTTTTTCCATAATTTTCATAGTAAAAAATCCTCTTTCTTTTCCAAAATCTCTCCCATCATATTCGATTGGCATCTATTACCCATAGACGAATCTCTGTCTTAAATTTTCTGAAGCTGCCCCTGGTAAACCTTTCTGCGGTTCTGCTGCCATTCTCTTCCATAGACAAACGTATATAAAACCGCCGCCATAAGGAATCCTGTCAGCACATCAAAAACAGAATGCTGTTTTAAAAACATCGTCGACAGCACAATACTTGTCATCAGCAGCCAGGAGCAGATCCGCACCCACCGATATTCCCGCAGCTTCTCGCTATGCATTACCGCAATATGAACCCCAAGGGAATTAAATACATGAATGCTGGGGAACAAATTTGTTGATGTATCTGTCGCATACAACCATTGAACCAGAGCCGTACAAATGTTATCCCGCGGGAACACGCTGGGCCTTAAGTAATGTCCATTGGGAAAAATGGTAGAAACCAGCAGAAAAACCGTCATTCCTATAAACAAAAAGCAGCACAGCTTATAATAATCCGACACATTGGTAAGGAAGAAAAATATAATTGCCGCCGCTACATAGGCAAACCACAGCAAATATGGGATAATGAAAAATTCTATAAAAGGGATATAGTCATCAATCGCCATATGAACCACATGGAACCGGCTATCTACGGTCACTGTCTTTTCCAAAAATGCAAACCATGGAAAATACATCAGAAAATAGACCAGAATCCATCCATGTTTATATTTTAATAACAATTCTTTCATAATGCCACGTCCTTATAATATATTCATTCTTTGGCATTATAGCATAGTAAAAATATCAGAACAATGGGGATTTTTGACAATTAAGAAAATCTTTAGAAATAATTATACAATATTTTGTTCATAAATATAGAAGCGCTGTATGAGGTTTTAGGTTGTAATTGATATTTTTTTCCTTTTTTTTAAAAAACTATTGCATTTTTAGACATGATGTGATAGTATACAATGCATACGGGGTGTGGCTCAGCTTGGCTAGAGCGCACGGCTGGGGGCCGTGAGGTCGCAGGTTCAAATCCTGTCACCCCGATCTTTTCTTAATATAAGGATTCTTACAAAAGAGACAAATGATTGTTCTGATTACGTTGGGGACGTTTTAGATTATATTTGTTTCTTTTTTTATTTTTACCATTTATGTTATTCTTGGTAACGACATTTACTGTAATCTGTTTCTCTTACCTTTCTATCATATTACCAATAATCGTATTTTTTCATTCCTATGTATAGTGACAAGATTGTATGTATTCCCATTGACCCTTCCATACTTTATTTTCATTGCTACCTATGATAGCCTTTTATGATTCGTTGACAATAACATAGACTTTATACTCTGGATGTGATATACTCAGCAACATAAATAACGTCCATAATAAAGGAGATGATATAACATGACTGACAGTGAAAAACTTGATTTACTTTTATCTGAAATAACAGGCGTAAAAGATGATGTACAAGGCATAAAAAATAATATGCAAGGCATGGAAGATAAAATGCAAAACATAGAAATGGAAATACAGGATGTAAAAAAGGAGGTGCACACACTAAAGCTTCAAACTATGAAGTCAACTGCTGAATTAAAAGCTATGGATGAAATGATTCTCGATGAGGTAGAAAGAGTACACATCATTTTGGAAAATCATAAAGCCAATAAAGCAGTACATACTGCATAAGCTCTGTCATCACAAAGAGCGTAACGTTTATCAAACTGTCAACGAATCATGAAAGGTTGTCATTTAGGAGAAAACTTATGCTGACTATTAGAACCTACGAACAGACTGACTGGGATGCTATCAGCCGCATTCACGATGCGGCAAGAAAAATAGAATTACAGCTTGCAGGGCTGGAAAAAGCGTTTCTTCCCCTTGAAATAGCTGCAAAAAAGGAGGGCCTGTTTGAATATCCCGGCCTATTTATCGCCGAAGAGAACGGTAAAGTAGCAGGATTTTTGGCCTGTACCGAAGAAGAACTTGCATGGCTGTACATTGATCCCCTTAAAATGCGAAAGGGAATCGGCCGTAAGCTCACAGAGCATGCCCTGAAATTATTTCCTGGCATCTATTGTGTGGAAGCTTTAAAAGGCAACGAACCGGCAAGAAAACTATATGAAAGCTTCGGCTTTGCCCTTATGGGGACAGAAACAGGGCAAATGCCGGGAAACGAGGACTTTACGGTGGAAGTATATTCTCTCCGGCGGCCGCAGGCTCTCTGACAGCCGCGGCACAGCGTACATGCGCTTCCACACTTGCATGGAGAAAACATCGCCGCTAAGGCAGCCATGCCCGGTGGGCAGAATGCCTCACTCAAGGAGGAAACGGCTTATTCCTCCACCCGTTCAAAATCCGAAGCAGGATGCTTGCACACAGGACATATAAAGTCATCCGGCAATTCTTCGCCCGTATATTCATATCCACAGACTTTACAGCGCCAAACAGTCTGTCCCCGTTTGGCCTTTGCTGCCCCAGGTCTGGGCTTGATATAGGTTTGATAATATTCATAAGTGGCAGAGGATTCCGAATCCAGCGCTTCCATCTCTGTTACATTCCCAATAAACATGGTATGGGTTCCAAGATCTATGGTCTCTTCAACTTCCACTGATAAAAATGCATTCGTTCCTTCTGTCACGTACAGCATGCCTTCCTGGTTTCTCTTTGCGTACTCATAATCCTGAAATTTATTGATCTCCCGCCCGGACTGAAATCCAAACCGCCGGATGAGATCAAAATTGGCCTTTTTGCTCAATACGGAGACGGTAAATTTCCTGGTTTCCAGCACCATATCATGGGTAGCATTCGCCTTATTTACCGTAACCCCAAGGCGGTTGGGAGTTGACGTTAGCTGCATCGCCGTATTGATCATACAGCCGTTATCTTTCTGTCCCTGACGCGCCGTGAGGACAAACAATCCGTAGCTGATACAATACAATGCCTTTTGATTCATAATATGACTCCTTTATTTTCCTAATGCGGGCCAAATGCCGCATTTGCAATATATCTGGCCCGCATCAGAGTTTTTCTTTATTATTTTGAACCGAATCCTTTATTTTATCCCTTTCAGATTAAGAATCCAAATATTATTCCTTCTTCCTGGGCGGCACCTTAAAATAAGGGTGTTGGGGATGGGCAATGACATAGGGCGTATCAAACCCAACTTCTTCCACAGGTATCAGCCGGCGGAATTCTCCCTTTCGCTCCGCTTCATCCAGAATTTTTTCAAACAAGGGCTTCCGTACCCCTATAAAAGGCTTCACATGCTCATATACATCTGGTTCCAGACGGATTGCGCCTGTGGGACAGATCATAAAGCACCAGGCACATTCATGATTGTCGTCGCAGCAGCAGCCTTCGCTGCCGAATTTCTGGGGATTGCTCTCTAAATCTATGTAATCCATGGTGCAGTAGTCCATACAGCGGCTGCATTTGGGATAGATGCATTTTTCCGAGTCACGGACAATTTTTCCCTGAGGATTCCCATACTCCAGCAGCATATTGACGATGGCCACAGCCTGATCCTGATCCACGTCGTTCTCCGGCATAGGCGGTATCAAGTCTGTTTCCCCGGCGGAAATCCGCTTGCTGCGCTCTACCATCTCTTTTCCAAATTCTTTTGCCTCCTGTAAATCCTGCTCATCCGGGTGTCCTGCCGTATAATATGGCTCCGGCATTCCCGGCATCACCACATTTCCGTACCAACGCCTGCTGCCGATTACCGTAAATCCGGCTTTTTTCAGATTCGGCAGCACCACCGGAAAATAAAATCCCGGCATCGTGCCGTGGGTAGCAAAGGAAAAAATGTGCTTTCCCTTCTGATCCGGCAGACTCTCGTAAAAACGCCTGATATTGGGAGGATCTGCTTTCCACACCGGACTTCCCAGCCCGATCAGGTCGTACGCTTTTAGCATTTCTCCGGTTACGTCCTTAATGGATTTCACATCCACCATATCCGCCGCTTCCGCTGCTCCCTGACCAATGGCCCGGGCTACTTTTTCCGTATTTCCACTTTGGGAAAAATAAATCACTAATACTTTCATGGCAGTCCTCCTGTCTTGACGTTTTCTAACTATTCCTTTTTCATCATAAAGGACAGCCGCCCTTTCGTCAAGGACGGCCGCCAAGAAATTTTTCACGGAACCTGGAATTTTTTAAACCTCCCAGCATCTGCTCCAATTCCTCTGAAATCTCTTTTTCCATTACCTGGGACAGCACTCTGTCTTCTTGGGCAACCACCGCCTCTTCAATATTTACCACATCCAGTTCCCTCTGAAACTGCCGAAGATAATCAATAGACCGGTATCGTGCAATCGCCGCCGCCCAATTGGCAAAGAAATTTTTGCTCTCATCAAAATCCAAAATATGCTGCCAAATGTTTAACCGTACATCATCAAAACACTACTCCTGCTTATGAGGCAGACTGAACAAATGCCTGCGGATCACTGACATTAACAATCCTCCGTATGTCTCAATCACATACATCAGCGCTTTTTCGTTCTGACGCCGTAATTGCTGTATGTAGTTGTGTTCCCCAATTTTCATAGCGTTACCCTCATATAGACCTGTGTACCGGTCTGTTTTATAGTTACACTTATTATTACGGAATCTTGGAAGGATTTCTATCACTCTATCAGAAATTTTTTTGGCAAAAAAAGGAAAAGGCCAAAACCTTTTCCTAATTATTCAAAAGCTCTCCTAAAGTCGTCTCTCCCCAACTATAATTCGTCAAATAATTCCCTTTAAAAAGCTGTGCGTATGCTTCCTTTCCAGAAAGATAATCATAGAGGTCACACTTAATCTTCTCAGGAACAATCCGCCGTTTGCCGTCCACCGTCTCTATCACATCCGAAATTCCGTACTCTTCCAAGGTATTTTTCAGTCGAAGGGCCACCTTTCGGTATCGTGCCAATGTAACGGTATTGGCAGGTTCCTCTTCCCACAAAAAGCTGATGGCCTCTTCAGAAGTCACAAATCCTCCTTTGCGGTCTACCAATAGTGCAAACAATTCCTTTGATTTCTTATTTCGAAAAGCAATAGGCCGCTCTCCCACAAAGACGTCAAAGTAGCCGAAGGTGCGGATAGAAACGACCCGCCTCTCTGGCAATGTCCTTTTTTCTTCCGTCTCCATGCCTTCCATAGAATACAACATCACATACCTGGCAGAATTGCCGTTTGGTTCTTTTTGAGAGCATATGGCCTTAATCCGGCGCTGCGCATTCGTCTTATGATCGTAATAGGTAAATTCCGCTTCCCCATTTCTTAAGAGCTGTACAAAATCTTCGTATGCCGTCTTGCTGTATGCAATGAAATTATCAAAAGGCGTAGCGTTCTCCATCAGCGGCAGCCACTCTTCTCTGGTATAGCCAAAGAATTCACACACATTTTCACTTGCATACAGAGGCTTTACCAATCCTTCCGCTGAAATCTCAAAAGCAGCCAGACCGTCCGTAAAACGCATCACCAGTTCTTTCATATTCTCTTTCAACTGATGGTTCTCATTTCGCAATATCCTGGCTTCTTCTGAATCTAGGATACTTCTACAGCAGTAAAAGCTCACCGTCTCATCCACTTTGATAAAGATACCGTTATATTTTTTTTGTTTTCCCTCGGAGGACCTTGCCCTATAAGTAATTTGAGGCGGTTTTGCATCAGCCCCATACAATTTTTTCTGAAAAAATATCTGAAAAAAAGACCGGACCCGCTCACGGTCTTTTCTATCCACCGAATCCATGATCCACTTTTCCGAAGCCTCCTCCATTTGCATGGCAACCTCTTCCAAATGCTTAAACACAGAAGAATCTTCGCTATGTAAACATTTTACCGTATTTCCATCCAGATTAAATTCAAATATTTTATCGTATATATCGGTAAGCGCCTTCAGATATCGCTTTGTCTCGTCCGCTTTCCTGGCCTGATGCCGTTTTGTTACATCCACGCAGACGCTTTGAAATTCCGCCGTCCCTTCCTCATTGATACATTTCATTACCCAGCCAAATACGTGAGCGCGGGTTCCGTCGCAGCGAAGCAGGCTTATTTCCCCTGCAATGGGAGCATCCGCCGTATAAACACGGTTCAGGTATTTTGAAAATCTGCGCCGCTCCTCCATAGGTATCATCATAAAAATATTGCTTTTATACAATTCATGATAGTCCAGCTCTCCTTCCCCTACTTCCGGAAAACGGAGAATTTCATTCATTGTCTGGTTCATAAATGTAATTTGGGGCTGTCTTTCACAAGTATATCTCAAAAACCCACAGGGGATCATTCCATGCAGGGACTGAAACCGGGCGCTTTCCTGCTTCAGCTTCGTGATATCGTCCAATACGGAGGAAGCCATAAGAATACCTTCCTCCGTTCTTTGGGACGTAGCCGTGTCCTTTACATAGAGAACCGAACCGTCTCTTTTCATCAGACGGTATTCGGCAGTCAGCGTTTGTTCCTTCCTTGCCAATTTGTTTAAAAATTCAGAATATTTTTCACGGTCAGCCTCATGTACATAGAATATGTACATATCCTTGTTTTCTTGGAGCAAGTCCTCTTCCCGAACCCCTATCATTTCGCAAAGGTTATGGCTTGCATAACATAAGCGGACCGGTTCATCCAATATGTACTGATGAAAGCCGCAGATCTGTCTGCCGAGTATGTCCTCCATATTATTAAGCATATTGTTCATAGTAACTCCTTTTGCAGAGACAATATCCTCTGACCTGGGATCAATACAAAAGTAACCATCCAAACCGCATATTATTATAGTAAAGAAAAAACATCCTGTCATATTTTTTGAAACAGGTCTGCAAAAAACTGATTTTAACTGCGCAGAACTTTTTTCTGAACTTTCCCGCTGATGGTCTTGGGCAGTTCCGATACAAATTCTATGATACGGATCCATTTATACTCCGCTAACTTCTGGTTGCAAAACTCCTTTATTTTAAGCTCTAACTCCTTCGTAGGCTCATACCCCTGGCTTAGGACAATCACTGCTTTAATGGCCTGGCCTCTTAAGGCGTCCGGGACGCCAACCACGCTGCACTCCCCAACGGCCGGATATTCCATCAGTACATGTTCCACCTCGTAAGGGCCTACGCGAAATCCTCCAGTCTTAATAATATCGTCAAACCGGCCATGGAACCAGTAGTATCCGTTTTCATCCATATAGGCAGCATCTCCCGTATGATAAACACCGTCCCGCCATACATATTGATACTGCTCTTCATGATCCAAATAAGCGGTAAAAACCCCTGGCAAAACGCCGTCTTCCGTAGGTACAACCACCACTTCCCCCACTTCTCCGACTGCAACAGGTTCCCCCTTTTTTCCCCGAAGCTCAATCTGGTAAAAAGGCGACGGTGTTCCCATGGAACCTTCTACAGCCTGAGTTCCAGGGAAGTTTGCAATCAATAAAGTGGTTTCCGTCTGTCCGTATCCCTCGCAGAGGGAAAGCCCTGTCCGTTCCGTAAATTTTCGGAATACCTGGGGAGCCAGCATTTCTCCGGCAGTAGAAGCATGTTTTAAGGACGGCATATCCGGAATGCCCTTGCGCACCAAATAGCGGTACACCGTTGGAGGCGCACAGAAGGAGGTTACCCCGTACCGGTTTATAATGTGGGAAAGCTGTTTCGGCTCAAAATTATCAAAGTCATAGACCATCACAGCGCTTCCAACAAGCCACTGGCCATAGAGTTTTCCCCAGGACGCCTTGGCCCATCCTGTTTCAGCAACGGAAAAATGCAGGCCATTATCTTCTGCCTGCTGCCAATACTTGGCAGTCACAATATGAGCCAGCGGATAAGTATGAGAATGAATGACTCCTTTTGGATACCCAGTGGTCCCGGAAGTAAAATACAGCACCATTGGGTCATTAGCCAAGGTCGGGACGCGCTTTAGCTCCTCATCTGCCTGTTCCATGGCTGCCGCCATATGTTCAAATCCAGAAATCCCTGATTGTACGCACCAGAGCTTCAAGGTTATCTTTAACTGCTTCAAAGCTTCCAGAATTTTTTCAGGCACTTCGTCCTGGGCGGTGCAAAAAATGGCTTTCGCTTTGGAGGATTTGATGCGATACATCAAATCCTTCACCGTCAGCATATGGGTTGCTGGAATCATAACAGCTCCCAGCTTATGGAGTGCTATCGCTGCAAACCAATATTCGAAATGACGTTTTAAAATCAGCATCACCCGGTCGCCCTGGCCGATTCCTGCATCCTGAAACACATGAGCCATCTTATTACTGTACTTCTTTACATCGGAGAAGGTAAAGATATGTTCTTCATTCGCCACATTGCACCACACAAGAGCCCTTTTATCCGGCGTTTCTTCCGCAATTTTATCCGCAACATCATAACCGAAATTAAAATGATCCGGATAATCCAGTACTAATTTTTTTAAATTTCCCTGTTCATCGGTAATCTCTCTGCAAAATTTTTGGTAGATACTCATAGTTACTCCTTCACAACCGCACTGGCGCCAATCCTGCGAAATCTTTCATAACGGTTTCCCACTAAATCAAACTCCTTTGTCAGCATCTTGATTTCTTTTACCAAAAGGGTGCGGATCCGGTCATAAAATTCTTTTTTTCCCATTTCTTTTTCAGACAGAATGCGCTCAATAACGCCAAGGCTTCTTGCATCCTCTGCCGTAAGTTTCAAGCTGGACGCCGCAATTTCTGCTTTTGCAGCATCCTTCCAGAGAATACTGGCGCATCCTTCCGGAGAAATAACGGAATATACCGCATTCTGCAGCATCCATACTCGGTCGGCAACCGCAAGAGCCAAAGCGCCGCCGCTGCCGCCTTCTCCTATTAAAATCGAAACCACCGGAACACAGAGTGTAGACATTTCCATAAGATTCTCGGCAATAGCCTGACTCTGTCCCCGTTCCTCGGCTCCCACACCGCAATAAGCCCCGGAAGTATCTATGAAACAAATGATGGGCCTGCCGAACTTCTCCGCCTGCTTCATCAGGCGGAGGGCTTTACGATAGCCCTCCGGATGGGGAGCGCCAAAATTACGATAACTGCGCTCCTTTGCAGTATGGCCTTTTTCAATGGCTATTACGGTAACAGGATTACCGCAAAGATTTGCAATTCCTCCTACGATTGCCGCATCGTCCCCATAGCAGCGGTCCCCGTGGAGTTCCATAAATCCCTGAAACAGATTTTTGATATAATCAAGCCCAGTGGGCCTGTGGTTATCCCGGGCAAGCTTTACCCGTTCATACGCCGCCTCTTTCATAAAACCGCCCTCCCGTCATGCATCTTAAGCATCTCGGCCAGATACCTTTTTTGGCCTGCACGAGGCACAATGCTGTCGACAAATCCATGTTCCAATACAAACTCTGACTTTTGAAAGCCCTTGGGAAGGGATTTTCTTGTGGTCTGTTCAATGACTCTTGCTCCCGCAAAGCCTACCGTCGCTCCAGGCTCCGCCAATATAATATCTGCTTCCATGGCGAAACTGGCGGACACGCCCCCGGTAGTGGGGTCTGTCAGAACGGATATATATAACAATCCGGCATCGCTGTGGCGTTTTACGGCGGCGCTCGTTTTTGCCATCTGCATCAAAGACAGCAGCCCTTCCTGCATACGGGCTCCTCCTGATACGGCAAATCCGATCACCGGCAGACGCTGTTTCACAGCGTACTCAAACAGGGCGGTAATCTTCTCTCCCACAGCGCTTCCCATGCTCCCCATCATAAAATAAGGCTCCATCACAAACAGGCAGCATTTTTTTCGGCCGATCGCAGCAATGCCGCAAATCACAGCTTCTTCTTCACCGCTTGCCTTGCGGACAGTTTTTATTTTGTTCTTATATCCTGGGAAATTCAACGGGTTTTCTGATTTCACCCCGGAATACATTTCACAAAAACTGTCTTTATCGGCAATCATTTGAATCCTCTGACGTGCCTTTACCCGAAAATGATAGCCGCAGGGACAGACAAGGTCGTTAGCCCAAAGACGGCTGATGGGAATATCTTTATGGCAATTAGGGCAGTTTTTTTCCGGCTCGCCGTCGTCTCTTTGCACCGGAGCGGAAGTACGGCCGCCTTCTTCCAATTGATTTTTCGGTTTCAAAAATTTTATCAACGCCATGATATCACCTGTCTTCCATAAAAGTTAAGTCGTACTTGCCCGAAGAAAACCGTTCATCTTCCACAATCTGAAGCTGTTCTTCAATATTTGTGGGGATTCCGTCAATTACCAATTCACATAAAGACGCCCGCATTTTTCGCAGCGTTTCTTCTCTCGTCTTGGCAAATACAATGAGTTTGCCAAGCAATGCATCGTAATAGGGCGAAATCACCGTTCCCTCAATCAGACAAGTGTCAAACCGCACCGAGGGACCCCCGGGAACGTGAAGCATGCGCAGCGTTCCGCAGCTTCCTGCATTGATACGGCATTCCATGGCGGAGCCATTCATCCGGATTTCTTCCTGGGCAAAATTCAGAGAAATACCTGCTGCAATCCGAATCTGCCATTTTACAAGGTCAACGCCCGTCAGCATTTCTGTCACACAATGTTCCACCTGCAGGCGGACGTTCATTTCCATAAACCAGAAATTCCCGTCTTGATCCAGCAAAAATTCCAGCGTCCCGGCCCCCACATAGCCAATGGTTCTAACAGCGTCCACCGCAAGCTCCATAATCTTTTTCCGCTGCTCCTCCCCTACTCCGGGAGAAGGGGTCTCTTCCAGAAGCTTTTGGTTCCTCCGCTGGATGGAACAGTCCCGATCCCCCAAGCATACGGCGTTTCCATGTTCGTCCGCAAGTATCTGCAGTTCCACATGGCGCGCCGGAAAAATATATTTTTCCAGATATACGCTTCCGTCTCCAAAGGCGCTCAGGGCTTCGCCTGATGCCTGAAAATAGGCCTCCTCCAATTCATCTTCGGATCGTATCAGGCGAATCCCACGGCCTCCCCCTCCTGCACAAGCTTTCAGCATAACAGGGTATCCAAGGGCAGCGGCTCCTCTTTGGGCTTCCTCCACAGAAGCCATTGCCCTTGTCCCGGGTATAACGGAAAGCCCTGTTCCCCGAATCAGCTCTTTGAGAACTGCTTTATCGCTTAGTCTCTCCATATGTTCCGGATCCGGGCCGATAAATACAAGTCCGTTTTTCCTGCACAGACGGGCAAAATGGGCATTTTCAGAAAGAAATCCATACCCGGGATGAACCGCCTGAGCCCCTGATAATAAGGCCGTGCTAATGATCTGATTTTCATTGAGATAGCTCTCGGAGGCCTCCGGGCCGCCGATACAATAACTCTCATCGGCAAGAGCCACATGAAGGGCATTTTTATCTGCCTGGGAATATACGGCAACCGTAACCACACCCATTTCTTTGCAGGCACGAATGATGCGGACGGCGATTTCGCCCCGGTTGGCAATCAATATTTTTGAAAACATCGTTTACGCTCCTTGAATCGCAAAGGAAAAATCAGCAGACACACAAAGCCTGCCATCCACAGTAACGGTTCCTTCTGCAAAATAGAAAGGATGCTTCGCCCGTTTGATACGGCACTGGGCCGTCACCGTATCCCCCGGCTTTACCGGAGAACGGAATTTCACACGGTCCAGCCCCGTATAAACCGGCAGCTTCCCTTCTTCCATCTGCTTCTGCATCAGTACGCAGGCGGACTGGGCCAGGATCTCACAGAGAATTACACCGGGAACAATCGGATTCCCTGGAAAATGCCCCTGTAAAAAGAATTCGTCTCCCCGGACGGTATAATGCCCTATAGCCGTTTCTTCCCTGCATTCTGCATCGTCCAGCAGAAGCATAGGTTCCCGGTGGGGCAGTATTTTCATGATTTGATCTCTATTCATCTTTCTACCTCTTAATGCGGAACAGTTCTGTACCACATTCTACAATCTGGCCATTGGAGACGCAAATTTCCAAAATAACGCCCTCTTCTTCTGCAGTTATCTCATTCATCAATTTCATAGCCTCAATAATGCAAAGCGTCTGTCCTTTTTTCACATGATCGCCTACCGCCACATAAGGCTCCCCGTCTTCTGCAGAAGAAGCGTAAAATACACCTACAATGGGGGACTTAATACTGATATAGTCTTCATGCTCCTTAGGCTTTGGCACTGTCAATGTGAGAACCGGATCCGGATGTAAGGAGGATTCCTGTACTCCTGCCAAAACAGCCCGTTCCAGGCGCAGGGACTTGTTATCTTCCGTAATTTCCAAGCGTGTAAGGCCAAATTCTTTCATCAGCCTGGCATAATTGCGAATCTCATTCTCATTCATGATATGACACCTTTCTGAACGCAAGGCAAGCATTATGGCCGCCGAAACCAAGAGAATTGGAAAGGGCCAATGTGATGTCTGCTTTTATAGCAGTACAGGGCACATAGTTCAGGTCACATGCCTCGTCTGGTTCTTTCAAGTTAATCGTAGGGGGAATCACACCCTCTTTTAAGGCATACAGACAAGCCAGCGCTTCTATGGCTCCCGCGGCTCCCAGCATATGGCCTGTCATGGATTTGCTGGAGCTGATATAAGCGGCTCTTGCCCCTTCCTCTCCCAGGGCGTTTTTTATGGCGGCCGTTTCAATAACGTCATTCATTGGCGTCCCTGTGCCGTGGGCGTTTACATATACCTTATCATCCTTGGAATACCCTGCTTCTCTCATGGCGTCCGCCATGGCCTGGGCGCCGCCTCGAGCTTCGGGATGTGGAGCCGTAATATGATATGCATCGCAGGTGGAACCATAACCGCAGACTTCTCCGTAGATTTTGGCTCCCCGGGCCAATGCATGCTCATATTCTTCCAAAACCAAGGCAACCGCTCCTTCGCCAATGACAAAACCGCTTCTGCGTTTATCAAAAGGCAGGGAGGCTTCCTCCGGATTCTGGGCTGCCGTCAGCGCCTGCATATTGGTAAATCCTGCAACCGCAGACGGACAGACGGCCGCTTCTGCGCCGCCGGTGATGACAGCGTCTGCATATCCGTGGCGGATCAGTCGCATGGCTTCTCCTATGGCGTTGGATCCCGATGCACAGGCCGTCACAGCAGGCATTGCAGATCCTTGGCAGCCATGTCGGATAGCGATCATCCCCGCCGCCATATTACTGATCATCATAGGTACAAACAACGAAGACACACGGCGGGGGCCTCTCTCCATCAGCTTCGTATGTTCATTTTCAAAGGTGCCGATGCCGCCGATACCCGTGCCAAATATAACGGAAAACCGTTCTGGCTCTACCGTGCCCTCTACCCCGCTTTCCTCTGCCGCCTGCTGAGCAGCCGCAACGGCAAACTGAGCGTAACGGTCTGTGCGGAGCACATCATTTACCTCTAAATATTCCTTTGGATCAAAGCCATTCACCTCTGCCGCCAGCTTTGCCTTGAATTTTTCCGTATCAAACAAGGTAATGGGGCCGATGCCGTTTCTGCCGTTTTTCAGTCCTTCCCAGGTCTTACCGGCATTGTTTCCCAGGGGAGTGACCGCACCCATTCCAGTGACAACTACTCTTCTATTTTCACTCATATTTTCATCTCCTATATAGCGATGCCGCCGTCTACACGGAGGATTTCCCCCGTCACATAAGATGCCGCCGCAAGGTACGCTGCCGCCTGGGCCACATCTTCTGGTTTTCCCATTCTTCCAAGAGGTATCCTGTCCAGAAGTGGATTATCTGCCTGATTTTCTGTCATATCCGTGTCAATAAAACCGGGAGCGATCCCATTACAGCGTATGCCTTTGGGAGCCAGTTCTTTTGCTACCGATTTTGTAAGTCCGATCAGGCCTGCTTTCGATGCGGCATAATTGCATTGCCCCGCATTTCCCATCAGCCCCACAACAGAGGTAATATTGATAATACATCCCTCCCGGTTTCTCAGGAACAAACCGGTGCAATGGCGTATCATATGAAACGCACCTTTTAAATTTGTATCTAAAACGGCGTCAAAGTCTTCTTCCTTCATCCTGGCAACCAGGCCGTCCCTGGTAATCCCCGCATTATTAATCAGGATATGGGCCGTTCCAAAATCTGATTTGATGTCCGCTACCGTCTCTTTTACAGCGGAAAAATCAGAAACATCGCAGCGGTACGCTTTTGCTTCTACCCCATACTGCTGCCTGCACTGACTGCAGACTGCTTCCGCCTCTTTTGTATTCCCTGCATAAATCACAGCGATATTTGCGCCAAGAGACGCCAGTTCACAGGAAATGGCTCTTCCAATCCCCCGGGAACCTCCGGTAATAATTGCTGTTTTTCCTTTTAACATCCCTTTTCCTCCCTCAGATAGTCCGTGACGTTTTGCGCTTTTACCTTAGGGTCAATTCTTTTCATCATACTTGTGAGGGTTTTGCCGGGACCAATTTCTATAAATGTATCTACGCCGTCGTCAATCATATTGCGGATGATTTTCTCCCACTGCACCGGATTGCAGATCTGCTTAGAAAGCAAGCCCTTCACATCATCGGTATAAGGTTCCGCCGTCAAATTAGAATAAAGCTCTATGGTCTGTCCCTGCATGGAAACGTTCTCCAGCTCTTTTGCAAAACAATCCGCCGCTTCTGCCATAAAAGGGGAATGAAAAGCCGCCGTTACTTTCAAGGGAATGGCTTTTCCCCCGGCCGCCCGAATATCCGCCGAAAAATCCTTCATCTGGGACGACAAGCCGGAAACCGCAATCTGCCCGGGACAGTTAAAATTGACGGGATACACATCCGAATACCTGTCGCATACTTCCTGGACTTGCTCCGGAGTCAATTTTACCACTGCAGCCATGGAAGTCTGGTATTTTTCCGCCTCCCTCTGCATGATTTCCCCCCGTTTGCACACAAGACGAAATCCTGTCTCTTCATCGAAGATTCCGCTGACGGCGGCCGCCGCCACTTCTCCCAAGGAAAAGCCCGCAACGGCAGCCGGCCGAATTCCCTGTTCCAACAAAACAGACGCCGCCGCCAACTCCATGGCAAACAAACAGGGCTGAGTGTTTTTTGTCTCCTTTAATTCTTCCGGGGTTCCGTCCAGACATTGCGCGGAGGTCCCGGGGCGCAATCTGTCGCACATTTCATAAATCTTAGCGGCAACAGGATATTGCTCTACAAGCTCTTTTCCCATTCCCGGATGCTGATCTCCCTGTCCGGAAAAAATAAATGCTAATTTACCCATTGCGCCGCCCTCCGTAAAATAGGTTCCGCCTCATCTATGACTTCTTTCACAATCTCTGCGGCTGGCTGCTCTTTCTTTACCACAGCGGCAATTTGGCCGGACAGGAAGCAGCCTTTTTTGCTATCTCCTTCTTGCACGGCAAAGCGTAGCGCTCCGGTTCCAAAGGCTTCCAGTTCTTCTTTTGGCGCCCCTCCAAATTCTGCTTTTGCGTAATCTCTTGCAAACTGGGTGCGCAGGCTCCTGACTGGGTGTCCCAGACTTTTTCCCGTAACCATCGTGCAAAGATCGGTTGCTTTCAATATTTTCTCTTTATAGGAAGGATGGATTGTGCATTCATTTGCGCTTAAAAAGCGGGTTCCCATCTGAACTCCGCAGGCTCCCAGCATAAAAGCTGCCGCAACGCCTCTTCCGTCTCCGATTCCTCCCGCCGCAATCACAGGCAGCGAGGTAGCGTCGCAGATTTGGGGCACCAGCACCATAGTGGTAAGCTCTCCCACATGGCCGCCGCTTTCTCCTCCTTCTGCGATCAAGGCGGAGGCTCCCAGGCGCGTCATCAATTTCGCCATGGCCACCGAAGCCACCACGGGAATCACTTTGATGTCCACCGCCAGCCAATCCTTTATATATTTCCCCGGATTTCCGGCTCCCGTGGTTACAACCTGTACGTTTTCTTCTATTACAATCTTTGCTACTTCATCCGCAAAGGGGCTTAGCAGCATAATATTCACTCCGATCGGCTGATCTGTAATACTTCTGGCGATTTGAATCTGGCTTCTCACATAATCACCGGGCGCGTTTCCGGCTGCAATAATACCAAGGCCGCCGCCCTCCGATACAGCGGCGGCCAATCTGCCGTCAGCGATCCAAGCCATCCCTCCCTGAAATACCGGATATTGAATTCCCAGCATTTCGCAAATTGCTGACTTGATCATATTATTTCCCCTGTAAGCTCTGGATAAATTTATCCAGCTCGTCGATGGTTTCCACTTTCTCGTCCAACTCGATTTCAATGCCGATTTCATCTTCCAGGTTCATCAGAAGCTCCACGGTATCCAAAGAATCAATTCCCAGATCCGTAAACCTGCTCTCCGGCTTTACCGCAGAAACATCACAGCCTGTACGTTCCGAAACAATTTTTGCAATAATGTCAAAATACATAATTCTATGCCTCCAAACTATTTTTTAAGTAGTTTTTGAACCACTGTCGTCTTCTATTTTACAAAGGGTGTGTTCCTAAAATAGTCCTGCGCTGTTCCACTTGCGTTCCTTTTTCAAAAAAATAAAAATTTTTTCTTCTTACAAAGAAATAAACTCTGTAGCCACATGCCTGCTGAACGATATATCATGTTCCACAAACAGCAGCGTAGGCTGATATTGCAGCAACAGTTCTTCGATCTGTACACGGGATATCACGTCCACATAATTTAACGGCTCGTCCCAGATGTATAAGTGAGCCTTCTCACATAAGCTTCCTGCAATCAAAACCTTTTTCTTCTGTCCCTGACTGTAATCCGACATATCTTTTTCAAATTGGGATCGTTCAAAATCCATTTTTCGAAGGACCGTTTTAAAAATATGCTCCTCTATTCCCAATTTTTTAGCATAGTCGGACAAGGTTCCCCGGAGATGGGACGTATCCTGGGAAACATAAGAAATTTTTAGGTTTGCTCCCAGGCGCACCTCCCCCTGAAACGAAATTTTCTCTCCCAGGATTAATTTCAACAAGCTGGATTTTCCACTGCCGTTTTTGCCGCATAAGGATATACGGTCTCCCTGATGGATGGAAAAGGCGACATTCTCACACACTGCCGTTCCATTGTAAGAAAGAGCGACGTCTTTTAGTTCCACAAGATGATAGCTGTGATATTTTAACGGAAACATCGTCAGCTTTTCCTCATTTTCAATATTGTGCAGCAGCTTGGACTTTTCCTCTACGGCCGCCTGCTGCCTTCCCTGTACTGCCTTAGAACGTTTCATCATTTTGGCCGCTTTATGTCCCACATAACCCCGGTCGATTTTGGAACCAGAATTCTTCACACCAAATTTGCTGCTTTCCACCTGATGAGACCAAGAGGCATTTCGTTTTGCAGCCTCTGAAAGACGGCTGATATCTTTTTTCAGCTTTTCATTCTGCCCAATCTCAAACTGATCTTGCAGCCGTTTATTTTCCCACCAAGAGGAAAAATTACCTTTTTGGATTTCAATGTTGGTTTTATTAATGGATAAAATATGATCCACACATAAATCTAGCAATGCCCTGTCATGGGACACCAGAATAAAGCCTTTCTTCCTATTTAGATAACTCCCCAGAGCCTCACGTCCCTTGGCGTCCAAATGATTGGTGGGCTCGTCAATCAGCAGGAAACAATTTTCCTTCAAGAACAGAGCCGCCAGCAAAGCTTTTGTCTGCTCTCCTTTCGATAAGGTAACAAAGGAACGATACAATACGTCTTCTCTTACCTCCAACAGGGACAATTCCCGGTCTATTTCCCATTCCATGGCCTCCGGGGCGATCTCCATTAGGATATCTATGGTATTTTTTTCTACTTCTGAAACCTCATAAGGAAAGTATTCAAACGTGACGCTTGTTTGGATTTCTCCTGCATATTCATACTTTCCCAAAAGCAAATTCAAAAATGTGGTTTTCCCTCTTCCATTCCTTCCTGTAAAGCCTAACTTCCAGTCGGTGTCCAGGAAAAAGGTAACATGGTCAAATACGTCGTCCGGACTGTTGTCATAGGCAAAGGATAGGTTTTTTATGTTGATTTTGGACATTTTAAGCGCCTCCTTATAGGTATATTAGAGTATAAAATGTAACATTTGGAAACATAGGACATTTCCTATACAATCAAAAAAGAACCTGCCTGCGTACTGCAAAACAGATTCTTATTATATCATTTTTACTCCAGGTATTCCAGGCTAAAGTACGCCTCCCCCCGCTCATCCAGCTCCATTATAATATAAGACGGTTTTCGTCCTTCCTGCCGCGGAAAGGAAAGGCTTCCGGGGTTCAGTACGATCACATCCTTTCCATAATCAATAACGGGGCGATGTGTATGGCCAAACATCACAATATCAAATCCACGTCCCTTAGCTTCCCGCTGAATCTCCCTGATCCCTGTGGATACATAATAGTAATGCCCGTGGGTAAGCAAAACTTGGTATTTTCCAATTTGAAGCTCCTTCTCTCGCTCCAAACCGGAAAAAAAATCATTATTGCCTGCTACCATCTCCGTAGGACACTGGGCCATTTGCAGAATCTCTTCTTCTCCTCCCTCCACATCTCCCAAATGGAGCAAAAGATCAATGGGCGCCGCTCGTTTCAATACTTGTTTTAAATTGTAATGTCTTCCATGGGTATCACTGATAATCAAAATTTTCATTCTATGCCTGCTTTCTTCAGTTCTTCCTTCATAGCCCGCAGCGCCTTTCCTCTATGGCTCAACTCATTTTTCTGCTGAATGTCAAGTTCTGCCGAAGAACAGTTATATTCCGGCAAATAAAAAATCGGATCGTATCCAAACCCATTTTCTCCTGCAGGAGCAAACCCAATATATCCTTCCATGGTTTCTCTGGTAACCAGCACCCTTCCATCCGGAAGCGCTGCGGCGATGGCGCAGACAAAACGTGCCGTCCGTTTCTCCTGCTCTACTCCGGAAAGCCGATCTAAGATCATCTGGTTTTTGATTTCATAAGGCGTATCCTCTCCCGCATACCGGGCAGAATATACGCCCGGTTCTTTATTCAGGTAATCCACCTCCAAACCGGAATCATCCGCCAAAACCAAAGCCTGTGCCTGCGCCGCTACTGCTTTCGCCTTTATCACAGCATTTTCTTCAAATGTAACGCCGTTTTCCTCAATGGGAACCTGAATCCCAGCTTCTCCCATGGAAATGATTTCCAGGCCCAATTCTCCTAAAATTGTTCTGATTTCCTTCAGCTTTCCTTCATTCTGAGTTGCAAAAATCATTTGCTTTTTCATTAAAATCCTTCCTCCAACGCTCTAACAATTCCATTATAAATTCCCTGAGCTAAAATTTTTTGATATTCCGCCGTATTGAGCTTTGCAAGCTCCGCTTCATTTGTCATAAACCCAACTTCCACCAAAGCCACCGGCACTTGGCTGGTTCGGATAATGTAAATACTGTTGCCCCTGGTCAAGCCCAAATCCCTGCTTCCTGATACGGCCAAGGTTTCTTCCAGGCAAATCTGGGCAAGGTTCTTAGAGGATAGCCCGTCCAATGGCTTTTTTTCATCATACATCACTTCTGTACCATTATAATCGGACATAGTGCCGTCCTGGGTTGCATTGCTGTGGATGCTGATAAAAAGATTGGCATGGGTCTTATTGGCAAGCTGGACACGTTTATCCAGGCTGATATCTTCATCCTCCGTTCGGGTATAATATACCTTCCAATTGGGATGTCTGTCCAAAAACGATTTTAATTCCAAAAGAATCGCCAGATTTAAATCCTTTTCCTGTACTCCCATTTTAATGGCTCCCGGCTGGCCCCCGCCATGTCCGGCATCAATCACCAGTACTTTTTCATATAACTCCCTGGGAGGAACAAAATCAAGATATAGCCAGCCGTCTTTTACCTCTGATTGCACCTCATACACTTCGTCTGTGGTAATTTCAATGACGCCCGCCTCTTTCTCGCTTCCCAATATTAAATTGTCAATATGATCGCTGCTGCCCAAAAGGGAATGGCTGCTGAAATAGTCCATCCCAATATCCGGAATCGTAATCACTATGGTCTGCGATAACGCGTCGCTTTTTATCTTAATGTGTTCCTGGGCCATTCCCTCTGGAAGTTCAATTCTCATATGATGCTCCGGCATCTCCTCATCACTCTCAGCCTGAGCGTTATAATAATCCATCAACGATAAGCCAGAGACATCCGGCTTCTCATACTCCTGGCTGCCTCTGGCCTCTGCCAGCCACACGGCTGTCAAAATGACAGCCAGTGTCAAAACACCCATAGCCAGGGCAGAACCCCTTTTTATTATCTTTTCCATGTATCATTCCTTACTGTCGGTTCTTGCTGTATACTTTCAGGCATAAATTACTTTCCTGAGTTTCTTCCAAGCTCTCCCACTGCTCTCCAGAAGAACTGATGTAGCTCTCACCGTCTGAAATATCTGCCACACTGGTGAACTCGTCTCCCTGAAACTCAATTGCCAAAGGCTTTTGTGTACCAGGCGTTAAAATGCGCAAAATGATCCCATAGCGTTCTCCTTCTTCTACCGGCACAGGAGCGTCAAAATCAATCGTATAATATCCGGCATTTCCCAGCTTCCCCTTCGCCACCATCTGCCGCTGCTGAAAAGAATCCTTATCTTCAAATTCCTTCACCACAAAAAGTTCATATTCCGTGTCCTTGCCCAGGGCATAGAATCCCGCCGCACAAAGCTCCTGGCTCCCGGAGGCCGTAAATATATTTGCTCCGAAGATACTCTCCTTGCCGTACCCTAGCTGTCCTACCCATCCGCAAAGATCAGATTGATAAATGTGATCATAATTATCCGCATCCTCAATGCCTGTGTAAACAAGATTATGACTTCCAATATTTACATCGTAATAAGAAATATAGAAAATCCCTTCCTTTCCAAATTCATCCCCCCAACTGTTCTGGCAGATAAACGCTCCGTCTCCTTCCAGCTCCATGTTGAAATTTTCTTTGGCATAATTATCATCCCAGCCAATGATCAGCACGTCATGATTGGGCTTTTCGGTTCCCAGATAGCAATAGCTGGCCGTATCCTTATTATAATAATTGGAATCCATGCCAGTGTCCTCCATGGCGCTGTAAATGGAAGTCTGCACTCCTCCGTATCGGAATACAGCCTCCTTTATTTTTTCATAATCCTTCAACTCTATAATTTGAATTTCCTGCACATGTTTTTTGGGGCTCAATCCATCCGGAGATTTATTATCACCGTAAGGATCCTCTTCTTCATACACCGGTCCCTGCCAGGCGGTTAAATACGCCATTCCCATGGCATAATTCCCCCCATCCGTCTTTTCCAGAAAAAAACTGTTCTTCTTGGACATATGATCCGGTGAAAATTCCATTTCCTCCTCCGGCAGCATCGCCGATTCCATAGCAGACAGAGCTGCAAAAGCCCAGCATGTTCCGAAGGCTCCCTGATTCTTTACCCGGGGGACACGCTGCTTTTCCCGCAAATCATATGCAGCGGGCAAAATACTCTCCCCCACCGCCTCATTCCGTGCAATTGCCTGATTGTGCTCCACATCCCATTGATATGAAAAATCCAATAATTCCGATACCGTATCTGCCGGAACATAATAAGTCCCATCTGCATACGTCATAGAAGAAACAATATTCCGCTTCTTTTTATTGACTATGACAGACGGCTCCCCCAGCAAAAAAGAAATTTCTTTCTCTCGTTTTTCAATTAAAAGCTCGTCCTCCCCATAAATGTGGGCGCTACAGTTAAATCCTTCCTTCAACAAGGAGACAGGCAGCATCAGGGACAAATTCTCATCCATAAAAATTCCCGTATTTTTGCTGCTAATCTCCCGATTCTCTATCAAAACGGTAATCTCTTTTTCGTTGACACTTTCCGCAATCAGCGGACTCCAAATCTCCTTCTCAATCCTGGCGCCGCGAAAGCTGTCCACCTGTTCCAGCCTCTTCGCAGGATCACTGATCCTTAAAGCAAGGCCAATGACCAAAATCAAAAACATTACTACATATTTCTTTGAATCACGCACGTTTTTCCTCATCTGTCTTGCACCGGCCGGTTTCTTTTCGGCGGCTTCGGACCCAAAAATTGATAAAAATATGTTCTTAGCATCCCATTGTATATTTTCCTGTTCTTATCTGCCTTACGCCCAATCTGACGCTCCGTATCCTCATAGCTGGTAACCAAATACGCGGACCAGCTATCCAGTCGCCCGATGGCCTGTCCTATTTCCTGGTAAAGCCGGGGCAATTCCGCCTTTTCCTCCATCCGCTCTCCATACGGCGGATTTGTGACCAAAAATCCATACTTCTTAGGGTGGTTCAGCAAAGAGACCGGACGCTGCTGAAAATGGATCAAATGATCTACGCCTGCCCTTTTTGCATTTTCTCTGGCCGCTTTTACAATGGCGTCGTCTATATCATAGCCCTGAATGTCCACCTGAATATCCAAAGTTACCTGTTCTTCGGCCTCTTCCACAGCCTCCTGCCATAATCCGGCAGGAATCAGGTTTGTCCATTTCATGGCTGTAAATTTTCGTTTCATGCCCGGTGCAATATGAGCCGCCATCATCGCAGCTTCAATGGGAAATGTCCCGCTTCCGCAAAAGGGATCCAAAAAAATCCGGTCTTCCCTCCAGGGCGTCAGCATGATCAGTGCGGACGCCAATGTTTCAGATATGGGCGCTTTGCCCACCAACGTCCGATATCCTCTCTTATGTAACGATTCTCCTGTGACATCCAATGCTACCGTTACCACATCCTTCATTAAAAAAATCCGCAGCGGATAATCTGCACCCGTCTCCGGAAACCACTGGATATGGTGACTTTCTTTCATTCGTTCTACCATTGCCTTTTTTACAATGGACTGAATATCCGAAGGGCTGAACAACTTGCTTTTTACAGAAGATGCTTTGGCAACCCAAAATCTTGCGTCCTCCGGTATAAACTCTTCCCATGGAATTTCCCGGATGCCCTCAAATAACTCATCAAAAGATTCCGCTCTAAATTCTCCTGCTTTCAGAAGAATCCGCTCCGCTGTCCTCAAAAAAACATTTGCCCTGACAAGAGCCTCCTCATCTCCCTCAAAAGTCACCCTTCCGTCTTCTACCTTCAGAATCTCATACCCCAAATCATAAATCTCTCGTTTCAGAACAGATTCTAGTCCAAAATGGCAGGGCGCTATTATTTCAAATCGATTCATATCTATTCTCCGTATTCCAATCTATCATTTCATTTACATTATAGCTTATCAGAACTTGCAACGCAAGTTTCGATTCTATTATTTCTTCTTTTTCTTCTGGTCTAATTTTATTCAGAGGTTTCACTTTTTCCATTCTGCCTGCAGCCATTTTCCCTTAGCTTACAAGGGCATGTTTGAAAAAAGAAACCTCTGAGTCTAAAAAATTTAATCTAAGCGCCGTTCCTGCCATGCCCGGATTCCGCCGACCACCGTATATACATGAAATCCTTCCTGGCTCAGCTCCTTCGCCGCCATCAGGCTGCTGCCGCCGCGCTCACAATATAAAATATAGGTCATATTTTTGGATAGATATTGTTTATATTCCGCTAAATCATCATAGGGTATGTTTCTGGCTCCCTCCAAATGATACAAATCATATTCCTCCCTGGAACGTAAATCAATCAGGCTCGTTCCCGGCCTTCCCAGATAATTTTCTATTTCTTTCACGCCAATTGAATGAAAATTCATAGATTCACCTCCTCTCACAATGGCAAGATCTTTTCTATAATAAAGTAAAAAAGATTGCAGGAAGTCTCCTGCAATCTTTCCTTAAGATATCTTATGCTTTTTTCTGCATTTTGCAGCTTGTCAGCAATACGGCTCTCTCCGTTTTCCCGATTATCTGCAGTTGCTTCCGCTCTTGTTGGAAGACTTGTTCTGGCTGTTGTTATTCTGGGTGCTGTTCTGAGAATAGCTGTTCTGGCTGTTGCTGTTCTGGCTATTGCTGCTCTGGGAAGAGCTGTTCTGAGAATAGCTGTTTTGAGCCTTATTCTGAGAATAGCTGTTGGTGCCGTTATTCGCATTTGTACCTTTGTTTTGAGAATTCGTATTCTTTGCCATAATTAATTTTGCCTCCTAAAATTTTTACTGCTTGTTACCGCACCATTATTATTTGAAATTTTTTATTTTTTATTCATTACTTTTTCATTGCTTTTTTTTCTAAAGTGTATTATAATGTCACTGTAAAAAGAATTTCCCCTTCAGAGATTCTTTTTATAAGTTATACCCCTTATTAATTATTTATACTCCCCTCATAGAAAAGGCCATTGGTTTTCCCAATGGTCTTTTCTTCATCTACACATATGTGCAATCTTGTCGCAAAATTTTTATAAATCATAAAAATCTCGGTTATCTTGCAATTCTTTCGTAATTTCTCCGCCCTTTTTCCGATATCTTTCATACAATGCTTCAATCCTGCGGACACTCCGCTCATTTGCAACATCAAACCTTTGAAATACCTCCTGGTACATGGGATTGATCCGCAAGGTCTGACGGATATTTTTCGAAAACGGACAATACTTCAAAAACAAGTCCCGGGCCACTTTATTCAACCGAAAACTTCCTTTTGCTTCATAATTGATCCAACTCTGATAATCTTTCACAAAAACTTCTCGGAAATTATTTTTTGCTTTATATAACGCATTTTTTATCTTCTCTTTTGCATCCCCGGACAACTCGTGGTTCTTACGGTAATATTGAATATAGTCGCTGTATTCTGAAGTTAAAGAAGGTTCTGTCACGTCATTCCAGCGAACCCCCTGAATCTTTCTGCAGATCTCCCAACGATATCTTCCCGCAGCCTCAATCATAAGCTCCATAATATCTGCTGCTGATAACACCGGAAGCATAAACCGCGCCGGCGTGTCTTTTCGGACTCCGGAAGTCTCCTGCCACATCATTCCGCGGCTCCCCGTATTCGGCATCAAAATAATGTTGGGCAATACTTCTTTTTGAATCATTTCCATATTAATATCTCGGTCCGGATCTGAAAAAACAACCATTCGATAAAAAATAGAGAAATCAATACTCCTGATATAATTCAACGATGAATTAATCTTTTCCGCCGTGACCAGCATATTTTCTACCGAATTAATGATATCATCCTCACACAAAACTGGGCAGAAGGAAGAAATTTTTCCATATGTCATTTTACCGTTGGAGGTAAGCATATTTTCAATTTCAAACTTCACTTTCGCCCAATTATCATTTAGAAGACGCTTCATATCCTCTTCCTTGATATCCCCGCTTCTTTTTTGCTCCTGGAGATACGCAGGGTAATCCAAGTCAAATTCATTTCGTGAAGGTTCATTTTCTCCTTTGTAGATGCTCATCAACCATTCGTAGATGGTAAATACATTTGGCGCCTTACACAAATACAATTTCGTTGTAATATCATATAAGCTTTTTGTTACTTCCTCGCTTGCCAACTCAGCATCCACAAACCCAAAGTTTAAAAACATCCGAAGCCCATTGGTCAGCTTTGCCCCGTCTACGATCTTACGAAATACCTGTGTGTAGATCTCATAATAGCTTTTGCTGATCCTTCTGCGCAATACACGTGTTTCATCCGTAACGGAAAATCGATCCGACAGTCCTTTGTAGGAAGCGATATCTTCGCAAAATTGTTTTCCTTTCTCTTCGTCATACTCCGCAAATGCCAAAATCTGCTCCAGAAAGTTTTCCTGGAAGGGATCTTCCTCCGGTCTGGCTTCTTCTAATAATTCTGCTTCTTCCTGTTCCTGCTTGGTAAAATCAAAATTCTTATATTTTTTTATGATAGCTGCCAAAGTCGCTTCTTCATACAACTGGCTTTTCTGAGCAAAATCCATAATTTTATCCATAGATTCCTTTAAAGGCGTGATATCCATTCCCTCCGCCGAAATCTTCACTGCCAGCTCAAAATATTTTTGGAGTAAATTCTCTTCCTTTACACTGATCAGAAGCTCCTTCTGCAAGGATAAATATTCCCGCATATCTTCTACCAAGCCCAAAGTTTTCTGCATCCACTCCGCACTGTTTAGAATCTCCCCAACTCCCAAATCAATATCACGTTTCAGGAATTCATCTGCTTCATTTAAATTTTTTCCAGCCATTTTTTTGTAGAAACTTACCATACATTTATCAATTCTATTTTTTTCTACAAAAGGCTTTGCCAATTCTATTCGGACAAAAGGATGTACATCCGCCTGATACATGCTGCAAAATTGCTCATATTTCTGGAACATCCCCATTAAAAAAGTATAATACACCTGCGCCCGACCCAGATATTCTTCATGCCGCCGTAAAAAGAAAAATGCTCTTCGCATTGCTGCCATAAAAAATACGCTGACATACTTACTTTCCGCCGCAAATATTTTCGCAAAATCCTCCGGCCCTGAATACTCACATTCGTATAACACGCAATCCGTAACGGCTTGATAATTGCAAATATAATTTTCTGCACTGCACTCTAATATCCCCACAATACTTCCCGGCTCTAAATCCCATGAAGCCGTCTTATAGGACGCCTTGCAAGTCCCCTGCAGTAAAACATACAGGCTTTTTACCCGTTCACCGCTTTGAATAAAACTATCACCTTTTTCCACTTTTCTGGCTTTCATTTCTTTCTCCCTGCCTTTTCATTCTATTCTTTTCTATTCAGCCATTATCCTTTACGACCGAATATTAATGACAACGCCGTTAAAATCAAAACAACTCCTATCACAATTGGTAGTAAAAAAGCAACAATACGTGCCACTACCACAATTACCAAAAGAGCAATGATTATCATTACCAGCCTTCCATACCAACTATTCAACTGAAATCTTCCAAATCGAATGTCCCAGCCCTTGTCTTTGGAGTATTCGGCATGAAATCCTTTTTTCGCAGTTTGCTCATGTTCTTCATATCCGGAGGAATAGGCAGATTCATGACGACTGCCTTCATAATTCCCTTCCGTGTCAATTAAAGTCTTAGCTATCAGCCTGGGATTCCCCAGTTCTTCCAACACTTGCTCTTCTGTCTTCCCTTTCCGGGATTCTTCCATAATATATGTATCATAATAATGCAAATGTTCATTGATCCGTCCTTGGTTCATCTCTCCCTGAAGGGAAATTCTCAGTTCTTCTAAAAACTCCTGTCGTGTCATTTCCTTCTCCTTCACACCGTGCTGCCAACAATGGTTTTATTCTAACACAGTACGTACATTTTTTCAATTTTCTTTTCCGAAACAAAAAGAAAAGAATTTCAATAAAGTAAAAAAGTCCTTGAAAATAAAATATTCTCAAAGACTTTTCTGACGTGCGTGAGAGGATTCGAACCCCCGACACCTTGGTCCGTAGCCAAGTGCTCTATCCAGCTGAGCTACACACACATATTCATTTCCCAATGCCGGCGACCGGGATCGAACCGGTACTGTATCACTACAACAGGATTTTAAGTCCTGCGCGTCTGCCAGTTCCGCCACGCCGGCAGGAATGGGACCTATAGGGCTCGAACCTATGACCCTCTGCTTGTAAGGCAGATGCTCTCCCAGCTGAGCTAAGATCCCATTATTAGCATTTCCATGCAAACGACCCAGAAGGGACTCGAACCCTCGACCTCCGCCGTGACAGGGCGGCGCTCTAACCAACTGAGCCACTAGGCCAAAATTTCTTTACAAAAGTTAATCAGAATGGACCTTCGGGGACTCGAACCCAGGACCGACCGGTTATGAGCCGGTTGCTCTAACCAACTGAGCTAAAGGTCCAAAAAAGCCGACAGTCGGAGTCGAACCAACAACCT
>JAAVYA010000035.1 GCA_022790855.1 Lachnospiraceae bacterium | reverse complement strand
TCCCATTGCTTCTTGGTAAAAAATCCATCCTTCCCCACACTATAAAAACCCTGCAAACTTCGCCCCTTAAAAGTTGGTAAAAGATTTTACCAATTCCCGTACCAGATTTTTACCAACTTTTCCGCAAATCCTCCTGATTTCCTCCATCCCAAAACGACACCCCCAAAACGCAAAAAACGCTGGAACCATGCGGGTTTCCAGCGTTTTGCTTCATCTTATGAAATTGGAATTACATTCCCATCTGCGCTGCAACCTCAGCCGCAAAATCTTCCTGCTTCTTCTCCAGACCTTCGCCAGTCTCGAAACGAACAAATCTCTTTACGGAAACAGGAGTTCCCACCTGCTTCGATACTTCTTCCAAATATTTGCCAACTGTCTGCTTTCCGTCTTCAGCCTTTACATAAACCTGATCTACTAGGCAGATCTCCTTTAATTCTTTATTGACACGGCCTTCGATCATACCGTTGATAACTTTCTCGGGCTTCTGGGACTCTTTGGGATCGTTCATGATCTGAGCCAACAGAATCTCTTTCTCATGAGCAATATACTCTGCGCTAATCTCTGCCCGGGAAACATATTTGGGATTTAAAGCTGCAATCTGCATAGCAATATTGGTCATGGCTGTTTTTACATCATCATTGACAGTTGCCGTCTCTGCTTCTACAATAACGCCGATTCTTCCACCGCCATGAACATAAGAAACAACACATCCTTGTTCTGCTACCACTTTCTGGAACCGGCGGATATTCAGGTTCTCACCAATTACTGCTACCTTCTCCACCAAGGCATCCTTAACGGTCTTGCTGCTATCTTCGATCCAGTTCTCCGCCATAAAGGCATCTAAATCTGTTGCGTCAGAAGCAACTGCCTGCTGAGCCACAGACGTAACAAAAGCCTGGAAAGTCTCGTTCTTTGCAACAAAATCTGTCTCAGAATTTACTTCAACTACGGCTGCTGCCTGGTCATCTTTTACGACTACGGTACAAAGGCCTTCTGCTGCGATTCTTCCAGCTTTCTTTTCTGCCTTAGCTTGTCCGTTTTTTCTCAAAAATTCAACTGCTGCATCCATGTCGCCATTGGTTTCATTTAATGCTTTCTTGCAGTCCATCATACCTGCGCCAGTCATCTCACGAAGTTCTTTTACCATTGCTGCTGTAATAGCCATTGTTCTCTTACCTCCAGATTCCTATCGATTATTCTTCTACTGCTGCCTCAGCCGCTGCTTCTTCTGCCGCATAAGCTTCTTCTTCTGTCTCAATGGTTCCCTGGTTAGCTTCCACTACAGCGTCAGCCATTTTGGAGACGATCAACTTCACGGCTCTGATCGCATCATCATTCCCCGGGATTACATAATCTAATTCCTCTGGATCACAGTTGGTATCGGCAATGCCAATCAACGGAATACCTAATGTATGCGCTTCCTGTACACAGATTCTCTCCTTCTTGGGATCCACTACAAAGATCGCATCCGGAATCCGCTTCATATCCTTAATACCGCCAAGGTTCTTCTCCAGCTTCTCCCATTCTTTCCGCAATGCAATTACTTCTTTCTTAGGAAGTACGTCAAAAGTTCCGTCTTCTGCCATGTTCTCAATGGCTTTCAGTCTTGCTATTCTGCTTTGGATAGTCTTAAAGTTGGTAAGCATCCCGCCCAGCCATCTCTCATTTACATAGAACATACCGCAACGTTCTGCCTCTGTCTTGATGGCATCCTGCGCCTGCTTCTTTGTCCCAACAAACAGAATCGTACCGCCTTCTGCCACGATATTGCAGACAGCCTTATACGCTTCATCCACTTTACCTACAGATTTCTGCAAGTCAATGATGTAAATGCCATTTCTCTCCGTATAAATATACGGAGCCATTTTGGGATTCCATCTTCTTGTCTGATGTCCGAAGTGAACACCTGCTTCCAGTAACTGTTTCATTGAAATAACGCCCATTTTCTTTCCCTCCATTGGTTCATTTCTTCCATATGCATCCTCCTTGAGCAAAACCTTGGGGCACCATTCCTCAAGTCCGCATATGTGCTTGCTTATACTGAACAATGGAAAGTCCACAACGTGCACTTTCCATGTATTACCTTTGGGATTATAACACAAAAATGCCTGCAATGCAAGCATTTTTACTGTGAGCTTCCGCTTCTTTCACAAAGAATTTTGGCAATCTGATCATAGTCCGCTCCTTGGGGAATTTGATGAGAGCCTATTGTCAACCGCCCGTCTATTCCATTGGACACCAGATAATTATTAAAGTCAGAGGCATCTTTCACCAAGCCGGCATCTTTTAGTTTCTGGCTGACTCGGTCTGAAAAATCCCCCTGAGAAATTTCAATGGTAACATATTCTGTACTTTGTGTCTGATCATTCTCCTTCTGGCTTCCCTGCTGGGATTGTGACGCCTGATCTTCATCCCCAGAAGCGGTGTCTTTTGTACCGTCCTTCGGCTCCTCTGTCTTTCCATCCTTGGGGGCTTGGCCATCTCCCGTTTGGGAGTCATCTGAAGAAGTTTTATTTTCTTGGGAAGCCTGGCCATTCCCAGAAGCCTGGCCATCAGAGGAAGGAGTATTCCCTTCCCCCGTGTTTTTCGCAGACGCCTGTTCTTCCGGCTCCTCCTGTTCCTTAGAAGAAGCCTGATCTTCTCCTTCCTTCTGAGGCTTTGAAGCTTCTGAATCTCCTCCTTCTTCCTGCTTCTTGGAAGAATCTTTATCGCTCTCTGTTTTTTTGTCATCAGAAGATTGCGGATTATCTTTATTCTCCTCTTTGGAAGGATCTTCTTCCTTATCTTGCTGGCTGCCTGACAAGTTGTCAATGGTATGGCCATCCGATCCATCCTTAACCTTTTGTTCCTCCGGCCGGATCATGCCAAGTTCTTCCGCCCGCTCCATGATCTGTTCGTCTGTCAGAGGCTTTTGGCTGCCTGCATTGGCAATTGTCAAAACAATCGCTGTCACTGCAATACCAATTCCCAAGCCGCGTAAATAGTATTTCAGTTTCATGCTTCTCCCTCTCTGTACAAATCAATCACAAGTTTCACTTCACCGACACCCAAGCCCAACTGTTTGGCAATCTCCCGTATATTCAGCCCCTGCTGATGAAGCGCCAGGATATTCTGATTATTATTGGCAAGCGTCTCCGCCTCTTTCTGATCCAATAACTCTGCTTCCAGATCAAAATCCAATTCTTCTTTCGGCTTTATTGTTTCTGGTTCCGTCACTGCTGCCTTAGGCGGTACTTTGGGCATCGCAGTCTTTGCAATCTCAATCTGTTCGGAAATTTTTTTAAGGATCTGACCGGAATTCATGACGGATTCCCCTACTTCTTCCTCCAATGTTAGCAGCTCGCTTTTCATTTTCTCCAGTCTTCCCGCAGCTTCCGTCAGATCTGCCTGCTTCTCATTCAGCATACTATAGAGAAACATAACTTCATTATGGTTCTTATGGATGGATTCCAGCACGGTCTCTGCATATTCGCTGATATCCTGAATCTTCATGTTAGTTTCTTTTTCCAGGGCACGGTCAGCAATCTCCATGGAGCGGTCAATGACATCATCTACCAGCTCTTCCACCTTCTTCTCCGTGCTCTTCATATTTTTTTCCAAAATATACTTCATCTCATTAGAGCTTAATTGGGAAATCTGCTCTACTTCTTTCTGACTCAGCTTTTCCGTAACAAAAAAACTTCCGATCATCAGAATTATGCCAATTACGATTAAAATAATCTCTACTGTTGTCATATGTTCCCTACCTATATTTTGATATCAAAGCCTCCTGGGGAAGCCTTTTTTATGACCTTTCCATCTTTTTTTTCTGCTTTTTTCTTGCCTTTTTTCCGGTTCTGCTCGTACTCATTGCTGCCTTTCTCCCGGGCATCGTACTTCTTCTGATAATTCTCAGCATCATCGCTGTGATTTACCTGCTGAAGCTGCTGCTGTGTATCTTTCTGCAGCTTTGCCCCCAGCACATGCTGTTGAAATACCGGTTTATTATCCTCATTCTGCTTTAAGGTGCTTACATCCTGGGTGCGCTGCACCATACCATTAAAATCTACCGGACGAATCGACATTGTATCAGCTCCTTTCTGCTAAAGCGGCCGAATCAAGATATCTCCTTTTTCTTTAACTACTTTTGAATGGCTGTAATCTGTCTTCACATTCATTCCCATTTCTGAAATTCCAATCCAAACGCCAGCATATAACGTTCCATGCACTTTGACCTTCGCGCTGTTGGCCATAGCCATACTTTCATGCAGCTTTTGATATTCTCCCTGCATTTTACCTAAAGTCTGCTGCTTCTCCTTTAAATTCATGGCAAGCGTCTGTACTTGTTTCGTTCGTTCTGAAGACACTTTTCCGGACTTTGCAGCCTTTTCCATATAATTCTTAAGCACGGGACGGATAGAATCGATTTCCTTATTAATTTCTGCAATCTCTTTCTGCAGTTCATAATAACGTTCTCGCGTCTGGGGTTCTACGCCTACCTCAATTTTCGTTCCCGCTCCCATCTCCGAACCGATATTTCTGGCATCCACCAAGTTCCCGGCCCGGACAGAACCGCCTGTAATAAAGCCTTTTTTTCCTCCCACTTTCACATCCGTACGGGCGGATACCGTACTATGGAGTATGGATTCTGTCTCAATATAGCCATTGGAAGATACGGTGGCATTTGCGATAAACTTTGTAATGATATTTCCCTCTGCCCGCAGGACTCCTTTATTCATTCCGTGAATGCCCCGCATTACAATGATCTGGCCTCCGGCATATAATTCTGCGCCTTCCACAACGCCTTCCACAGTAATATTGCCTTTGGCGTCAATCCGAAAACCACTTTTTACATTACCTTTTACATGGACATTCCCGTGATAAACAACATTTCCCGTGGAAGTATCCACATCCGCCGGAACCTCGTAGACGTCGGTCACAAAAACTTTGTCTTTTACCAAACTCACATGGCCTGTTACCATAGAATACAGCTCCGTGCCATCTTCTGATAGCTCCATATTGTGAGAAAAAGATAGTTTTTTTGACTTCACCGGCCTTGGCTGGATCTCCTCACCGTAGACATTCTTTCCACAGACCCCCGGCACCTCTTTTTCCAGTTTGGCAAGGCATTGTCCCTGATCCACATGATTGATAGCGTCTAATTCATGGTAATTTACTGACCCGTCTTCGTTGCGCTTTGGCTTCCGGTTCATATTTGTATTAAAAAAATATTGAATCTTTGCATCCTTCCCCTGCACGGGAGGTATCCCTTTTGCGATCAAGATGTCCTTACAATATTCACGATTGGCAAGAAACTGGCGAATCGCTTCTTCCTGTATGCCTATCTGGATGCCGGCCGAGGCCAAATCCCTCTTGATTTCCTCTCCGTCCATTCGCTGTCCCTGGTTAGAAGGCGCATAAAATCGGGCATACACCAACATAAAATCTCTGGAAATTGTAAGTTTTACTTTTTCCTGCTCGTGAAATCCTTTCCACGGCCCTACATAAACTTGTTTCTCCTCAGCATTCTGCACTACCGCATCATTCAATTCTTTCATATTGAAATTTTCATACCCGATGTCTGTTAAGTAAGCCATTACTTCTTTGACATCCAATACTTCCCCGTCTTCCACGGAAGGAATGATACGCAAATATGCTTTCTGTTCTTGTTCTACCAGTTGAAAATACTCATTCACTCCTGCCATAACCCCAACCTCTTCCTCTCACGCTTCATTCAATATATTCATATAAGCGCCCATACTTTTTTTCATTTTCCCCAATGCCTTGGTATGAAGCTGAGAAATTCTAGACTCTGACACTTCCAGTATACTGCTGATTTCTTTCAACGTCATATCTTCATAATAGTAAAGCAATATGACTTTTTTTTCTTTTTCCGTCAAAAGCTCCAAGGATTCCTCCAAAACCTTTCGCAGCTCTTCTTCTTCTATTACCTGCTCCGGTTGGGCAAAGTGGGAGTTGTGGGTCGCATCCATCACCGGCTCGCTTCCCTGCTCCACATAATCGTTCAAAGATATCAGATTTGTAATTTTAAGCTGCGACTGCCAGTTTAAAAGCTCTTCCCCGCTAAGCCCCAGCTCCAAGGCAAGTTCATCATCTGTGGCATTTCTGCCTTTTTGTAACTCGATCGCCTTGATTGCCTCGTCAATTTTCTTTTGCTTTTGCCGCACGGTCCTGGGAATCCAATCCATCTTCCGAATCTGATCCAAAATAGACCCGCGGATTCTCAAACTGGCATACGTCTCAAACTTAACATCCTTTGTAACATCAAATTTATCAATCGCATCAATCAGGCCAAAAATACCGTATCCAACCAAATCGTCATATTCCACATTGTATCCCAGATACATGCTAAGTCTTCCCGCCACGATTTTAACCAAAGGTGCATATTCTATGATAAGCTGTTCCCGAATCTCAGGTGTTGGCTTTTTCAGATAACTCTCCCACAACTTCTCTCTATCTGTCATTTTCATGGTCAGCCTCCAAGACTTTACTTTCTATTACTATTCCTCTTCCTCTTCCACTTCCTCTGTTTCTCTTTCCGGTTCTTCTTGCCTGGGTTCTTCCTCTTGCTCCTTCGTCTCCTCTTCCTCAGGGTTTATTTCTTCTTCACTTACCACAGGAAAGCTCTTATCCAATATAAGCTTCGCAATACACCCTAGAATATAGAATATAATAACAGCCAGACATAGATTCCTCACAAACTGCTCCATGCTCACCTGATTCAGAAATGAAACAATACACGTAATAAGTCCTGCAGCTAACGCAATTAATATAGGAATTTGTTTCGTCTTCATACAATACCTCTGCCTATAAGATTTTCAGCGTCTTACCAACGGATTTGATGCGAAATTCGCCAGTTTCAGTATATAATTCTACGGTACGCCCATAATTCAGGCCTGTATCTTCTGCTTTTAGCGGAATCCCCAATTCTCTTAATTTTTTTTTGGAAGCTTCTGCATTACGTGCACCAATATTTCCGATACTTGAGCCTGCGCTCACTTCAAACATCTTTGCCCCGCCGGCAATCTTTGCCACCAGCCGTGACTTCGATGCCCCAGCCGCTACCATGCGCTTCACCAGTTCTTCTATTCCGGTATCTGCAAACTTTGCAATATTCTGATTGTTTTTCATCTGTGTACTGTCTGGAAGCATAATATGCGCAAGTCCGCCAATTTTTTTCACCGGGTCATACAATGCAATTCCGATACATGATCCAAGCCCAATCGTGGTTATCATATCCGGGGATTTGCATAAATTCAAATCAGCCATCCCCACTTTCACTGTTGTACCCATTCTAACGTCTCCCTTACATTTCAATTCCCAACGCGCTCAATATTTTTCCATAAGAATCCGGTTCCGGTAGAAGAATAAAAAATCCATTGAGCTTTACATCATCGCCAAACTCCGTTTCGATCAACAAGGCGTCGTCACCATACTGGCCGAATTGTATCGCCGGTACACTTAATATCGCAGCCGCCATATCAATAGCTAAAAACGGCACCGAAGGCGCTATCATCATCTGGGTCATGGAAGACAAAGCTGACAGATAAGAACCCATAATGATATTGCCAATTTCTTTTAAAGCTGACAGATCCATTTCATCGAAGGGTTCCTCATAGCTTTCCGCCCGCCCCATCAAACGATTCACCAGATAATGCGCAGAATCCATCTTCAGTAAAAACATCATGCTGCCTTCCAGATCGTTATGCAATTCCAGGTAAATACCTGCAATGGTATCTTCTTCCGCTGAAACGGCACTCCCTAATTCCTGAAAAGATAACAGTTTTACTTGAGGAACCTCCATATTCAGCCGAAGCCCCAACATATCGGAAATCGCAGTCGTCGCATTTCCTGCCCCAATATTACCAATCTCCTTCAGAACATCAAAATACATTCTGTTTATATCCTCAAAATTGTAATCAGACATAGAAACCTCCTAAATATATATATGCTACAACAGGCTGCCGCAACAAAACAAAATCAGACTAATTGCAGCAGCCCTCTCTTTTTGCCTACAGAACGGCCTCCCTCTCCCCTATAATACAATTAATATCAAATAAGGAAATCAACTCTTCCCCATGTTTCCCTATTCCATTGATAAAATTGTTTTTTTCATCTTTTGCATCGTATGCAACTTTATCAATCTCATCTTTTGCCAGAGTTACCACTTCCTTTACAGCGTCAATGATAATTCCCAATGAACCCTGTTCTTCAATCTTCAAAATGATAATTCTGGTAGCATCTGTAAATTCATCATCCGACAGTCCCATCTTCGTGCGAATGCTCATAACCGGAACTACTTCTCCCCGGAGATTGATAATTCCTTTAAAATAGGGCTGCACCTTCGGAACCCTGGTAATCTTCTGCATACGCACAATGTTATCCACATAGCTGATATCGATTCCATACTGCTCTCCGCCAAGCTTCACAACAATGTACTGTTTTGTTTCATTCATTATGATATCCCTTTCCATTCCGAACACCCCCCGCTAAATTAATGTATTCACATCCAGAATCAGGGCAACCTCACCATCTCCCAAAATTGTGGCTCCACTGATCAGTTTGGTACTGTCTATGTATTTACCCAGAGACTTTATAACAATCTCCTGCTGCCCAATCAAGTTGTCTACGATCAATCCTGCGAATTTTTCCCCTTTCTTCACAATGACCACAGTCAAATCTTCCGGTTCTTCTTCCTCGGGAGTAAAATCCAAAAGCTTGTCCAAACGGATCAAAGGTATCACACTGCCTCGAATATGGATAACTTCTTCTGCCTGTACATATTTCACTTCATCCACGGAAATATCCTCTATGGTCTGGATAGAGCCTAAGGGAATCGCATATTTTTCATCCCGGATTTCCACCATCAGCGCCTGTATAATCGCCAGTGTCAAAGGCAGGCGAACCGTAAACTTGCTTCCTTCTCCCAGGATGCTTTCAACCTCTACATCACCGCCTAATGCCTCAATATTGGACTTTACTACATCCAAGCCAACGCCGCGCCCTGAAATATCCGTAATCTTCTTAGCCATGGAGAAGCTGGGCATAAACAGGATATCAATAATCTCTTTCTGGCTCATCGCCTGACCCTGCTCTGCGGTAATGATCCCGCGCTCGATGGCCTTCTCCTTAATTCTCTCTGTGTTAATACCTGCACCGTCATCGCTTACTTCAATGATAACGTTATTCCCTTCCTGGAAAGCATTTAAATAAATAGCTCCCACTTCCGGCTTGCCTTTCTCTCTCCGGATCTCTCCACTTTCCAAACCATGATCTGCAGAATTACGAAGTAAATGCTGCAAAGGATCGCCAATCTGATCTACCACAGTACGGTCTAATTCCGTATCCTCACCGGACATATGCAACTCCATCTTCTTATCCAGCTTTTTGGAAAGATCCCGGATCATCCGCGGGAATTTCTGTACCACACTCTCTATGGGAACCATCCTTACCTTCATTACCGATTCATGAAGGCTGGTAGTAATTCGCTCCAAATATTCAATTTGCTCATGGAAGGACTGACTCTGTGTACTTCCGCCATCCGTAGAGCTGATAGACACCAGGGAGTTTTTTGCTATGATCAACTCACTCACCTGATTCATCAATGCATCCAGCTTCTCGATATCCACCCGGACCGTACGGTTAGAAACCGGCTTGCTGACATTCTGTTTCTTATTGTTATTATTAACGGACAATTTTGCCGTATCTTTTCCGGGTGCGGAAGCCGCAGCAGGAACATTTGCTTTTTCTTGTTCCGCCGCCTCATTTCGTTCCTTCTCTTCTTTTTCCTTTTGGGCTGTCTCCAAATCCTCCAGTTTTACTTCCCGGCCCACTACCGCAGAAATCTCAGACACTGTCTTTGCAGCTTCCAGTAAGGATTCCAAAGACTCTTCTGAAGAAATATAAAAACTGAAATCATACTCAAAATTTTCGTCCTCGATATCCTGGGAACTTGGATTTGACGCCAGAATATCGCCCATATCCTCCACAGCCTTAAATACCAGAAACGCCCTGGCTGCTTTCAACAAACATTCTTCACTAATATATACCGTAAAGCCGCAAATATGCTGGCCTTTCTCTTCTGCTTCCTTCATGGAAGACTTCTCTTTTTCTGATAGATCGATCTGAAGGAAATGTTCTTCAAAACCGTCTTTTTGTTCTTTTGGCTTAGCCGCCTCTTCCTTCTTTTCCTCCTGCTTGGAAGGCGCTTTGCCCTGTCCGCTGCCTGCCGCCAATATTTCGTTTAACTCCTGAATAATTGCAGCATTATCATCCGTACCTTCGTTGGACGTATTTTTGACATTCTCAAGATAAACATCCAGTGCATCCAAACATTGGAATAATACGTCCACAAGACCGCTGGTAACTTTCATCTTACCGCTGCGGACCTCCTGAAATACATTTTCCATATCATGAGTCAGATGCTGCATCCGCTTAAATCCCATGGTCCCAGCCATTCCTTTCAGGGAATGAGCCGCACGGAAAATCTCGTTAATGGTATCCATATTCTCCGGTTCTTTTTCCAGAGTCATGATACAATCACTCAGGTTCTGCAAATGTCCATTTGTTTCATCAATAAAAATCTCTAAATATTGGCTTACATCCATTCTACTTTACCCCCACGCTCTTCATAATTGACTGGGCAACGTCTGTTAATGTTACAACTTCATCTGCAAGACCTGCATCAATCGCTGCTTTGGGCATTCCAAATACCACGCAGCTTTCTTCATTCTGGCATATGACATGTACGTTCCGTACCTGATCCAGCTTCTTAATTCCCATGGTTCCGTCAGCGCCCATTCCTGTAAGTACTACACAGATAATTTCATCGTAGGTACTCCCAGTCAGTGATTCATACATGTAATTGGCGTAAGGGCGAAGCCCACCTACCGGCGGCCTGTCCGTCAAGGTAACTTTATGAGTCCCGTCTGACAAACGTTTGACTTCCAAATGCTTTCCACCTGGAGCCACATAAACCCATCCTGCCCGAAGCACATCGCCTTCCTCCGCCTCTTTCACATGTACCTTGCTGACCTCATTCAACCGGTCCGCCATAGACTTTGTAAATCCCACCGGCATATGCTGAACTAAAACTACAGGCGCATTCAAATTTGCCGGAAGATATGGAATTACACTTTGTAATGCTTTGGGTCCGCCCGTGGAACAAGCCAGCGCTACCAGCTTCTTCCCATTGCCTTTTGCTGCAACCTGCTGATGAGGCTTACGTATCATCTGTGAAGCAGGCGTCCGCTTCGCAGAAACTTCCACGCGCAGCACAGCCCGCAGCACTTCCATCAAGTTGTTCTTAAAGGTATCGCCTTTTGCCTCAATGATATTTCCCGGCTTCGTAACAAAATCTACTGCTCCCCGTTCCATAGCCAGAATAGTTGTCTCCGCATCTTTAGTAGTAAGAGAACTGACAACAATAACCGTTGCCTTGATCTTCTCCTCCTGGAGCTTTGAAAGCAGCTCCAACCCATTCATCCGAGGCATATTCACATCCATGATTACTGCATCATAGGATTTCTTCTTTAGCTGTTCATAGCCTTCCAAACCGTCTTTGCAGATATCCGTTACCTGAAAATTGGTATCTGCATTGATTATATCACAAATCACCCTTCTCATGAGTGCAGAATCATCAATTACAAGAATATTTTTTTTCATAATTATCATCCTTTTTCTTTTTTTCTGCTTTTTCTTTCTTCTTCAAAAATGTACCTGATAATTTCTTCTCTGATTCTATTATCCTTCATGATAAACATGATACGGTGCTCGTACTTCGGTACGCTGCTGTCTAACTGTTTTGTCTGGAGTAATGTCCCTAACATCCAGATATCCCGGCTTCCCGTCTCATTACTCAAGGAAAAATTCAACAGGATATTATTCTCAAAAATAGGTTCGCTGGTCACCATCCGCAGGCCGCCGCCGCTGATATCTACCGCAGTCGCTTTCTTCATATCATCATTGGGGTAATTTTCCATATGATAACCATAAACTGCTTCGGGCCTTTCCAGTCTCATCTCATCCTCTGGCACTGCAAGATAATCCACCTCTATCAAGCAATCCTTTCGATAGAACTCCCGCCGCTGAAACTTTACCAAATTCGTTTTCAGTTCCATGGTAACCATATAAAGATTATCGCTCTTATATCGTTCCTTCACCTGGCCGATACATTGATACATTCCCTGGCGGGTATAAAAAATAATAGAATACCGTACTTCCAGCGGAACTAACACCAACTTGCCTGCCTCCATGGGCATTCCAATTTCTAATGTCCCGTCTTTTTTCACATCATAAATCCGGCTTTTTAATATCCTCGGCTTTTCACCACCCTTTTCATAAGACCTCACCTGTTGTAAAAATCGGATATCCAATCGGTCGCCAACTTTTAAAATAGACGATATCATTTTGCACCACCTCGAAATCTTTTAATGATTATTTCATAAAAAAGCTGTGTGATTCCCTGTTTTTCATTGGAATGATACGACGTCCTGTGTAAAAGGTCTTCTGCAAGATTCGCAAATGCCCTGGAAGATTTGGCTTCCGGATTCCAGATAGCCACCGGAATCTGCTGACGGATAGCTTTTTCCACAGCAGAATCCATGGGAACCATTCCCAGATACTCCAAGCTTCCATTCAGGAACTGGCTTACGATCGCATGAAGCTTATCAAATACAGCCCACCCATCATCCACGGTAGTTACACGATTGGCAATTACTTTGATAGCGGCTTCCTCTTTGCGGAAATTTGGATTGCGATGCAACGCCTTCAGCAGGGAATAAGAGTCTGTCAAAGAACTAGGATCCGGCGTAGTGATCAGCAGTACCTCCGGACTTGCCAACACAAATTCCAGAACACTGTCAGCTATCCCCGCACCCGTATCAATTAAAATAATGTCCGCAATTTGATCCAAAGCTTTCAGGTTATGTACTAAGAAAGCAATTTGATCTCTGGATAAATTATTAACGCCTGTGATACCGGAACCCCCGGAAATAAACCCAATATCCATAGGCCCGGACGTTATAATATCCTTGATCTGCTTCCCCCGGTAAATCAAATCACTTAAATTATATTTGGGAATTGCTCCAAACATAACTTCTACATTAGCCAATCCAAAGTCTGCATCAAAAATAATTACTTTTTGATCCAGCTTCCGTAGCTGCACTGCCAAATTGACCGCCGCATTCGACTTACCAACTCCACCTTTGCCGCTTGTAATGGTAATCACGCGTGCTTTCTTTTCCGGGTCCCGGTTCCTCTGTTTGATTATGTTCCTCAATTGTTCGGCCTGATCCATACTTTACTTCCCTCCAAGCAGCATTTTCACCATCTTCTGAGTATCAAACACTTCAATGTCTTCCGGCACGTTCTGTCCATAAGTAGAATAAGACAAATCTGCTCCCGTATACATCTTCATGTTGAAAATATTTCCATAACAAGAGGTTTCATCTAGTTTTGTAAATACCATCCTAAAATCAAAGATTTCTTTATAGATATCCGCGATCTCCACCAAATCCCGATATTTGGTCGTGGCGCTTAATACCAAATAAATTTCTTTCTCATAGGAATCATCTACAAGGTCAATCAGCTTTTTCATTTCTTCTCTTTGTTCCTGGTTCCGATGGGAAAATCCCGCCGTATCAATCAAAACCAGGTCATAATCCGCCACTCGCTCCAAAGCCTCATTCAGCTCCTCGGCAGAATAAACAATGGTCAAAGGAGTGTCCAATATATTCGCATAAGTGCGTAACTGTTCTGCCGCTGCGATCCTATAAGTATCCGCTGTCAACAGCGCTACGCGTTTCCCATGTTCTACTTTGAATTTAGAGGCGATTTTTGCAATCGTAGTAGTCTTTCCCACCCCGGTAGGGCCTATAAAAAACGCAACCTTTGGTTTTTTATCGGATAATTCGATGGTCTTAGGCTGCCCCAGCTTTAAAATCATCTTTTGGTAGATATTGGAAAGAACAAAATCTACACTCATCCCATTGCGCATAATTTTCTCGTTCTCATCCATGATCTGATTCACATACTTTTCATTTACTTCATTTTCCAATAAAATACCGTATAACATTTTAACAAAAACGAATCCCTCATCTTTAGAAGCCTGTTCCTTGATCGGATCTTCTTTTAGAAACGATTCTTTTGCATCGTTCTCTTGCGGCACCAATTTCTTTTCCAAAAGATTCTGCAGCGTTTCCAATTTTTCTTCCAGTCCATTTGTCTCCGCGCTTTTCTCTCTCTGAATCTGGGATATCATACCTCCGAAATCAGGAGCTTCCCGATCTGGCGCCGGAACCACAATTTTTTCATCTGCAACCATATTGACCGTATCATGACGATGAAGGGGAGACATCATAGCTTTGGAAGGTATCACCTCCGCCTCCTCTTCCTCCAGGGCCGCCGTCACTTCATATACAGAGCTTTTAAACATCCGCAAAATTCCCTTGGGCCTTATCTCTTTTACATTCATAATAACCGTCTTTAATCCCAATTCTTCCTTTGCTTTCGCTGTAGCCTCTTCTTCCGTCTTTCCCTGAAATTTTTTGATTATCACGCTAAGCTCACCATCCCTACTGATTGTAATTCAATATTTGATTCAATCTCATTATAAGAAACAACTACAAGATCTTTAAAGTAATCTTCCGTCAACTTTTTAAAATACATACGCACGATAGGAGATGTAATAATAATTGCATTCCTGCCCATATTCTCCAACTTTGCAACCTCCAGCTCCACGGAGGACATAACTGCTTTTGTTTTTTCCGGATCCAGGGTCAAATATGCTCCCTGCTCCGTCTGTTTTACAGAACCCATGATTTCCTGTTCCAACTTCGGATCCAGCGTAATGACATTGGTCACCTCATTAGCAGGGAAATACTTGTTGGAAATTGCCCGTTTCAAGCTTTGTCTTGCATATTCCGTCAAGACATCCGTATCCCTTGTAGTAGCTGCATGATCTGCCAAGGTCTCAAAAATTGTAAGCAGGTCCCGAATGGAAATTCCCTCTCTCAAAAGATTCTGTAACACCTTCTGTATCTCACCGATTCCAAGTAATTTCGGCATCAGTTCATCAATCAATGCGGAATGCTCTTCTTTGATATTATTAACCAGATTCTGTACATCCTGTCTGGTAAGAAGCTCTGCCAGGTGTCCTTTGATCACTTCTGTCAAATGAGTCGCTATAATGGACGGAGGATCTACCACGGTATAACCAAGGCTTTCCGCCCGCTCTCTCTGGCTCTCAGTAATCCAAATAGCCGGAAGATGAAAAGATGGTTCAAAGGTAGGAATACCTGTAATTTCCTCCTCCACAAATCCCGGATTCATAGCCATGTAATGGTCGAACAGAATTTCTCCTTCCGTTACCTGAATCCCCTTTATTTTAATAATATATTGATTAGGATTCAACTGAATATTATCACGGAGGCGAATGATCGGCACAACCGTACCAAGCTCCAAAGCAATCTGCCTGCGGATCATAACTACCCGGTCCAAAAGGTCTCCACCCTGGTTCACATCTGCCAATGGAATGATACCGTATCCAAATTCCAGTTCAATCGGATCCACATGTAATAAAGACACCACATTTTCCGGCCTTCGGATTTCTTCGGCTTCCGACTCAGCGGTATCCACAGCCTCCTCAATCTCACCAATAGCAATACTGCTGTCCACCTTCCGGCCGCATACGATAAATACAATGCCCAAAACTACAAACAGCCACCATTCCAAAGGTGTTACAATACCCAGAAAAATCAATACTCCGCCTACAATATATAACACCTTTGGTATTCCAAATAACTGCTTCACCAAAGCGCCGCCAAAATCTGCTTCTTTTGATGCTTTCGTAACCAAAATACCAGTGGAGAGAGAAATCAAAAGAGACGGAATCTGGCTGACCAGTCCGTCACCAATGGTCAAAACACCAAATTGCTGTAATGCGTCCCCTATCTCCAAATTCTGGTTCATGACGCCCAAAACTGTTCCGCCTACCAAGTTGATCATGGTAATTATCAACCCTGCGGTGGCATCTCCCTTTACATACTTGGTAGCACCATCCATGGAACCAAAAAAGGAAGATTCCATCTGAATCTTTTCTCTGCGTTCTCTGGCCTGTTTTTCATTGATCGTTCCGGTATTCAAGTCCGCGTCAATGGCCATCTGCTTACCAGGCATAGCATCCAATGTAAAACGTGCCGTTACCTCAGCCACACGCTCGGAACCTTTATTGATTACAATAAACTGAATCAAAATCAGTACAATAAATACAATTGCACCTATGATAATATTATCCCCGCCTACAAACTGTCCAAATGTGCGGACAACATTACCGGGATTTCCAGTGGTCAGAATCAGACGCGTTGAAGATACATTCAAGGAAATCCTGAAAATCGTTGTGAACAGCAATAAGGTGGGGAAAAAGGACATATCCAGCACTTCCTGTACAAAAAGCGCATTCATCAAAACTACCAGCGCAATTGCTATATTAAACGCCAGCATAATGTCTAACAGTATGGAGGGAATGGGAATGATAAAAAATATAACGGCTGCCAGTAAGTATAGAGCAATCCCTGCATCTGCCTTTTTCATGCTGCTTTCCTCCTTCGATCAAAGATACATGAAGAACTACTGCTTCATGTTGTATACAAACGCCAGCACCTCAGCCACTGCCTGATATAACTCCGGCGGAATTTCCGCCCCAATATCCACATTGGCATAAAGCATCCTTGCTAACGGCTTATTTTCTACAATTTCAATGTTGCATTCCCGGGCTTTTTCCCGGATCTGCATTGCCAGATAATCTGCTCCTTTGGCAATTACAATAGGAGCCTTATTTTGTTCGGCATCATATTTGATAGCCACTGACAAATGGGTAGGGTTCGTAATTACCACATCTGCCGTAGGGAGATCCTGCATCATACGCCTCTGGGAAGCCTCCCGCATCCTGGAACGCTGCCGCCCTTTAATCTCCGGATTTCCTTCTGTATTTTTAAATTCGTCCTTGACCTCTTGCTTTGTCATTTTCATATCTTCTTTAAACTTATGTTTCTGATAGATATAGTCCACAAGGCCAATCACAATATATACGGCGCTGATTTTCAACCCAGTATCGATGATAATTTCCCCCATCAGCAAAATCACATGTATCAGGGGAATATCGTAAAGCAAAAACAAAGTATTTTGATGATCCCGAATGGAAACATAAGCCACATACAAAATCAATCCTATCTTTACAATAGATTTCAAAAACTCAAATATAGAGTCCTTAGACAAAATCTTTTTAAACCCGCTAATGGGATTTAGCTTGCTTCCCTTAGGCTTCATCGGCTTTGCCGTCGGCTTCCATCCAACCTGAATAATGTTTACAACAATAGCCACTGCTACGCCCGCTATAAAAAACGGCGCGGCCATCTGCAATATTAAAAGCATCGCTTCCTGGATCAAGGATGCTACCGTATTGCTCTGTATCCTGCCTGCGTATACAATATCCGGAATTTTTTTATAAAACTCCTGAAATGTCTCCAACATTTTCGTTCCCACAAAAGAAACCAAAAACTTCAAAATTGCAAACAAGGCAACTAGGTCAAACGCAGAGGTCAATTCCTTACTTTTAGAAACCTGCCCCTCTTCCCTGGCATCCTTTAATTTTTTGGCTGTGGCAGGCTCTGTCTTCTCCCCGCCGGGGCCGTCTTTTGCAAACCACTGAAGATTATATGCCAACGTCCTGCGCTGCTCTATTTTCATATCCACATCAATACATTCCTTCAACAAATAACACCATCAGTTTTTTCATTTCCCGGAAAATAGCATTGGCCACACTGGGTAAAAGTCCAATGGTCAAAAACATCACGCCCAATCCCACCAGCACTTTTAACTGCATGCCCACAGAAAACATGTTCATCTGCGGCGCAACTTTCGCCAAAATTCCTAAAATACAATTTAAGATCATAATACATGCAAAAATGGGCAACACGATACGAAACCCAATCACCATCAAATCCCCCATAAATGTTACCATTGACGTCATCAGATGCTGCCAATCAAATACAATTCCATTCACCGGAAGGATCTCATAGGTATCAATAACTGCCCTTAAAATAAAATGATGCATATTGGATATGATCATCAACATCAAAATAAAGTAATTATAAATATTTCCGGAAATACCAGAAGTCGTGTTGTTGATAGGGTCAAACACCTGTGCCATGGCAAGTCCAATATCCATATCAATAATCTTTCCGGAAAACAGAACAATGGAATTACATATATTTGCCGCAAAACCAATCAGCAACCCTGCAATTCCTTCTTTGACAGCTATAATGGCATAATCAAACATTCCCAAATATTCCAAAGGTTCCTTTGGAATAACAGACTGATATACTAAAATGGAAACAAATACGGCAAAGCCAGCTTTCAATCTTCTGGGAGTATTATTCATGCCAAAAAAAGGCGCCACAAACACAAATGATGCGATCCTTACCAATATCATCAAAAAATATTCAAATGTATAAAATGTAAATTCAAAATCTACCATGGATACAACCTAGCCTACATACAAACTGAAATTACTCCATAGCTCAGTCATAAATGCTGTTAGGCTATTGAGCATCCAAGAGCCAAACAGCATCATCGCCAAAAATACACAAATGATCTTTGGCACAAAAGTAAGTGTCTGCTCTTGAATCGATGTCACAGTTTGAAAAATACTGATAATTAGTCCTATCACTAAAGAAACCAGCAACAAGGGAGCCGACACCTTAATAATTACAAACAGCATCTCCTTTGCAATATCTAATACCTGGCCTTCCGTAATCATCTTTTCTCACCTCTCGTTTGTCAGTAAAATGTTCTTACCAGTTCTCCAATTACCAAATTCCATCCATCAGCTAAAATAAACAGCAAAATCTTAAAAGGCAGAGAAACCGTGGTAGGAGGCAGCATCATCATACCCATAGACATAAGCACAGAAGCTACAACCATATCAATGACAATAAACGGTATATAAATCGTAAAGCCAATAATAAACGCAGTCCGAAGTTCACTTAAAATAAAGCTGGGAATTAGCACACGAACTGGTACTTCTTCCAGCTGTTCCTGATTTTCCGGATAGGGAACACCTGCGATATCACAAAACAAAGCCAAATCCGTCTCTTGAGTCTCGTTATACATAAATTGCCGTATCGGCTGCATCCCAATCTCAAAAGCCTCTTCCTGAGTAATCTCTCCTGCATCCAATGGCTTAATCGCTTCTTCATTAATCTGAGTTAACACCGGCTGCATAATAAATAGTGTAAGAAATAATGCCAGTCCTATCATAACCTGATTCGGCGGAGCCGTCATAGTACCTAAGGCATTCCGTACAAAATGAAGCACAATGATAATTCTCGTAAAAGAGGTCATCATGATCAAAATGGAAGGAGCCAGTGAAAGGATCGTCAATACAAGAAGAATACGGATCGTTCCCGATACCTCTCCGCTGTCATTATTATAAGAAAAATACACGCCGTTATGGTCGGTTCCCGAATAAGTATTCCCAATGCCCTCTCTGGTATCGTACTGGGTGCTCTCTACATCCGGAACAGTTCTGCCGCCTTGGGGGCGCGTAGCATCCGTTGCATGTACACGCTGCCCCAAGCTCATAAATACTACAATCAGCAGCAACAGGGTTCCCAACACAAAGGAAGTCCTGCAATATATTCTTTTTGCCTTCTTCATAGTTCCTGCCTACTTCCTTGGTAATCTTTCTTTCAGCTTACGCAGTATCTCCTGAAAATTTTCATTTACCACAGGAGGCTGCACATCATTTTCCGGCAGCCAGGCCAGCTCTTCCTCAGTCATCTCGCACAGCAAAGTCACCGTATCTTTACAGACAGCTATTACCAAACATACCTTGCCTACTCCAACAATCTGAATAAATTTATTATTGGTGATACGGTATGTCTCTATTACTCTGATATTTTTGTTCGCACTAATGCCCTTCTGATACCTGGCAATCCATCGGGTACAAAAGTATGTAAGCCCAAGCACAAAAACAAAAATCAATAATACTCCTATTAACTGGAAAAAGCTTTCCCAGCCAGAAGTACCGATAGCCGCCATTTTCATATTATCCTACTACTTTTTGCACGGCTTCTAATACACGCTCCGCCTGGAACGGTTTAACAATAAAATCCTTAGCGCCGGACTGAATGGCTTCAATTACCATGGCCTGCTGTCCCATTGCGGAACACATGATCACACATGCACTGGGATCATTGGCACGAATCTGCTTTAGTGCCTGAATCCCATCCATTTCCGGCATGGTGATATCCATTAATACCAAATCCGGCTTCGTCTCATTGTACTTTTCTACTGCTTTTGCCCCATTTTCAGCTTCCCCTGCGATATTATATCCATTCTTCGTCAGGATGTCCTTAATCATCATTCTCATAAAAGCTGCATCATCACAAATCAAAACACTCTTTGCCATTTGTCATTCTCCTTATATCTTTCATTAATTTTTAATGATTTCTGTGATCCGTATACCAAAGCTTTCTTCTATTACTACAACTTCTCCTTTGGCCACGTATTTCCCATTTACCAATACATCAATCGGTTCCCCAGCAATCTTATTTAATTCTATAATAGTTCCAGGTGAAAAATCAAGGATTTCTTGTATGGATTTACTGGTTCTCCCCAATTCCACCGTTACATTTAACGGAACATCCATAATTAAATCTATATTTTCTTTCTGGGTAATTGGATTAAAGTCTCCAATAAATGGCTGAAACTGTGCAGGCTGTACATTCACAGGCTGCTGAGCATACATCTGGGACATATCCATCATTGGCTGCCCTCCCATTGGCATCTGTCCCATCATTGGCTGCCCTCCCATCGGCATTTGTCCCATCATTGGCTGCCCTCCGGGCGGCACCTGCTGTCCCGCTTGCTGGGACGGCTGTGGCGCTGCCTGAGTCCCTGGTTTCTCGGCTGGATCTGCAGCCGGCGCATTGCTTTCCATATTCTTCATTACGCTGTCACATATTTCTCTCGCAAAAGAGAAAGGATATAACTGCATAATCTCACTATTGACCAGATTTCCGATTTCCATTTTGAAGGAAATCCTAACAAAACGCCCCAAAAGAAATTCGTCTATACTTCCTTCATCTACCGTTTCTTTCAGGTCAATCACATTAGCCACTGGCGGACTGATATCAATCATCTTATTTAACATGGAAGAAATGGAAGTTGCCGCCGACCCCATCATCTGGTTCATAGCTTCTCCAATAGCGCTTAAATGAATCTCTCCCAGTTCTCCATCTACATTTGTTCCGTCTCCGCCCATCATCAGGTCCGTGATAATCTTAACATCACTGTCCTTTAAAACCAGAAGATTCGTTCCATCCAATCCAACGGTATAAGCAATCTGGATAAACACGCAGGGACGTTCATAAGCATCCACAATATCATCCCAGCTAGCTACCGTAACGACTGGTGTGGAAATATCAACTTTACGATTTACCAGAGAAGATAAGGCTGTCGCCGCACTTCCCATACTAATATTCGAGACCTCGCCAACGGCATCTTTCTCTATATCTGACAGATCTACAACATCACCGGCCGCATCACTGCCTGGATCATTCAACAGGGCACTAATCTCTTCTTGTGATAATACTCCATCCATTCCCTTGCTACTCCTCTCTGATTACTGAAGTAATTCTGACTGCGTATCCATTCCCAGAGGATCCTGGAAGAGCCGTAAACTTACGGATGCTTCCTACATATACACTTAGCTCCTCATCTACCTTCCGATCCAACCGAATAATATCTCCGGCCTGCAAATTAATAAAATCACTGACCGAAATACTGCTGGTACCAAGTATTGCTTTGATCGGCATAGGAGCCTTGGAAATCAATGCTTCAATAGCTTCCGTATACTCCTGTTCATCCCTGCTCTGCATTGTGGAATACCAGAACTTTGTATTCAATTTATCCATTACATCTTCCAATGTCAGATATGGAAGACATACATTCATCATTCCCTCTACATCCCCCAGCTTCAAATTAATGGTGACAATCGCAATCATCTCACTGGGTGAAATAATCTGTGCAAACTGGGAGTTCGTCTCTATGCGTTCCAACCGTGGATGAATCTCCACTACATTCTGCCAAGGTTCTCGCAAAAGATTTGTACAGACATTCATAATTCGTTCTATGATCAAAAGCTCTATCTCCGAAAAATCCCGGTCTTTATCCAACGGAACCCCTGCTCCTCCAAGCATACGGTCAACAATCGCATATCCCAGATTAGAGGCCAACTCCAGAATAATATTACCCTGCAGCGGTGCAAAATTGACAATTCCCAAAATAACCGGATCCGAAAGAGAACTGGAGAATTCTGAATAAACAAGCGCTTCTGAATTCATCACCTCTACCTGGATATTCTTTCGAAGATATACAGGTAGATTTGTGGAAAGCAATCTGCCATAATGTTCAAAAATAATCTCCAAGGTACGCAGATGCTCCTTTGAGAACTTCGCAGGCCTGGCAAAATCGTAATTCTTAACCTGCTTATCCCCGTTCTCCTTCATTTCATCCACATCCAGCTCACCGCTGCTTAATGCCTGCAGTAAACTGTCTATCTCATTCTGCGATAACACCTCGCCCAAAGTTATTCACCACCCGTCAAAACACCTGTATTGTATATGCACCTATTGATAGGTGACTGTAAAGGACACTTCCACAATAAAATTGGAATCATACATCTTTCTGAATTCTTTCAGCAACTCATCCTGAATAGCTTCCACATCATTGCGCATTTCATCCACCGTATGGCTGCTGATAACTGCAAACACACGTCCCTGCATCATCCCTTCCTTATCAGCAAGATTTTCTGCAGTCCCGTATTTTTTGTAATCTTTATCCTTGGAGTTCATTCCCATTACTACCTTCACCAATGCAAAATGCTCCACTCCGTCTTCTCCCGGCTTCAGATTGATAGTCATAGTCTCGCCGGAGTTCAGGCTGTAAGTAGCCACATCCTCCAAAGGAACTGCCGATGCTTCTTCTACACTTCCGCCTTCCAAATCCAGGTCGATAGCTGCGCATACCTTACTGATCAACTCATTTGCCTGCTTGGCCTGAGGTAAAACGGAAATGGTCAAAACGGCTGTCAGGATTAAATTTGCCAGCACCAGCGCCAAAATCAAAACGCTCATCAGATTCTTTTTCATAGTGTCTGTCCTTTCTAAACTCTAATCTAAATTAAAAGAATTATAAATTTTAATTTCTACCCGTCGGTTTAATGCTCTGCCGTCATCTGACCCATTATCTGCAACCGGTGAATATTCGCCATAGCTGGTGGCCCGGATCCTTGATGGCTCCAGAATCGTATGAGCCAGCATAAAATCCTTTACTGCCAAGGCACGATAAGCCGCCAACACATCGTTACTTTCAAATCTTGCGTTTACGATAGGAACATTATCCGTATGGCCCTCAATTCCAAACACATTCTCCGGATAAGTCTCCATAACTCTTCCCAGTTTCTCCACAAACGGAACCGCATCCTCCCGAATCTCTGCCTTTCCGGAATCAAACAGCAATGCCCCGTTTAAGGTAAGACGTACATATTGAGCAGTCACGTCCAGTTCTACCTGGTCTCCAATCCCTTCGTTTCGAAGCGCCTCTTCCAATTGTTGAGCCATTTCTTCCGACTCTTCCAAGGCCGCCTCCTCAAACTGCTCTCGGATATCTTTTTCCCCTTCGGAGTGATCTGTCTCCTCTTTGCTGACACTATTCGCTTCTTTATAATAGATATCCAAATTCTCCAACTGGCTGATTCCTGCGGAAACCATGTCCCCGTCCCCGATCGATGCGCCGCCCTGAGGCAGGATACTAAAGCTGCTTTGAAGAGATGCCACGATCAAGTCAAATTTCTCCAGATCCACTGTAGACATGGAAAACAATAGTACGAAGAAACACAGCAGCAGATTCATCAGATCACTGAATGTGGCCATCCACGCGGGGGAACCCTTTGGGGGGTCTTCCTGTTTCTTTTTTGCCACTATTCCTCACCTCCGGCTCCTTCAGACATGCTTTGCCGTGCTTTCGGTGACAAGAAGGATTTCAGCTTTTCTTCAATTACACGTGGATTCTCTCCTGCCTGAATGGACAAAAGGCCTTCCACAGTAACTTCCTTCATCATCATTTCAATATCATTATTTACTTTCAGCTTTGTCGCCACCGGATTACACAGCCAGTTGGCAATCAAAGAACCATACAGCGTCGTCAGCAATGCAACTGCCATAGCCGGGCCGATAGCGGAAGGGTCATCCAGCTTTTTCAACATGTTTACCAAGCCGATCAACGTACCGATCATACCCCAGGCAGGACCTAACTCCGCCCATTTCTCCCAAACGCCGATAACCTTCTTATGACGGGTCTCCAGACAAACCAAGTCTGTCTCCAGAATCCCCCGCACCAGCTCAGGATCCGTACCGTCTACTACCAGCATAATACCTTTCTTCAAAAACTCATCTTCTATCTCATTAGCCGCTTCCTCCAGAGCCAAAAGCCCCTCTTTCCTGGCCGTATTGGACAGATTGATGATGTTGCGGATCACATCCTCTGGGTTGCTCTTCGTAACTTTAAAGATTAACGTAAATCCCTTTAATCCGCTGACAAAATCTGCTATTGTGTTTGATGCCAGCACACCGGACACAGAACCGCCGATCGTAATCAGCACGGAAGGGAAATCCCCGAAATTCATTAATGCCCCGAAACCGTCATTAACAACGATACCAAATATCGCCATGACAACACCCAGTATAAATCCTACCAGTGACGCTATGTCCAAAATTCCCACCTGCCTTTTTCATCCTTGAAACTGTAGCTTAAAACCATCCTGCACCTCTATCTACGATAAATGGTTAGCCGCCATGAATTCTCTCTTATATAATATTACTAGATTTTTTATATCTTGTCTACTTTCTTTTACAATTATTTTTTTTCCATCTAACAAAGAAATGACAGTATCTGGTGTCTCCTCCACGAATTCGATCATCTCTGCATTGACAATCAGCTTTGTTCCGTTCAATCGTGTCACTTCTATCATATTTTCCTCCACAAAACAATCACTCATGCGCCGGCCTACAAGTAATTGCATATTCCAATCACCTGCCAGCCCTGCGCACAAGTGTCTGCATTCAACTGCATACGGAAAACTGCGCTACGCAGCCTCCATATGCAGGAAACCATTATCGTTTCAAATTAATCAATTCTTCCAGCAATGTATCTGAAGTAGTAATAATTCTGGAATTTGCCTGGAAACCTCTTTGTGTGGTAATCATTTCCGTAAATTCTGTAGACAGATCCACATTGGACATTTCCAGCTGGCCGCTGGTCATTTTCCCGCCGTCCGCCGTAATATCCTGGCCAATCCCGTCAAATTCACCGGAATTCAATGTTGTCTGATAGCAATTCTCGCCTACTTTTTCCAAACCGGAGGGATTGGCAAATACTGCCACTGCAATCTGACCCAGCAATGTGGTATTTCCATTGTCATAAGAACCCCAGATGGTCCCGTCGTTGGATACGGAAAGTCCGATCAAATCTCCCAGCTTCTTGCCCTTTCCTGTCTCCCCGTCCACGGCTCCGGGATCCATGCCCATGGTGGAGCTTCCGCCGTTCTCAAACCACTTGGTAGTGGTAAAATCAATATCAATATCGGAGAAACTTTGTAAAGACTGGTTATTTCCAAGACGGTCATTTACATTATTGGCAAAATCAAGCTTTATGCTGTCAGCGCCGCCGATGGAAACGAAAAGTCCTGTGTCAACATCAAATTTCAAATAACTTCCGGTAAAGGTTCTGGTAGAAGTTACCTGGGCAATACCAGTAGGGGTCACCCGGATATCATATGTCTTATTCGGATCACTGGTATCCAGCCCCTCGTATGCATCCGCCTGATTTGTGATGGGCACTTCATAGATAGAGAAGTCCGTGCTTCCGGCAGGGATTTCTGCTCCGTCCATCAAGGTGAAATCCTGGGTTAAGGTAAACGTCATGGAACCGTCCACTTCTTTGTTCACCGTAAACCCTGTAATACCGTTCGTGCCATCCGCAGGAACTCCCAGAATATTACGCCACTCGTCATCGGTAATCTCTATACCGTTATTATAATAAGTATTATTTTCGGGATCGTAAGTAACAGAGTAATTCTTTTGCAGAACGCTTGCAGAAACCGGCCCCATCGTACCTTCTGCCGGAACTGCCTGCCCATTTGCCGCTGCGGTCACCCTATAAGTAAATCCAGAAACCCGGTTCTGACCGTCTGTTACAAACTCTGGAAAGCTCATACTTCTGTAATATGCCGGTGGGTTGCCAGTCGCAGGATCCCCATTGGGATCAAATCTGACATTTTCCTTTAAATTGTAATTTGCAGTATCCTGTTGGGTAATCTGTTCCCCAAAGCTTACAATACTGGCAAGATCGTCCACATTATACAGATCCTTTACGGAAGTGCCGTTTACATCCATAATATCCTCTAATTCCACCGTATATTCCCCTTTTTCTTTCGTAGACCTCACGGCAAATTTGGCTGTAAACTGATAACCCAGGGCATCTACAAAGCTTAAGCTCATGGCATATCCCTTGTCAGAATTCACTGCCGTGGAATTCCGGTCTAAGATACCGCCGCAGGTAGCATTGGTAGTTGCTTCCGGCGGAGAAGTCAGATTATTCTCTGTCATAATTTTCAAAGGAGATACCATATCCTTACGAATATCTCCGGTAACTGGATCCACCTGCCATCCCATTACGTTATAACCTGTGGATTTCATGGCCAGATTGCCTGCGCCGTCAATATAAAATGCTCCCGCCTTTGTGAACAGATTGCTGGAACCGTTATTCACCACAAAAAAACTGTCCCCAGTGATCATCAGGTCGAAACCATCCCCTGTGGTCTGAGCAGAACCAGGACTTGAAATATTTACGGTAGTGGAACCTGTAGTAACGCCAAGACCAATCTGCTTGGCATTTACACCTCCCCGGCCTGTGGTGGCAGAAGGGCCTGACGCCCCGCTGACATTTTGATACATAATTTCACTGAATGTGGTGGAAGATGATTTGAATGCAACGGTATTTACGTTGGCAATATTGTTACCGATTACATCCATTTTTGTCTGGTGCGTTTTCAAACCTGCAACACCAGAATACATTGCTCTCATCATAATGTTTGACCTCCTAATTATCGCACGGCCGCCCCTTCTGTCAGTCAGGGGCGTCTGCCTCCTTACGGTCCGGCTAAATAATTACCGCGCCATCAATATTTGTATAAATGTGTTCCGTAGATTCTCCCTGCTCCATCGCTGTCACCACCGTCCGGTTCGGAATATTCACGATAAAAGCCAACGAATCCATTAATACTAATGATTCTTTAATTCCCTTCGCTTCTGCTTTCTGTGCCCCATCCTGCAGCCTGTTTTTCTGTTCCTGGGACAACTGAATGTTCCGGTTCAGAAGACGCATAGACGCATGCTTGGAGAACTTTAATTCTCCGGTATCCATCTGGGACTGTTTCTTTTTTAAAATCTCTTCAAAAGCCGCTCCTGTCCTTTGGGCAGCCGTTGTTTGCCGTCCCTGGCTGAAATACTGGTCTGTAATCTGCTCAATAGAAGGGAATGGATTCCCAATCTTATTCATTTTCTCACCACCAGTTCCATAAGCTCATTCTTATTTGTCCGTGCTTCCGGTTCCTTCCGTCTTATCTTCTCCCTGGCTCTCATCAGGCTTCTCTTCCCCCGGAGTTTCTTCCGGCTTCTCCACATTCTTTTCCAACTCTGCAATCCGGTTCAGCAAATCTCTAAGTTTTGTTAAGGATTCCGCATCCAAAAAGCCCTGCTGGTATCCGTTCATCGCATTAACCGCTTTCTTTGCAGCTTCCACTTTTTCTTTATCCGCCAAAGTCACATCCCTAACAGAAGGAAGCTGGGCCACCATTTGCTTGAAGGTCTCTGCCAAAGATACCGCGTCAATGTATGCTTCATCCACCACCGATTCCAAGTCGTCAATGTTATAGGGATTACCATTAATTACAAGATATGTCTTGCCATTCTCCCTTTGAACATATTCCACAAACCCTGATACTTTTGTGGTAATACCTGTCGTATCGGACGTAACGCTCATTACTACCTGTTTTCCTACCAGGTTCGTTCCCTGCATATTTGTCATCGTAGCATTTAGATTCTGCATCTCTTCCAAAGAGGAAAATGTTGCAAGCTGTGAAATATACTCCGTATTGGAAGTAGGCTCCAAAGGATCCTGGTATTTCATCTGTGCCACCAAAAGCTGCAAAAATGCTTCTTTGTCTAATGTGCTTCCGCTCTTTTTCGTTGAAGATTGGGAATTCCCACTCGCAGACGTATCTACTACTTTACCATCCTCTACCGGTGTTACAATTCCATTTGCTGGCATATTTACTCCTTTCTTATGCGGTCATATCCATGCTGTTTCCATTCTCCAGCATAATTTTTGCCGCAAGGCTGTCTTCCTCTGACAAACTGCCTGCCAGATCATTTAACTGATCCGCCGTCAGGAATCTTCTGGAACCTTTTTCCCGCCTGGAATTTTCTTCCTCTTTCCTGCGATCCTGGCTCTCTAAATTCTGTTCAAATTCATGGCTGGCTATCGTAACCTCCACAGCCTCCACTTTCAGACCCTGTTGTGTCAGCGTTTCTTTCAGCGCCGCCGCCTGAGTCTCTAATGCCTGTTTCACAGCTTCATTCTGGGCTGCCAACTGTGCCGTTACCATACCCTCTTTAGATACCACCTGTAAATAAATCTTACCCAAGTGTGCCGGATTCAGCTGCATCTCAATACTGGACTGTGCCTGTTCCACGGTAACCCGTGTAAATTGCGAAATCTGGTTCATAATATCCTGCACATCCACAAAAGTACGTTCTACGGTCTGCACTACCGTATCGCCTACCGCATTAACCGTTGTTTGAGTCTGCTGATATGTTACCTGGGAGGATTGTGGTGTCTCATGAGAAAAAGCAGTTTTCTTCTCCTGCCCTTGGCCTGGCTTTGCTTCCTGGCTTAAGTCTGTCTCCCCGTCCTTATGTTCTGTATTAGATGCCATTTCTTCTGTCTCTTCCTGTACGGGAAGCTTTGATGTCACTTCTTCCTGTACTTCCTGCCCGGGCTTTGTCTCCTCTTTCGGCACATTCACGGCAACTTCCTGCTGTTTTTCCCCTGCCGCAAAACCTTCTTGAAGCTCTTCGCCTTCTGAGGTTTCCAAAACGGTGACAGACTCATTCACATCGGCCGGCTGCTCTGCCACTTCCTGGCCGTCAGTCATTTCTTCCAGTTTTGCCAATACTTGATCCCATTCCTCCGGCGTCAAGTCTGCCTCTGCCGTAAAATCTGACACCAGTGTGCCAATCTCCTTCGAGAGTGACTGGAACGCATCGCTAAACAGCAATTCCGACATATCTTCTCCACCGCTTACTTCCAGCATCAACGTCTTAAGTCCATCGCCGTTAAGCAGGCTCTCAAAGGTAATCCCTAAAGATTCCATGATCTCCAGCAGCTCTTCCTGGCTAATGCCCAGTTCTTCAGCAATCGCACCGGTAACCTTATTTTTTAGTTCCTCATAAGGCTCCTGTAATTCCTGCGCTTTTTGTACATTGTCCGGCCGATCCGCTTTTGTAATCTCACGGTAACCGGATTCCTGCATCTCTTTCTCGTAGGACTGCTGTGGTTTTTCCACGGTAGCTCCCGCAGATGTATTCGGAAGCAAATCGGAAGCATCCGTCATTCCCTGGGAAGTTTTCTGGTTCAAAAATGTCCCAAATTCCTGGACTGGCTGCACATTCCCTGTTGCCGCCATTCCTGCTGCCAGCGTCATCGTATTGACAGCACCGGTCACGCCACTGCTCTTCAAACTCTCATCTCCTTTCCTAATGTCATTGTATGATGCCAGCGCCTAAGCTGACCCATAGCCTGTCATTACACTTTGTTACATATCTATTCTTACGGCTTTTTGGGCTCCATCAGCTTTGTAACCTGAGCTGCAAACTGAGCATCCATAGCCTGAAGAATATTCCCTCTGGCCTCCACTTCCATGTTCTGCAAAATCTTCGTCACCAGCGTCATGTTATCACCCATCTGTTCTAAAATTGCCGCTGCCTGTTTGGGTTTCATGGAAGAATATGTATTGACATAAGAGTTTAACTCCTCATCATAGGCCACATCCTGTATGACCTGTTTATATAATTCCGCTGCATTTGCAGCATCGATACTTTCGTAGTAAGCTTTATATTCTTGTATATCGGGCGCCTGATCCGAATATACAACCTCCTGATAGAATTTTGTCTTCTCTTCCTGGAACTTGGCCCGCTCATTTTCAAATTCCTGAAGCCGCTCAATTTCAGCTTGAAGCTGTGAAATCTTTTCACCGTCTCCCGTCTTTGCTTCCAGTGCCTGGCTCAATTCTACTTCCAGCTCTTTGATCCGGTCTATCGCATCTTCCAGCGTCTCATAAGGATACTGTACGTCTACCACCGGTTTTTCCTCTTCTTCCTCTTCTGCGGCAGCTTTCGGTAGAATCTGATTGATATAAGGAACATCTTTTAGTATCGGCCGCAAAACTGTAGAGCCAAACCCTCCCACATCCAGTTTAATTAGTAAAGCAAAAATCCCAAGCCAGACCACAACGATAACAAAAGTGATAAACGCCATCGCTATTTTACTGCCTATGCCGCCCTCGTTTTCTTCCTCCGCTCCTGGGGTGACATTACCGTCTTTTTTGGCTGCCTTCTTTTTCATTTTTTCTTCTTTTTTGCGCTGCTTTTCTGCCCGCTTTGCCGCTTTTTTATCGAAAGCTTCTTTTCCGCTCTGTTCTGCCTTCGCCATTCTTCCACCGCCTTATTTTGTCTTTTTCCCTTGATAGGAATAGCTCACCAGCTCGTCGATTGCCTTGCTCTCTTCGCTTTCGATTTCCCGCTTGAACTCCTCAAATTCCTTTTCCTTCAATTTCTCATGGGTCTTACGTTCCGTCATAACCTCATTCAGCTTCACTCTTGCGGCTTCCAAATTCCGCTGTGCAACATGGACTGCGACTGCCTGATTCCGAATCTTCTCCTTCATCACTTCAATCGCCATTTGGTTCATCTTAATTCTTGGAACATCCAGCCGCTCTCTGACCAGTGCTTTTGCTTCTTCTTCGTATGTCTCACGACGGTTCCGTAGCCCTTTCAACATCTCTTCTTCCTGCATCAGCCTGGCTGCTGCTGCGCTGAAAGCCGTCTTTGCCTGGGTCTCCAGTTTATATTTGATATCCAGTATGTTCTGCATTTTATATTGAAAACGCGCCATTTCTTCCCCTTATGCTTCTTAGTTTTAAAATAGCCCCGCCAGTTTTTCCAACACTTCTTCAAACTGGAATTTTTCATCCGTTTTCTGCTGTAAAAATGAATTTACGGCATTGATCTTTTCAATGGCATAATCAATCTCCTGGTTGGAACCTTTTTTATAGGCGCCAATATTGATCAAATCCTCTGCCTCCTGGTACACTGCCATAACATTTTTCAATTTTCCAGCCAAAGCTTTATGTTCATCCGTAGCGATAGAACTCATCACACGGGAAATGCTCTGCAAAATATCAATAGCCGGATAGTGATTCCGATGTCCCAGCTTTCTGGAAAGCATAATATGCCCGTCCAGAATACTTCTTGCCGTATCAGTAATGGGTTCATTAAAGTCATCGCCGTCTACCAAAACGGTATATAACCCGGTAATGGAACCTTTCTCTCCATTTCCCGCCCGTTCCAGAAGCTTTGGCATCTCAGAATAAACGCTGGGAGGATACCCCCTGGTAACCGGCGGTTCTCCCGAGGCCAGGCCAATCTCCCGTTGCGCCATGGAAAAACGTGTCAGGGAATCCATCATCAAAAGTACATCTCTGCCCTCATCCCGGAAATATTCTGCAATGGCCGTGGCAGTCTTGGCAGCTTTATTTCGAATCAAAGCAGGCTGGTCTGAAGTAGCAACAATCACGACGGAACGCTTCATTCCTTCTTCACCCATATCCCGCTCCACAAATTCCTTTACTTCTCTCCCCCGCTCTCCGATCAGAGCGATTACATTGATATCTGCCTTGGTATTTCTGGCAAACATTCCCAGCAGCGTACTTTTACCCACACCGGAACCTGCAAAAATCCCGATACGCTGCCCTTTTCCCACGGTAATCAATCCATCCACCGCTTTCACCCCCAAGGGAAGCACCTCATGAATAATTGTGCGGGTCATAGGATCCGGAGCAGCAGCCTCCACTGGGCATTCCCTTCCGCCATGAATCACCAAATCCGGCGTATCCGTAGGACGGCCGATTCCGTCTAAGGTATGCCCCAGCAATTCATCTCCCACTAAAACGGATAATGGATGCCCCGTATTTTCTACGATACATCCAACACCTAATCCCTCTATACTCTCATAAGGCATCAGGAGCAGCCGTTTATCCCGAATTCCCACTACCTCCGCCAATACGGCAGCCCCAGTAACCTTGTCTATGATAATCCGGCACAAGTCATTAAGCTTCGCATCTGGCCCAATAGATTCAATTGTCAAACCGACTACCTTTACCACTCTGCCCAAACGTTTGAAATAAGTTTCTTCTGATAAGCGGCGGTATTTCTCCAAATTCAATGTCACACTATCATCCTCATATACATAAAGAACGAACTGCCTTAAGCAGATTCTCAAACTGTATTCCTATACTGCAGTCGAAGAATCCGGAATCTGTCTCTATCACACATTGCGTCTGATCTAAGGAAGCATCTGCCTCTATCTCAAGGCGGATATTCTGCCCTACCCGCTCGAGAATCTCTTCCCGGTGTTCTTCCATATAACGATAATTCTTTTCATTTACCCGTACCTGAAACTCACGGGTACTTTCAATCTTCAAAATTGCATTTTTTATTAAGTGAAGCAAAATCTCTCTATATTGATCAAACTGCACAAAAAAGACTTTTTCAAATACATCGCACACCGCGTCTAAAATCTCAGGCTCCAAACGCTCCCGCTGCTTCTGATAATCTGCTTCCAATTGACGCCTGCGGTCCTCCAACTCCTGCTCTTGCTGTTTTAATTCCTGGGCTGCCCTCTCCTGTCCGGCTGTATATCCTTCCTCCCGGCCTTCTTTTTGGGCCTGGGAACGAATCTCCTCCACCTGCTGGGCGGCTTCTTCCACCATTCCCTGGGCTTTGGCTTTCGCGTCCTCTATCATTGCATCTGCTTCCTTGCGGATCTCCTCTAGGGAAATCTCCGGTTCCGGAGGCGGAAGCTCCACTTGCTCCGCCACCAGTCCTTCTACAAATCCCTCCGCCATGGCTGCCTGCTGCCTCAACTCTTCCAGCCTGGCCGCCACGCCTTCATTGGAATTGATCACGCGGGTATTTCCTTCTGATGCAATCACATATCGCTGCTTATACAGATTAGACAACGATCTCGTCACCTCCACCTCGTGATATTACGATCTCGGAAGTCTCTTCCAGCTTGCGGATAATACCAACGATCTTCTGCTGTGCTTCCTCCACATCCTTCATACGTACCGGGCCCATGAATTCCATATCTTCCTTAATCATGGTAGCCAAACGCTTGGACAGGTTCTTGAAGATCACATTCTGAACCTCCTCGTTGGCAGCCTTCAAGGCGATGCCAAGCTCGTTGTTGTCCACATCACGCAGCACACGCTGGATGGCACGATCGTCCAAAAGAAGGATATCCTCGAATACAAACATCTTCTTGCGGATCTCATCGGCAAGTTCAGGCTCTTCAATCTCAAGAGATTCCATAATATGTTTTTCGGTAGAACGGTCTACGGTATTTAAGATAGCTACAATAGCATCTACACCGCCCACAATCGTGTAATCCTGATTTACCAGAGAAGACAGCTTCCGTTCCAATACACGTTCCACTTCCTTTATAACATCCGGGGACGTACGATCCATCATGGCAATACGTTTTGCTACATCCGCCTGCTTTTCCGGCGGAAGGGAGCCGATGATCAAGGCTGCCTGAGCCGCAGTCAGATATGACAAGATCATAGCGATCGTCTGGGGATGCTCATCCTGAATAAAGTTCAATAACTGCGTCGGATCCGTCTTACGGACAAACTCAAAAGGACGCACCTGCAAGGACGCCGTCAGCTTTGTAATAACATTCTGCGCTTCCTCCTGCCCCAATGCCTTTTCCAGCAGTTCTTTTGCATAGCCGATACCGCCTTCTGCAATATACTGCTGGGCCAAACAAACCTGATAAAATTCATTCAGGACACTTTCCTTCAGCTTCGGCGATACGCTTCTGGTATTCGCGATCTCCAATGTTAATTCTTCAATTTCTTCTTCTTTTAAATGCTTAAAGACAGCCGCTGATTTCTCCGGTCCCAGTGCGATCAGCAATATTGCAGCTCTCTGTATTCCATTCAGTTCTTCATTCCCCGCCATTTGCTATTCCCACTCCTCATTCAACCAGTTCCGCAGCAGCGAAGCAGCCGCTTCCGGATTCTCGTCTACAAATTTTTCTATTAAAACCCGAATCTCAGATTTCTCCGTAAATCCAATATCTTCCAACTCGCTTTGTTCCGCCTCCTTGGTAGACTCCAGCAATGCCTCCACAGAAAGTTCCGGTTCCATCTCTGCCACCGGCTCTTCCGCTTCTCTCCGGGTACTCCGAAATACTACGAAGCCCAGCATAAGCATGATCAAAGCCGCCAGTACGATCGGCAGATAATCCATAAAATTACGGCTCTCATCTTTTGCATACTCAAAAAACGGTACCTCATAAGCCACGATCGAAATATTTTCTTCTGCAATTCCAGTGGCATTAGCCACCATCGTAACCAGTGTAGGGTCAACCTCCATTGGGCGGTTCTCACCGTTAGCTTCTACAAATTCATCAAAGGTGGTTCCGTCCAGCAAGCCGTCCTCCCTCATATCCCTCTCATTATAAATTTGGTATTTGGAAGCCACTACCGCCAAAGAAGACGTTTCATAATTAGGCCTCCCGGAAGTAATTTTTTCGTTAGTAACACGCTCGCTGTTGTCGTATGTAGTCTCATGATCCGTAATCTCTTGACTGGTCACTGCCCCGTCTTCAACTACATATCCCGTATTATCATTAGCATCCGTCCCTGGCGCCGCTGCCGCCCCACCGGTCGCATTATTACTATAATCCCGCTCTGAACTTGGAAGCCCTTTGTCCTCCTGTCCCCGGGCCGGGTATACTTCCCGATCGGTTACGGTAGACTCTTTGTATTCGATATCCAGATTTGGCACTACGGATACGCTGCTGTAAAGGTTTGTCTCCATAATAGCCTTACGCACTTCGTTGGCCACCTGAGTCTCCGCCTTGCTTTTCAGCTCCAAATTGTTGTTGGCGCTCCCAACACTGCTGTCGCTTTCGCCCCCGGCAAACAACGTATTCCCTCTGGAATCTAAAATCGTAATATTATCCGTGTTCTCATTGCCAAGAGCCGTTGCAATAGCCCTTCCTAATCCCTGGGACACACTTTCTTCCAATTCACTGTTCAAATCCAGAACTACCCAGGCATAGCTTGGCTCATTTCTGGAAATCAGCGTTCCGTTATCTTCCGGAACATTCAAGGTTACCCGGGCATCTTCAACGGCCGCCAAAGATTTCAGCTTCTCGGCCAAATCCTCTTCCATATAAAGCTTGTATTTCTTGCCCTTATCTCCCTCTGTCGCGCTGAATCCGCCGCTGAAGACATTGTTCAAATTCTCCCATTCGTAGCCATAAGCCGTAATATTATTTTCTCCTAAGAGAATGGTTGCAGTAGCTTCATCCTCAGCCCGCACGGAAAATACCAGCCCGTCATTGCTCACCTCAAATTTGATATCATTGTCCCGAAGCAGGTTTTGTATATCAGATGCTTCTTTTGTATTCTCACACTCTTTGAGAACCACCATTTTCGGTTTCGACAGCACAACTCCCAAAATCACGAGTCCCACGATGACCACCGCAGCAATACTGAGCAAAATGGCCTTCTGCTTTGTATTATATTTTTTCCACCATTCCATTGCCCTTGCCGGAATTTGTTTTAATCTGTCTATCATAGAATATTACCACCCATAATTACATCTGAAGATTCATGATCTCTTTGTAAGCTTCTATAACTTTATCCCTCACCGCTACCGTATACTGCAGTGCAATATTGGCCTTCTCCTGCGCAATCCTTAGATCGTGGGTATTGGTGGAATAGCCCAATGCAAACTGTATCTCTGCTTCCTCCGCATAATTCTGCAATGCATTTGTCTCATCTAACATATCCATTGCCGACCGGAGTACCGTATCAAACCCTTTATCTTGTATCTCATACTCCGAACTTTTCTGAACCATATCCTTTAAGTATTCCGAAGATATGCCGGTCATGGATGATACATCCATAATAACAACACTCCCTTTCATTTTTCCTGCGGCCAACGAGACAGCGGCCGCTATGCCGCACTTCTAATGCCCCGCAGCCTGCTACGGGGTATGATCAGATTATTATCCTCTTTATGATTTGCCCAATTCCAATCCTTTCATCGCCATAGCCTTGCTGGACTCAAAAGCCGTTGCGTTTGCTTCATAAGACCGACTGGCATCGATCATATTCGTCATCTCCGTTACAATGTTCACATTCGGATAGGACACATATCCATTCTCGTCTGCATCCGGATGGGCAGGATCATATTTCATTATAAAATCTGACTCCGTATCTTCCTTTAAAGAAAACACTTTTACACCATTCCCCAAATATGCTTCTCTGGTATTGTTCAACACCTTACTGAAAGGCGTTACCTCCTTCTCCGCAAAGGTCACGATCTTTCTCCGATAGGGATTGCCGTCACTATCCCTTGTAGTATTGACATTCGCAACATTCTCCGATATCACATCCATACGGAACCGCTGGGCCGTCATGCCGGAAGCATTAATATTAAAAGACTGAAACAATGACATACTGCTGCCCCTTTCTCTTATTTAATCACGCTTTTAATTCTGGAAAATTCTTCATTCATACTATCAATCAGAGCATTATATTTAATCTGGGAAGATGCGAGCTGCACATATTCCTGCTCCGGATCCACATTGTTATCGTCTATGCGGTAAGAATACTGTGCGGAATCTGTATATACCTGTGCATTTAAATGGCTCATATGCACATCCCTCACTTTTTCATCCAGCGTCTTATATTTGCTCTTGCCCAATTCCTGCTCCAATACGCCTTCAAAATTCACGTCCTGGCGCTTATATGTAGGCGTATCCTGGTTGGCAATATTGTTGCTGATTGCCTCTTGCCGCAACCAGCTTGCATCTGCGGCCTTATCCAGAATATTTACATAATTATACAAATTGGAACTGATCATATAAGTCCCTCCTTCTACTTGGCAAACATACTCTACTCTATTATATGTCATTTGTCGAAAAATGCAAGTGTTTTTATATTTTTTTACACGATATTGTGTTTTTTTGACATAATATGTACAAAATATCCAGTAATCTTCCGGATCCAAAACTATTTGTAATCCCCGGAATCCGTAGAAAAAAGAAAGAAAGCATTCCTCTTGATATCAGAATCTCCCTCTCCTTTTTCTCATCATCCGTGTTTTATATTCTGTTTTTTTATCTTATCCAGTTCCTCAAACACCACATCATTGAGTACTTTAATGTATGTCCCTTTCATTCCGGAAGAACGGGACTCTATAACGCCTGCACTTTCAAACTTCCTTAGAGCATTCACAATTACAGAACGGGTGATCCCTACCCTGTCAGCAATTTTGCTGGCTACCAGAATGCCCTCTTTTCCATCCATCTCGTCAAAAATATGGGTGATGGCTTCCAATTCGGAAAAGGACAATGTACCGATTGCCGACTTTACAATCTGAATCTTCCTGGATTCTTCTTCATTTTCTTCATTCACAGAGCGCATCATCTCAAGGCCTACCACAGTAGTACCGTACTCGCTCAATATAATATCGTCAATCCCATATTGTTCATCCTGGCGGTATACAAACAGCGTTCCCAAGCGTTCACCTGCAATATCAATAGGAGTAATAATTGCACGGTATCTGCCCACATCCAAAGCGGTAAAACCCAAAGTCTCCAGATTCACATTCTCCTTGGTGGACAAAATCCCCAAAAGCCTCTCATTCAATACCATGTCTATGAATCCGCCCACTTCTTTTGCAATCAGTTCCGTAATCTCATCTATCCCTGCGTGTTTGCTGGCTCCCAGCACTTTTCCCTTTCTGCTAATCACCAGTACATTGGAATCCAAAATACCCGTCAGCACTTCACAGATATCGTTAAAAACGACTTTCGATGAGTTGTTATTATGAAGAAGCTTGTTGATCTTTCTAGTCTTATCCAATAACTGAACGCTCATTTTGTACCTCCCAATTTTTTCACTTTTTTTGTTCTTTTTTGATTCTACCACATTCCGAAATCACGTTCAATGTTTTTTCTAAATTTTCGCTGAATTTTTCATATTTTTCCAAAAATTACTTCTTTTTCTCTGTCACGTAACCGCATTGCTCCTGTGTACAGACCAATTTATTTCCCTTCTCCACCATGCATCCGCCGCATTGGGGACACTTTTGATCAGATGGTCTCTGCCAAGACATAAAATCACATTCAGGATTATCTTCACAGCCGTAATATTTTCTTCCCTTTTTCGTTTTTTTCAAAACAACCTCTTTACCGCATTTGGGACAAGCCACCCCAATTTTTTCCAGATAGGGTTTGGTATTTTTGCATTCTGGAAAGCCTGGGCAAGCCAAAAACCTGCCGTGAGGGCCATACTTCACCACCATATTCCTGCCGCAGGACTCGCAGATCACATCGGTCACTTCATCTTCGATCTTAATTTTCTCCAATTCCTTTTCCGCATCCTGCACGGCTTTTTCCAAATCAGGATAAAAATTCCGCACAATGGTTTTCCAATTTACTGCCCCCTCTTCCACCTTATCCAACAACAATTCCATATTAGCCGTAAATTTATCATCCACAATATAGGGAAATGCGTCTTTCATGATGGCGTTGACTACTTCTCCCAGTTCTGTCACATAGAGATTCTTGTTCTCCTTGGTGACATAGTGCCTGGCTAAAATAGTGGTAATGGTGGGAGCGTACGTGCTGGGACGGCCAATCCCCAGTTCTTCCAGGGCTTTTACCAAGGAAGCTTCTGTAAAATGGGCCGGCGGCTGTGTAAAATGCTGCTTTTCTTCCAGCTCTTTTAATGTCAGCTTCGTATCTGTTCCAATGGATTTCAGCAGTACATTATTTTCCCCTTTTTCATCTTCATCACTGGTATATACCGACATAAATCCTTCAAATACCACCCGGGAAGCCGCCACGCTAAAACGATAATCCCCTGCGCCGATTTTTACGGAGGTAGTCTCGTACTTGGCAGGACTCATACGGCTTGCAGCAAAACGGTTCCAGATCAGCTGATACAGCCGGAACTGATCCCGGCTTAAGGATTCCTTCACCATCACCGGTGTTCTGGTAATTTCGGAAGGCCGGATCGCCTCATGGGCATCCTGAATTTTATTCCCGCCCTTTTTCACCTGTTCTGCAACAGCCACATATACTTCTCCGAACCGCTCTTTGATGTATTCCCTTGCAGCTGCGTCCGCTTCTTCTGAGATACGGACGGAATCCGTCCTCAGATAAGTGATCAAGCCCACGGTCCCTTGTCCTTTGATGTCAATTCCTTCATAAAGCTGCTGGGCCAGACGCATGGTTTTTTGTGTGGAAAAATTCAAGACTTTGGAGGCCTCCTGCTGCAATGTACTGGTAATAAAAGGCAGCGGCGCCCGCTTGATACGCTCTCCTTTTTTCACATCCAGTACCTGATAGCTGCTTCCTTCCAGTTCCTTTAGAATCTGGTCAAGTTCCTCCTTGGAATGGACCGTGATCTTACCGTCTTTATCTCCGAAAAACTTCGCTGTCAGCAGTTTCCGTTCTCCCTGTACCGAAAGCTTGGCATCCAAGCTCCAATATTCTTCGGGAATAAATGCATTGATCTCTTCTTCCCGGTCGCAAATGATCCGAAGGGCCACCGACTGCACCCTGCCGGCGCTTAAGCCCCTTTTTACTTTGGCCCAGAGCAACGGGCTGATGCGGTAGCCCACCATCCGGTCCAGCATACGGCGGGCCTGCTGGGCGTTTACCAGATCCATATCAATATCCCTGGCCCGCTTTAAAGAGGTCTTTACCGCATTCTGGGTTATTTCATTAAAGCTGATGCGGTACATTTTATCTTCATCCAGCTTTAACGCCTTGGACAAGTGCCAGGAGATTGCTTCCCCCTCCCGGTCAGGGTCCGTTGCAAGATAGACTTTTTCAGCTTTTTTTACCTCTTTGCGCAGCTTTGCGAGAATATCTCCTTTCCCGCGTATCGTAATGTACTTAGGCTCATAGTCGTTCTTTGCATCAAATCCCAGCTGGCTTTTGGGCATATCCCGGACATGGCCGTTGGATGCTGTCACTTCATAATTCTTTCCCAAAAACTTTTTGATGGTTTTTACTTTCGCAGGTGATTCTACGATTACAAGATATTTCGCCATTTGTACTTACTCCTTGTTCCTGTTACTCTATCATCACTTTTATAAAATAATTCTTATAGACTTCCTGTATCCGCCCCTTCTTCTTAAGCCCTGCCAAAGCTGCTGCAGCCTCGGCAAATGTCAGCCCTGATTCTTCTATCACGGCCTCCAAATGCTTTGGAGTGGAGCCGAAACCACTATACACCAACCATTCATTTTTTTCAAGTGGAATTTCCACTATTTTTTCCCGGCCCTGATCTTCCCTGGCAAATAATCCCATTTCCTGCATAAATTCTTTGAAAGAATATAAGACTTCCGCCCCCTGGGACAGCAGCCAGTTTGTGCCATAGCTGAGCTCATCTCCGATCCTTCCCGGAACTGCATATACCGGTTTTCCCTGCTCCAGAGCAAGATCGGCCGTGATCAGAGAACCGCTGCGTTTTCTGGCTTCCACCACGACAACTGCATCCGACAGCCCGCTGATAATCCGATTGCGCATAGGAAAAAACCATTTTTGAGGGCCGCATCCCACCGGGAACTCTGAAATTAAACCGCCGCAAGTCTCTACTTTGTGGTATAGCTGCCGGTTCCTGGCCGGATAACAGATATCTACGCCGCACCCCAGCACCCCATACGCGGCCGATTCTGTCACAATCCGATTTCGGCCATACTGCTCTCCCCAGGGCGACACCGCTCCTTCATGGGCAGCTGTATCAATTCCATATGCCATTCCGCTGATCACGCCGGCCCCGGCCAATGCCAGCTTCCTGCCGATGAGTTCTGCCGCAGCCTGTCCATAAGAGGTGCACTTTCTGGCTCCCACCACTGCTATGCAGATTTGTTCTTTCGGCGGAAGTTTTCCTTTCACATACAGACAGTAAGGTGGATCGTAAATATGGGTTAGCTTTTCAGGATATCCAGGACTTCCGTAAGGGAAAAATTGAATCCCTGTTTCAAGAAACTTCTGATATTCCCGTTCCCAATCTTCTCCTTTTTTAGCAGCAAGCAATGCTTCTTTCGTTCTTTCTGGTATCATATGCATCTGATCCAGACGATATTCCGTCATATGGTAAATCTCTTCCTCTGACCCAAACAGCTCCAGAAGGCGGAGCTTTTCCATATTGGAGATCCCAGCCGCCCCAGCAAACCAAAAAGCGTATTTCATAGCCTCATCCTCCAGGATGTTCCATCCATATTCCGATAGAGCAAAGCCTCCTCCATATGATGTTCTTTAATCTCTTCGCTGCCTTCCAAATCCGCAATGGTCCTGGCCACGCGGACCAGCCTGTGATAGGCCCGCGCACTTAAATCCAAAGCTTCATATGCCTGAGTCAGCTGTCCTTTTGCTCCTGGATCCATAGGGCAAAACCGCCTCAACTGTCCCGGTTCCATTCTGCCGTTATAATTACAGGATTCCTTTTGAAAACGTCGTTTTTGTATTTCATGGGCCCTCTGTACACGCTCCCGTATATCCTGTGAGCTTTCATTCTCCTTTTTCTGAACCAATTCTTCTATTTTAACTTTCGGCGCCTCCACGGTCAAATCCATCCGATCTAATAAAGGGCGGCTGACTTTTGCCAAATGCTGGCGGATCTGTCCGGGCGTACAGGTACATTTTTCACGGTTCGGATAATATCCACAGCCACAAGGGTTCATAGCGGCCACCAAAATAAAATCTGCGGGATAGCAATATGTACCCGTCTGTCGCACCAGGCGGATACACCGTTCTTCCAATGGCTGTCTGAGTTGTTCTAACAAAGGCTTTTCATATTCGGTCAGCTCATCCAGAAACAAAATCCCTTTATGAGCCAGGCTGATCTCTCCTGGCTTTGGCACACGCCCGCCGCCCAATAAGGCAGACCTGGTTACGGAATCATGAGGAGACCTAAACGGCCTTTGGTACAGCTGTTCTCTCCGTTCTGCAAACAGGCCGCTGACACTGTAAATCCCCGCCAGTTCCATCATTTCTTCTTCCATCAGAGGCGGAAGAATAGACGCCATCGCATTGGCCGCCAAAGTCTTTCCTGTACCGGGAGGCCCTGTCATTAAAATATTATGCATTCCGGCTGCAGCCACTTCACAGGCTCTGCGCAGCATATATTGTCCGTTTATCTGAGAGAAATCAACCGCTGTGGCCGCCATAGATTGTGTTTTTTCTATATTAATAGGGGGATTTTCTGTCAAAATTTCTCCCTTTAAAAACCCAATCACCTCCGATAAAGCAGAGACCGGATATACTTTTAGGTTCTGTGCAAAACCTGCCTCCCAGGCATTTTCCTTGGGAACTACCGCCTTGGTAAAGCCCGCCTTCTGAGCCTCCAGGGCCATGGGAAGCATCCCTTTCACGGGACGGAGTTCCCCATTCAAGGTGATTTCTCCTACAAAAAGCGTCTCCTTTAATCGTTGATGGGGAACGATTCCATACGCTGAAAGTACTGCTAATGCAATGGGGAGGTCAAATCCTGTCCCATTCTTTTTTACATCTGCCGGACACAGATTAATGGTGATCCGTTTCGGGGGCAGCAATACTCCGGCATTACGGATGGCAGCACGGATCCGCTCTTTTGCTTCCCGCACTTGGGAAGATAAAAAACCTACCATTTCAAAAGCCGGCAATCCGCTGCATACATCCGCCTCAACCTGCACGATCATACTTAAAACACCATGTATGGACGCTGTAGATACAATACTATACAATTTTTATCCTTTTCTTCGTACTTTTGGGGAATATAATTTGAGATAAGACAGATACACTTAGTTTACCATATTTTTCCGAAAATGCAAGGGATTTTTCCGGCTTTCCAATGATTCTTCCTAATATTTCTGTCCTTTATGCCTGGGCAAATTCTCGTTTCAGTTTTTCCAAAGCCCTTTTTTCAATGCGGCTGACATAAGAACGAGAAATCCCAATCTGATCCGCAATTTCCCGCTGGGTGACCGGCCGTTGGTTATAAAGTCCATAGCGCAGTTTGATGATCTGCTGCTCCCGCCTTGTGAGGGTCTTAGGGATTAATTCATACAGCCTTCTCATGTTACCGCTGAGTTCTATCGCTTCCACCACGTCTTTTTCATCACTCTCTACAATATCCAGAAGATGTATCTGATTCCCCTCTTTGTCCGTACCTATAGGTTCATAAAGGGAAATTTCACGGGCCGTTTTCTTCTTGCTTCTTAAATACATTAAAAGCTCGTTGTCAATGCACCTTGCAGCATACGTTCCCAGGCGATTTCCTTTCTTATGGTCGAAGGTAGCGATGGCTTTGATCAGTCCGATGGTCCCGATAGAAATTAGATCTTCCATATCTTCATCCCCGTTCTGATACTTTTTACAGACATGCGCCACCAGACGCAGGTTGCGTTCAATCAGAATATATCTAGCCTCAAGGTCCCCCTGATCCATTTTCTCCAGATAATCTTTTTCTTCTTTCGGGCTTAAGGGCGGCAAAAATGTTTTCAAAAAAAGCACCTCTTAGCTGATTTATTACATTCTATGAAAAATCAAGCTATGAAGTGCCTTTCCACTCTCTTTTTTATCGGATTCTTTCAGGGAACCCTACTTTCTTCTGAACCTTTCTCAATGTTTTAGTCGCATAGTAATTCGCTTTCTGGGCATTTTCCTTAATAATAGAATCTAAATATGATTTATCCTCAGACAGCCGGGCAAACTCGTCCTGAACGGGTTTCAAGACGGAAACAACCGTCTCGCCTACTGCTTCTTTCAGCTCTCCGTAACCTTTTCCTTCAAATTCTTTCACCGCTTCTTCCGGACTCTTTCCGGTACATGCACAATAAATATCCAGTAAATTCCGAATTCCCGGCTGTTCTTCCCGGTAAAGGATCTGACCTTCAGAATCCGTGACCGCCCGCTTAAACTTCCGCAGGATCACATCTGGTTCATCCATAAGATAAATACTGGCGTTGGGATTCTCGTCAGACTTGGACATTTTTTTCTGAGGATTCTGCAGACTCATAATTTTTGCTCCGGATTTTCCGATATATGCCTCGGGAATTGTAAAAACATCTCCGTAAACAGCATTAAACCGCTGGGCAATGTCCCTGGTAATCTCCAAATGCTGCATCTGGTCAACCCCTACCGGAACCATATCCGTCTGATACAATAAAATATCTGCGGCCATCAATACAGGATACGTAAACAAACCGGCATTGATATTATCTGCATGCTTTGCCGCTTTATCTTTGAACTGGGTCATACGGTTCAACTCCCCCATATAAGTGAAGCAGTTCAAAATCCAAGAAAGCTCTGCATGGCCTGAAACATGGGATTGATAATAGATGCAGTTTTTTTGGGGATCCAGCCCTGCCGCAAGATACAGTGTCAAAAGATTTCTGGCCCGTTTTCTCAATTCCGCCGGTTCCTGGCGTACTGTAATAGAATGAAGATCCACCACACTATAAAAGCATTCATATTCCTCACTGAGAGTCACCCAATTTTTCAGTGCACCTAAATAATTTCCCAAAGTCAATGTTCCTGTTGCCTGCATACCGCTGAACAACACTTTTTTCCCGTCAATCATAATGTCCTCCTAATCTAATACCTTGTTATTAATAGGAAAAGTCTTTCGCTAAGACAATATTTTTTATATAGTAATAAACACTCTCTTCTCCCTGCTCTTTTATCATCCACAGAAGCTCTTCCAAAAGCTTTTGTGTATCCGGATGAAGCGCATAATGGGATTTGCTCCGTTCATAATACTCCCAGGCGCTGGCATCTGTATACGCTTCTTTTTGATAATTTTTAGACGCACTGACCCGGTCGATAAACATTTCTATCACGTACTTTTTTGGCATCTTCATTCCAATCAACCCAAATTCTTTTCCCGGGCCATAATCCGTCCAATATTCCAGGTGATGTTTGTTGCACCCCTTATGGTGGAGCCATGCTAGAGAATAGCCATAGGCCCGGCGTTCTCCATTATGAGGGCTCTCTGTTCCCTGATAATACTTACATCCCAGTGAAAATTCCGTATATCCATATTTAGACATATCATGAAGAAGTCCCTGCCGGTAAAGTCCTACCCGAAAACAGCCTTTCATCACCAGCATCTTATGATTTGTAATCGTACAAAAATGCTTCCATATTTTCATTTCTTACCTCTGAACACTGGTCTATCCCCATCCTCCGGCTCCAGTCCATCTGCTAAGCCCATAAAGCCCAAACAAATGCGCCGGATAAAATACATAAAAGAGATATTTTAACCCACCTGGTCCTTTTTTTCCATTATAACACACGATCGGCACCAAAGCCAGCAAGGCATAATTTTCAATTCCGCCATAACCCCAAAAAATCTCCGCCCCAAAACATAAAGATTTTGCAGCCATATGCTCCCGCAGCAGATAAAAAATCAATATGATCATCACACCGCCGCCGCCATAGTCCGTCCGTAAAAATTCCGCCGTCAAAATCAAAGCCAAAGCTGCCGTCCAGGCAGCAAATCTGTTTTTCTGTTCTTTCAAAATTATCACTGCCAGCAATCCAAATGATAAGGTGAAAAAAACATTCTGAGCATCCGCGGCAACAATCTGCCCACTCCTTGCTAAGTCAAAGGGAATTTCTGAAATCAAAGCAAACAAAATCAGCCTGCTTACGTATTTCTTCCAATTCGATGTATGAACCGCTCCCTCCACCAGTAAAAAGCAGTAAATCGGAAACGCAAGCCTGCCCACGATCCGGAAGATACGGTATTGCGGAAACAACACCATACCAGTATGATCTATCAGCATCGTAAGCATAGCAATCCATTTCAAAGTAAAGCCGTTCAGCCCCCATCTCCTTTCCTCCTGAACCAATCCCTGCATTCTTTACTCCTCCCGTCTCCCCAACAGCATACAAACGGTCTGCTTATGAATCAAAAACGTATGGGCGCCAGTTTCCGTCTTACGTTCTTCAAAGCTGCGTTCCTCTCCAGTATTCAAAATGCAGCGCCAACGGTATTTCTTCGGCAGGGCAGGAAGCGCCAAATGTTGATCCAAAACAGAAAAATTATAACCGATATAAATAAATTCATCTTTTAATAATTTATCGTTTTCCTTTGTCTCCCCATCTTCGGCATATTTACAGCAATACATCATCCCAATACTATGCTCTCCTCCCCCCGCTCCCATGCGCCATCCATTATCTCCATGATAAGATAAATCCGGATAACCATATCCCTTATAATCACACAATTCCATAGGAACAGGATTGCGCAAAGCCGGAAACTCTCTTCTCAATTTGGCTAATTGTTTCAAAAAGCAGTGGATATCCTTGCTTCTTTTTCCGTTATCCCAGTTCTTCCATCCAATTTCATTATCCTGACAATAAGCATTATTATTTCCCTGTTGGGAGTTCCCGCATTCATCGCCCATCCAGATTAGCGGTACTCCTTGAGAAAACATAACGGCACATAGGGCATTTTTAATCTGTTTATCCCGGAGTCGGTTCACATATTTCCTCCGGCTAGTTCCCTCTTCTCCACAGTTACTGCTGAAATTCCAGGGAATGCCATCACGGTTTTCTTCTCCATTGTCTTTGTTTTTCTTTTCCGTGTAGGCAAAGGTATCGTAGAGGGTAAAGCCATTATTATTGGCTACATAGTTTACAAATCCCTGCTCTATCTGCTGTCTGCGCATCTGTCCCGCAAATTCTCGGGGACTTCCTCCCTGATGGTTCATTAGCTTGCGCGTCTCACAAAGGAAAGCATCATTATAGGAAAACAGTTCCATCTCATGATTCTCCCATTTGCAAAGTTCCTGGGGAAACCACTCAAAAAACAGTTTTCTTCCACTCAAGCAAGGATCCTTTGCAATCAGATGCGCCAAATCCGCCCTGCACATCACATGAAAACCATCCACATGATATTCCCTGGCCCAATAGCGCAAAATATCAATAGCAAAATGAGGATTTAACTTATCATCAAAATAAAATTCCAGAACACATTCCATATTTCTTCTATGCAGCTTTTTTATCAACTGCTTGAAGGTATCCGCTGTCTTCCCTTCCCCCAAATAAGATGATTTTACGGCAAAATAATTTCCTCTGGTATATCCCCAATAATTCACCTTTTTCTCCGGGAACACATCCGTTTGAAATGGATCTTTCGCAAATATTTCTTCAAATTCATACACCGGCATCAATTCTACGGTAGTGATTCCCATCTCTTTCAAATATGACAGCTTTTGCACAATTCCTTGAAAGGTTCCCCGTTCCTTTTCCTGGATATTCTGCTGCATGGAAAAACCCCGCACATGAAGTTTATATATCACCATATCCTGTTTTGGGATCATGGGATGGCAATCCTGTCCCCAATGAAAATCATTTTTATAGAAACCACATTTAATTTGTTCCTCTTTTCTATTAAAATCAGCCCATTTTTCCCTTCCCACAATGTATTTTGCATATGGATCCAGAACCTTTTTTCCGCCAATCTCAAAAGCATAATCGTACTCCTTCCAAGGCAGGTTCCGTAGCCCAACAGAATAGATAGAAGTCCTGTTTGTATCTTCCTCCATAGGAATCTTCTCCGCAATAGCTCCATTTTTCGAATACAGAAGCAGCATACACGTCTCATGTCTGCGATTTTCTACGGTACAAGTAGTCAATGTTCCTCTGATATCTGCTCCCATTACATTATAATTGCCTTTGCATATTTCGTATTTCATAGCAGGCCTCCTTTTTCAGCAACTAACACGTTAATGACAGTATATCACAAAAAAAAGCATGGAACAACTTGTTTCCCCGCTTTTCGCGATTCTTTCCTACGAAGTGTTGTTCTGACTGGAGTTACTGTTCACGCGGCACCGTGTGCTACGCTGCACGGCGTCCGGCCAAAGAAGTAGTGGATGCCGGGCATCCGGCCCCCTCACCGAAGGTGACTTTAAATGGCCGGATGAAGCACTAGAAACAGAAGCGAAAAAAGCCTTGACTTTTCTGATAGGAATTTTTATACTAATATTAACAATATCTGTGACTATTCACAGATTAGGCCAGAAATGAAAAGCTATTTTCTATTGTAAAGAAAGGTCAAAGGTGATCATATGAGCAAGGATATAAACAATAATCCCAATTTCCCCGACACAGAGGAAGATGATTCTGATATTAGAGTAACGTTATCCATGGATGACGGTTCTTCCGTAGAATGCGAGATTTTAACAATTTTTGATACAGATGGCCAAAATTATATTGCTTTGCTGCCACTGAACGAAAACGAAGAACCTAATGAAGATGGTGAAGTCTTTATCTACCGCTACTTTGAAGACGAGGAGGGAAATCCTTCTCTTGAAAACATCGAAAATGATGCGGAATATGAAGCAGTTGCAGACCGCTTCGATGAACTTCTGGATGATGCGGAATTTGAAGACATGGAATAGTTTGGATGCCTGGAATTACCCAGGCATCCGTTTTTTTAATTATCAATTCAACCTCTTATTTCTCCAACTCCCAAATCCTCTGATCTTTTCTAAAATATAGGCACACACCTATCCCTACAAAAGCTATCACAAAGAATAAAAAAGCTGCACCAGAACCTTTTCCGTTCCCAAATAGCTTAATTAAAATACTTCCATGCGCTGCAGCTCCATAACTGGTTCAAATACTTGATCTACCAAAAAGCCTCCCAGAAAATATCCGATGGGAATTGTAAAAAACTGCATAGAATTTCGCACCGCATAGATTAATAATGATGTAGTAAGGGCAGAACCTTCTTTCCCAACTGGGTAATCCAAAGCAAAAGGAATTTTCTCATTTCCCAAATAGTATTTTTTATATGATTCATAGACTTTGCTCCTTCATTTATTCCCTGGCAAAGTCTCAGAGCACTTTCTTCGCTCCACGCAATCCTGCTCTTTCAGACTTTGCATGGAGCTAATGCAATACACAACATCCCAATGATCCTCCTCTCATTTCAAAAATGCTACTTTCTATTGTGCCTGATAGCAAAAAGCATAAATCCCGGAATACATGTCACACGCCTTTCTCTAACAGCTTTTTTAGCCGTATCAATTCTTCCTCCTGTTCTTGGATCTTCCTGGCCTGTTCCATCATTTCCGCCCTTTGTTTGCTAATCTGGCAGTCCTTTTTATTTATCTCTTCCCGTTGCTCATTCAGCTTGTCATGCTGTTCGTCTATCAACTGTGACTGTTCTTTTAGCTTATCATCCTGCTCGTCTATCATCCGTGACTGTTCATCCAACTTATCATGCTGTTCATCTATCAACTGCAGCTGCTGAGAAAGCTGCTCCTGCTGTTCCTCAATCATGTACCTCACCGTATTCTGATCCATCACCCGCAACGCCTCTGAAAACATTTCCAGCACCTCCTCTGTCCTGGTCATATAAGTTTCCATCTCTTTATAAATTTCTTCCAACCAAGGATATTCCTCTGCCAGCCGCAATGCTTCTTCCACGTTCTCAGTTGCTAACAGGGATATCCATCCTCTTCTCTCATTTCTACCCTCATCATACAAGATTTTCCGAAAAACATCAAGAGCCACCAGACAATATTCTTGCAGAAGTTCCAGTTTTAATCCGGTGTCAAAGGTTGTTTTCCCTCTATGCAGATAGTGGTTCATTCCTTCGTGAAATAGTTTGCTGCTCTTTTCAAAAAGCACAATTGTATATACCTTCTTTACATCACAGTATTTAAACCCCTTTCCCCGCTCTCCCTTTACACGGCTGTATTGGCGCATCAAAAGATCTGCCGAATAGCACGACATTCGTTCCGCCGGGAAAAAATAAGGGATCTTCTGAACCTCCACATTGGCTAAAGAACCATCATTTAGTTCCACCAAAATGTCCATGATCAGCAAGGCCTCCTGTAAAAAAAGGTTCTCCTCCAACGGCAAAATCCGCACAACTTTCATTTCCTTTTCCAAAAGACAGCTTAAAAATCTGGATAAACGCCCCGGATGAAGATCCGGATGAAAAATCCGTTTAAAAAATGGATCATAGGTCAAGGGCAGCGTCTTTTTTCCAGTATAAAAATCCAGAAAACGCTTCTGCCACCTTTCATTCAACCCACGAAACTGCTGATAACAGACAGGCTGCATCATAAGTTCCCGTATCACAGCCTCCTCCTTAGCAGTATATATTCTATTTTCCTTTTCCTGCATATGTAATTCCTTTCCCCCTTGTATTCAATTCTTTCTCCTCGGAATAAGCGGTGAGACTTCACCAGAAACTTAGACCTATGTCCATAGACACTTTTAAGATATATCAACTATACCACATAATACCTGTTTTTGCAAGATTATTTCTATCACTTATCCGCTTTCATTTCTTCTATAAACCGGGACGCTTCCATATCTCGTCCGTTGACTTTAGAAGAATAATACAAGTGAAGCTTGTCCTTCGCCCGAGTCATACCCACATAAAACATCCGGCGCTCTTCCTCCACTTCCGCCGCCAGCACTGCCTTTTTATAAGGCATAATTCCTTCATTCACATCTACCAGAAATACGATCGGATATTCCAGACCCTTAGAACTGTGCAAGGTCGCCAAAGATACACATTCCCCTGCTGCCACATGGCGCTCCTGCTGACGTTTCATTTCCTTTGCGTATGCCTCCATATAAGCAAACCATTCTTCATAAGTCTTAAATTCTTTCGCTTCTGTCTGCAGTTCCTCCAGCACCTCCATCAATTCGTCCACTTTGATATGGCGATATTCTCCGTACTCCCGCAGATACCCCTCATACCCTATGGCATTACGAATATAATTGACAGCCGCAAAAGGAGAAATCCGAGAAAGCACCCGAAGATCCGCCTCCAACTGTCCGATCCGCTCCGCTACCCAGGGCTGCTGCTTTTTATAAAAATAATCTGCCCATACGTCAAAAGCCACATAAGGTTCTTCCAGGCTTTCTCTGGTAATATAACGCTTCGGCCGATTCATGATCTGCAGCAAATCTCCTCGGCTTCTGCTGCCCAAAGCCAAATGGATATAAGTAAGAATATCTCTGGAAATCCAATGATCATATAGGTTCGGAACCGCATCCCGGCTGCAAAAAGGAATGTTATAAGCCATCATCTGTCCCATCAGTCCTCTGGGCTGGGTATTGGTACGAAACAATACAGCCATATCCCCATAGGCATACCCAAGCTTTCGGTAAGCAAGTATCTTCTCAATCACACACTTATTTTGAGCAGGCTGATCCTTAAAAACACAAATCTCCGGCTTAGTCCCTTCCTCCCTGCTGGCCTTAATTTGCTTTTCAAACCGGGTGTTATTATGGCTGATTAAGCGCAGCGCCTGTTCCACAATTCGCTTCTGAGAACGGTAATTCATATCTAAAAGCACCCGCTTTGCATTGGGATATACGCTTTCAAATCCCAGCATAATTTCTGGTTTCGCTCCCCGGAACCGATAAATAGACTGGTCATCATCCCCCACCACAAACAAATTATCCTCCGGCTTTGCCAAAAGCTTTACAATATCAAACTGCAGCTTGTTGATATCCTGAAACTCATCCACCAATATATAGGCAAACCGCTGCTGCCAAGCCTTCAAGATATCCTCCCGCTGCGACAGCAATTCATAACAATATGCCAGCATATCATCAAAATCTATCAGACGATGTTTCTTCATAGCCTGGTCAAATAACGTAAAAACCTGCCGAAACATTTCCTGGCCGCAGCTTTGAGCATAATAATGCTCCAGTAATATCCCGGTATTTTTGACAATCCCGATTTCGGACAGCAAATCTGAAATCAGCTCTTTTTCATCCTCTGTTTCTATCTGCAAATGCCGGATAATCTCACCCATGAAAGAGAAACGCTGTTCCTCCTGAATAATATTTTCCGCCCGAAATCCATAGGCATGTTTTAAAATAGAAAAAAAGACCGCATGAAAAGTACCAAAAGTAACAGGATAAGAAACGCCTCCCATTTTTTTCAAAAAACGATTTTTCATTTCTCTGGCAGCCGCCCTGGTAAACGTAATCACTAAAATCCTGGAAGGATCCACATGTTCTCTTTTAATCAAATATCGGATACGCTCTGTGAGAACCGTCGTCTTACCCGCTGCCCGGACCTGCTATGCACAAGCAGGCTCCTTTAAAGTGTCTAATAGCCTCGCTTTGAGACTTATCAAAGATATATTCCATAATAAAAAAATCCCCCTTTTATAGTTTACCCTTTTGCCGAGGGCCCACAATCACATTCTCGAGAACAAACAGCATCCTCCCATTTGCTATCGGCTCCTCATTTTATCATGATATTTCCTGTTTCAGCTTTCCAACTGCCGCCTGAATCCTGGCAAGAGTTTCCTCTTTTCCAATAATCTCCATAATCTCAGTGGCTCCTCCCGGCGTCATCTGTTTACCGGAAACTGCCGTCCGAACCGGCCACATAACATAACCGTTTTTGCAGCCCTTTTCCCCAACATAAGAAGTCAAAAGCTGATAGAGGCCGTCGTTGCTGTAATCCTCCTGCTTCTCCAGCAAAGGGAGCAGTTCCTGTAACACTTCCAAAGAACTTTCCGGCGTCGTCTTCATTTTCTTGTGGGCATACATGGAACAATCGTACTCCGGTACCTGCTCAAAGAAATCAATATGCTCCGCAATATCCGGGAAAACCTCGATTCTGGTTTTCACTAAAGCCGCAATCTTTCTCAAGTCATAGTCCTTATGGACGACCTGTTTGATATAGGCTTCTGCCAGCTCATAAAACGCTTCAAACTCCATGGCTTTTAAATATTCCCCATTCATCCATCTTAACTTCACAATGTCAAAGACAGCAGGCGATTTGCTGATTCTATGATAATCAAATTGTTCAATCAACTCCTTAAGAGAAAAAATCTCACGGTTGTCCTCGGGGCTCCAACCCAGCAATGCAATATAATTCACCACTGCTTCCGCCACAAATCCCTGCTCCATCAAGTCCTCAAAAGAAGCATGTCCGCTGCGTTTTGAGAGCTTCTTATGATTCTCGTCCGTAATCAAAGGCAAATGAACATACATGGGAATCTCCCATCCAAAAGCCTCATACAGACGGACGTATTTGGGAGAAGAAGACAAATATTCATTTCCCCGCACCACATGGGTAATATGCATGGTATGGTCATCCACCACATTTGCAAAATTGTAAGTAGGATATCCGTCGGACTTAATTAAAATCATATCGTCCAATTCCGAATTAGGCACCGTAATATCCCCGTACAGCTCGTCATGAAACGTGGTAGTTCCTTCCATGGGATTATTCTGCCGAATCACATAGGGCTTGCCGGCCGCCAGATTCGCCTCTACCTCTTCCTTTGTCAAAGACAGACAATGTTTGTCATAGACCGTAATCTCTTTTCCTTCCACTACCTCGCTTTTCAAAGAAGAAAGACGCTCCTTATCGCAAAAACAATAGTAAGCTTCCCCCTTCTCCACCAACTCCTTGGCATAATCCAGATAAATACCGGTCTTCATCCGTTCACTTTGGACATAAGGTCCAAACCCCCCGTCCTTATCCGGCCCTTCATCATGCACCAGACCAGCTTTTTCCATGGTACGGTATATAATCTCAGTTGCTCCCTCTACGAACCGCTCCTGATCTGTATCCTCAATACGCAGCATGAAATCCCCACCCGCATGCTTTGCGATGAGAAATTCATACAATGCAGACCGTAGATTTCCCACATGCATCTTCCCTGTGGGACTTGGCGCATACCTGGTTCTCACTTTATTCATAACAACTTCTCCTTTTATTAAAATCTTTTTCTCCTATTATACACAAATGTAAAATACTGTCAACTATTACCCCGGCAGAAACAGCGCCAACCGAATAGGGAAGAGCTATCTTCCCCTACCCATGCGCCGGGCACCCATCAGCATAGGTCTGACGGGTGCCCGTGTGCATAAATACCATACAGCCCGCACTTCCTAGCACAGGCTGCATAATACTGTTTCCATTATGATATCTCATACCAAATAATTTGATTTGCCTCAAGATCCAGAGAGTAACTGCTTCCGTCCCCCCGATAAACCACCGTACTCTGAGGCTCATAAGTGTTATTTACCACACAATATTTTCCATTGGCCGGATACGCATGGACCTCCACGTTGTAATTGCTGGAAAACCACTGAAGCAGCCGTTCTTCATCCCCGGCGCTCCACAATATGGCACGATACAACAATCTGCTGTTGGCAAAACTGTAGGGCAGCCCGCTGATGTATACGGCACGGCCTTTTCCAAATCCATGCACCGCCAGCTGTACCTCCTTCTCCTTCTCCACAAGAATCTCAGTACCCTCCAGCGCATAGATATTTTTCTTTCCTTCCCCAAAATCAATTTCTCCGTCTGCATCCTGGGTAATGAAATGGCTGTGGCTCTCCCAGTTATACTTATCATATCCAAGGGTAAAGCCCCGCTCTTCTTCCACGCCGAATACATTGGCCAACTGGAAGAAACGGCCGTTGGCCTGATGGGCAGTGGGTTCCCCAACCCCGATCATTCCGCCGCCCTCATATACAAACTGCTTTACGGCGGAAGAAATCACCGCATCACACCACCACTCGCCTCCGGTATGAGCCGTATCTCCATCCCCAATGTTCAACAGCACATCAAATTCCTTCAGCAAGTTAGGGTCATCCTTCACATCCTGAAAACTGATGAAGTGTACGTCAAACGGTGCGCCAGAAAGGGCTTCGATCACACCCGCATAAGAATAATTCTGTTTAAAATAGATGGCATGATGTACCATATGGCAGCCCCAGGCCCGCATCTTGCCCCAGCAATTCAACACTGCTACCCTTTTCACACAGTAAGGAACGCACCCTTTTATATTCTCATACAGTTCCCGGAACTCCTTGCAAACAGACTCCACATATTCCACAAACTCCGGAAATTCCAACGCCAGCTTCAGATATCCCCCATATCCAATCCGGTCGATGGGTTTCCTTAGAATCGCACGGCGAGCAGTCACCCAGTTGATTTTCGCTTCCTTCACTGGATCGCCGCCCTCGTGAAAAGTATCTGGGAAAAAGTAAGGCAAGAGCCTTCCTTCCGTATACTGTACTCCTTCAATATCGCTAATCAGGCGCAGCGTAGAACCATTCCCCACACTGCCCACCACAGCATCCAGACCCGCTTCCTGAAACTCCTCCATAAACGGCTCCGTCCCGATCCAATGATCCCCCAAAAACATCATTGCTTCCTTGCCGCATTCATGGGTAATATTCACCATTTCCTTTACGATCTTTAGAACTTCCCGCCTCTGGAAAGCCTGAAAATCCTGAAATTCCTTGGAAGGAATCCGGTACTGATTGTTATAATATCCCTGATCAATAATATATTCCGGCCGAAACGGATACCCTGCTTCCCGCTCAAACTGCTCTAAAATGTAGGGACTGACTGATGCAGAATAGCCATACCAATCCACATATTTCTCCCTGGCCATCTCGTCAAATACCAATGTAAACTGATGGAAAAATGTGGTAAAACGAAGCACGTTCACATAAGGATGCTCCTGGATAAACTTCCGCAGACGTTCCATGGTATATGCATGGGTCCTGGGCTGCCTTACATCAAAGGTAATCTGCCGCTCCACATCCTTCCAGTCATTGACAACAGCATTATACATATGCACCGGGTCCCACATGATGTAAGCCAAAAAGCTCACGGTATAATCATGGAACGGGCAGCTTTTTATCACTGCTTCCCCCGTCTCCTCTTCATACCTCCAGTCCCCGGCAGGAACTACTTCTCCCGTACTTCTGTCTATAACTTCCCACCAGCGGGTAATATCATCCCTGGTATTGGGCTTTAACATATCCTGATACAGCCCCCGCATGAGAGAAATGCGAAGCTCCTCTCCCGAAGCCGTATAGGCGGGAGTCATCACATACATCTGCTGGATCTCTTCCGGATTCATTTTTGCCCATGCATTATCCTTCCTGGTAGTATAATAAGTAGCATATACTTTCAGCCCTATATCCTTCAATTCCGCCGGAAAGTCTGTTCCGTCGCAATCTCTGAGAGCATCCGCCCCCCATCTTTTTGACACTTGTATGGTATCTTCAATCACATCCATATCCGTAGGTATTGTCACACGTCCATTTTGATTCATGTCTTAATTCCTCGCAATCCTATTTGTACTGTCTGTTATAAAGCCACAACAAGATAATCAATCCTGCAACGCCGATCAACTGCACCAAAAGACCCGTTGCCCCAATATTACGCTGACCGATTACCACAAGAGCCACACATACCACAAACACAATGAGAACGACAACAGCGGTTACTATTTTCTTTGCAAATTCGTTCATCTCATCCCTCCTAGCCTTTCAGCCCGCCAAGGGTCATACCTTGCGTCAGCTTCTTCTGCACACACATATACAAAATCAATGTGGGCAGCATGACGATTACAAGCCCCGCATATAACTGGCCATATTGTACCGCAGACTTCTGCGCCGCCATCAAGTTCATCAGGCCCACCGGAAGCGTTTTTAACTCCGGCTTGGTCAGCAACGTCATAGAAATAATATATTCATTCCAGAACGCTAAAAAGTTAAATAATATCACCGTCACCACGCTGGGCTTCGCCATAGGAATGATCACCCGGACCATCGTATAAAAATACCCTGCTCCGTCCACATAAGCAGCCTCTTCATAATCCTTTGCCAGTGACTTAAAATACCCCGACAGAAGATAAATCGTAAAGGGCAGGGCTGTGGCCGCATACACCAACGCCAAAATAAACAAATTATTCAAAAAGAACGTATGCCCCGTGGCTTTCCGAAGAAACATATCCCCGTTGTTCAGCATTAAGAAAATCGGAACCACAATGTAGTTCACATTGATAAACAGTCCCGCCATAAATAAGGTATTCCAGACAGCCCTGCTCTTAAAGCGAAACCGCGCCAATACATAAGCGGCCGGAAGCGCAATGATAACCAGCAAAAACAAAGCAAGAGCCGTAACCAGAACCGACTTGAGCATATAATCCCCCATACTTGCCGTCTGCCATGCGTCAATAAAATTCTGAAAATGGAAGCCTTGAGGAATTGCCCAGGGATTTCTGTAAAATTCAGAATTTTCCTTGATGGAAGCAACGAACACCCACGCCACCGGAACCAGAATCGTAATAGCCAAAAGCGCCAGGATCAGATAGATGAACACCTTTGCAATTTTAGGACTGGCGCCAAATTGTTGTTTTTCTTTCTTCATTTCCCTTCCTCCTAAAATTCAATCTCATCCCGCTTCGTTACCGCATTCAAAATACCTGCAAGTGCAAAGGAAAATACAAATACAGCCACGCCGATGGCCATACCATAACCATAAGAAGAATTCGTGTAAGCCTCCTGATACATATAGCTTAAGAATACATTGGAAGCCCCGTCCGGCCCTCCGTTGGTCATGGCTTTTACCATAAGGAAGCTCATATTAATGGTACTGATGATAAAAAATGTCAAGGTTGTACGAATATTCGTCCACACAAGGGGCAATGTAATGGAAAAAAACTGCGTCAGCCTTCCTGCCCCTTCCAGCGATGCCGATTCGTACAGGCTCTCCGGAACATTCGCCATACTTGCCATGTACATTACCATATAATATCCCACCGCCTGCCAGATCATGGCAATGGCCACGCTGTAAATCACTAGCTTCGGTTTCCCAAGCCACAGGATGGGATCGCCGCCTCCCCGAAAAAGGCTTAAAAAACTGTTGAGCAATCCCTGGTTCGGGTCATAAATAGCTGAAAAAATAGCGCTGATTACAACAACCGAGAGAATATTGGGAATGTAAAATACGATACGGAAAAAATTCTGCCCTTTAATTTTTTCTCTGGAAAGAATCGCCGCAAAAATCAACGCCAAACAAAAAGTCACCAAAGTTACAATCACAATCAGCAAAATACTATTCTGAAAGGACTGGTAAAACTTAGGGTTCTGGGAAAGCTTCTTGAAATTCTCAAGTCCCACAAAGGTTTTATTTGCCGTATAGCCGCCCCATTTATACAATGACATACGAAATACGTCAATAGTAGGGATAATCATAAAAATAATAAACAATAGGACTGCCGGCGCCACACATGCAACAATAAATCCGCCTCTTCTCTTCTTTTTCATGTTCTCATCTCCATTAGAGGAAAAAATGGCCGGCGAGCTTTGCTCGCCGACCACCATTCACCTTTACAGCTCCACGATACTTATTATTCTTTTAAAGCTGCTCTTAATTGCTCACAGTCAGATTTGATCTGGTTGATCCAATCTTCTTTTGTCTTGTCTCCGGTTACCAGAGAGTTTACCGGATCCTGGAAGGTAGAACGTGTAGTAATTCCTTCTACAGGATCTGTGGTTGCAAATGCATCCATAACTGCAACTGCGCCTGTATCATAGATAGAATAGTAAATCTTATTGTCGCCTTCCAGCTTGTCTGTCATACCCTGGATTGGCTGAACGGCTCCGCTATTTGCAAAGATTTCGGCCGCTTGGTCAGAATACAGGAATGCGATAAATTCTTTTCCAAGATCCTGATGTTCTGCGCCTGCGGGCATCCAAATCTGCTCAAAGAAGGAATAAGATGCTCTCTCTCCGCCTTCGGTGATTGCCGGAAGTGCGGTAAAGCCCCATTCAAATCCTTCTGCTCTGGGAGCTTCTGCCATCTCGCCGATGACCCAGTTGCCGTTGGGCATAAACAATGCCTTGTTGTCTAATACTAACTGCTGATTCTTCTGGAAATCATTGTCGTTGGCGTTAGCCGGTGTTGTAGATTCCGTATAAGAAGCAAGCTTCTCGATGATATCAAATACTGCCTGCGCTTCCGGGGTATCCCAAACGCCTTCGCCATAACGCAATGCCTCCTGGAACTTATCGTTCCCCATGCTCTCATGCATCAAAGCATACAGGAACGCATCAAAGTAACCTGCAGTAGGATACGTAAACAGTGCGATTCCTTCTGCTTTCGCCTTCTCGCCTAATTCCCACATCTGATCCCATGTCTGGGGAACTTCCCAGCCCTTTTCCGTAAACAGTCCCTGGTTGTAGAACAGTCCGCAGGGTGAATAGAACATAGGCATCAAATAGGTCTTGCCGTCTCCATAAGGATTGGTGATGGAGTTCTCCACAAAACCCGGAAGAATCTTATCGCCAACAGTAGCGCTCTCCCCTGGTACCGTCATAGACAGCACATCGGTCAAATCCACCAGGTTGTTATCTTTTACAAAAGTTTCTGTTAATCCTGATTCAGCTCCCACGGCTCTCAGGATTACATCCGGGAATACGCCGGACTTCATTTCAGAAGTAATTACGTCCTCCAGCTTCTTGTCTACGGTAAGCTGGATCTTGATCCCGTGAGACTCCTCAAAAGCCGCACAGATTTCTTTCCACATATCTGCACCGTAGGCTGTCTCTACTGCCGCAACCGTCAAATCAGCCGGACCGTCGTCCGCACTTGCATCGTCTCCGGCAGCATCTTCTTCCGGTGCTTCCGCATCTTCCCCAGCATTGCCTTCATCGTCTGCACTTGCATCGTCTCCGGTGGTGTCTTCTTGCTGGTCGGTTCCTTCCGTACCGCTGCCCTGAGCGTCCTTATCTTTGGAATCGCCGCTTCCGCAGGCTGCCGTACCAATTACCATCACAGATGCCATCAGTACGCATAACACACGTTTCAATTTCATAGCAAATACCTCCCTTTTGAAATTGCTTCTATTATGTTTTGTAATAAATAGTATAACATAAATATGCCATTATACAATTCAGATATTGCTCCATTTTTTATATATCTTGCTTTCTCTTGAGTTCCATGCTATTATGTAGTTACACGAATATCGGCAAACCAAAAGAAATGGACATCGGCTTTTTGCCTATTTATTTTTATATTGTCCCTTCGTTTTGTGCATTTTATACATAATATTTTTGACCTTTTTCCAAAAATATTGTATATGCTTTTTCTCTTTTTTTCACATCTTATAAATTTAGTTATCGGAGGTAGATTATGGGCACTTCAAGATATCCCTTAGAACATACCGGCATCCAGACGGTTCCAGGCAAATTTTTATATATCTCTCATTCCAAATACGAAAACGATTGGAAGAGCCTGCCTCACACCCACCCCTTTTCTGAATTATTTTACGTCAAAAGCGGCCGCGGAAGTTTTCACATAGAAGAAGAGACATATCCCATCCAGGAGGATGATTTTGTCATTGTCAATGCCAATGTCTCCCATACGGAACGTTCTTCCCGGGAGATGCCCTTGGAATATGTCACCATCGGCGTAGAAGGTTTGATTTTTTCATTTGAAGGAAAAAAAGAACATATTATTTTCAGTTGTCAGAATGAACAAAAAGATTTACTGTTTTACATGACAGCCATGCTGAATGAAATGACAGAAAAAAACCGGGATTATGAAAATATCTGCCAGAATCTTCTGGAAGTACTGATCATCAAACTCATCCGCAGGACAAATTTTGCATTTGAAGTAGCCCCGTCCGTCCAGATCAGCAAAGAATGTATCAAAATAAAGCGATATATCGAATCCAATTACATGCAGGACATCACCCTGGATACCCTTGCAAAGTTCTCCCACCTCAACAAATACTACATGGTTCACGCATTCACCATGCATTGCGGCTGTTCTCCCATCAACTATCTGTGCCAGACCAGAATCCAGGCAAGTAAAGAACTTCTGGCCAATACGGACTACAGTATTACGGAAATCGCCCAATCCTCCGGTTTTTCCTCCCAAAGCTATTTTGCCCAGTGTTTTCGGAAAAGCTGCGGCCTCACCGCCTCAGCCTACCGGAAAGCCTGCAAACAAAAAGAATCCGGCGCCGCCGGATTCTCCTCCTAGAGCGGAGCGCATAAACGGCTTCTTGTTTGCCGCAACGCGCCCCGTGAAAACTCTTTTTAAACCATATATTTTTGAACGATAGCTTCCATCTTGGGCCAATTCTTCTCCATATCCGCCACCAACGCAAACTGACTGCGGCATCGGTCCAAATTGTGATTTTTCCGATGGATCTTAAAATAAACATCCCCCGCAAGGTAATCTGTCAGAAAACGCATTCCGCATTCCAGCGTCATAATCTTTGCGCCCATAGGAAGCATCCGGCATTCCGTCTCCGTAAGGCTTCCCTGGCAGCCCTTCAAATATCCCTTTGTGTAACATTCAAAAAGGCCCAAATCCAAAGACACTTTGCTAAGATCCGTCTCATCCTCAGCCCCAGTGTTGGCGCCAAACCGGATGGCATCTCCAAAATCATACAAAGACAGTCCTGGCATCACCGTATCTAAATCAATCACACAAATTCCTTTCCCGGTCTTATTGTCCATCATAATATTGTTTAGCTTTGTGTCATTGTGGGTTACCCTCAAAGGAAGCTCCCCATTCTTTAACAGATCAGAGAGAACCCTCATCTGAGATTCCCGCTCCATCACAAATGCAATCTCCGGCCCTGCCAACGCCGCCCGCCCCAGAGGATCCTCCTTGCGTACTTTGCAAAAGGTTTCAAACCGCTTTCCCGTATTATGGAAATCCGGAATCGTTTCGTGTAAAGTCTCTGCCGGAAACTCAGACAAATCCGCCTGAAAATTTCCAAATGCCACGGCGCTTTCATAAAAATCTTCCGGCTTGTCCACCGCATCAAAGCAAGAGGCATCCGAAATAAATTGATACATACGAAAACATCCCTGACTGCCACGATAGTAGCTGCCTCCATCCTTTGTGGGTATCACAGTAAGAGTCTCCCGGCTGGCATCTCCGCCCCGCCGGGCAATCCGTTTTCCCAGATAACTGGTAACATTCGTAATATTCTCCATCAGATGATCTACGTTCTGAAAGATATCTGTATTGATCCTTTGAAAAATATACTTTTTTTGAATCCCCTTAAGCTCTGTCTCCACCAGATATGTGGCATTGATATGGCCGCTTCCATATTCCTTTATTCCTGTAACGCTTCCTTCTAACGCAAATTCCCCAATACATTGCCCTAAATCCATCCTTCTACCTCCACAATTTTTCCGGATAAATTCCTTTCCTGGTCATATCTGCAATGGCGTCAACCACCATCTGCTTGTCTTCATGATACGTAACTCCATACCAGCGGTCCGATGAGGGAAGCACTTCCACTACGGCTTTCCCTTCTTCCAAAAGCTGTCCCACCGCAGCAGGAATATAAAATTCGCATTTCAGCGGATTTTTCTCCAAATTTTCCTGTAGAAACCGTGGAAACTGCACCTTTAATTCCTCTAAGACACTTTGTGTGAATCCCCACATATTCATAGAAACAGTACATCCTTTTGGCAAGTCATGCCAGGTAGCTCCGTCGTCCTCCGTATAAGCCGCCCCGTCTCCTTTTTTCTCAATGCGCGTCCGCTCTGTAATCTCCAGCAAATGCCCCTGACTGTCCGTCTCACAGATTCCCCGGGCCACATGGCCGTTTTCCGTCAAAGTATTCTCCAAAATATACCCTACCATAGCATAACGATACTTCTCATCATCCGGATGGGTACATAAATATTCATAAATAGAAGCAAATGCATTTCTTCCGTAAAAATCATCTGCATTGATCACGGCAAAAGGCCCCTTTACCCTGCCAAGGCACCCTAAAATGGCGTGGCCGGTTCCAAAAGGTTTTACCCTTCCCTCCGGTACTGAAAATCCTTCCGGAAGCATAAGATCCTGATAAATATAAGTAACTTTGATATATTTTTGGATCCTGTCTCCAATCCGTTCCCGAAAATCTGCTTCATTCTGCCGTTTGATAATAAACACCACTTCTTCAAAGCCAGCCAGAAGCGCGTCATAAATAGAAAAATCCACAATGATATGCCCCTGTTCGTCAATGGGGTCAATCTGCTTCAATCCGCCGTAACGGCTGCCCATTCCTGCCGCCATAATTACTAATACTGGTTTTTCCATATCTTTTCTCCTTTTCTACTTCAAATATTCCGACAGAATACGATTGCACTCACTCAAATCAATCGGCTTGGCGATATGGGCGTTCATCCCGCATTCCAGGCAATGCTTGGCATCATCCGAAAAAGCATCCGCCGTCATGGCAATAATCGGCAGATTGCTGTCCTCCCGCTCCAGCTCCCGAATCGCCACCGTGGCATCATACCCATTCATTACCGGCATACGAATATCCATTAAAATCGCATCGTAATATCCCAAAGCCGACGCCTTAAACTTCTCCACACATTCCTTTCCGTTGACCGCCCGCACCAGATCTAAGCCGCTCATGGACAATATCGTTTCCGCAACTTCCCAGTTCAAATCAATATCCTCCGCCACCAGAACATGCTTTCCGGAAAAATCGGCTTCCCCGCTGCTTTTTATCTCAGGCTCTTCTTCCGCTCCTTCTATATACTGGCTCAACCGGTCATACAACGTGGATTTAAACAATGGTTTGGCAATAAAGCCCTCCACGGAAACATTCACTTCCTCCTGGATATCGCTCCAATCATAAGCCGAAATCAAAAATACCGGAACATCCTCGCCTACGATGGCACGAATCTTTCCTATGGTCTCGATGCCGTTCATCTCCGGCATTTTCCAATCCACCAGGACAAACTGATAGCCTTCCCCCCGTTTCCAGCGTTCCTCTACCATCCGAACTGCTTCTTTGCCCTCCAGCGTCCATTCCGCATGGACCCCAAGCTCCTCCAAATTGGCCGCTGCGCTGGAACAAAGCATTTCGTTATCATCCACCACAAGAATATTCCAAGGCGGCAGTTTCATCTCCTCTTCCGTCACGTCAGCCTTTTCAAAATCCAGGGTAATCTGGAAACGGCTTCCTTTCCCAGGTTCACTCTTCAGTTCAATCGTCCCTCCCATAAGCGTTACAATACTCTTTGTAATCGCCATACCAAGGCCGGTTCCCGTAATCCGCTGCACCTTATCCGTATCTTCCCTGGAAAATGTCTCCCATATTTTCTCCTGGAATTCTTTGGACATTCCGATACCGGTATCCTCCACTACAAAATAAGTGCGCATATAATGTTCTCCCAAAGGAGATTCCTCCTGGTATACGTGAACGTCTATTCTGCCTTCTTCAGGAGTAAATTTCACCGCATTGGACAGGAGGTTCAAAAGCACCTGGTTCAGGCGCACACTGTCACAGCGGACTTTCTCCACCTGAATCTTCTGGATAAAAATATCAAAATACTGATCCCGGGCCGCCACCTGGGGCTGCATAATATTCACAAGATCATACATGATATCCTTAATGGACACCGGCGCAAGATTCAAGGTCATTTTCCCGCTCTCAATCTTAGACATATCCAGTACGTCATTTATAAGCCCCAGCAAATGCTTGCTGGAGAGCTTTACTTTATGCAGGCAATCCTCCACCCTGGCCGAATCCTGAATGTTCCGCAAAGCAATCTCCGTCATTCCGACGATCGCATTCATAGGTGTGCGGATATCATGGCTCATACTGGAGAGGAACTCACTTTTGGCTTGATCCGCATGAACGGCTTCTTCAATGGCATGTTCCAGATCTTTCATTTGACGGCAAGTCATGCGGTAATACAAGATAAAGATCACGACCATAACCGCAAGAATGATCATCCCGGAGCCCACCATAATCCCGATACGCACAACATCCAATCTTGCAATAGAAGCATCCAGCGCTCCTCTCGGCATTACCGACACCAGATACCAGGTGGCCTTTCCGGACAGCTTGGAGCAATAAACCTGCCTGGTTTCCCCATTATGCATTTGGAAGGTCGCCGAATATTCTTTCCCTGCTTTCATGGCCTCCTGAAGATCTTGAATGCTTTTTTCAATACTATGGCCATTGCTGGACGTAACTTCATTGCGAATACGCTCAAAATAGCTCCGTCTGAAAGCCCCTCCGTTACGGATCACAAAATCTCCGTTTTGGTCTATAATGTGGGTATATACCATGGCTCCCTCAACTTCCAGAAAAAGCGCCTCATTTAAATACTCCATGGGAAGAACCGCCACCAGAGCCTCGCTGCTCTTTCCGTCCGCCATGGGATACTCCGCAGCTTTTCCCAGAATCAGGATCTTTTCCCCGCTTGCCGCAATCCCATGGGCAATCATATTTCCATCTTCCGCCAAGCTCTTTGAAAAATCCTCATCTTCAATCAGCTCCACCGGCTCTCCGTCAAAAATAATAACCCCGGTCTCCTTCGAATAAAACCCCAGGCCGATGAAATCTGTGGTATCCATATTATTTTTCAGCTGCTCCATCCGCTCCTTCTCATCGGTAAGAGCAATTGTACGCATGACAATCCCCTCTATCTGGGTCAGCCTGAGATTCACCACGGTGCTGAACTTCTGCTGCAGCTGTACATTCAGCTCTTCCATATAAATACTGCTGACATCCTTGATAGAATCCCTGGTCTTCCAGGTCATGATCATAGCAAGACCCACAAAAACAGCTACACTGATACCGGCCATGCTGATAAAGCTGTTTCTTAAAAATTTGATAATATTTTTCCTCACTCTTTACCTGCCTCTCTGCTTACCGGTTCATTACTTCCTGAAATGATTTCATGAGTTTCGGATTAAACGTACCGCATTCCCCATTCACAATCATATCAACGGCTTTCTCATGGCTGAACGCTTTCTTATATACCCGTTCCGAAGTCAGTGCATCATAGACATCGGCAACCGCCACCACCTGGGCCCAAATGGAGATCTGATCTCCTTCCAGCCCGTCCGGATATCCTCTGCCGTCCCACCGCTCATGGTGGTGCCGGCAAATATCATAGCTGTAATTGTAAATATCTTCATCCATACTGTTGGGAATGTTCTGAAGAAGCTCACACCCTTTCAACGTATGTTTTTTCATAATCTCAAACTCGTCGTCTGTCAGCCTCCCCGGTTTATTTAAAATAGCATCGGGAATAGAAATTTTTCCCACGTCGTGAAGAATGGAGGCCGTCACTATTTTTTCAATCTGGGACTTGGGCAAATGGTACTGTGGATATGTATCGCTGACCTTGTTCATCATAACCCTGGTAAGACCGCAGATCCGCTTGACATGCTCCCCAGATTCGCAGTCCCTGAATTCAATCGCCGTAGCCAGCGTCTCGATCATGGACTGGTTTAACCTGCTTAAACGTTCCACCTGCTCCGCAACAATTTCCTGCAATTCATTCCGGTGGCGGTACAACTCCACCACATTATTGATTCGATGCTTTAAAAACTGTGGGATAAAAGGCTTACGGATAATATCAATGGCGCCTAAGTCATACCCCTCCATCAGCATCTCTTCGCTCTCTGCCGCCGTTATCAAAAATACCGGAATATTCTTAATCTTGCCGCTTTCATTCAATTCCTTCAAAACATCCAGCCCGTTCATATTTGGCATAAGCAGATCCAAAAGGAGCGCCGTAATATCTTCTCTGCTGTTAATAATCTCCAATGCCTGGCCGCCGTCTGCCGCCTCCATAATATGGTAATCTTCCCCAAATATCTGAGATAATATCATCCGGTTGATCTCAATATCATCCACTACTAAAATTGTGCTTTTTTCCTTCATTCCATTCTCCATCTTCCAGTCTATGTATCAATTCCTGTTTCACTAAAGGTTCTGGCCGCCGTCCACAAAAGAAAATTCCATCTCCGTAGCCCGGAACAACTCTGCTTCCGCCATCTTAAAACAGCTTAAAACCTTTTCAGAATAAGCCCCTGATTCCTCCTGCATAATCTGAACCATTACCTCCTGGACCGCCTCTGCCCCCTGATAAAAACGCTTGCTCACCAATGTATCATAGTGGTCCGCCAAGGATACGATCTGGGCCCAGATGGGAATGTCCTCCCCCTTCATACGGAAGGGATATCCTTCTCCGTCGTACCGTTCATGGTGATAGCGGCAGATATCGCTGCAGTATTGATAAAACTCATTCTCCTCCTGCCCAAACCGCTTCAGGATCTCGCCGCCATAAATCGTATGCTTCCGCAATTCCGCCTGTTCCTTCGGGGTAAGAGCGGTAGCTTTCATCAAAATCGCATCCGGCACTACGAATTTACCTATATCATGAAGCGCCGATGCGCTTACGATCATATCCACATCCTCTTTTGCCAGATGATACTCCGGATACTGATCCGCTAAGTACTCCAGCAAAACCCTGGTAAAATACTTTACTCTGAGAATATGTTCCGCCGATTCCAGGCCCTTAAACTCGGCAATGGAGCTTAGGGCATTCACCAGAAAATCATTACTTTGGGCAAGACGCGCCTTGCTTTTTACCAGCTCCCTGGTGCGCTCTTTCAGCTTCTCTTCCAATCCTATCCTGTTCTGGAATAATTCAATAATATTCATGGTACGGCGCATAACCACCTTAGGCTCAAAAGGCTTGTAGATAATATCGGAAGCCCCGTATTCATAAGCCCGCTCTTCCGCATCCGCCGTGGCTTCCCCGGTAATAACGATCACCGGAATATGATCCATATATCCGTTCTTCTTCATATAGTCTAAAACATCCAGCCCCGATTTCTCCGGCATAACAAGATCTAAAAAAATCAATACTATTTTATCTTGATTCTCCTTCAGCAATTCCACCGCCTGATTGCCGTCTTCCGCCTCCAAAATCTGAAATTGTTCGGCAAAAATAAATTTCAGCATCTCACGATTAATGAGGATGTCATCCACAATAAGTAAGGTATTCTTCTCCATGACTTCTCCTTTTTGTACTTCTGCTTCTTGGGACGCTGCCTAATGAGCATCCTTTTGGGGAAAGTATATCATATAATTTCCTCAAACGCAATTCTGTAAAAGAAAAAAGACATGCCTGCTTGGGGCCAGATTCTAAGAACCTAAGCGTCCCCAAACAGAACATGCCATTTTTTGCTCTTCCTTATTTGGAAAATACCACCCGCTCGTTTCCAAACATTTTAGTCAAAATTCCTGCGCAGATTCCTGTATAAACAACATTGGAAACCACCGTCAAAACCACTGCCGCCACATTTGGCTCAAAGGAAAAAACGCCGTTCATGGACTGCACACTGTTGTATAACGGAATGAGATACATCACGTTATTGGAAGCACGAAAGCTGTCAATCATAGAAGTAATCGAAATTACCACCACCACGATCATCAAAGGCGTCACCCAGCTTGTGGCTTCCTTCACATTTTGGGCAAATGCAGAAATTATGGATATCAGAGATATCAACAGCAAAGCCGTACTTAATATCACTGCCAAAAGCAGCAGATAATCCCCCACCTGATACACTCCGGCGTCCACCCCTTCTACGCCTCCCATAAGCTTCGGCAGAGACAACATAGTGCCGATAAAACTGGAAAGGCCGCTTAACAGTCCGATGGCGCTTAAGGAGAAAATCTTGCCCAAGGCCAGATGGCTGCGTTTCATAGGCGTCACCAAAAGAGTGGCAATGGTCCCCCGTTCCTTTTCCCCTGCAATGGATTCCGGCGCAATGGCCATGCAGCCGCTAAACAAAAACACCATCATCAAAAGGGGAAGCATCATGGAAAACATCATCCCGGCCATATCCTGCTCTGAGGCCAGATCGTAAGGGCCCTCTCCCTGATTGATGTCAAACTTATTTACCATGGACGTCTCATAGCTTGCCAAAATCTCCTGCATCATCGTATAAGCCGTAGAAGAATCCGTACTGGTGGATTTGTAATACAGTTCCACCTGAGGCGCCTCTTCCCCGGAAGATACCTCATAAGCAGCCACCGATTCTGTAAAATCCTCAGGAAATACGGCCACTACATGACAGCCCTTTTCTTCCTCCAACAGCGTCATTGCTTCTTCTTTCGGCGTGTCTGTGATAAATTCCACTGGAAGCCCCTCCATCTCAGAAAACGCTTCCGGAAGATTCTCTGCATAGATTTGGGGGATGAAATCCTCTCCGGAAGAATACAAGGCGGACAGCCCCTGCCCCATAAAACTGTACATGACATAAATTAGAATCCCCGGCATGAAAATGGTAGTGAACACCATACGTCTGTCCTTGAAAAAACGGGCAAATTCTTTTTTCATAATCGTTATAATATTACTTTTCATGATGCCTCACCTGCCCTTTCTGCATAGATATCAAAAAATACGTCCTCCAGACACTTCTCCCTGGTAACATTCGATAGCGTATCACATAACGCCATCGTCCCGTCGATGATGATCCCCACCCGGTCGCATATTTTTTCCACAAGGCTGAAAATGTGGGTGGATACGATCACCGTCTTACCCTGGTTTTTTAACTCCATGAGAAAATCCGTCACTACTTTTGCAGTCAAAACATCCAGTCCATTGGTGGGTTCGTCAAAAATAATAATGTCCGGGTCATGGACAATGGAAATCACCAGGGATACCTTCTGCTTCATCCCGGTAGACAGCTCCGACACCTTCACTTCTGCAAATTTTGTAATTCCAAACCGCTCAAACAACTTTGCCTTACGCTGTTCCACCAGGCTTTTCTCCATGCCGTGAAGCTGCCCGAAAAAGTCAAAGAGATAATTGGGGGTAAAAAATTCCTCCAGCTTCAGCTCGCTGGTTAAAAACCCTATCTTACTGCGAACCACATCCGGCTCTTTGCATACGCTGCTGCCGTCCACAAAGACATCCCCCGATTCCGGGACAATCAACGTGGCGATCATCCGAAGGGTAGTGGTCTTCCCGGCTCCATTCGGCCCCAGCAGTCCAAATATTTCCCCCTCATAAGACACAAAGGACAGTCCGTTTACCGCAATCTTTACCTTTTCCTTGGTCCGCTCCAGCTTCTGCTGCTTGGCGGAGATCCGGAAGGTCTTTTTCAAATCTTTTACAACCAAAATTTCCCTCATGGCAACCTCCTTATCATAATTCCTGTTTTAAGTCCCTAATTTTATGCTTCATTTTAAAATAAACCCGCCAAATCACCGCCGCTACAAGTACCAGAAGCCCGCAGGCGGAGAAAAAAACTGCGCCGATAGATCCAATCCACCGCCCGAATATAAGCCAATAAAAGGTATCATATCCCAATATGCACAGCTCTAAAATCCCTATCCTGCGAAAAAAACGGCAAAACCTTTCATATTGCTCTATTTTGGAATCGTTGTCCGTATACAACTCAAACTCTCCCAGCTCGCTTCTTCGCCGGAAGATCCGATACCAGAACCAGCGGCAGACATATTCCGCCCCGGTCTCCTGTATCAGTTCCAAATACTCCTGGTGAGTCATTTTATTCTTATTCTCTGTAAACAAATCAATCTGGTATATATATTCCCCAGGCCCGCACGGTTCAAACTGGTAAAATCCTAGACAAAACGATTTCATGGCCCAGCCTTCCTGGCACATTTCATTCAGCCAGGCTTCTTCTTTATCTTTATCATAATACCAGCGTAATTTTACCATATCACACGCCTCCCTTCCCCGTGATCCTTCTGCCGTTATCCAGAAGCTCTTGTAACCGCTCCATCTCTTCTTCCAATGCAGCCTGGCCCAATCTGGTAATGACATATTCCTTCTTCTTTCTGGAATCCTTTTCTTCCCGGTACAGTGCAATCCACCCCTTGTCCAGCAGATTGTTGATTGCCCCATAAAGGGTTCCCGCTCCCAGCTCCAGCCTGCCTCCGGTCATCTCCAAAGTCTGCTGGATAATGCCATAACCATGGTTGGGAGCCGTAAGTGACAGCAGGATATAATAAACTCCCTCCGTAAGCGGCTGTATTCTTGCCATTGCTTCTCCTCCCCCCCCTTTTTTATATATCGTCTTATGATATATTGTATGTATAATATATCATTAAATGATATATCTGTCAAGGAGATATTACTGAAAAAAAGAAAGGCGCCCATCAGCCTGCCTATTCCTACAGGCCAATGGACACCCATATATTAATCTAACTGGATCTTCCGCAATTCTTTTTGGGGCATATGGTTGGTGGAAGATTTTACAATCTTATCTACCTCCATCTTGGCTTTTTGTATGGGGATGATCGTCCCGGCTCCGGCCACACATCCTCCGGGACATGCCATACCTTCAATCAAATAGCCGTTCTTTTTCCCGGCTTTAGCCATCAATAAAACCTTTTTACACTCTGCCAGCCCTTCCACATGTTCAATTTTCACTTCCACATCCGGGTAATATTCATTGATACAATCCTCAATGGCTTTGGCCACGCCTCCAGCCACCGCATATCCCCGGCCGACCCCGGTAGCGTCATGCATGGAGCTGTCTCCCTGGGTATCCTGTGGATCAATGCCTCTGGCCTCAAACATGGCGTTTAACTCCTCAAAGGTAATAACAAAATCCACATCGCTGCGCACCGTAGTACGCATAGCCTCCAGTTTCTTAGCGGCACAAGGGCCAATAAAGACCACATGGGCATTGGGATGCTTTTTCTTGATGCTTCTTGCCGTGGCAACCATAGGCGTCAGCTCCGAAGATACGCTTTCCACCATATCCGGCAGGGTGCTTTTCGCCAGCATGGACCAGGAGGGACAGCAGGAAGTAAGCAAAAACGGAAGCTCTCCGTTAGCTACATGATACGCATAGTGATGTGCTTCGGATACCGCCCCGATATCTGCTCCCAAAGCCACCTCATAGACTTCGGAAAACCCCAGCTTCAGCAAAGCAGCCTTTACATTCCGTGGCGTAGCGTCCGGGCCGAACTGCCCTACAAAGGCGGGAGCGATCTCCGCAATAACTTCTCCCCCTTCTCTCATGCAGCGGATCAGCTGAAAGATCTGGGACTTATCGGCGATAGCGCCAAAGGGGCAGCTTACCATACACATTCCGCAGGAAACGCATTTATCTGTATTGATGGTCGCCCTCCCCAGCCGGTCCGTCTCAATCGCTTTTACCCCGCATGCCATGGAACAAGGACGCTCCTTCTTGGCAATGGCGTCATAAGGACAGACACTTTTGCATTTGCCACATTTGATACATTTTTCCTGATCGATCACTGCCGCACCGTCCACCTGGGAAATAGCGCCCTTGGGGCAAACCTCCATACAGGGATGGGCAATACAGCCCTGGCATTGATTACTCACCTCATACTTATTATCATCACAGAAATTACATGCGGAAGGGATTACCTGCATCAGAGGCGGCTCATAATATTTTTCGGAAATATCGCTCTCTTCCACCCCGTCTGTGATGTGCACAGGCTTATCTTCCGGCCGCAGGGACATTCCCATAGCCAGACGCACCCGTTCCGCCGCGATAGCTCGCTCTCTGTAAATGCTCTCCCGAAATCTGGGGGCATCTCCCGGCGTCACTTTATATGGAATTGCCTCAATATCATTGTTGATATGCTCAGATTCATATGCCACCTTTGCAACTTCCACAAATACCTGCTTCCGCAGCTTGGATATAGGCGTATCCAAACCTCTCATAATATTCCTCCTTGTCAAATTCCATTGGCAATTACTGTTTGGTTACTATTTTCGTTAATAATTTAACACACCATATCTCATCTGACAAGGAAAATCATTTTTGTTCTCAAAGAAATACATACCCTCCGTGTACAAGGGGGAGCATGTCCCTTTGTACACGGAGGGTAGCCCAAGCTTATATCAAAAGACTTCCAATCTGATACACCAACACAGCCACACCCCAGGCTACCAAAAGCTGGAACAAAATTGCCTTTAACGTAAAGGCCACCGACCCGGTTTCTTTTTTGATCGTTCCAATCGTAGCCGCGCATGGAATATACAACAGGCAAAACAGCATCAGACAATAAGCGTTCAATGGCCCGAAGCCAAAGGCTCCCAACTGGTCCGTCAAAGCCGCCATTCCCTCTTTGGAATTCACGTTCGCTATGCCGAACAAAACGCAAAAGCTGGATACCACTACTTCTTTTGCAGAAATACCCGAGATCAGGGCTACTCCGATCTGCCACAGTCCAAGACCGGCAGGAGCCAGTACCGGTACCAGCCAATGCCCGATCAACGCCCCAAAGCTGTCGGCAACATCCTCCACCATTCCAGAAGCGCCGTAATTTAACAAGAACCAAATCACAATAGAAGCTATAAAAATCGTAGTCCCTGCTTTGGTAAGGTAGTCCTTCACCTTCTCCCACACATAAATCCCAATGGTACGGACATTGGGCGTCTTATATTCCGGCAGCTCGATCAACAAGGTATGGTTATTTTCCTTATCCCGCCGATGAAGTAAAAAAGCAACTCCAATCGCTACAAACAGCCCGACCACATACATGGAAAAGGATGCCGCCATAGCAAACTTTCCAAAAAACATTTCAGCGAACAGCACATAAATCGGCAGCCTGGCCGAACAGGACATAAAAGGGGTGATTAAGATGGTACGCCTTCTGTCCTCTTCTTTTTCCAAAGACCTGGAAGCCATAATGGCCGGAACCGTACACCCAAACCCCAGCACCATAGGCAAAAAGGCTTTCCCGGACAAGCCCAGTTTTCCCATAAGACCATCCATGACATATGCCACTCTGGCCATATAGCCGCTGTCCTCCAAAAGGGCCAGCGCCAAAAATAGTATAAAAAGGTTGGGCAAAAAGGTAAGGATCCCTCCCACGCCTGCAATAATCCCGTCCACCACAAGGGAAGTCAGCCAATCCGCTACCCCCATACCAGAAAAGATCTGCAGCACAAATCCGGAGAACTGCTCCAATGCAATTTCAAAATATCCCTTCAAAAAATCCCCCACTGCGAAAGTCAGAAAAAACACTACCGCCATAACGCCAAAAAAGATCGGCATTCCCCAGCCAGGATGAGTCAAAAGCCTGTCCACTTTATCGGTAAACGCACCTTTCTCTTCCTTATAAAACAGCGTGTCCTCTATAATTTCTTCAATATAACGGTATTTTTCATTGATAATCGTCTTCTCATAATTCTGATCCAAAACCTCCGGTAGTTCTATGTGATACGCCCTGCATACCTCCTCATCCTTTGCCAGCAGCTTAATGGCATGCCACCGGGTGTTTGCAAGCCCTGGATTCTTTTTCCCAAGCTCCTCCTCCAAACGAGCTATTTTTTCTTCCAGCATGGGGGAATACTGCACTGCCCGGGAGGAATGCTGCTCCTCAAAATGATGCACCGCCGCGTGCATCAACACATCCAGCCCGGAGCGTTTTCTGGCGGAAACCGGTACCACCGGAATTCCTCCCAGCATCTCCGGGAGCCGATGCAGGTCGATCTCCATTCCCCTCTCTTCCACAATATCCATCATATTCAACGCCAAAATAACCGGTTTTCCAAGCTCTAACAGCTGAAGCGTCAAATACAAATTGCGTTCCAGGGCCGAAGCATCCACCACATTGACAATGACATCAATATCCTCTTCTAAGATACAGCGCCTTGTAACTTTTTCCTCCATAGAATATGAAGCCAGACTGTAGATTCCCGGAAGATCCACCAGCTTTAATTTCTGGCCCTTATAGCTGGTCTCCCCTTCTTTTTTCTCAACGGTTACTCCCGGCCAATTGGCCACTTTCAGATTCGCCCCGGTATAAGCATTGAAAAGCGTCGTCTTCCCGCAATTGGGATTTCCTGCAAATCCAATATGTATCGTATTCATGCTTTCCCTTCCTCCCCGGGTTCCTGTTCCACCGTAATTCCAGCCGCAATATCCTTCCCTATGGCCCACCGGGTTCCTCGTACTTTTATAATCGAAGCTCCGTTCTTTTTTTGATTCATCAATATAAGACGTGTTCCTTCGTTAATGCCAAGGGCCTCCAACCGGCGCATCACAGCTTCCTGGGTGCAGATGCCTGTCACAATATATGTATGATCTTTCGTCCCTTCCAAAATTGTCATCCTTTCCTCCTTCTGACGCTACGCAACGTCATCCGGACTGATTCGGAAGTCCTACTTCCAAATGCTGTCCCCTTTTGTCTTTTATCCATGCCGCCCTCAATGGACAAGGGAACACACCGATTCGCGTTCTTTTGTTCACAGAGGTGCTGTTATTCATTATAAAATTCTTGTATCTTCTTGTCAATCGTCACACAGGAATAACAATTTAGAATATTCTACATACATTATAACATAGCAAATAGAAAGGAATTTTATCATGATGCAAAATTGTAACTGCAGCCAGCAGGAACGTACCGCCCATTCCTGCCAGCAGACTTTTGATATGAGCAATATGCCTATCGCCATGGCATATGTACCGTGGCAGCATTTTCATACCACCTATGAGGTGGATAAAGCTCTGGCATACGGAACTATTTTTCCGGAACTGAACAAACCTTTTTACGGAAGGCGGGGTGTAAATAGATAATGGCAAATCAAATGGAACGATATAAATTATACCAGTGGATCAACATGGTAAGCTTTGCTGTCGTAGATATCACCCTGTATCTGGACACTCATCCTGAGGATCAGGAAGCCATGGCATATTACAATCATTTTAAAGAGCTTCGCATGAAAGCGTTAAAAGAATACGAGTGCCAGTATGGCCCGTTGACCATCGACACCTACACGGCGGAAGGAAAATGGCTGTGGTCTACCCAGCCCATGCCTTGGGAAGGAGGATGTTTCTAGTTTATGTGGAATTATGAAAAAAGATTACAATATCCGGTAAATATTACGCAGACCAACCCCCAGATGGCCCAGGTCATAATTAGCCAATTTGGCGGCCCAGACGGTGAATTGGCCGCTTCCATGCGTTATCTTTCTCAAAGGTATACCATGCCTTATAAAGAAGCGGCGGGGGTTCTTACCGATATAGGTAGAGAAGCCCCTGAAATGTTCCATCTCAGGGGCTTGCGCTTTTTTTAGCGGTTTACCCTGCGGACAGTTTACGCTTTTTGCAACCGCGTAGCTCCATTTGAGGGGGAGCAGGTTCAAATACACGTCAATATGGTCTTTGTCATTCACAACCATTTTATCTAAGATTTCTTTGTAAAAATCATCTTCATATTCCACACCATTTATAAGCTC
>JAAVYA010000034.1 GCA_022790855.1 Lachnospiraceae bacterium | reverse complement strand
CTTTCCGAAACGCGTTCTTTCTGATTCTCTTTGAATCGTTCAAGGTTATTTCACTGTTCAGTTATCAAGGTCCTGTCTGTTGTCTCAAGCGACAACTTCTATATATTACCATATCTGTTATCACTTGTCAACATCTTTTTTTAATTTTTTTACATTTTTCTTTTTACTGGAAAATATCATAAATATCATACCTTCTAGTACCGTATGTAAAAAATCCTTTCGCTTTGCGCGACCGGATTACATGTTATCACCTTTTTTTCTATCTGTCAACATCTTTTTACATTTTTTTCATTTTCTTTTTTCTGCATTTGAAATCTTTCTTATAAGATATAATTTACACATTTTCCAACAAATGAACGCTTGATTTTATCTTTATACTGTTTTAAAATGAAGTCTGTGCGAATTAATTATTAATTTGTGAAGTAATGCAGGAGGTTTCTATATATGATAAAACATATTTTAGTCGTGGACGATGATGAAATGAACCTGAAGAGAACAGAAATGATTCTGGAAAAACACTATGAAGTGGTTCTTGCGAAATCAGGCGAGAAAGCCCTGGATATATTAAAAAACCAACGAATTGACCTGATTCTTCTGGATATTGAAATGCCCGGCATGAATGGAATCGAAACATTTGGACGCTTAAAAGCCCGTTATGACCAAATTCCGGTAATTTTTTTAACAGCCTCCGGCGATGAGGACGATGTTCTAAGCGCCATCAAACTGGGAGCGGCAAATTACATAAAAAAACCATTTCTTCCGCGTGATTTACTAAAAAGAATTGCAAAGGAGCTGTATGGAAAATGAGAACGGAAGCAAAAACAAGTATGCACCTGCTTATGGCTTGTATTGTCAGCATATTCAGCGCCGTATTAGTTTTGATCACCCTCTCTATGTCATGGGAAGCATGGACAGTTCCGTTAATATTCTTAGGCTGTTTTATTGTATGGTGGCTTCATATCGGAAGGGTTGGATCAGAAATTTTCTACGAAAACATATGTGCCGGGCTTATGTTGGGAGAATTTTTTTTCCTTGGCGTTCATGAATCCACTCTTTTTGATATTCCCGCCGTAACTTGTGTCTTGTCGTTGATATTTTCATTGATGAACAGAAAGCGGCTGTTATACATAACAGCCGCTTTTTACATTGGACAGCTATTATACCATTTCCTGTATTTCCACACCATTTCCTACAGCATGGACGTCCAGGATAAAATGCGTCTTGGACTTGGCACGGTAACGGCGGCCGGAGCCATGGCAATTGCAAGATACTGGATTAAGAAAGAAAAGGAAGAAGCGCTGTTATATGACAATATGCTTGCACAGTTGGACGCAGCCGAAAGACATAATGCTGATTTTTTATCCAACGTATCCCATGAGCTGAGAACTCCCATTAATATGGTAATCGGTATCAGCGAGCTTGCATTGGAAAAAGAAAATGTCTCCGAAATCCATAACGATATCTATTCTATCCAAATGGCCGGCAAGCGCTTGTCAAGCCAAATCAATAATATCCTCGATTATACAGAAATCGTCGAAGGCACCTTGACCGCCGCCCAAGAAAACTACCGTATTACATCCGTGGTCAACGACGTCCTTACTATGACAGCCCTGCAAAACAGCAGGAAGCATTTGGAAATGGTATTTGATATTGACCCTGGAATGCCTTCCATCCTGGTCGGGGACGCTGAAAAAATCTCCCATATACTTAAAATTCTTCTGGAAAACTCTATCAAGTTTACAGAAGAAGGGGGAATTAATGTCTGCATGGGCTTTCGGAGAGAAAGCTACGGTGCCAACCTAATAATAGATATTTACGATACCGGAATCGGCATGACCGCATCACAGCTCACACAGATGTTTGCCGATTTTTACCAGGCCGATTCCGGAAGCCGCCGGTATACAGGCGGCTTGGGGCTGGGACTTTCGATCGCCAACGGGCTTCTGCACTCCATAGGCGGTTTTGTGCACTTTGAAAGCAAAGAACAGCAAGGCCTTCAGGTACATATCATCATTCCCCAGGGCATTGAGGACGATACGCCAAGCATGGTGGTATCAAACGCGGAGGAAATCTGCATGGCCTGCTATTTCCGTCCGGAAAAATATAAAAGCGACGAAGTACGGAAATATTATGATAATATGATTCTGCACTTGGTGGAAGGGCTTGGAATTGAAGGCTACGAAGCCCATAATTTTGAAGGATTGAAAAAACTACAGCGGGAACATAATTTGACGCATGTATTCATCGCCCAAAGCGAATATGAAGAAAACCGGACTTATTATGAAGAAATGGCTCTGGCCTCCCAAGTAACGGTAATTGCTGAAAAGGAATTTACGTTGCCTCAAGACAGCCGGCTTCTAGTAATACGCAAACCATTCTTCGCGCTTCCTATTGTAAACCTATTGAACGGACAAATCGTTGAAAACGGCTTTGAAAAGTCCCAAATCACAGGACGAAGGCCTTTTTCCTGCGTGGGGATCCGTGCTTTGGCCGTCGATGATGAGGAAATGAATCTTGTGGTTGCCAAAGGTGTTTTAGGAAGCTATGGAATACAGGTAGATACCTGCCTCAGCGGAAGGGCGGCAATCAAACGCTGCAGCCAGTCCTCCTACGACGTTATTTTCCTGGATCACATGATGCCTGGTTTTGACGGCGTGGAAACACTGCGGCGGATCCGTGAAATGAACAACGGCATATATCAAGATCTGCCAATTATCGCCCTAACGGCAAATACCATGAGCGGCGCAAGAGAAATGTTTAAAAACGAAGGGTTTACGGAATTCGTCCCCAAACCCATTGAGAGATCCCTCCTGGAGAGAGTGCTGCTTAAAGTATTGCCGACGCATTGCATTTCCTATTCTGGCAGCGCAAAATTTGAAGAAACTCCCCCTGAAGATCTGACTTTCACAAACGATGTCCCACAGTCGGCTGATTTGCCCAAAGAGAACTTTTCGCACTGGGATGCGCTTACACAGGCCGGCATTGACGTGGAGCTTGGGCTGGATTACTGTTCCGGAGAAACAGACTTCTATCTAGAAATGCTGCGGATGTTCCATGAACAAGCCGCAGACAAGAAAGCAGAAATTACCGCCCTATACGCTTCCGCCAATTGGAAGGATTATGCCGTCAAGGTCCATGCCTTAAAAAGTACGTCGCTTACCATCGGCGCACAACAGCTCTCCGAATGCGCAAAAGCTCTGGAGCAGGCGGGGAAACGTTCCGATACAGAATATATCCAAAAAAATCATCCTGTGCTGCTGGCCATGTATGACAAAATCTGCAGCAGCATTGCCGGAATAGAGCCTTAAGAATTCATATACAGGAGGTACTATAGTGTGTTTCAAAAATGGTACAAAAAAATATTTGACCGTAAAATGAGTTTGCAGGAGCGTATGTTCCGCCTTGTTACCGGCATTAGTATGATCGCCCTAATATTTATTTTACTTATGAGCAGATATTCCGCCAACTTATTTATATTACCGGTATGCCTGATCTATATGGCCGCAGTCGTAAGGATCAGCATCCGGACAGAGCGCATCAACACGGGCGCAACCGCCATTGTGGTACTGCTGCTGTTACTTTTTCCAGTCAGTTTTTTCACAACAGGCGGAATCTATGGCGGAGCCCCGGAATGGTTTGTACTTTGTTTTATTTATATTACCATCGCTTTGAATGGGAAACGAAAAGCAGTATTCTTCCTGCTTTGCTCTGCGGAGACCATACTCTGTTATTATATTGCATACCACTTTCCTGATTTTGTAATGGCAAACACTCCGGCCCAAGCCTATTTTGATTCAGCGCGCTCCGTCATCCTGGCGGGAGGGCTGACCAGCCTTCTGCTTCTGTTCCAGAATTATCTTTATGAGGAAGAAAATAAAATTTCTATACAGCAAAAAAAAGAAATCGAGGAACTGAACCAGGCAGAAAATCACTTTTTTTCCAGCATGAGCCATGAAATCCGTACCCCCATCAATACGATCATCGGCCTCAACGAGATTATTTTGCGGGGAGAAATTTCAGAAGACGTCGCCGAAAACGCCAGAAATATTCAAGGAGCCAGTAAATTACTCCTTACGCTTATTAATGATATCATGGATTCGTCCAAACTAAAATCCGGTAAAATGGAAATTATTAACGTATCCTATGAAACCGAAGCGCTTTTTTCGGAAATCATCAATATGATCTGGATCAAGGCAAAAGAAAAGGGATTGGAATTCCGCCTGCAGGTGGATGCTTCTATTCCAAGTATCCTTTGCGGAGACGAGGTTCGGATCAAACAGATCTTGATCAACCTTTTGAACAATGCCGTCAAATATACCAGCGAAGGAACCGTCACGCTTTCCGTCCGCTGCGAACGGCTAGAACCGCACAAAGTACGGATCTGGTATTCCGTAGAGGATACGGGGCAAGGTGTAAAAAAAGAGAATATTCCATACCTGTTTAACGCTTTTAAGCGGGTGGAAGAACAAAAAAACCGCCACATTGAAGGAACTGGACTTGGCCTTAATATATCCCGGCAGCTTGTGGAACTGATGGGCGGCCAGATCAGTGTAAACAGCGTATACACAAAAGGCTCAACTTTTATCGTGTCTTTGGAACAGGATATTGTTGATGATAAGGAGCTAGGAACCTTCACGCTGGCTTCCCGTTCAAAAATTGAGGAAGAGGAACGGTACCAGCAAAGCTTTGAAGCGCCGGACGCCCATTTGCTGGTGGTAGACGACAATGACATCAATTTAATTGTAGTATGCAAACTGCTTTCCAATACGAAGCTTCAAATCGATACGGCTTCCAGCGGGGAGGAATGCCTGAAACTCACCCAGAGCCATCATTACGACGGTATTTTAATGGATCACATTATGCCGGAGATGGATGGAATTGAATGTCTTCATGCGCTGCGTACCCAGACCGGAGGACTGTGCAAAGACGTTCCAGTTATTGCCCTGACAGCCAATGTAGGCAATGACAATCAGATGCTGTACCGAAAAGAAGGGTTTAGCGGATATCTCGCCAAACCCGTCAACGGAGCCTTGCTGGAAGCAGCCGTTTTGAGCATCCTCCCCAAAAAACTTGTGAAACTTAGCGAAGGCGTCAACCAATCTGAAATCGGGAAAGACATACTGATCTTTGAGCAGGCCCACAGAATGTCCATTATGGTCACAACAGACAGTGTATGCGACCTTCCTGAATCACTAAAAAATGAATTTGGCATTTCCGTATGCCCATACTATGTCCGTACAGACCAGGGACGTTTTTTGGATGAACTGGAATTAAAAGCCGACGAACTGCTGATACACATAGCCAGCGGAAAACAGGGTGTCTCCGAACCCCCCGATGTGGTAGACTATGAGCATTTTTTTGCTGAGAAGCTTACGGAAGCCCAAAACGTAATTCATATTACCATGGCAAAACACGCCAGCCAAGGGTACCACAATGCGGTAGAAGCAGCCAAATCCTTCGAGAACGTTACAGTACTTGACTCCGGGCTCCTTTCCAGCAGTTTAGGGTTATCCGTGTTATATGCGGCCTCCATGGCGCAGAACCATGCTTCAAAAGAAGAAATCATGGAAACTGTAAAAAAGCTCCGGCGTTACATTTCTTCTGCTTTTATCATTGACAGTACGCATATGATGTGCCGCGCCGGAAAGATATCCAAACGGACGCAAATACTCTGCGACGCACTGTTACTGCATCCAATCATTGTACTTCGAAAAAGAAAAATGGTGGTTGAGAGTGTAAAGATGGGAAGTTTTGAACACGTTACGAAAAGCTACGTCCGAAAGGTCCTTATGAATGCACGAAATATTGACAAACGTATTTTATTTATAACATATGCCGGAATGGATGAACGAAGCCTCGCCTACATCCAAGAATTAGTACAACAGTATTGTCCTTTTGAGAGAGTTTATCTCCAGAAAGCCTCCGCTGCGATTTCCAGTAATTGCGGCCCAGGATCTTTCGGGCTTCTGTTTATGAAAAAAAACGAAGCCGCCATCTCATTTTCCCCATATGCCAAATCAGAAACGGCAAATTAAAAATAAGAACCGCTGCAAAGCTTTCCAAATTACCGAAAAGCCCGCAGCGGTTCTTTTCCTAAACCGAAGTTATTCTGCCTCTCCACGTTCCTGCAACAGCTTCACAATCCGGCTGGTACCAAGCCTGGACGCCCCAAGCTCCAAAAAACGCCAGGCATCCTCTAACGCGGCGATTCCTCCAGCCGCCTTAATTTTCACATGTTCTCCTACATGGGCCGCAAATAGCGCAACGTCTTCAAAGGTAGCGCCTCCGGTGGAAAATCCGGTGGAGGTCTTAATAAAATCAGCTCCTGCCCTTGTCACCACATGGCACAATTCGATCTTTTCTTCCTCGCTCAGTAGGCATGTCTCAATAATTACCTTTAAAATAAGATCTCCGCAAACCGTCTTAAGCATCCGGATCTCATTTTCCACCTGTTCATACTTTCCTTCCTTTACCCATCCGATATTGATCACCATATCAATTTCAGAAGCTCCGTTTTCAATGGCATCTTCCGCTTCAAATACCTTTGTTTCCGTGGTCTGATATCCATTGGGGAACCCGATTACCGTACATACCGGTATCTCCCCCTGGAGATAATCTGCTGCTTGTTTTACATAGGAAGGCGGAATGCATACGGATGCCGTACCATATGTCCTAGCCTCTTGACAGATCAAACGAATCTCTTCCCAGGTAGCTCCTTGTGTCAGCAAAGTATGATCTACTGCTGAAATTATTTTTTCCAGTTCCATCTTAAACTCCTCCCTCTTCGTTCACATTAGGCAATCTTCCCGCAAAGAAGCAGGTTGATTGCTTCTTTTACGTTGGAAACGCCAATTAATTGGATTCCATTCACATCCTTTACTGCCTCCATGGAAACCGACGGCAAAACGCAGATTTCAAATCCAAGCTTTTTTGCTTCTGCAGCCCTTTGTCTAGGCATACTGACAGCCCGCACCTCTCCGCTTAATCCTACTTCTCCGAAGCAAATCGTCTTTTCTCCTACCGGACGATCCTTGTAACTGGAAAAAAGCGCCAGAACAATGCCCAAATCAAGCGCCGGTTCGTTCATTCGAATCCCACCCGCAATATTGATATAAGCATCATTGGAAGACAAAGAAAGCCCCACGCGCTTCTCCAACACTGCCATCAACAAATTCACACGGTTTAAATCTGTTCCTGCAGCCGTTCTTCTTGGAATTCCAAAACTGCTTTTACAGACAAGGGCCTGTATCTCCAACAGCATAGGCCGTGTTCCTTCCATAGAGCAGGCCGCCACAGATCCGCTTGCCCCCTGGGGCCTGCCGCTGAGCATAACTTCCGAAGGATTATCCACTTCCCTCAGACCGGTATCACACATTTCAAACACGCCAATTTCATTGGTGGAGCCAAAACGATTTTTGACTCCCCTGAGAACACGGTAAACTGCGTGACGGTCTCCTTCAAAATATAGCACCGTATCTACCATATGTTCCAATACTCTGGGGCCTGCCACAACGCCTTCCTTGGTCACATGGCCCACAATAAATACGGCAATTTCTTTCTCCTTGGCAATTCTCATCAGGACGCCGGTTGCTTCCCGTACCTGGGACACGCTTCCTGGAGCCGATGAAATCTCTTCCCGGTACATCGTCTGTATGGAATCAATGATCACCACTTGGGGACGGTGGCGTTCCATGACGCCGGCAATCAGATCCAGATTCGTCTCGCATAGTAAGGTCAGCCGTTTTGTGAAGGTTCCGATACGCTCTGCCCGCATCTTAATCTGATGAAGGGACTCTTCTCCTGAAATATATAACACTTCCAATTCTTCGGAAAGCTTCTGACATACCTGCAGCAGCAATGTAGATTTCCCGATGCCCGGATCGCCCCCTACTAATACTAAAGAGCCAGGTACAATTCCGCCTCCTAATACACGATCCAATTCCCCAAAACCTGTGGAAATACGTTCTTCCTGCCTGGATTCAATCTGGGAAAGGGATACCGGACGCGCTGTCTCCTTTGATTCCTGGGAAATTTTAGCCTTACTCAAAGCTTTCTTGTCTACTAATTCCTCCGTCATCGTGTTCCATTCCCGGCAGCCCGGGCATTGCCCCATCCATTTTGATGATTCATAACCACAGTTTTGGCAAAAATATACCGTCACAGATTTGCCTTTTGCCATTGGTACACCTCTTCTAATGATTTCTATACGGAAAAAAAGAGCTGTTTGGGGACACGAAAAAAACATTCGAACATTCCCCCGCCAACAGCCCTTTGCTTTTGTTAAATACTTTTTACTATCTTAACAGGCACCGGTGATCCTTCACTTAATTCTACGCTCAAGCTCAGCTTCCCGCCTAAATTTGTCTTCATATTTCCTATATTGGCATCACCCACAAACACCTGATATTCTGTCTCCTCCTGGAGTTCCAGTGTAATCTGCGCGTCCTCTGCGCCTTCTACTTGAAAGGACATCTCTTGATCGGATGCTTTCATATTCAAAACTGTGGTGCCGGGAACCGACTCGTACACAAACATGCCGTTTCTCTCCAACTTGGTAATCTCCCGAAATGTTTTTACCTTGTATAAGTCGCCGCTGTGTTCAAAATTATCTGCCTTTGATTTGGCTGCCAACTGGTAGTTGCCGAAGCTGATAGAGCCATCCGGCTGTGTACAAATCAACTTTTCAATTACTGACATTTCATCTTCCTCCTGCCTTTTCGTACATTATAGCTTAATTCGTGATATTTTTCCATAGTAATTTGTCATTTTGTCAAGAAACAAGTAACGGTTCATCCTTTGGCTTCCCTGTTACAGAAACAAATCTCTTTTTTACGAATCGTTACATCCACCGTATCCCCGGAATGAACGGCTCCTTCCAAAATTTCCTCCGCCAAAGGATCCTCCAGCCGCGTCTGGATCATCCTGCGCAGAGGACGAGCGCCATATTTGGGATCGTATGCTTTCTCCGCAATATATGTTTTTACCGAATCCCGGATATTCAATTCAATTCCCATTTGAGATTTACAACGCTCCACCAGGGTCCTAGTCATCAATGTCACAATACGCTTCATATGCTCTTTCCCCAAAGCATGGAATACAATGGTTTCGTCAATTCGGTTCAAAAACTCCGGTTTAAAAATCCGTCTGACCTCTTCCATCACGCTCCCCTTCATCCGCTCATAATCCTGCTTGCTGTCCTCATCGGAAGTGAATCCCAACCGCTTGGGTTCAATAATAGACTGAGCCCCTGCATTGGAGGTCATTATAATAATGGTATTTTTAAAGTTCACCTTATGGCCGTGGGCATCTGTAATGTGCCCGTCGTCCAATACCTGAAGCAAAATATTAAACACATCCGGGTGGGCTTTTTCAATCTCATCCAGCAGCACCACAGAATAAGGGTTCCGGCGCACCTTTTCACTGAGCTGCCCGCCTTCTTCATATCCCACATATCCCGGTGGGGACCCTATCATTTTGGAAACGCTGTGTTTCTCCATATATTCCGACATATCAATTCGGATCATGGATTGTTCATTTCCAAATACCGCCTCCGCCAACGCCTTGCAAATTTCCGTCTTCCCCACTCCGGTGGGACCCAAAAATAAGAAAGAACCAATGGGACGGTTCGGATCCTTTAATCCCACACGGCCTCTTCGGACTGCTTTTGACACGGCGGACACGGCCTCTTCCTGGCCAATTACCCGCTTGTGCAGCGTCTTCTCCAGCTTTCGCAGGCGTTCCGATTCCCCTTCTTCCAATCGTTTCACAGGTATCTTAGTCCAGCTGGATACCACAGCGGCAATCTGTTCTTCGTCCACGGAAAGCTTTTGCTTTGCTTTGTCTCTTTCATATTTGCCCCTGGCTTTGTGATATTTTTTTTCTATCTCTTCCTTCTCCTGCTTCAACGCAGAGGCCTTGGAAAAGTCACCCTCTTCCAACGCTTCCTCCAAATGTTCTTCCGCTTCCACAACCGCAGCTTCCAATTCCCGCAAAGCAGAGGGTAAGCGAAATCCTTCCAGCCGTACCCGGGAGGAAGCTTCATCAATCAGATCAATGGCCTTATCCGGCAAAAAACGGTCGTTAATATAACGATCTGCCATCTTAGCGGCCGCCTCAAGCGCGTCGTCTGTAATCACCACCTGATGGTGCTGTTCATATTTTTCCCGAAGTCCCTTTAGGATCAAAATGGTTCCCGCCACATCCGGCTCTTCAATGGACACCGGCTGAAATCTCCGTTCCAGGGCTGCGTCCCGCTCAATATATTTCCGGTATTCTTCAATTGTGGTAGCGCCAATCAGCTGAAGTTCTCCCCGTGCAAGGGAAGGTTTTAAAATATTGGACGCATCAATGGCGCCTTCTGCCCCTCCGGCTCCAATCACCGTATGCAATTCATCCAAAAACAGTAAAATATTCCCTGATTCAATCACCTCTCGGATTACCTTCTTGATACGCTCTTCAAATTCTCCCCGGTATTTGGAGCCTGCTACCATTCCCGCTAAATCCAGAGTCACCACTCGTTTTCCCTCTACCGTCTCCGGCACCGTACCGTCTATAATCCTCTGGGCCAAACCTTCTAAAACGGCTGTCTTTCCTACTCCGGGTTCTCCAATCAAACAGGGGTTGTTTTTGCCCCTTCTGCTTAAAATCTGAATGACGCGGCGGATCTCTTCTTCTCTTCCAATCACCGGATCCAGTTTTCCCATTCGGGCCAACTGAGTCAAATCTCTGGAATATTGATCCAGAGTAGGAGTGGCATTCCCTTCTCTTCTGGCTTTGGAAGCTTTCAGTCCTTCTTTCATGGCGGCGGTATCCTGCCCCATCGCCGTCATAGTATCAATATACATCTTCTTTCCGTTAATTCCCAACGTATTCAAAAGACGAGCCGCTACACACTCCGGCTCTTTTAATATAGCGATCAAAAGATGCTCCGTTCCCACGAAAGACGCTCCTGCATGCCCTGCCTCCTGATCTGCCTCTTCCAGCACCTGAAAAGCCCTGGGGCTATATCCGTCCCGCTCTAAAATAGCCACATCCTCTCCCGGGGCGATCAAATCACGGATCAGTTCTAACAGCTTTTTCTCGTCTACTCCATAATCCCGCAGGATATTTGCCGCTACGCCTGTGCGTTCTTTCAATAAGCCCATTAGGATATGCTCTGTTCCAATGTAATTGTGATGCATTTTTTGGGATATCTTTTCCGCAAAATCCAAAGCTCTGGCTGCTTTGCCTGTATATTCCCTGTGCATGTAAAAATCCTCCTGTTACCTTCTTTCTCTTTCTATGATTCTCTCGTCTCCATCTCTTCAAAGATACTTTTTACCATCTGATGTACCTCGTCTTCTGATACACCTTTGCATACAGCCCTGGCCAAATCTACCCGAAGATTCGTCTGCAGCTCTTCCATTGCCCGCAGCTTATCGGTATCCAGAGCGATCACAGCGCCTTTTCTTCTGTCTAGGCGGATAAACCCCTCCTGTCTCAGGACACTGTAAGCCTTATTCACCGTGTGCATATTGATTCCCACACGGTCTGCAAGCTGACGGACGGAAGGCAAGGAATCTCCTTCCTGGTATTGGTTCATGGCAATTCCAATAATAATCTGGTTCCTTAACTGGATATAAAAAGCCTCTTCGCTGTTAAAGTCAATTTCTATAAGCATGATATCACCTGTCTTTTGTTATACCCATAATAACACAGATGGAACTAGAGGTCAATCCCGGCAGCCTTACCAAATACGCTGTTATTGCCTTACAGATCATCCAGGTCGATAAATTCAATCTCCTCCGGATTGCGATACGTCTCTTTGGGCGCCTCCGGAGTTTTTGGTATTTCCTTTTCTTCTTTTATAACCCTTCCTGTCTTTTTGGGTAAAGGCTCGCTTATAATTTCATCATCCAGCCAGTCATCCTCCTGCCCCAAATAAGCATCCGACAAATGTCCTTTCTTCTTTCGGGTCTTTTTTTCCGGTAACTCCGTTTCTTCCCAATCTATGGCGTCCGATCGTTTCCGTTTCATAAATACAAGTAAATTGATACAAAGGATCACAAGAATAACGATGATAAATCCTAAGATTGCGATCATTTTCCTGGAAAAGGATTTTTCTGCTTTATATTTGTCCTCCAGCTGGGTCATCCCCTGCTGAAGAGCCGCTATCCGCTGTTCATATTCTTCCTGACCCACCGTCTCGTCTGTTTTCTCTGTATTGTCTTTCGCGTTATCCGGGGTTTTCGCATCATTTTCTGGTTCCCCGGGGTCTTCCGATCCTTGGGATGCATCGGGATGTTCCGCATCTCCGGGGTCCTGGGAGGCGTCTTCCCCGCCGGGACTGCCCGCGCCTTCCTCCCGCCTTGTAACAATAATATTATAGACTACTCTTGCCCCGTTTTCTGCTTTCACAGTGATGGCAATGCGGTTTTCTCCCACCTGCAGCTCACGGTTTCCAATAATATCTTCTACTTTGGCACCGCTGTTGGAGGTTTTTGCATTCACATCAATGCTGGTAACGTCATAAGGCACTTCCGCCGTGTATTCCGTCACATTGTAAGCAAACGCCGGAGATAATTCTCCCGCCGATAATGTCAAAGAAGAAAGGCTGTTGTCCCCGGACTTATTGGCATTGTCCTCTCCGCCGCCCGCAGTAATGGTCACTCCTGCAGGCACCATACTGCTTAAAGACTCCTGACTATCCGCAAGTTTCCCATTGCTGCCTGACACCTTCAAACCGGCGCTTCCTGAGGCAATGGCCTTCAATGTAATCGTAACGGTGCTGCCGCTGGCATTTACTTTTCCTCCTTCTCCGCCGGAATAATAGGCATCGCAGCTTACAAAGGAAAAAACGCTGGTGTCATAGGTAAATTCCATATCTGCAGTCGCCGTTTCCCCGCCAGAGCCTTCCGCATGCAACGTCACAGTTAAATTACTGCCTACGGAAACCTCCATGCTGGATACGGCAATGGACAATACTCCATCGGCTCCATAGACTTGCATGGGAGCTACAAAACATAAGGATATACAGATACATAAAATCAGTGTAATCGGAATAATACGTACTTTATGGTCTTTCATTATAGTCCCCTTCTGTAAAAAGATAATGTGAGATGTAAAAGAAAAAACGCCGGATATCTCCATCCTTACGACCATTATAGATATCCAGCCCGATTCTTGTCAACGATAATATGCGAAAGATTTTCTTAATAGGGTAGAGGAAGAATAAACTTCTCGCCCCTCGGCACACAAATGAAATACCCCGCTGCAAGCAACAGGGTATTCGACTATCGCGGCATTCGTTACATCTCCATGTAAACATGACTATGTTCCTCATTGCCCGCGAAAATGAAGGGCAATTCCTATCCTCTTCGAATTGCCGCCCAAGTCAAACTAAAATAGTTCTACAAAAATGGATTCCCCTGCTTCTCCTGGCCTATGGTTGTCGTCTCCATATGTCCCGGATATACCTTGGTATATTCCGGCAGATCCAGCAGCTTTTCTCTGATCCCACGTACCAACTGTCCCATGCTTCCCCCTGGGAAATCCGTCCTTCCTACGGACTGACAGAACAAAGTATCCCCGGAAAACAGCACCGCCTCACTGGGAATATAGTAGCAGCACCCTCCCGGCGTATGCCCCGGGGTATGCAGCGCCCGCAGATCAAATCCTGCCAACTGCAGAGTCTGGCCATCCTTCAAATAGATATCCGCCTCATACTGCTCCCGGACCCCCGTCATACCAGAAACATTTCTGGAGGGGTCTTTTAAGGTCTCTTCCTCCGCCTCATGGGCATATATTTTTACTTTCAGCAGATCCGCAAGCTCCCTGGCTCCCCCTGCATGGTCAAAGTGGCCGTGGGTTAAAAGGATCGCCTCAGGACGGTATCCTTTTTCCTGAATCCGCCCCGCCAGCATTTTGGCCGACGCACCGGGATCTACCACGAACATCTCCTTCGTCTCCTTATTCACGGCAAAATAGCAGTTGGTCTGCACCTCGCCCACGCAAAATCCTTCCACTTCTATTTTCAGCATATGTCCTCCTTTTTCATTCTGGCCCTACATGAATCTGTATTAACCAGTGGTACGCTGTACGTCTATGACGCTTTCCACCTGGCGTATTTTGTCCACCAATGCCCGCAGTTCGTCTTTTCCTTTGATATGAAACGCCAGGGTAATGGTTGCGACTCCCTGTCTGCTGGTATTGGAATGTATGGAATCAATGTCAATCTGCCGCTCTGTAAAAATCTTACTTACATCCACCAAAAGCCCGGTACGGTTATTTCCGTAGATCTTAATTTCCGCCATAAACAGGCCCGCTTCGCCTTCTTCTCCGGCCCAATCCGCTTCCAGAAGCCTGGCGCGTTCCAATTCTGAGAGGTTCAGCATGTTAATACAATCCGTCCGGTGAATGGAAATCCCCCGGCCTCTGGTTACAAATCCTACGATTTCATCTCCCGGCACCGGAGCGCAGCATTTGGAAAAACGCACCGCCACATCCGATACCCCCTGGACCACAATCCCGCTTTTGGAACGTTTTCTCTCTTCCTGCCTGTTTTTGCCGCCCTGGGAACCGCTTCCCATCTGATCTAAAACATCCGCATCCGTCAAAGCTACGGCATGGTCTTTCTGGTAATATTCCAGCATCTTATTGATAATCTGGCCTTCCTTCAATCCCCCATGTCCCAGGGCCGCCAGTGTGGATTCCCAGTCCCGGAATCCATACTTGCGCATGATCTTCTGCTGATATTCCGGTTTGTTCAGTTCCGTCCAGTCAATACTCTTGGATTTGCAGTATTGCACGATCAAATCCTTGCCTTTTAAAATATTTTCTTCTTTGAATTCGCTTCGGAACCACTGGTTGATCTTATTCTTGGCCTGGGTGCTTTTTACCATACCAAGCCAGTCCCGGCTGGGCCCCCTGGAATTCTGGGAAGTCAGAATCTCAATCCGGTCCCCGTTTTGAATGATATAATCAATATTTACCAGCTTGTCGTTGACTCTGGCCCCAATCATCTTATTTCCCACGGCAGAATGTATGGCATAGGCAAAATCAATGGGATTGGAACCGCTGGGCAGCGTCTTTACATCTCCGGTGGGGGTAAAACAGAATACCGTATCTGCAAATAAATCCAGGTCGCTTTTTAGCAAGCTCATAAATTCCCGATTATCGGAAGAATCCCGCTGCCACTCCAGCACCTGCCGCAGCCAGCCGATTTTCTCCTCTTCCTGTGTCTTGGCGCCTTTACTGCTGCCGCCGGATTCTTTATACTTCCAGTGGGCCGCAATGCCGTACTCGGAGGTACGGTGCATCTCATAGGTTCTAATTTGAATCTCAAAGGGCTGGCCGATGGGGCCGATCAGCGTTGTATGGAGAGACTGGTACATATTGGGCTTCGGCATGGCAATATAATCCTTAAACCGGCCTGGAATCGGCTTATATTTGGCATGGATCACCCCAAGGGCCGCATAACATTCCCGGACACTGGCTACAATGATCCGGATGGCAAACAAATCATAAATCTGATCCAGGGTTTTCTCCTGATTCACCATTTTCTTGTAAATACTGAAAAAATGCTTTGCCCGGCCGTCAATATTGGCTTTGATGCCTGCTTTATTGATATGCTCCCGCACCTCCGCCACCAGCTCCTGGATATACTCCTCCCGGGCGCTTTTGCGTACGGCCACCTTTTCCACCAAATCGTAATAGGCTTCCGGCTCCAAATATTTTAAACACAGATCATCCAATTCAATCTTAATCTTGGAAATTCCAAGACGCTGGGCTATGGGAGAATAAATATCCATGGTCTCCCTGGCAATCTCCCTCTGCTTCGCCGGGGTCATGTATTTTAAAGTACGCATATTGTGAAGACGGTCCGCCAGCTTTACCAAGATCACCCGGATATCCTTGGCCATGGCCAAAAACATTTTCCGCAAATTCTCCGCCTGCTTCTCCACTTTGTCTGCATCATAAGACAATTTTTCCAGCTTGGTAACGCCGTCCACCAGCAGGGCAATCTCCTCCCCAAACTGCTGGGCAATCTCTTCGTCCGTCATCACCGTGTCCTCCACCACATCGTGGAGCAGCCCTGCGACAATGGTCTCCTTATCCAGTTCCAGTTCTGCCAGGATAATAGCCACGCACAGAGGATGGATAATATAAGCTTCCCCGGACTTGCGCACCTGTCCTTCATGGGCCTTGTACGCAATCTTGTACGCATTTTCTATTAAAGAAATATCTGCGGAGGGGTGGTAGCGCCTTACGCTGCCAATCAGTTCTTCATACAGGCTCTCAGGACTTGCAAATTCCTTAGTAGGCTTGATATGGCCGGCCTGCATAAGCTCCTCTTTTTGCTCTTCCTTCTCAATGAGTTTCTTATCCACCATAAATGATTCTCCCGTCTTTTGTCCAGATATCAGATTTCTGTAACTGTTTGACTCCTCCCCAGTTACAATTATTTTTACTATTATAAGCAATCTTGTCTAAGTTTGCAAGATTTTCACGTATCTTTGCATCTCTTTTCCGTTGCATGCGACACTTTTTTCCCAGCGAAAGCCCAATTTTTCCGCCAGCCGGACCGAAGGAAGGTTTTCCTTTTGTATCAGGCAATGGATAGAAGCAAACTCCGTCGCCTCCCTGGCATAATCAAGAATCCCCTGGCAGACCTCAAACGCATACCCCTGGCGCTGCCTGCTTCTGGCAATCAAATACCCCAGCTCCAACTGGACCTCCCCCTCTACCTCCAAATGTCCAAGGCCCGCCCTGCCTATGGTCTCGCCCGTCTCTTTCTCCACCACCAGCCACAGCCCATAGCCATAGAAGCGATACATATGCTGGATATAGGCTTTGGTATATTCTTCCTCTTTTTGGCGGTTCTCATACAATCCATCCATATAACGCGTCATTTCTTCCGGTTCATACAGCCGGTACAAGTCGTCAATGTCGTTTAGCGTAATCTCCCGCAGCAAGCACCGCCTGGTTTCAATCACTGTCCAGGGAAGATGATGGTATCGCTGATACACCCGCTCCAGGAAATAATAATCAACCTCCTCAAACCCCTCCACAATCATCGGAAGCTGGGAAAGCGAAGACTCCGAAACCGTTTGGCCGCAAGGCCCATAGCCTAAGACCGCTATGTGACGTTCCCCGGCCCATGTTACACTTTCCTCGCAATCAGCAATCATCAGGCAGTCCGCCCAGGATACCGCCTGTTCTGTGTTCCACGCTTCTATTCCATCCTTCTGAATGCCAGAAACATCAAGAACCACCGTTTCATATTGATGCAGCCCCAGGAGAAGCTGCTGCAATGACACCGGCCAATTTCCGTGTGATATCAATTTTTCCCTATCTATCAAAACAATGTTTAAGGGCATCCGCTATCATCCCTTCAAATAATTCAAAAGTCTCTATTCATGAATATATTACCACATTACCCGGGATTTTACTATGCGGATTCCATTTTTCTGCTTTCAATCAGGCGTTCACTTTGAATTTCTTTGTAAAAAACTGATCGACCTCTTTTTTTACCATTTCCGGTGAAAGAGATTTGGACAAATAGCCCTGAGGCTTCAGCTCCACCACCTTTTTGACACTCTCCCGATCCACCCTGCTGGTCAAAAAAATAACCGGAATATCGGCAAACTCTTTCTCGGAACGAATCATTTCCAATATTTGGCTTCCTTTACACACCGGCATCTCATAATCTAAGAGCACCAGATCCGGGCGGTCCAACGTAATACTCCGAAAAGCGGACAAGCCGGATGTGGCCGTTAAGACTTCATAATCATTTCCCAACAACTGCTGCATTGTTTTCAACATAAACTCTGAATCATCCACCACAAGAATCTTTCTCTTACTGCTCATTGCCTCCTTCTGTGCTTTATTCTGAGCAAGATATTTTTCAACTGTCGCCATGGCGTCCTCGGTAATAGCAAGCCCCCCATCCTCATTGGACAATAGCTCCCCTGTAGTCATACAATATGCAAAATACCCTTTTCCGGTATCAAACAGCAAGCTAAATTGCGGGCTGTGCTTCTCAAACACCTTCTGGAACTGCTCATAGGTCAAAAGCTGTTCTTCCTTTACATCCGCCTGCTCCAAAGAGGGAAAATGCCCTTTGATATGTTCGATAAACTGTCTTGCCGTATACCTGGCGACATTCATCAACATGACATTCAAGGACTTGGATTTCATTTCCACCACGCCGCCGATGGTATTGATGATAAGCTGTTCCTCCAAAATCAGCAAAAACTCCCATCTCTTTTTTTCCTTTGTAACATATATAAAGCGATAATAGATGCCGTCTCCGAATTTTTCACCGCCATAGCAGTTACTGATCAGCCGGGAATCCAGCCGAAACATACGGTAAATCTGGCTGATAATTGCCTGGCCCATAAGCGCCTGTTCTTCCTCCGGAAGAAGATTTTCCCATTGCTTCACATTCTCCCCGCTGACAATGGCCTGATCCTCCGTCAATGTATGTCCAATCAGCCACCCTGCGCATACGCCTAAAAAATGATCGATAGAATTGCCGGCATAGCTGGTCAGTTCCAATTCCTTCTCAAGGGCAGGCAAGGTGATCTCACGAAAATTATCATGAATCCGTTTGTGAAGCTTGAATCCGGCATAATCAATCGACATCATATAGTTTTCTTCATCTTGAAAATGCTGCAGCGCATGGTCCTTAAAATACTTCACGGCCTCCTGGCAGACCCACTGACTTTTCTCCTTCTGCTGACCAAATTCAAAAAGCTTATTAAGAATACGGAACAATTTTCTATGTTCCCTGTCAATAATATCCACACCAATGTCATATCGGTTGCTCCATACTATTTTTCCCATAAACTCTCTCCTTTTTAGTTATATGTATAAAAAATTTTCCGCAAACAGGGGCCTTCACAAGCCGTTCTTTTTTACGGAAAATCCAAAAATGTGATTTCATTATATCAAATCGTATTAAATTTCCACATCCCATTTTTCACATTTTACGACTGTTTCTTCGCAAAGAAACGCTGGAAGTCATTGACTATTGCACTCCCCCTTTACAATTCCGTAAAATAGTGTATAATGCTCACTTAAGGCCAATTTTCCAGACAAAAAACGTTTTCCTTAAACACATTTTTTTGCCCGGAGCTAATTGCCAAAGACGAAAAGGGTAAGAATTGGGAGGGAATCCATTGCTATGCGGATTGCAATCTGTGACGATGATTTAAACGACCTGGCAAAACTGAAAGGACTGTTACAAGCCTACAAAGGCCGCTGTCCTGACATCCATATTGAGATAAAAATATTTTCAGATGCCACGGAATTATTACAGGAAATACAAAAAGGGATGCAGACGGATCTATACATCCTGGATATCTTAATGTCTAACATCACAGGAATTAATCTTGGTACTGAGATCAGGAAAAACAACCCAAAAAGTATGATCATTTACGTTACTTCCTCTGACAGCTTTGCCATGGAAGCTTATGATCTCCATGCGATCAGGTATCTGTTGAAACCAACCGGGGAACGTGATTTGTTTGAGGCCCTTGATTATGCCATATCCCATATGGATAAGAAAAAGAACTCCGTCTTTCTGGTGAAAACAAAGGAAGGTCTGACGGCTGTTCCTTACTCCGAGATAGAATACATTGAAAATGCTTCACGCAAACTGGACATCCATTTGACAAACGGAGAGATCGTCACGAGTATCTTTATGCGGAAATCCTTTGATGAAGAAATTGAAGAGCTGGCTCAGGTTCAGAACTTTATCTGCGTCCATAAGTCATTTTTAATAAATATGAATTACATCCGTAAGCTAAACCAGAGCGATGTGATATTAGACAGCGGCACCCGTATTCCTGTCAGCAGAAGAAGAACCTTACAAGTAAAAAAAGAATACCTTTTATTTGTTTCCACCCAATACAAATGAGGAGAAGACATGAATTATTTTACTGCAATTACATATGTCATAAGCCATATTTTTCTGATGCTCTTTATCTATCTATTTATTTTACATCGTTATTCCAGGATCACAACCATCTTAAGCTGCCTCTTTTCATTTTTGGCCATAAGTATCCTGGACGGGTTCAAATTAATTTTTTTCCCCGAAAGCCGCCTATGCTATGTGATCGTGACTCTCCTTCAAATCACACTGACCCAATCCACCGCAATTTTTAACTCCAAATACAAAAGCAGCCAAGCGCTATTTGTGGGGCTCAGCGCCTCCAGCTATGTGATCGCAGGAGCCATCTCTGCGGCTATCATAAAAATATATTCCGAAAGCTCCATACTGGCCCTCATCGGCAGTTCGGCCATACACCTTGGGATTATTTTGTTTTTATCCAAATATCTTCGGAAGATCTGTCTGGAATTCCAGGAAAAAAGCTATAACAAAGGCTGGTGGGAGCTGTGCCTGATTCCCGTATTCTTTTATTGCAGTTTTTCCTTTATCGGATTTTTTCCACATACCCTTTACGAAAATCCCGATAATATCCCGGGAACCATATTCATTGCCATCACTATGTTCGTATCCTACATTGTTGTGCTTCGCTATCTCAACAGCGAGGCGAAAAGAAGCTCCATTTACTGGGAGCATATGCTTCAGCAGTCCTATATCCAGGGCTTGGAAAACCGGCACTATCTTGTGGAACAGGCGGAACAGAATCTAAAAATCCTGCACCACGATATCCGTCATTACTCCAAGCTCATCGATTCCCTGCTGGAACAGAAAAAATACGATGAGATCAAATCGGTGAATGAGCATATCAGCCACATGGCAGACGAAAATAAAGTAGAGGCATACTGCGCCAACCTCCTAGTCAATACCATCCTTACAAATATGATGGCCAAAGCCCTGTCTTTAGATATCAAAGTAATTCTTGACGCAAGAGTTCCAAAAGAACTACCGGTCAATGATTATGAGCTTACCTTAGTGGTTGCAAATTTATTTGAGAACGCCCTTCAGTGTGTCAAAGAATTTGAAAAAGAAAAAAGAGAGCTGGAACTGAACATCCATTGCTCCCACAACCAACTGTTTATCGAGAGCAAAAACAGATACGAAGGAGAGATCCTGCTGGATCCCATTACAAATCTACCTAAAAGCAAAAAGAATGGAAACCACGGGTTGGGTATGCAAAGCATATTGGCCTTCTCCAAAAAAGTGAACGGAACCATAGGCTGTTATCTGGATCATGGCATTTTTCACATGATGATGACGGCTAAATTTTAAGATCAGTCTCTGGCAGCTTAATTGAATCACACAATCAACGATGTTATACTGAAATTCTTATATTAAGGAGTGTCTTACTATGAATCAAGATTACATATGGGAAAAAAATGGATATGTCATTCGGCTTGCAAAAGCAGAAGACGCCGAAGCATACTACGAAGAAAATTTCAACCCCCTGGATCCGGAAGTATCCTATCTCACCGGGTGCAAAGAGACTTTCTCGAAAGAAGAAGTCCTCTCCTGTTTCCACAGCTTCTGCAAGGATGAGAATCGTTCTTTCTTTTTGATCGTTTCCCCAAACGGCCGCATCGTGGGGGAAAGCGTGATCAACGAAATCGACTGGGACTTACGGAGCGCAAATTTCCGAATCGGGATTTTCCATGAAACAGAACGCGGGAAAGGAATCGGCACCTGGGCCGTGGAAACCGCCCGGGATTTTGCATTTGAAACATTAAAACTGCACCGGCTGGAACTGGAAGTATATTCCTTCAATCCCAGAGCAAAGAAAGCTTATCGAAAGGCAGGTTTTCAGAGAGAAGGAGTCCTCCGGGACGCCGTTTTAGACAAGAACCGCTACGCAGACGTGATACTTATGTCCATTCTGGAAGACGAATGGCGTAGTTTAAAAGGATGACCATGTACGTCATCCTTTCTTCTTTCACTTATATTCCGAATAATCTCTTCGCATTTCCGGAAAAAATTCCTTCCAGGCTTCCTTTCAAGCTCTCATCCTTCTGCATCCTTTTAATTTTCTCCACCACAAACTCTGTGGGAGTATAAGGAAAATCCCCGCCGAACAAAAGATGGGAATCTTCCGAAAGGCTCCGTACAATGGAAATTCCCCGTGGATAAATATCCCCTGCCAGATCAAAGTACAAGGAATCCAGGCTTTTTTGCACATCCACCGCCTCTCCCGCGCCTTTGGATGCCAGCAACTTGGTAATCCCGGTCAGGCGGTCAATAATATTGGGCAGAAAGGACCCGCAATGAGGAACCACCACCCGCACATGGGGATACCTGCTTAAGGTTCCTGTGGCAATGAGATTTATCACAGCCCGGGTGGTATCGTTTAAGAACTCCAAAAGCGGCAGCGGCCCGCTGGTAAAGCATCCCCCTGGCACCACAGGGGGCTTGGTGGGATGGATCAAAAGAACTCCTTCCCTCCGCTCCAATTCCTCCATCAAAGGCACAAACCGTTCATCCCCCAGATATACGCCGCCTGCCTGACTTGGCGCCTTCACTCCGCAGGCCCCCAATACATCCATGGCATAAGCCGCCTCCTTTGCCGCAAGGGTCCCATTGGGCAGGGGAAGGCAGGCCGCAAAGGAAAATTTACCGGGATACCTCTTTTTTAATTCTGCCGCCGTCTCATTGATACTGCGGTTCAATTCCGCCGCCTCGCCGTCGTCTCCAAAATGCCCATGGGGAGAAGACAGGGAAAGAATCCCGTGGCCAATCCCAGTTACTTCCATATAAGAAAGCTGCTCCTCTAAGCTCCATGACGGAATTGGGAACCCATCCTCGGTAATCCGGTCATGCTTTTTTAACGCATCTACATATTCTTTTGTCAAAAAATGACAATGGGCGTCTATGATGTTTGCCATACTCGCTCCTCCTGTCCCAGGTACTTCTCAATCCCCGCCTTTATACATTAATACTCTTCCGGTATAATAATCGCCGCCACAATATAGGCCAGCAGCCCGCTCCCGGCCCCGCAGATCAAAAGCACCATAATCAGCCTGAAAATCGTAGGGTCAATATTAAAGTATTCTCCCAGGCCGCCGCATACGCCGAACAATACCCGGTTGGTTTTTGACTTGTATAGTCTTTTTGGCTGCATATTCATCTCTCCTATCTTGAATCCATACTTATACGGTTACAAAAAACTTTGTTTTTATTCCTCTGTAAAAGAAATCTCCACTTCTCCAATGCCGCAGTCAATATTCATATTCCGGTCGGAGCCGTTGTTGATGCTCTTGCTGGCACCCAGGCCGCTGTAAGAGGAATCTCCAATTATCACATGGCCAATGCCGCATTCCACATCATAATTATAATACTCCTTCTTGCCGTTCATTTCAAGAACAACTCTTCCCACGCCGCCTTCTACGTCCACATTCTTGGCGGTCACATTTTTTAGGGACATCTCCCCAGCCCCACAGTCTGCGTCTATCTCGTCGGCAACAATCCCAGACAGCTCCAGTTTCCCTGCTCCGATATCCAAATCCAGCTCCTTGGCGTTCAAAAGCGTCTGATCCTTCCCGGCAGAATTTCCAACAAACTGCCCGGTTCCCAGGGAAATGGTCATTTCCGATGCAAAAAGCTGGGTATCTAAGGACACATCCACATCCGCCGCACCGATTTCCAGTTGAAACTCTTCAAACACTTTTCCTTTCGGAATACGTATCACCAGTTTTGCATCCCCCACGCCATGGCGGAACAGCCTGAAAATCTTCCGGTCCACTGAATCATGCACTTCTAAGGTATCGCCGTCCTGCGTCCAGTAGATGCTCCTCTGATACTTTTCCCAATTACTCCGATAGTAAACCTCCAGCTGAATCTCATCCTTATCCGAAGGTAAAATCTCCAGCTTTCCAAAGTCAAAATCAATATCCAGATTCCGAATACCTGCGGCCGGCCAGCTTTTCTCCGACTGCACCCAATCACCGTCTTTACTTTTCACTTCTTCTTTCCCTCCCTCTTCTTTCATCCAGTTGTCATCATCCCAAAAATCATCATCCCAAAAATCAAAACCATCCGGTCCGAACTGAAACGCCCCGTCCCGTGCCATCTCCCAAAACTGCCGGTATCCAAATCCCATGCTGGCGCTGACAGCGCAGAATATCACACCCAGCACCACCAGAACCGTGCAGATCACAAGGCAGACTTTTGTAAATCCTTTCATGCCATTCTCCCCTTTCTTTGAAATAAGCGGCCGCAAAGAGATACGATTCCCCGAACCATCCATGGAAGGAATCTGCCCAGCAGCCATACACAAGCCACCGTCCCAAGAATCCCCACAGCCAGCATCAAACAGCCGACACCAAACAACCCCATACTGATTCCTATGCTTCCAACGGCAAGCATACTGATTCCCACGCCAATGAATACGACTCCAACGATATAAAATACAAACACAATAATTACCGCCGCCAAAAGCAAGCCGCATACGGTAGCCACAGCTCCCACTGCCAACCCAAAGAGCCCTCCCAACAGCCCCAGCCATATGGGACATGTTACAACTGCCAGAATGATTAACAGAATCGTCCTGCTGTTGTCTTTTTCCTGGGGAGAAGCCTTTTTGGAATCAAAGTCATAACCGCTGTTCCCGGAAGACTGGCTGTAATCAGAACCGCCGGCTCTGTGCGCACCTTCCGGTGTTCCCTTCCGGTATCCCTGCGTTTGTTCCCGCCTTCCCACTTCTTCCTGCTGCCGGAACCTGGTATCCGAATAACCAGATTCCGAATACTCTATCTCTTCCTCTGCGCCCACGTCCGCTTTGATGATCCGCGCCACCTTTTCGGGAGATTCCAGCTCCTGAATAATACTGGCTTCATTTTCCTCCCCGGCGTCCTCAAAATACCCATTGTAATAAGTCAGGGCCTCCTCCCGTTCCTCCTGGGGGATATCCATCAGCAGCTTTTCAAGCTGTTCCATAAATTCTTTTCTGCTCATATAATCTCCTCTCCCGAAAACAGTAATGAAATCTTGGAAGAATAATTCTCCCATTCTGTCTTATACAGGTTCAACTGTGCGCCGCCCCTGTCCGTAATCTTGTAATATCTGCGGTTCCTGCCGCCGCACTCTACGTCATAAACCTCCAGGCAATCATCCTTCTGCAGCCTCCGAAGCACCGGGTACAGTGTGGATTCCGAGACCTCTATGGCCTTTCGTACATCCTGGGTGATCTTATAACCATATGTGCCGTCTTCTTCTTTACTGACTACTGCCAGCACGATTGCATCCAGAAGAGCCGCACCTGTGTTAAATACCATGCAATCACTCCTTCTTCACTTTTTCATATTATTTAAAGCATATTACTGTTTTAAATGTATTACTGTTTTGTTGCTAATATTATATGCTGTATAATATTATTTGTCAATACAATATTATATTATTTTTACCTTTCCTTCAAATATTGACACACTCCCCTCTCCTTGTTACAATAATGAATACTAAGGCAAAATACTAGCAGAACATGGGGAGGAAATCATCATGTACCATTGCCATATCCACTTCTATCTGATGGGCCAAGAGCGCAGCGCATTTGAGATTGTAAAAGAAATGTCCCCCCTGGGGCATTTTTCCCATGAATTCCTGGAAAGCAGTCAACCCTCCGCTGACTTGGCAGCCAATGCCGACGTTATTCTGGCCGATATCCGAGGGATGAATGCCAAACAAGCACTGAAGCCGCTGATTTCTGCCAAAGGCCAAGATGCCCAGTTCATCCTGTTGGCAGATCCAGAGCAGCTTCTTTCTCTGGAACACTTCTATTCCCAGATTCAGGATATCTGGAAAATGCCTCTGTCTGAGCATGAACTGCGTTTTTATTTCTTACGTTGGCAGGAAACCTATAAAATGAGCAAAGACTACTGGCAGACCAACCATTATTTAGAAGCGGCCATTAACAACAGTCCCAGCCTGATCTGGTTCAAGGACAAAAACGGCATTCACAAAAAAGTAAACGACAGCTTCTGCCAGACCGTACATAAACCCCGGGAGAGGGTGGAAGGCCAAGGCCACGCCTCTATTTGGGACGTGGAGGCGGATGATCCCGCCTGTATCGAATCCGAACGCATCGTTATGGAAAAAAAGGAAACCTGCGTTTCCAACGAAGTCATTCAGACCGGAGATGGAACACGGCTTTTAACCACTTACAAATCCCCTCTGTTTAACCTGGACGGCAGTGTTATGGGTACGGTAGGAGTGGCCATCGACGTTACCCAGGAACGGGCGTATGAGCAGGAAATCATCCAGAAAAACCATACGCTGGAGACGATTTTCACTACCCTGGACTGCGGCGTTATGCGCCATACCATGGACGGTTCCAAGCTGTTGGGAATCAACAACGCCGCTTTGAAAATCTTAGGTTATGATTCCAAAGAAGCACTGATGGCGGAAGGATTCGATATGATCGCCGGCTCCGTTATGGAAAAGGACCGCAAAAAACTGGTAGACAGCATCAAGGTTCTGACAAAGGAAAACGACAGTGTCAGCGTAGAATACCGCGTCCAGCATAAGAATGGGGACATTATCCATGTTATGGGCAATGTCAAACTGGTGAAAGAGCATGGCAGACTGGTCTGCCAACGCTTCCTGTTGGACTGCACCGCCCAGAAGCTGGAAGAAAAGAAACGGGCCCAGCATCAGGCAGAACTCATCCAGGCCCTGGGAATCGACTATAGCTTTGTTTGCTTTTTTGATCTGGATACTGGCATGGGCACTCCCCTTCGGACAGACGGCGCCCACAAAGAGATGTTTGACAACATTTTTACAAAGAAAGCTTCCCTGACGGAAAGTATGGAACAATTCATCGGCCAATTTGTCCATGAAGATGACCGGGAAACCATGCGGCAGGCAGCCTCCCTGGAATCTCTAAAAAAACGCCTGACAGACCACAAGCTTCATTATGTAAATTACCGGACCGTGTTAGACGGCCAGATACGTTACTTCCAAATGAAAGTCGTACGCGCCGGAACGTGGGATGGAAGCCGGGGCCTGGTCATAGGCTTTCGCAGCGTAGACGATGAAATCCGCAAGGAGATGGAGAAAAAACATCTGTTAGAAGACGCGCTTTCCCAGGCCAACCGGGCAAGCAAGGCCAAAAGTATCTTCCTTTCCAATATGTCCCATGATATCCGCACTCCTATGAACGCCATCGTGGGCTTTACCAACCTGGCTATCACCCATATTGACCGGAAAGAGCAGGTGGAAGAATATCTAAAAAAAATCATGGCCTCGGGCAATCATCTTTTGAGCCTGATCAACGACATTTTGGATATGAGCCGCATCGAAAGCGGCAAGATACACCTGGAAGAAAAGCCCTGCAGCCTTCCGGATATTCTTCACGGCCTGCGGAATATCCTTCAGGCGGATATCCGGGCTAAGCAGATGGATTTGTTCATCGATACGGTAAATGTCCTGGACGAGCAGATCTATTGTGACAAACTGCGTCTGAACCAGGTCCTTTTAAACCTGATGAGCAATTCGGTAAAATATACGCCCAACGGAGGCTCCGTCAGCCTTCGGATTATTGAAAAAAATAACGCTTCTTCCGGCCATGCCACATATGAATTCCATATCAAGGACACTGGCATGGGCATGAGCAAAGAATTCGTAGAACACATTTTTGAACCTTTTGAACGGGAAAGCAACACTTCCACCAGCGGTATCCAGGGCACCGGCCTTGGTATGGCCATCACCAAAAACATCGTAGATATGATGAACGGCTCCATCCAAGTGGAAAGCGAGCAAGGAGTAGGCACGGAATTTTTAGTTTCCTTTACCTTCCGCCTCGTTCCCGAAACAAAGACGCCTCAGGTAATCCCAGAGCTGAAAAACTGCCGGGCGCTGATCGTAGACGACGACTTCAACACCTGCGACAGCGTATCTTACATGATGCAGCAAATCGGCATGAGGGCGGAATGGACTCTATCGGGAAAAGAAGCGGTGCTCCGTACCCGCCAAGCCGTTATGCGCAAGGACAGCTACGGCGTCTATATCGTAGACTGGCTGCTTCCGGATATGAACGGTGTGGAAGTGACCAGACGGATTCAAAAAGAAACCGGAGGAAACGTACCCGTCATCGTTATGACTGCCTACGACTGGTCCGATATTGAGGAGGAGGCACGAGAAGCCGGAGTAACCGCATTTTGCAGCAAGCCCCTGTTTTTATCCGAGCTGAGAAGCTGTCTGCAGTCCGTGATCAAATCAGATCAGCCAAAGAACTCCGTTTCCAGCCAGGAGGCAGAAAAGCTCCGTACCGGACGTATTTTGCTGGCGGAGGATACGGAATTGAATCAGGAAATCGCCGTAGCCATTTTAGAAGATGCCGGATTTGAGACAGAAGTTGCGTCAAACGGGCAGATTGCCGTAGATATGCTGGCAAACTCCCAGCCAGGATATTACCAGCTTGTGCTGATGGACATCCAGATGCCGGTGATGAACGGCTATGAAGCGGCAAAAGCCATCCGCAAACTGGAGCAGAAATCATTGGCCTCCATCCCCATCATCGCAATGACAGCCAACGCTTTCGAGGAAGACCGCCAAATGGCCCTTTCCTGTGGAATGAACGGGCATATTGCAAAGCCCATTGATATTAAAAAGCTGTTGGACACACTGGATCACATCTTAAAAACTTTCCAGTCCTGACGAAATGATTTCCAAAAAGAAACAGCCCGGAATTTAAACATCCCGAAGCTGTTTCTTTTTTACTATGAAAAAACAGATCAAATGCGCTCCAAAGGTCACGGCCCAGGTTACCGGATAGGACAGGAATAGTACATCCATCCGGCGGAACATGGCAAAAATGGTGTAAATCCACAGGATTCTTAAGCCACAGGCTCCCACCATAGACACCACCATAGCCAAAACGGAATGGCCAAGCCCTCTTAACACACCGCTCATTACATCCATCAAGCCGCAAATAAAATACATGGTACAGATAATGGAAAGACGCAGCATTCCATAGGCGATAACATCCGGATCCCCGGAATAGATCCGAAGCAGCCAGTTTCCCGCCAGATATGCGCCGTTCCCCAGCACCAGACCCGTCACTCCTACCATTCCTAAGCACAGCACAATAATTTTAGAAATCCGCTTGTACTGGCGAGCGCCGTAATTCTGGCTGGTAAAGCTTAAGGCCGCCTGGTGGAATGTATTCATAGCTATGTAAACAAATCCTTCAATATTGGCAGCCGCAGTATTCCCCGCCATAGCAATGGAACCAAAGGAATTTACCGAAGACTGGATCAATACATTGGATATGGAAAATACTGCTCCCTGCATTCCTGCCGGTACTCCAATCCCCGCCATTTCCCTTAGTTTTTTGGGCACAATCCGAAGGCTTCGGATATCCAGCCGGTAGCTGCCTTCTGATTTCGCCAGGCAGTACAGTACAAGCCCCGCCGACATAAACTGGGAAATTGCCGTGGCAACCGCCGTCCCGGCCACTCCCATATGAAATATAATCACAAAAATCAGATTAAAGATCACATTCACAACGCCTGCTGCAAACAAGATATACAAGGGCCTTTTCGTATCTCCAATCCCTCTTAGCACCGCGCCGCCAAAATTGTACACCAGCACCCCGATCATGCCCAAAAAATAAATCCGCATATACAATACGGACTGTCCAATGACATCCTCCGGCGTCCCCATCAGCCGCAGCATAGGCTGGGCCAGCACCACCCCAATGACCGTCAGCACCGCGCCTGCCGCAATGGCAGTCAGCACTGCCGTATGAACCGTATCGGAAATATCCTGCTCTCTTTTGGCTCCGTAATATTTGGCCACCATGACATTAACCCCAACGGACAAGCCGATAAACAGATTCACCAACAGATTGATCAAAGCGCTGGTGGATCCTACTGCGGCCAGCGCCTCGCTTCCGGTAAAACGCCCCACCACCACAATATCCGCCGCATTAAACAAAAGCTGCAAAATTCCCGACAGCAAAAGCGGCAGAGAAAACATCAAGATCTTCGGCAGCAGCGCACCGCTGCACATATCTATCTCATAGCTTTTCTTTTTATTCCTTTGTGCCTCCAATTGATATACTTCCTTCCCAATCATCAAAAATTATCATCCGGCCAGCCCACTTAACGATAATACCCATAAGGCCCGCCGCAGCACATACCCCCGCCGCAGCACAAATTACACAGAAGGTATGTAAAACATAATTTAGAGCAATATCCCTCCTGCCCTGAGCCGAAGCCGCCGTATGGCTCCCTGCGGTTGTGATACCAGCCTCCGCCCCCGGAAAGCTGCTGCACCAACTGTTGATACTCTAAATTTCCCGGCTCCATCTGAGCCGCCTGCTTGGCGTGTTCCAACGCCGTCACGTTATTTCCAACCCCGGAATTGGCCACGGCGGAAAGATAAAACCATCGGGCGTCCCGCCTGGATAAGTTATTCAGGACATTTAAGGCTTCCTTATAATGGCCGCTGCGGATATAATTCAAGGCCGCCTGCTGACGGGCCGTCTCTTCATCCGTTCCCTGGGTTCTCTGGTTCCCAAAGCCGCCGAAATCACCGAACCCACCAAATCCGCCAAAGCCGCCAAAACCACCGTAACCGCCGAACCCACCAGAATCGCCGCTTCCCGACCGGCCATAGCCCCCGAACCCACCGGATTGTCCCCGTTCCCTTTCATCCATGATCTGCTGATATGCCTGCTGGATCTCTTTGAACTTCTCTTCTGCCTTGTCTTTATTGGGATTATTCACATTGGCGTCAGGATGGTATTTCCGGCTCAGCCCCCGATATGCTTTCTTGATTTCTTCCTCCGTGGCAGTCCTGTCTATTCCCAGCACCTTATATGGATCATACATGCTCTGTTCCTTTCTCTTCCTTTTCCCTGCGCTTTTTTTGCACCTGTTCATACCGGTGCCAGACGCCAGAGTATAGTATATTCCGCAAAATCTCCGTATATTCTATCAACGGAAGGCGTTCAAACGACCGGGAACACTCTGCCATCATCATGGTGAGTACCCTCCTGCATTCTTCTTCAAACTGCGGCCTTTGATACCATGCTCCAAAGGGATTATAATTTCCTTCTTTTGTATCCTTTTCCATATCCTCATAGGCATCCATCAAATAGACAAATTTTCCCAGGAAAAACCCCATTCTCCGGAGTTCTCCCTCCCACTCGTCCTGTTGGAAGACAAATACCTCTCCCATAATATCTCCGAAAAAGCCGGAAGCTTCATCCAAATTCTGACTGCCCCGTTTCTCACAGTCCAAAATCCCTGCCAGGCAATCCTGGATCACCTGGGCCTTCCTGGGGTACCGTCCCTTCACATCCTCTGCTTTTCCTTTCAGAAGACCCCCCAGCGCCTTTTTGGAGAGCTTCCTTTCATCCTCCCAATCATCCTGGCACTTATAATAAGTGAGCAAAAGATTCATATCCGCTCCGTAAGCCGTAAACATGTTTCGCCGCACCATCTGCCGCCGGAAGGGATGCACTCCGCATCGGCATGTTCCCGCATCCGTTTCTTCTCCGTAGAGGCTGGTCAAAAGAAGCGCCAAAAACGTAATGTCATAGCTTAGCGTCAACTGCCCCCACGTTCCGTAGGAAGCTTTCAGCTCCCGGCACAGCCCGCAATAATAGGAGCGGTATAAATCGAATTCCCGAAACTTCATTTCCTGCTTATTTACAACCACATATCCAAACATAGCAAAGGCCCCCGTTTAAGCTTACAACCGCTTTACCTCATCCATCCATATCCGCCCGCTGGCATCGCTGGGCATCCGCAGATCCCCTCTAGGAGAAACTGCCACGCTGCCCACCTTCGGTCCGTCGGGCAGGCAGGAACGTTTGAACTGCTGGCTGAAAAATCTCCGGTAAAATACATTCATCCATTTCAGAATCGTCTCTCTCCGGTAAATCCCGTTAAACGCGATCAATGCCAGACGGAAGATCTTAGACGGCGTAAAGCCAAAACGCAGCATATAATACAGATAAAAGTCATGGAGCTCATATGGTCCCACGATATCCTCTGTCTTCTGGGAAATTTGGTCCTCCTTAGGAGGCAGCAGCTCCGGACTCACCGGGGTATCCAATACATCCAAAAGTACGGTCCGAAGCTCCTCGTCCTGGCAGGTATCCGCATAATATCCCACCAAATGGCGCACCAATGTCTTCGGGACTGATGCATTCACACCATACATGGACATATGATCCCCATTGTAGGTTGCCCAGCCCAAAGCCAGCTCCGACATATCCCCAGTGCCGATGACCATGCCATTTTTCTGGTTGGCAATGTCCATCAGAATCTGGGTGCGCTCCCTGGCCTGGCTGTTTTCATAGGTGACGTCATGGACGTCCTCCTGCTGGCCGATATCCTTGAAATGTACCTTCACCGCTTCCTGAATATCCACTTCCAAGAACGAAGCTTTTACACATCGTATCATTTTTACCGCATTGTCATAGGTGCGTCCGGTGGTGCCAAAGCCCGGCATCGTCACACCCCAGATTCCCTTAGAATCAAGCCCCATCAGTTCAAAGGCCCTCACTGTGACAAGAAGCGCCAGGGTAGAATCCAGCCCGCCGGAAATCCCCACCACTGCATTGCGGCACCCGGTATGCTCCAGACGCTGCTTTAGTCCCATGGACTGAATGGCCAGGATCTCTTCACACCGTTTTTTGCGCTGCTCCACACTTTTGGGAACAAAGGGCAGGGGCAGCACCGGACGGCTTAATTCCGTCTCCGCCAATCCCAGTCCAAAGGTAAGGTGAAGATAGCCTCTTCCCTGGGTAAAAAAGGTGCTCATCCGTCTTCGCTCTCCCACCATCTTCTGTACGTCGATTTCCCCGTATATGGTCTCGTTTCGAAACCGCTGGGAAGACGCCAGGATAGCGCCTCCTTCCCCAATCAAATTATGGGCGGAATATACCACATCCTGGGTGGACTCCCCCTCCCCGGCGCTGGCATAGACATAGCCGCAGAACAGCCTTGCCGACTGGCCCTTCACCAGCTCTTCCCGGTAGAGATCTTTTCCGGTGGTCTCGTTGCTGGCGGACAGATTCACAATTACAGTAGCTCCGGCCAGCGCATGGGAAATACTGGGAGGATTGGGCGCCCACAAATCTTCACAGATCTCAACGCCGATTTTTAGTTCCGGCACTTCTGGATTTACAAACAACAGATTTCTCCCCATGGTTGCCGACTGCCCTCCGGGAAGCAGAACCCCCACCGGCTCATCCATACCGGAAGCAAAATACCTGCCTTCGTAGAATTCATTGTACATAGGAATAAAGGTCTTGGGCACCAGCCCCAGCACCCGGCCTTCTCCTAACGCCGCCGCCACATTATATAATTTTCCCTCATGCAACAGCGGAAGCCCCACAAAGACAATCCCATTATGCCTCCTGGTACGGGCTGCAATCTCCATAAGCTGCTCCCTGGCCTGTCTCAGCAAAAGCTCCTGCAAAAACAAGTCTCCGCAGGTATATCCGGTAATGCAAAGCTCCGGAAACACCAGGATGACGGCGCCTCTGGCAAAAGCCTCTTCCATTTTTTCACAAATTACTTCTTTATTATATACAGGATCGGCAACCTTTATCTTGGGCGTGATCGCCGCAACTTTTACAAATCCATGTCTCACGTTATAATCTCCTTTAATTCTTCCGGGGTAAAGGTATAGGTGGTATTGCAGAAATGGCAGTTTACTTCAATGGGCTTTCCCTCCTGAACCATCTTTTGAATCTCCTGTTCCCCAACACTGATGAGCGCTTTTGTCACCCGTTCCTTAGAACAATTACAGAAAAAACGTACCGGCATCCGGTCCGTAATCTCAAGCCCTGATTCTCCCAATAAGAGCTGAAGCAGCGTCTCCGGCGTATGCCCCTGCTCCAATAGCGACGTTACAGAATCCACCGACGCTACCTTCTGTTCCAAGCGGCTGATCACTTCCTCTTCTGCAAAAGGCATAAGCTGGATGATAAACCCTCCGGCCTGTTTCACCGTATTATTTTTTTCCATCAGCACACCCAGTCCAACGGCTGAGGGCACCTGCTCCGATACTGCAAAATAATAAGCCAGGTCTTCGGCAATCTCACTGGTGGAAAGCTCCGTCTGCCCACCATAAGGCTCCTTTAATCCCAAATCCTTGATGACATTCAAATAACCGGGCCCCAGGGCCCCCGCTACATCCAGCTTCCCCTTATCATTGGCAGGAATAAGCACATCCGGCACCAGAGGATATCCCTTAACGCTGCCTTTGGAGTCTGCCGTTACGGTAAGCCCTCTCATAGGGCCGCTGCCCCTTACCTGGATCGTAAGGATGTCCTGCTCTCCCTTCATCATGGCTCCCATCATAGCTCCCCCGGACAACAGCCGTCCCAACGCCGCCGTTACCACCGGGCTGGTGTTATGGCAGCTTCTGGCTCTCTCCGTCAATTCCCTGGAAGTAATGGCAAACGCCCGAACCTGCCCCTTAGCCGCCACGGCTCTTACCATATAATCTGTCATATTCACGCCTGTTTTATCCCCCTTTTTTGAAATTCCCTGGCAATGATATAAATACGCTGGCTGTCCTGCCTGGGCGCTTCTCTTGTAAATGCATCGTAAGCCGCCACAAATTCCAGCCCCGCTTCCTGCAGCAAACGTTTGACGTCCCCCAGGTCATAGCCTCTCTGATAATGGGTCTCCTGATATTTCCGGTAGAGTTCTCCCTCCTCCCGGACAAAGAATGTCAGATCATATTCATTGACCTGCTCTGTTTCATGGTAATAATTTTCCCATATAAAGCTGCCTTCTTCCCGGTTCTCACAGATCACCGTATCTCCCAGCACCGTCTCATATTTATATCTGGTATTTAGGTCAAATACAAACATCCCTCCGGGATCCAGATAATTATTTACCAGTGCAAATACCTCCCGCAGCTCGTCCTCTTCCAATATATAATTTATGGAATCGCAGATGCTTACCACTGCCGCCACGGTCCCGTATAATTCAAATTTACGCATATCCTGACAAAGGTACAGAATTCCCTCCGTCTCCTGCTCCATGGCTGCCCCAAGCATCTCCCCGGAACTGTCTACGCCGATCATGTCATAGCCCCGGGCTTTCAGCAAACGGGTGATCTTCCCTGTCCCGCATCCCAAGTCCAGCACAATTCCGTCTGTCACCCCATATTCCTGAAGCAGCCCTGTCAAATAGACGCCCCATTCTTCATAGGGTACATTGTCCATGAACAGGTCGTATACCTGGGCAAACCCTGTATATGCCTGCATTGTTCCTCACCCTTTCCGGCCTGTTTGTCACACTATAGTCTAGCATTTCCCTTATTTTCCGTCAAGGATTCTCCCACAAATTGTTACTATTCGTGGGCAATGTGAGTTAGTGAAGTGTTTCTGAGAGGGGACGCCAGGGAAAAGGGGAGCATCTTGTTTCCTTTACTAATTGCCATTGGCCGTGATAAGTAATCATTCATTTTCTTCTTCCCAATATTCGTAGGGCAGCATATGGTACAGCTTTCGGATAGAAGAGCGCTGGCTTTCATAGATTTTTGCCAGCTTACGCTTCTGATTGTAAACTTCTTTCTCCATTTCCATCAGATCATAAGGCACTTTATCATCCACATAGTATTTCCCAAACCAGAATAATTTCGCCTTACATCCCGTTTCCTGATACACTTTTTTGACGCTCTCATGAGTCATAATATGCTGTTTATGCCCATACTCTCCTTCTTCATTATGGGTCGCCACCAGCTCCCAGTCTTTATACTTCAAAATTTCCGTCAAATCCTCTTCCATATCACGCCGCCAAAATTTCCAATTGCTGCGCTTTTTACCAACTTTATCCGGATAGGATAAAATCAATCCCTTATCTTTTGTTTCCGCCAATACCCGCTCAAATTCCCCTCTGCGGACTTCATCATATCCTCTGGTCAAACAGACCACCAAATAATCGTCCTCCAGCAAATGCTTCCCGCCCCAAAGCAGCTCATCATCCGGATGCGCAACAATCATAACCTTATTATAATTCTCAAGACCAAGCTCGTCCAAATCCCTGGCAGTCACTTTCGGCAAATTAAGATAAGGATACAACGTAATCACAAACACAAACAAACTAATCAGGGCAATCCCCAAAACACATCCCGATGCAGCACATAGTACCCACCGCTTTCCAACCCTTCTGCCTCTGCCACGCTTACGTCCCATAGACATCACTTCCTTTTTCCCAATATCCGGATTATACCACATTTCGACAGAAAAATACTTCTATCTTATAAAAAAGGAACCACTTTTCCCTGGCGTCCCTCTCAAACATCACCTCAAAAACATCAATTTCTCCTCCCGAAACTCCAAATAATCCGGAATCCCCTTCTCCTCCACCTCCTGCTGCCGCTCCCGCTGCAGGAACCAGCAAATACTCTCCTTATCCCGGCCATCCCCCTCCGGCCATAAGTAATAATTGCATTCAAAAGGCAGCTCCGCCACACTTTTCACTGCCACCTTCAGGCAATTCTCCTTCCGCTCTCCCCATACCGGCACAAAATCATGGGCGCGGTAACCGACCCAGTTGGCCTCCAAAGGAACCTCCCCCTTGGTATGAAGGATGATTCCCCAATCCGAAGCCTCCAGGGTATGGGCATCCACGCGCCTAATCCCGGAAATATTTTTGCATCCGGTAAGCCTGGCCGCCTCCCGATACATAGGATGTTCAAAAATCTCTTTTGTACCGCCGAACACCACATGTTTCCCCTGTTCCATTACCAACAATTCCTGGCTGAACCGATAGATTTCATCCCGGCTGTGGGACACCAGGATCACAGTTCCGGTATAATCTTTCAGCATCTCTGTCATCTCCTGCTGCAGCCGGTCCTTCAAAAATACATCCATGGCAGAAAAAGGCTCGTCCAATAAAATCGCCTCCGGCTCATAAGCCATAATCCGGGCAAGGGCTGTGCGCTGCTGCTGGCCCCCGGATAATTCCCTGGGGAAATGATGCTGAAGCCCTGAGAGCTGGAATTTTTCTATCATCTCTTCGATACGTTTTTGTTTTTCTTTGCGGCTTCCTTTTAAGCCTGCGCTAATGTTCTGGGCCACGGTCATGGTGGGGAAAAGGGCATAATTCTGGAACAGATAGCCGATGTTCCGCTTCTGGGGTTTCAAATCCCGTTTTCGGTCAGAATCAAATAATACCTGATCGCCCACGCGAATCCACCCATCCTCCGGTGTTTCAATCCCCGCGATACATTTTAGCGTCATGCTTTTTCCGCAGCCGGAGGCTCCTAAAATCCCAATCCGGTTGGAGGTTCCGTGAAATTCCACCATAAGCTGAAATGCTCCCAGTCTTTTTTGAATCTTAACGTCAATCCCCATGATTGCACCTTTCTTTCCTGGATACCCACAGTGTATAAGAAGCCGCCCTTATTTACCAGCGTCTGTCCTGTTTTCTTCCTTTTGCAGCAGACAGATTCATCACAACAATCACAGCGAAGGCAAGCAGCAGCATAACTATTACCCAGAATCCTGCCGTAGCATAATCGCCGTCCTGAATGACCATGGCAATTTTCTGGGAAATGGTTCCTGTCTTACCGGGAATATTTCCTGCCAGCATGGAGGTGGCCCCGTATTCCCCCAAAGCTCTGGCAAAGGTAAGAATCGTTCCGGACACAATCCCCGGCCCGGCGGAAGGCACCACCACGTTCCAGAAGATGTTCCGCTCCGACATTCCCAATGTACGCCCCGCATAGACCAAATTGACGTCTATCTGCTCCATGGCTCCCCTGGCATTGCGGTACATCAAAGGAAACGCAATGACCGTTGCGGCCAAAATGCATCCCAGCCAGGACTGCACCACCTTGACGCCAAAGGATTCATACAAGAGCAAACCCAAGGGCCGTCTCCTGCCGAACACAAGCAATAGCAAGAATCCTGCCGCCGTAGGGGGCAGTACCATGGGCAGCGTCAAGATCCCATCTAAAACCGCCCGGCCCGGCCCGGAGAGCCTCTGGCTCTTCCTTGCTGCAAAAATCCCCAGAAAAAAGGAAAGGGCGGTTGCCACCACGCCCGTTTTCAGAGAAATCCACAGGGGACTCCAGTCCAGATTTTTTAACAGTTCCGCTATCATATCCATATGCTACTCCACATCCGTATCAAAATAATACGTCTCAAAGACTTCCTTTGCTTCCTCAGACAAAAGAAAATCCAAAAAATCCTCTGCCGCCTTTGTTTGCAATGCTCCTGCTTCTTCATTCTTGATCCTGGCGATTGGATAAATAACGTCTCCCGTCAAACTGGAATCCACAACTTCCAGAATCTGAAGCTCTTCTTCATAGCCATAGGTATCGGAATAATACGTGGTTCCCACTTCGCAGGAGCCTTCCACTACGGCAAGGAGCACCTTGCTTACATTGTCCTGCTCGCTGATTTCCACACCTGCGAAAGCCTGGGAAACTTCCCGGGTGGTAACAGCAGAAGGATCCTCTGCTTCCAGAATGCCTTTACAGATCAGCGCCTGACGGGTATATCTTCCTACCGGAACGCTCTCTCCCGCAAGGGCAATATTTTCCGCATCCTGCAAAGTGCTAAGACCTGTAACTTTGGTGCCGCTGCCTTTTCTCGTCACCACCACCACCTGATTGTTCACTACATTGGCCCGGCTTCCTTCTACCACAAACCCATCCGCTTCCAGCTGATCCATCTGCTTTTGAGCCGCCGAAAAGAAAATATCACAGGAAAACCCTTCTTCAATCTGCATCATTAAAGTGCCGGAACTTTCTGCATTGAAGGTAATTTTCACATGGGGATGATCCTCCCGATAGCGATTGGCCAAATCCGTCATCACCGTATTGAGGCTGGCGGCAATAAATACTTGAAGCTCTACTTCCTCTTCCCCCTCTGCTGCCAGATTCCCTTCGTTTGCCTCCGTCTGCTTCTCCATTTGGGAAGCTCCGTTTCCGCAGGCAGCAAAATACAGTACCATTGCTGCCGCCATTGCCAATAAGACCGTTCGTTTCATACAATTTTTTCTCCTCGCATCCGTGATACCGATTATTTTTTTAAAGTAATCGATAGGCTAAAAATTTTCCCAGGTATGGATTCCACCCTTCCTGGGAATGTACGCTCGGAATGTGACAAATCCAGTTATAAAATGATTCCGTGCATAGAAGTATATTGGTATACCAATAAAGTACCACCTTTATTTTTGACTGTCAACCCTCTCTTGTAACAGTTCTAATAGAATATCCACCGTGCCGCCGCAAATCACCAAATACGCCTCTTTTCGCAGTTGTTCACAATACAGGCTGCATTCCCCAAAGGGGATCACACTCCCCTCCGGCTTCAAACTGTTGGCACAGCCTTCCTCTCCTTTTAAAACTGCTTCTATTGCATGCTGGTCCTGGCTGAAAAATCCTCCTTCCGACTTCCACAAAAATTGGCCGTTACACCACAATGCCTTTTGGCCTGCCCCAATGCCCTCAATCACCGTCACGGACCAAATGCACTGGTTTAAATCGGCTCTTTGCACCGCTTCGTAAAATCCCTGCACCGTTTCTCCTTCCTATTTACCAAACCCACAGTTGGGGAACGTACAGACAGGACAGGACAGGCACAGGCCTCCTTCTCCCAACCGATCCAAATCCTTCTTTTCCAGCCGTTCTCCCGCCATAATTCTTGGAAGCACCAGATCAAATATCGTCCGTCTGGCATACATAACGCACCCCGGCAGGCCCAGAATGGGAATATCCGCTCCATAGTAAGCAAGCAAAAACATGGCTCCCGGCAGCACCGGAGCGCCATAAGCCACCACCGAAGACGCCACGCTGCCAATGGCTCCCGGAGTTTTGTCATCCGGATCCACGCTCATGCCTCCAGTGCAGATGATCAGATCCGCCCCAGCCTCCAACAATCTCCGAATCGCTGCTGCAATCCGCTCCGTCTCATCATTGCTGATTTCATGCCCCAGGATTTCTGCGTCGTACTCTGAAAGCTTCTCTCTGATGACCGGTGTGAATGTGTCCTGGATCCTCCCATAATACACTTCATTCCCGGTGGTCACAATCCCCACCTTCTTTTTCAAAAAAGGCTTCAATGCAAAAATCGGTTCCTGTCCTCCCACGGCTTTGGCCGCATCCATTTTTTCCTTTTCAATTACCAGGGGGATGATCCTGGTTCCCGCCAGTTTATCTCCTTTTTTTACTGGGAAATCCCCGTGTCTGGATGCAATCATCATCTCTCCCAGGGAATTGATCTGATTCAGTTTCTCTCTGTCAATTTTAAAAAGCCCGTCGCACTCTGCCACCAGTTCGATTTTGCCCTCCTTTACGGGGGTGGGCCGCATATGCTCATTTTTGCATAATTCGTACAGAATCTGGGCCGCTTCATTTTCATGGAGCATGGTTTCATCGTTTTCCCAGATATAAACGTGATCCTTCCCTACACTGAGCAGCACCGGAATGTCTGCTTCTGTAATGATATGGCCTTTTCGAAATACCGCGTCTTTGGTCACGCCTTTGATGATCTGGGTGATATCATGGCAGAGAATCTGACCCACAGCGTCTGTTGTTTTCATAAGTTTCATTTTGGTGGTGCGCCTCCTTGTATTCGTTGTTTGAGGTGATATTCTCCATAATACTCGTTCCTCTCTAATTCTGCAAGGGTTTTCCCCATCCAGATCCTGTTCTAATTTTTCCGCCGCAACCCGGGTGGCCTCTCCTGTGACTACGGTCTGGCGGGAAGCCGTGCTGGTTCCCGAATCCGGGGTGATTCTGGTATCTGCCTCCTCATGGACGACAAGCCCGGGAGCGATTCCGGTAGCTTCGCAGAGGATGGTCTGGCCGTTTGGCAGGATCTGGCCCGGACGGATGGCGTTCCGATAGCGGATTTCCCAGGGGGAGATACCAACTTGTTCGGCCAGCAGGTTTAAATTCTGTTCCATGGCAAAATTACTCTGGGCTGCGCCGAAGCCCCGAAACGCCTTGTCATAGCCCCGGGCAACGACCGCACCGGGATGCAGATTGTACGGATGTAGGAGGTTTGCTTCTTTATAGTTTTTTCATCATACGTGTGGACATTAAGCAAGTTTCCCCGTTGGAAAAATGGATGATTCGATTTTTCGTATCGACTTCCTTTATATTATTTTCGTTTACCAAAAAGGCTCGATGGCAACGCACAAAGCTGCTGCCCAATATATTTGTTAATTCTTTCAAGGTGCTGGGAAATTCAATTTGGCGGTCTTTCGCATGGAGAATGACTTTATGGATATTGCCGGAAGTTTCAAAAAACAAAATATCGTCATAATCTACGCTGATTTTTTGTCCGCCGGCTTCAAGGGTATAGACTTTATGCGTCTTGTTCGTTTGGAGCGTATGGCGCTCCATTGCATTTAACAGACATTCTCTGAGTTTCACTTTCACTTCGGCAGGATTGTCTTTTAATACAAAATCCATAGCCTCTACCCGATACTGAAAGGTCATGTAACTTAGTTCCGAATGTGCCGTTATGAATATGATGAAGCCGCGGGGGTCATACAATCTTATTTGCTGTGCCAGTTTCATTCCATTCATGCTGCTGCCCAAGTCGATATCAAGGAAATAAATGCCTGTGTTCTGGCTGGTCTTGACTTTTTCCAGCAGCACATAAGGATCTCCTGTGTCTAACATAAGCTGCATATCCAATTCTTCGATCAGAACCGTATTTAGAATGATTTGCACAACCATACGCCGCTGTGCGTCATTGTCTTCGCACACAAAGATGTCTAACATATCATGTCACTCCTTTTGATCCGTAAGTTCCATATGCTGCGTGAAACAGCCGCATTGCATGGTTGTTTCATGCAGCACATTGTTATAAGAACGAATGATTTTTTCAGCGTTGTAAAGCCCGATTCCCTGATGTCCCATTTTTGTACTAAAGCCCTTTTGACTTAACTTATGCAGCATTGCACCGTTATCCCGAAAGCGGTTGCTTATGATGATGGAAACACCCGCCTTATTCTGAATGATATTTAAGCCTATTTGCGGCTGTTCTGTCTCCAATGTAGCTTCCATGGCATTGTCTAAAAAGATTCCCAGTATTCTTGCGAGGTCTACCGTGTCTATCAGAAAGTTTTCCACTTTGTCGGGAATATCAATAGTGACGTCAATCCCTGTCTCATGGGCGTAAATCATCTTTGCAGAGAGTAGGCTTTTGATTTCCAGCACCTGGATGTTGCTCAGCTGGTTCAGCTTGTAATCCCCCTGGCTAATCAGATTTTTCGTTGGAAAGATTTTGCTTTCAAAAAAATCCTTTAATTTATCCATATCGCCCTCTTCTATATATCCGGACAGAGAGATCAAAATATTCACATAATCATGCTTAAAGGAACGCAGGCCGTTATACATAGCTTCCAAATTTCGTGTGTAATCCTGTAAATCCTGCAAGGCTTTCTGCTTCACTTCTGTCTGTATTTGTTCCAGATGGGAGCGGCGCATAGCCAGAAATAAAAATACCATCACAAGGAGATATCCAGAAATATGTAAGGCATTATTATAGATCATTCTGCCGATAGAGCCGTTTTGTCCTGGAATCAAATTATCGAACAGATAGATGGTTATAAGGAGCAGTAGTGCGGCATCTATCACATACCATGTCTGGGGCAGGCGCAGAATGCCTTTGTCCGACAAAAATACTTTTTTCAGCAGCTTGCCGCAAAACAGCGTAATCCAATAAAACAGAAAAATGTAAATCAAACTAACGATGAAAGAAACATACCCGTAGTTTAAGAATGCCGGGGGGATCAGTATATCAACGAAAATTTTCAGCACATTCTCTGTCACAACGGCAAGCACACATCCTGTCATGCCCATGAAAACATTTTGTGCTGCGGTGTCGCGGCGGGTAACTAATCCATAAATACATACCGCCACCAAAATACCGAACAAGCCGAAGGGGATACAGGCGAGGAACGCTACAGGCATTCCGGCAGCCAACAGCAGTATATAAAGTATGCTAAACTCTTTGAAGTTCATATGCTGAGGCCATACATTGCGAATAGCAAGGGAAAGCCGAAAAAAAGACAGCAGCATTTCAACAAATTCCTTCTTTCCATATTTATTTCCTTCATTATACTTTATACCATACCTTCTATCAACCGCCATCCTGCAAAAATGATGAATGAATGTAAATTTTGTATTGGGAAAACCGCATTTATTCATGAATCGGGGCATTTTATGACTGTTTTGAAAGAATTGCTGTTTTTTCTGGTATACTATTTTTCAGGAAATAAATTTGATATTTGGAAAGGAAACAAAAAGTTATGAATATGAAGCATTTATTAAAAGGCATTATTGTAGCGGCAGCGGTATTGATCGTTTCAATGGTAATTAATATATTTTGCAATATGCACGACATTCACTTAGACCAGACAATAACAAGTACTGTATCAGCAGTTTGTGCCGTGCTGCTTTATCAAGGATTAATCAAGAATGAAAAATAGCGGACAATCCTTTTTTACATAGGCGGTATTGCCATGCCAGAAAAGACCCCACAGACACTCTCCAGATCTGTTTTCGGATTTGGAGAGATTTTTTTATGTATTTCTCAAATTCTAACCAAAAACAAATCAAAATCTGTTATCCTATGTCAGGAGGATTTTCTATGAATCAAAAAATATTAATCATTGAGGACGAGCCCGCACCCCTCAGCGGCGAAATGACGGAACCAGAACTCATAAAGAAAAGGGGGCCCGTCTTCCTATTTGCAGGAACGGCCCTCTCTCTTTCTTTTTTACTGATTTGCCATCTCACACAATTCTTTCAACATCTTCGGCAGCTCTGTCTCCATATTCTCCTCGCTGAACTGGCAGGTTCCCACCTTCTTATGGCCTCCCCCGCGATACTTCAGCATCAGGCTTCCCACATTCACCTGGCATGTCTTATTCAGCACACTGTATCCTACGGCTGCCGAGCATCCCTGACCTCCTTTGCCGCTGACAATCCATGCAGAAATATTCTGCTGGGGATACATGCTGTAAATCATAAAACGGTTGCCGGTATAAATAGGATCCACGCCTCTTAAATCCGTAATGATCACATTTCCCTCTGTCTTCGTATGGGCTTTCACCATCTCCTGGAATTTCAAGGACTGCTCCTGATATACTTCTATCCGCTCCTGCACGTCAGGCAGTGCAAGGATCTCTTCCGTACTCATAGTACGGCAGGCTTCCATCAGCTTCTCCATAAACTGATAATTGGATATGGAGAATTCCCGCCATCTTCCCAGCCCGGTTCTGGGATCCATCAAAAAGCCAATCAAAATCCAGCCCTGGGGATTCATGACCTCATCCAATGTCAGGTTCCCGGAATCCACCCGGTCTACCGCTTCCATAATCTCTCCAAACTGAGGGAACCGTTCTGCTCCGCCATAATATTCATAAATAATTCTGGCGCAGGAAGGCGTCATGCGGCTCTCTCCTTTGTATTTGCCCTCCAGCTCCAACCGCTCATGCTCGCTGGAATGATGGTCAAACCACAAACCGCAGCCCTCCACAAAGGGTACGTTCGCCAGACAGTCATCCTCCCCCACTTCTACCAGTCCATCCTGAAGATCCTTCGGGTGGGCAAACTTCCAGTTGTCAATGATGCCTGCCTCCAAAAGCAGCGCCCCGCAGACAAGGCCATCAAAATCAGAACGTGTTACTAATCTCACTGTCCTTTCCTCCTCATTCTACTTTATCTTTCATTTGTTCTTGCTCTTTTGGATCATGGGTTTCGATGTATTCTATCAGATCGAGAATTTTTGTGTCACTCATACCGCTTAGTCTAAGCTGCCTGATTAAATTTACGATTTCTTTCCCGATCATAGGATCCCATCCTCCTTCTTTGCACGATCATTCTGACGATATTATACCAGATAATCTGCCAGGGTGCAAAGCTTTTATCTATCTTTCCCGGATGAACTGTCATACAGAATTTCTTACCCGATGGACAGCACCTTATAATCCTTCTCTTCCACAGCCGTCTTTAAAGCTTCATCGGAAACCGCTCCTTCCAAAGTAACGACTGCCGTCCCGGTCTCATGGCTGACTGCTGCCTGCTGTACCCCTTCTACTGCTTCCAGGGCCTTTTTTACGGCTGCTTCGCAATGTCCGCACATCATTCCTTCGATTTTCATTGTTTTTTCCATCGTTTTGTCCTCCATTTTCTGATTGATTTGATCTTGTTGCTTGATTTTTTTGTCCCTTCTGCTGTCATGGATATTCAGCAGATTCAGCCTCAATGCATTGGTTACCACGCAGAAGCTGGAAAGGCTCATAGCCGCCGCCCCAAACATGGGATTTAGCTGCCAGCCAAATATGGGGATCCAGATACCGGCCGCCAAGGGAATACCGATAATGTTATAGAAAAACGCCCAAAACAAATTTTCATGGATATTCCGCAAAGCCGCCCGGCTTAAACGGATGGCGGCGGGCACGTCAGACAGCTTGCTTTTCATTAATACCACGTCTGCCGCATCAATGGCAATGTCCGTACCTGCTCCGATGGCAATCCCGATATCCGCCCTAGTCAGGGCAGGCGCGTCGTTGATGCCGTCTCCCACCATGGCCACCTTGCCCTTTTTTTGGAGATTACGGATTACTTGCTCCTTGCCATCGGGCAATACTCCGGCAATCACTTCATCCACTCCCGCCTGCCTGCCGATGGCTGCCGCCGTCCGTTCATTGTCTCCGGTGAGCATTACCACACGGATTCCCATTCCCTTTAGCTGGGCGATGGCCTGGGGACTTTCTTCCTTCATGGCGTCCGCCACGGCAATGATTCCCATAAATTGTCCTTCTTTTGCAAAAAACAGGGGCGTCTTACCCTCTTCGGCTAACTGCTCTGCCTGCTCTCTGGCCTGTTGAGAAACAGCAGCCTGGCTGCTTAAAAACTTCAGGTTGCCTCCCCAAAGGCTTTCTCCTTCCCAGGAAGCGGTCAATCCATTCCCTGGAAGGGCCTTGAAATCCTTTACTTCCGAGAGGGAAATTCCCTGTTCTCTGGCATACGAAGTCACCGCTTTTGCCAAGGGATGCTCGCTTTTGGCCTCCAGGGCATACGCCGCCGAAAGAAGCTGCTCTCCTACAATCCCCTGCTCCGGTAAGATGTCTGTGACCCTGGGCTCTCCGTTTGTGATGGTTCCGGTCTTATCCAGGGCTACGATCTGCATTTTCCCAGCCTTTTCCAGGGAAACTGCCGTCTTAAACATAATGCCGTGTTTTGCACCCACACCGTTTCCCACCATAATCGCCACGGGAGTAGCCAGTCCCAAGGCGCAAGGACAGCTGATCACCAGCACCGAAATGCCCCGGGCCAGGGCAAATCCAATGTTTTCTCCTAGCAGCAGCCACACCAAGATCGTAACCGCAGCGATGCAAATAACCGCCGGGACAAAGATTCCGGACACCTGATCTGCCACTTTTGCAATGGGCGCTTTGGTAGCCGCCGCATCACTGACCATCTGAATGATCTGGGAAAGCGTAGTGTCTTCCCCCACTCGGGTAGCCTGGCAGGTAAGAAAGCCGGACTGATTCACCGTAGCGGCGCTGACGGTATCCCCGGCCTCTTTATCCACCGGAATACTCTCCCCGGTCAGGGCCGCTTCATTTACCGCGCTGCTGCCCTCCAGCACCAGACCGTCCACTGGGATATGTTCCCCGGGACGCACCACAAAAATATCATCCTTTTTTACTTGTTCGATGGATACTTCTGTTTCTACGCCCTCGATCAAAAGCACCGCCGTCTTGGGCGCCAGCTTCATCAGCCCTTTCAAGGCATCGGTGGTCCTGCCCTTAGACCGGGCTTCCAGCATTTTTCCCACCGTGATCAAGGTCAAAATCATGGCCGCAGACTCAAAATAAAATTCGTGCATATAGGTCATGACAAGCTCCATATCGCCTTTCATCTGAGCGTCTGTCATGGCGAACAGCGCATAGGTACTGTACACAAAAGCCGCCCCAGCCCCTAAGGCCACCAGGGTATCCATATTCGGGGCACGATGCAAAAGTCCCCGAAAGCCGCTGATAAAAAACTTTTGATTGATTACCATGATCACAATCGTTAATAGTAATTGGAGCAGTCCAAGAGCCACATGGTTTTTGGCCAAAAATCCCGGAACGGGCCAGTTCCACATCATGTGTCCCATAGAAAGATACATCAGAGCCGCCAAAAATCCAACGGACGCCCAGAGGCGCTTTTTCAAAAGCGGCGTCTCCCGGTCCTTTAAAACATCTTCTCCTCCCCCGCCCTCGGAGGCTTTTATTTTCCCGGCTCCCTTCTTGGACGCGCCGTATCCGGCCTCCGTGACAGCCTTTATAATTTCCGCTTCCCCGGCGCTTCCCTCCACGCCCATGGAATTCGTCAGCAGACTAACGGAGCAGGAGGTTACCCCCGGCACCTTGGACACCGCTTTTTCCACCCGGGCGCTGCAGGCTGCACAGCTCATGCCTGTCACCGTATATTGTTCCATTCCATCACCTCATGAATCTCTGTAAAATGGACACCAGTTCATCCACCGTCTCTTCTTTTCCCTCCCGGATGTCCTGAGTCACACATGTCTTAATATGATTGGCCAGCAATACCTTGCCAAAACTGTTCAAAGCCGCGTTGGCCGCAGCCACCTGCACCAAAATATCGATGCAGTAAGCGTCCCGTTCCACCATTCCCCGGATGCCCCGGATCTGGCCTTCCACCCGGTTCAGCCGGTGAATCAAATCTTTATATTCCTGATCGGAGCGCTCCTTGGTCTTGGCGCAGCAAGACGCTTCATTTGCCGCTTCTTCTGTCTGCTCCGCCAAGGGACTCTCTGAATGATTGTTCTCTTCCATCTTTTGTCCTCCTTTGAAGTTTTTGTAATTGACGCCATAACTATGCAAGCTCTCACTAAACTCATTATATACCCTATCAGGGTATATTGCAAGACAAATATTTTTTACTAGCATGTGCAAATTTCTTCCACCGCATACGGCGGAAGATTATTCAGCTAAGTAACCATGATATAATATGCAATTACAAAAATTATAACGAAAATAAGTTTGTTTATAACATTTTTTACACCGAAATTTTGATATTTATCATTGGACTATAAAAGAAGATTGTAAAACAGCAAGAAATCAGATCAGAAAGAGTTTTTTAAAAATTGTAAAATTATGCAGGCAGGCCCGGAATACACCAGGCATATGGGGAAATATCCTGTGATAAACTTAACGTTGAAATCCGCAAAGCAGCCTGATTTTGAATCCGCATATTACACCATCCAAGCCGAAATTGCTGCTGAATTCGAACGCCACAGAGCCTCTATTGAACATGGCCGAGACCTGCTTTCTGCGAAAGCATATGAACAATACATCAGCATTGCAGATGAAACGGCAAATCAAACGCTGCTTTGGGACGCCTTAAAACTATTCTGCAAATGCATGAACAAAGTCACAGGAACAAATACGATCATTTTAATTGACGAATATGACGTTCCCCTGAAAAACGCTATTTCAGAGGATTTTACGACGAAATAGTTGACTTCATCCGCCCCCTGTTTGAGTCCGCATTAAAAACAAACGAATACCTGCAATTTGCTGCCATTACCGGATGTCTGCGAATTTCCAGGGAAAGTATTTTTATCAGATTAAGCCATTTGAACATTATTTCCATTCTGGATCAAAAATTATGATGTTAAGACCAGAAATCCGGCCTAATGGTAAAAAGCCCCTCTCTTAGGGGCAGGTCTTTTATCCTGGAACTGAAGGTTGCAGACTCCATTGATGATCTGGAGGCAGACGCTTTGATCGCTTTGCAGCAAATTCAAAAAGTCTTACGCCTCAATCCCCACCGCCTGTTTCGCCAACAGATCCGCTAAGTCATTGTAAGTATCCCCGGAATGCCCCTTTACCTTTCGGAACCGGATCCTTACTTTCTCACTGGCCTTTCGGTAAAAATCACGGTAAGCAATGGTTCCTTCCTTATTGGCCTTCCAATCTCCGGTACACCATCTTTCAATCCCTTCATAATCATAATAGATATCGATACTTGGAATCTCACGCTCCAGACAATAACGCATGGCACACATACTGCCTTCAATCTCTCCCGCCACATTTCGCATTTTTGCCCGCTCCGGATCCTGAAACTTTTTGGAAAAGTGCTCCTCTTTTCCATCATAAAAAATCACGGCGCCATAAGAATACTCTCTGGTAGATACATTATAACTGCCGTCTACATAAGCTATGGCGCCTGTTTGCTCTTCCTCATATTCTCCCGAAAGATTTATGCTGCCCGCCCCTTGTAGTGACAACAATTCTCCTGGCTCCCTCTCTGCTCCCGGCAATTCTTTATGATCTGCTCCGCCTGTTACAAACGTCTCCGCCTCTTCTCTTGTCCCGAAGCTTTTGTATACCGCACCGGAAAACCCGTCCACATTTTTTTTGCATTCTGCCCATGTGAGATAGACGCCCGGCGCCAATCCTTTTTTTACTGCATAATATTTCTTAGCCATAGTTCCCCCTATCATACGGTGCAAATCCAGCGCCGTCTACTCCCGCATCCTCTTTTTTATTCCGTAGCCTCCGCTTGATCAATGGGACTTTGCATTCCCGGCAAAGCCTTGGGCTACATGGTTGCATCATTTCAGCCGCACCACATTCTCTTCAATGCGGAATCTGGAAAAACTGCGGAGAAAGCTGGAAAACCGGCTGTAACCATACTGCTTGATATTGAAATTGGGATGTACCCGTTTCAATTCTTCATAGATCTGACTCATATTGTCAATCTTCCCACTGTTTTCCTGAATCTGCCTGGTAATTAGATCCTCCAGCTCTTTCCTGGTCACCCCGGTCTTCACATCGGAAATAAAATAGGCCGTTCCTTTTTTATTGACTTCATAATCCTTAAGACTCTCCAAAAAAGTAGATAATTTAGAATATCCAAAGTTACGCACATCAAAATCCGAAAACTTCTTGGCCAAAACGCTGCCCACCTCGGCGATACCGGTAGGCTTGCCCAAATTGTTATTTTCCGTAATAATCTTTCCCACGGCTCCCTCAATATCCTCCAGGCTCGTAATCTGCTCCTTGGAAATCTCCTCGGAAGCAATTACCTCCAAAATCTTAAAGGTATCGCAAGCCTTTACAAAGGGGGTAGGGGTCTTCTTCTCTCCCATTCCCAGGACAAACATGCCGTCCTCCCGCAGCCTCTGGGCCAGCTTAGTAAAATCCGAATCGCTGGAAACCAGGCAAAACCCTTCCACATTCCCGGAATACAAAATATCCATGGCGTCAATAATCATAGCAGAATCCGTTGCATTTTTCCCGAAGGTATAACTGTATTGCTGAATGGGATTGATGGACCACTCCAGCATTACATCCTTCCAGCCCCGTTTCGTCGTGTCTGTCCAATCTCCGTAGATTCTTTTGTATGTGGCGATCCCCATATCGGAAACCTCATCCATAATATATTTGATATATTTGGGGGATACGTTGTCCGCATCAATCAATACCGCAAATCTTCTCTCTGTCTGTTCCATGCCATGCTCCATTTCTTTTTACATTCTTTCCTCATATCTTATCCTATCCCATATCGTTTGTAAAGAACATTCCTGCTTCCGGGATGCAAAACGGTGTAATCTTGTAACTAATCAGTACTCAAACCGATTAAAGGAATTTTCCATTTTTCATAACTGCAAGCTGATTGCAGGTAGCTGCCAAATCTTCCACTACATGGGTGGAAAACAAAACGGTACGCCCTTCTGAAAAATCAACCAACAGATTTCGGATACGGATACGTTCTTCAGGGTCTAATCCGGTTGTTGGTTCATCAACAATTAATAATTCTGGTTCATTTAAAAGCGCCTGAATAAGCCCGACTCTCCGTTTCATGCCCCCCCCGACAATTGTTTCATCTTCTTT
>JAAVYA010000033.1 GCA_022790855.1 Lachnospiraceae bacterium | reverse complement strand
GAACAAGAATAAAATATCGTAGCCATTTTGTAGCCACTTTAGTTCCCTAAAGTGGTTTTCCACGTAAAAAGGCTTTCGGAGAAATCCCCGAAAGCCTTGATTTTACTGAATAAATATAATTACTCGATGATTGTCGCAACACGACCAGAACCAACAGTTCTGCCACCCTCACGAATAGCGAAAGTAAGACCCTGCTCCATAGCGATAGGATGAATCAACTCGATGGTCATCTCTACGTTATCGCCAGGCATGCACATTTCTGTACCTTCCGGCAAGTTGCAGACACCAGTTACGTCCGTTGTTCTGAAATAGAACTGCGGTCTGTAGTTATTGAAGAAAGGTGTATGACGTCCACCTTCGTCTTTGGTCAGAACGTATACCTGAGCGGTAAATTTAGTATGGCAAGTTACGCTGCCGGGTTTAGCCAGAACCTGTCCTCTTTCGATTTCAGATCTCTGAACACCACGAAGCAATGCGCCGATGTTGTCACCAGCCTGTCCTTCATCCAACAGCTTACGGAACATTTCGATACCAGTTACAACTGTCTTACGTGTCTCTTCTTTAATACCAACGATTTCTACTTCCTCATTTACATGAAGAACACCACGCTCTACTCTACCGGTAGCAACTGTACCACGTCCGGTAATGGTAAATACGTCCTCGACAGGCATCAGGAACGGCTGATCTGTTGCACGCTGGGGATCCGGAATGTTCTCATCTACTGCAGCCATCAGCTCCATGATCTTGTCGCCCCATTCAGAACTGGGATCTTCCAGAGCTTTCAAAGCGGAACCTTTGATGATGGGGCAGTCTGTGAATTCATACTCTTCCAACTGCTCTGTGATTTCCATCTCAACCAGCTCCAACAGCTCTTCATCATCAACCATATCGCATTTGTTCATGAACACGATGATGTAAGGAACGCCTACCTGACGGGACAGAAGGATATGCTCCTTGGTCTGAGCCATAACACCGTCAGTTGCAGCAACAACCAGGATAGCGCCGTCCATCTGAGCAGCACCAGTGATCATGTTCTTTACATAGTCCGCATGGCCTGGGCAATCAACGTGTGCATAGTGTCTCTTCTCGGTCTCATACTCAACGTGAGCGGTAGAAATGGTAATACCTCTTTCTCTCTCTTCCGGAGCCTTATCAATGTTATCAAAATCTGTAGCAACGTTACCAGCAACTCTCTCAGAAAGCACCTTTGTGATTGCTGCTGTCAGTGTAGTTTTACCATGGTCAACGTGGCCAATGGTGCCGATATTACAATGTGGTTTGGATCTTTCAAATTTAGCTTTAGCCATTTTATAACGTCCTCCTTAATATCACGCCGCGACCGGCGTTTTTATTGCTTCGCTATTACTGATTATATTAAATAATCGTTGATTTTTCAAGTATTTTTACTTACCTTTTGCAGAAATAACTTTTTCCTGAACAGATTTGGGCACCGGCTCGTATTTTTCAAAGAACATAGAATAATTACCACGTCCTTGTGTTCTGGACCGCAGATCTGTGGAATAACCGAACATCTCTGCCAAAGGAACATATCCACGAACGATTTTTCCTCCGCCCAGATCATCCATGCCTTCGATACGTCCGCGACGGGAATTGATATCGCCGATAACATCGCCCATATATTCCTCCGGCATGGTTACTTCTACCTTCATAATCGGCTCTAACAGAATCGGATCTGCCTTGGACATAGCATCCTTAAATGCCAGAGAACCTGCAATATGGAATGCCATTTCGCTGGAGTCAACTTCGTGGTAAGAGCCATCGTATACGTTGGCGTGAATACCCACTACCGGGAAGCCTGCCAGAATACCGGCCCTGGTTGCCTCTTCGATACCTTCTCCAACTGCCGGAATATATTCCTTGGGAATCGCACCGCCCACAACGGTAGATTCGAACTTGAACAGCTCTTCTCCGTTGGCATCCATGGGCTCGAATTTCACCTTACAGTGGCCATACTGACCACGTCCACCGGACTGTTTTGCATACTTGCTGTCTACGTCAACCGCCTTTGTAATGGTCTCTTTATAAGCAACCTGTGGAGCGCCTACATTCGCTTCCACCTTAAACTCCCGAAGGAGACGGTCAACAATAATCTCCAGATGAAGCTCACCCATACCTGCAATAATCGTCTGACCTGTTTCCTGATTGGTGTGGGCTCGGAAGGTAGGATCTTCTTCTGCCAGTTTTGCAAGAGCTTCGCCCATCTTTCCTTGACCTGCTTTGGTCTTAGGCTCGATTGCCAACTCAATAACCGGCTCCGGAAACTCCATAGATTCCAGAATAACCGGATGCTGCTCATCACAGATCGTATCACCAGTAGTTGTAAGCTTAAAGCCTACTGCTGCCGCGATGTCACCGGAGTAAACTTTATCCAACTCTTCCCGCTTATTGGCATGCATCTGAAGAATACGGCCAACACGCTCTTTTTTATCTTTTGTAGCATTCAAAACATAAGAACCTGACTTCATTGTACCGGAATACACACGGAAAAATGCCAGTTTTCCAACAAACGGGTCAGTCATAATCTTAAATGCCAATGCGGAGAAAGGCTCATCGTCAGATGAATGACGTTCAATTTCATTGCCCTCCAAATCTACACCTTTAATAGCAGGAATATCTGTCGGCGCAGGCATATATTGTAAAATTGCATCCAAAAGCTTCTGAACGCCTTTATTCCGATAAGCAGAACCGCAGCAAACCGGAATTGCCGTACATTCGCAGGTTCCTTTTCTCAGCGCCGCTTTCATTGCCTCTTCGGAAGGTTCTTCTCCTTCCAGATACTCCAGCATTAAATCATCATCCAGCTCACAGATTTTTTCTACCAGTTCAGAACGGTAAAGCTCTGCGTCATCCTTCATGTTATCTGGAATATCTGTAATGGAAATGTCGTCGCCTTTATCGTCATTGTAAATATATGCCTTCATCTCGAACAAGTCGATAATTCCCTTGAATTCATCTTCCTTGCCGATAGGCAGCTGCAAAATAATTGCATTTTTGCCAAGACGGTCCCGAATCTGGTCTACTGCTTTGTAGAAATCAGCGCCCATGATGTCCATTTTGTTAATAAATGCCATTCTTGGTACATTATAGGTGTCAGCCTGACGCCATACGTTCTCAGACTGCGGCTCCACTCCGCCCTTTGCACAGAAAACGCCTACGGCGCCGTCCAATACGCGAAGGGAACGTTCTACCTCAACCGTAAAGTCAACGTGTCCCGGAGTATCAATAATATTGATACGATGCTCCAATGCACCCGGCTTGGGCTTGCAGTTCTCCTGCTGCGTCCAGTGACAGGTTGTAGCGGCTGAAGTAATGGTAATTCCTCTTTCCTGCTCCTGTTCCATCCAGTCCATGGTAGCAGTTCCTTCATGAGTATCGCCAATCTTATAATTAACGCCGGTATAATACAGAATACGCTCAGTCAATGTGGTCTTACCAGCATCAATATGAGCCATAATACCGATGTTTCTGGTTCTCTCTAATGGATATTCTCTTCCAGCCAAGGTTTTTTCCTCCTATATTTCTTCTGAAAAACAGCACACGGAATGCCAATCCACAATCCATGCCGGGTGCATGGCTGGAAAAGCCCGAAAGCTCTGGGCATTCGTGTACCATAAGATTCCTTAGAATCTGTAATGTGCAAAAGCTTTGTTAGCCTCTGCCATCTTATGCATATCTTCTTTTCTCTTCACAGAAGCTCCCGTATTATTCGCTGCATCCATAATCTCATTTGCGAGTCTTTCCTTCATGGTCTTCTCGCCCCTTTTACGGGAGAACATGGTGAGCCAACGGAGAGCCAAAGCCTGACGCCTGTCCGCCCTTACTTCGATAGGTACCTGGTAAGTTGCTCCACCGATACGTCTTGCCTTTACCTCAAGAACCGGCATAACGTTATTCATAGCGTCTTCAAATACTTCGATGGCAGGCCTTTCGGTCTTTTCTGCGATACGCTCAAATGCTCCGTATACAATCTTCTGTGCCGTACTCTTCTTACCGTCCAACATAATGTTATTGATAAGCTTTGTCACTACCTTATTATTGTACAGCGGATCTGCTAATACGTCTCTCTTCTGGGTATGTCCTTTACGTGGCACGTTACTTCCCTCCTTAATCATGTTTTTGCCAATGTCATAGATTCCATTGGCTTCATTTCGGTCATCGGGCAAAACAGCCGTTTCGCCGGACCGGTTAGATCTTCTCGATTAATTCAACGGTACTCACATGTTTGCCTCTAATGTGTTCGTGCGGAAATTCATTTATCATTTAAAAGAATGTGCGCCGCAGCGCTTTTCCAACACTAACCATAGATCTGTTTGTGATACACTGTCCGCTGTTATTTCTTAGCGTCTTTCGGCCGCTTAGCGCCATACTTGGAACGAGCCTGCCGTCTGTTTGCAACGCCTGCCGTATCCAATGTACCACGGATAATGTGGTATCTGGTACCTGGTAAGTCCTTTACCCTGCCACCGCGGATCAATACAACGCTATGCTCCTGCAGGTTGTGGCCTTCACCCGGAATGTAGCTTGTTACTTCGATTCCGTTAGAAAGACGTACTCTGGCAATTTTACGAAGAGCAGAGTTAGGCTTTTTCGGAGTAGCAGTCTTAACTGCTGTACAAACACCTCTCTTCTGAGGAGAAGAAGTATCGGTAGGACGCTTTCTCAAAGAGTTATATCCCTTCTGCAAAGCCGGTGCCGTTGACTTCTTAACAGATGTCTGTCTTCCTTTTCTTACTAACTGGTTAAATGTTGGCATTCTTTTCACCTCCTGTAGTATTCGTGAATGTGCATTTGCATACACGCTAAATTATTATATAAGCGCTGAAAGAAGATGTCAAGCCTTTTTTCATTATTTTGGCGCTTCCGATATCTTTTGTATCTTTTTACCTGGAATAAAAGATATGTATTGACCTCCATCCTCGTTTTTTTTATAATATAACTATTATATGGTCCCCTATGGGAAGACCTGTGTGCAAGCTTTGAAAGAAACGGAGGATAATTCATCATGGAAAATCATGAAAATGACCGCAACGAAACACCCACTTATCACGAAATGCCGGATCCTTCCAGTTGGCAAGGACAGACGTCCCAATATTCTTCTGCCCTGCAGCCGGAGCCGGTTCATGAGAATGTAATTGCAGGCGCTGTAGGTGCATTTCTTTTTGCCCTCATCGGCGGTATTCTTTACTTCATTGTCTATCAGTTCGGTTTTATTGCCGGAATCTGCGGTTTGATTACCGTAATATTGTCCATGTTCGGATACCAGCTCTTTTCCGGAAATAAAAGTTCGCTGAAAGGTACTGTTATCGCTATCATCATGTCCATCTTATCCATTGTTCTGGCAGAATACCTGAGCCTGTCTTATGTGATTTATGACCTATATAAGACAGATCTCTCTATTACATTTTTCGATGCGGTTCAGATGACCCCGGATTTTCTGGCAGAATCTGAAGTTATGATCGCATTCCTCAAGGATTTGGGCATTGCCTTCGTTTTGGGCGCAATCGCCTCTGCAGGAAGAATCCGCAGAAGATAACATCAATACTTTCATTCGGTTGAGTCTGGAGCCAAAAGGATATGCACGATTCTTTTGGTCCCATATTCATCCATCTTTTATCTATATCTTTTCCGCAATTCGGGATTTTATTCCACAAATTGGAACTTAAGGGGATAATTTATGAGGCAAAATATACGAAAAAAAGCGTGGACCGCAATATTAATTTCTTGTTTCTTTCTGCTTGGCTGTGGAGGGCAAATTACAGCTCCTTCTCAAATCAATTCACAGCAGGAAATAGTACAAGACGAACCCCTGCATATTTTTAAAAAGGCTAACACAGATACAGAAGAGGAGAAAGCTCTGACATCCAACTCCTCTGATGCCCAAAATAACTCTGAGCACGACATCTCTCCCTCTTCCAGCCTGCCCTCTCCCTCTGTTTCCGGAGCCTTACAGGTATCTGGTACACAATTGACTGACAGCAGCGGAAATCCTGTACAATTAAAAGGCATCAGCACCCATGGACTGGCCTGGTTCCCAGAGTATGTTAATGAAGATTGTTTCGCAGAGCTGCGGACCGATTGGAATGCAAATGTAATACGCCTAGCCATGTATACTGCCGAATCCGGCGGATACTGCACAGATGGGGACCCTTCCCGCTTAAAAGAATTGATCCGGAAGGGCGTACAATATGCATCTGACCAGGATATGTATGTCATTATAGATTGGCACATCCTATCAGACAGTAACCCAAATATTTATTTGGAAGAAGCACAGGCTTTTTTTCAGGAGGTTTCCGAAGAATTTTCTCAGGAAACACATGTTTTATATGAAATCTGCAATGAGCCCAACGGCCAGACAAGCTGGAACGACATCAAAAACTATGCTCTCAATGTAATCCCGGTCATTCGTTCCAATGACCCGGATGCAGTGATAATTGTAGGAACCCCCAACTGGTCTCAATGGGTAGACCAGGCCGCAGAAGATCCCATCACGGAATACGACAACATTATGTATGCACTGCATTTTTACGCAGCAACCCATAAAGAAGATCTTCGGAGCAAAATGGAAGCAGCCGTTTCATCCGGATTGCCGGTTTTTGTTTCTGAATATGGAATCTGCGATGCCAACGGCAACGGCGCCATAGATCCGGAAGAAGCCAACCAGTGGATCGCGGCTCTGGATCAATATCAAATTAGCTATATTGCCTGGAATCTATCTAATAAAAATGAAAGTTCTGCCGTTCTTCAACCTTCCTGTGATAAAACCTGCAGTTTTACCAAAGAAGATCTCAGCAATTCCGGTCAATGGCTTTACCAGATGCTAAATCACCAAAAAGACGCTGAACCTGACAACCATAATTCCACTCCCGGCGTCTCCTCTTCCACCGATACGTTTTCTGATCCTCCGGAACATAAAATTACTGAAACGGCCAATTTTTCTGAATCCTCTGTGGAAGTAACTGCCAAGCTCGCAGGAAGCTGGGAGTCTGACGGTATTCCTTATTATCAGTACATTCTGACCTTAAAGAATATTTCGGAGCAGCCTCTCAGCCATTGGGAAATCGACCTGTCTTTTACAGGTACGCCCACTTTATCCGATAGCTGGAACGGTGTATATACCCTGCAAGATCATACATTACATATTGCATCCCTGGACTATAACGGCTCCATTTCTCCCGGAAATTCGATTAGCGATATCGGTTTTATTGTCATGGGGGCTGAACTGGAAATGGAACCGTGATTTCTTTCCACCTCCTCCCTTTCCCCAAAAAAACTGCTGCTATAAAGTGCTAGGCCAAAGCAGCAGTTCTCTTATTATTTTTCTTATTCTTTCGTCAAATCGGCAATCAGTTCATTCCACTCATCCGATTCTTCCAATAAATCGTCTTCTTCCTCTTCCGAATCTTCAAAATCTTCACGGGCTTCCCCTTTTAAATCTTCATCCAGGAGCTCTCCGTAAAAATCGTCCTGACCGAAATCAAAATCATCATCAAAATCAATCTCATCCAGCTCATTTACGTCGGAGCTTAAACGAATACTGCGATAACGCTTCATTCCGGTTCCGGCAGGAATCAGCTTACCGATCAGAACATTTTCCTTCAAACCGATCAATGGATCTATCTTTCCTTTAATGGCTGCTTCTGTCAAAACCTTGGTTGTCTCCTGGAAGGACGCCGCCGACAAGAAGGAATTCGTAGCCAATGCCGCCTTAGTAATTCCCAGCATTACCTGCTTACCTTCTGCAGGTTCTAACCCTTCCTCCAACAGCCGCTCATTGGCATCCTCATATTCCAGAATATCCACCAACGTACCTGGAAGGAAATCAGAATCTCCGTTATTTTCAATGCGGATCTTTTTCAGCATCTGGCGTACAATTACTTCGATATGCTTATCATTGATATCCACGCCTTGCAGACGGTATACACGCTGCACTTCTTGAATCATATAATCCTGCACAGAACGGAGTCCCTTAATTTTCAGAATATCATGGGGATTTACACTACCTTCCGTCAGTTCATCACCGGCTTCCAGTACGGCGCCGTCAGTAATCTTAATTCTGGAGCCATAAGGAATCAAATATGCCTTTGTCTCTCCCGTTTCGCTATTGGTAACGATAATCTCGCGTTTCTTCTTTGTATCCTTAATCGTTGCCACTCCGGCAAACTCTGTAATAATTGCAAGACCTTTGGGCTTTCTGGCTTCAAACAGCTCCTCTACACGGGGAAGACCCTGAGTAATATCATCCCCGGCAACGCCGCCGGTATGGAAGGTACGCATGGTAAGCTGAGTACCAGGCTCTCCGATGGACTGGGCTGCGATAATTCCGACCGCCTCTCCCACCTGTACGGACTGCCCGGTAGCCATATTAGCGCCGTAGCATTTTGCGCAAATACCTGTATGAGACCTGCAGGTTAAGATAGTACGGATTTTTACCCGCTCCAGGGGTTCTCCTTTTTCATCCACACCCTGGCTCATAACAAGAGCCGCGCGCTTGGGAGTAATCATATGGTTTGCTTTTACCAGCACATTTCCGTCTTTATCACAAATATCTTCACAGGCAAAACGTCCGGTAATACGATCCTGGAGGCTCTCGATTTCTTCTTTGCCGTCCGTAAATGCTTTCACATACATGCCAGGAATCTCTCTGCCTTCACAGCAGTCAATCTCCCGGACGATCAGCTCCTGAGAGACGTCCACCAGACGTCTGGTCAGATACCCGGAGTCCGCAGTCCGCAGCGCCGTATCAGACAAACCTTTCCGCGCGCCGTGGGCAGACATAAAATATTCCAATACATCCAGGCCCTCACGGAAATTTGACTTGATAGGCAGCTCAATCGTTCTACCTGTCGTATCTGCCATCAATCCACGCATACCCGCCAACTGTTTGATCTGCTTATCAGAACCACGGGCCCCGGAATCCGCCATCATAAAGATGTTGTTGTACTTATCCAACCCGTCTAACAGCTCCTTGGTCAGCACATCGTCCGTGTCTTTCCAGGTCTCTACGACTTCCTTATACCGTTCTTCCTCCGTAATCAGGCCGCGCTTATAATTTCTAGTAATCCGGTCCACCGTATCCTGGGCATTCTTAATCAGTTCCGGTTTCTTTGCCGGCACCGTCATATCTGAGATGGATACCGTCATGGCTGCTCTTGTGGAATACTTGTATCCCATAGCTTTGATATCATCCAACACTTCTGCCGTCTTCGTCGCGCCATGGATATTGATTACCTTCTCCAAAATCTGCTTCAAACCCTTTTTCCCTACATGGAAGTCCACTTCCAGCATAAAAAGGCTCTTTGGATCATTTCTATCTACAAATCCTAAATCTTGAGGAAGAATCTCATTGAAAATAAAACGTCCCAGTGTGGATTCTATCCATCCGGATACTTTATTTCCTTCTTCATCTGTCCGCACAACACGGACTTTTATTCTGGAATGCAGCGTTAAAGCGCCGTTTTCATAGGCCAAAATCGCTTCATTTACATTTTTAAAGCATTTCCCTTCCCCGATGGCCCCTGGGCGTTCCTGGGTCAGATAATAAATCCCCAACACCATATCCTGAGACGGCACGGCAACTGGGCCGCCGTCAGAAGGCTTCAGCAAATTATTGGGAGATAACAGCAGGAACCGGCACTCTGCCTGGGCTTCTACGGAAAGCGGAAGATGAACGGCCATCTGGTCTCCGTCAAAATCCGCGTTAAACGCCGTACAAACCAAAGGATGCAGCTTGATTGCTTTACCCTCTACCAGAATAGGCTCAAATGCCTGGATTCCCAGTCTGTGCAAGGTAGGCGCACGGTTCAGCATAACCGGATGCTCTTTGATAACCTCTTCCAGCACATCCCATACCTCGGGCTGGAGACGTTCTACCATCTTCTTAGCGCTTTTAATATTATGAGCAGTGCCATTTGCCACCAGCTCTTTCATTACAAAGGGCTTAAACAGCTCAATCGCCATCTCCTTGGGCAGACCACATTGATAGATTTTCAGTTCCGGCCCTACTACGATAACGGACCGTCCCGAATAGTCTACACGTTTTCCCAAAAGGTTCTGACGGAAACGCCCTGATTTTCCTTTCAGCATGTCAGACAAGGATTTCAATGGACGGTTGCCAGGTCCGGTCACCGGCCTTCCCCGCCTGCCGTTATCAATCAAAGCATCCACTGCCTCCTGGAGCATCCGCTTCTCATTTCGCACAATAATATCCGGCGCTCCCAACTCCAAAAGTCTCCGCAAACGATTATTTCGATTGATAATCCTGCGGTACAAATCATTCAAATCAGAAGTTGCAAACCGGCCGCCATCCAGCTGGACCATAGGGCGCAAATCTGGGGGAATAACCGGAATAACATCCATAATCATCCACTCCGGCATATTCCCGGAGGCACGAAACGCTTCTACTACTTCTAGACGCTTGATAATCCGGGCCCGCTTTTGCCCGGTAGCGTCCCGCAGCCCTCTCTTTAATTCTTCTCCGTCTTTTTCCAGGTCAATGGCACACAAAAGCTCTTTAATGGCTTCCGCCCCCATGCCTACCCGGAAACTGCTTCCATATTTTTCCCGGGCTTCCTGATATTCACTCTCGGACAACACCTGCTTATACTGCAAATCACTGTTGCCCTTATCCAATACAATGTAAGAAGCAAAGTATAAGACCTTTTCCAGCGTCCTGGGGGATAAATCAAGAATCAATCCCATTCTGCTGGGAATTCCCTTAAAATACCAGATATGGGACACCGGAGCCGCAAGCTCAATATGCCCCATCCGCTCCCTGCGGACGTTTGCCTTTGTAATCTCCACGCCGCATCGGTCGCAGACTACGCCTTTGTAGCGAATCTTTTTGTATTTTCCGCAATGGCATTCCCAGTCTTTACTGGGGCCAAAGATTTTCTCGCAGAAGAGGCCGTCTTTCTCCGGCTTCAAGGTTCTGTAATTAATGGTCTCCGGCTTTTTTACTTCGCCCCGGGACCATTCTCTGATCTTCTCCGGCGATGCCAAACCAATCTTGATAGCGTCAAAGGTAATTGGCTGATAATTTTCTTTATTTGTTGTCTCCGGCATTTCGGTCACTCCCTTCCTTATTCTTCATCAAGAATTGCTTCGAAATCGTCAAACATTCCTTCCTCTTCTTCATCCTCTTCATCCACGGATACCAATTCTTCGTTCTCGTCGTCAAATTCCTGTTTGCTGAAGCCCATAGCTCCAAGAGGTTCCTCATCATCAAATGCAAAATTGCGGTCTCCTGCAATAATGGCATTCAAATCTGTATCACCGTATTCGCTGGTCTCCATAATTTCTACTTCTGTCTGATCGTCTCTCAAGACTTTTACATCCAGCCCCAAAGACTGCAGCTCTTTCAAAAGCACTTTGAAGGATTCCGGTATCCCTGCCTCCGGTATATTATCACCCTTGATAATAGCCTCATACGTCTTTACACGGCCAACCACATCATCCGACTTCACCGTAAGAATCTCCTGGAGTGTATAAGACGCGCCATATGCCTCCAGCGCCCAAACCTCCATCTCTCCGAAACGCTGTCCGCCGAATTGGGCTTTTCCGCCCAAAGGCTGCTGTGTTACCAGAGAGTACGGGCCAGTAGAACGTGCATGGATCTTATCGTCCACCAAATGATGCAGTTTCAGATAGTGCATGTGGCCAATAGTAACCGGGCTGTCAAAGTATTCCCCGGTACGTCCGTCCCGCAGTCTTACTTTTCCGTCTCTGGATAGAGGAACTCCCTTCCATACTTCCCGATGATCCCTATGGTCGTATAAATACTGCATAACCTCCGGCAAAAGCGCTTCTTTATGCTTTGCTTCAAATTCTTCCCAGGATAAGTTCACATAATCATTAGCCAAATCCAGGGTATCCATAATGTCGTCTTCGTTGGCTCCGTCAAATACCGGCGTTGCGATGTTAAAGCCCAGAGCCTTGGCGGCAAGGCTTAGATGAATCTCCAATACCTGCCCGATATTCATACGGGAAGGTACGCCCAGAGGATTCAGCACAATATCCAGGGGACGGCCATTTGGCAGAAACGGCATATCCTCCACCGGAAGTACACGGGAAACCACACCCTTGTTTCCGTGACGGCCTGCCATCTTGTCGCCTACAGAAATCTTTCTCTTCTGGGCAATATAGATACGCACAGCCTGATTTACTCCCGGGGATAATTCATCCCCATTTTCCCTGGTAAATACTTTAGCGTCCACTACAATACCATATTCCCCATGGGGAACCTTCAGGGAAGTATCCCGGACCTCTCTGGCTTTTTCACCGAAAATTGCCCGTAGCAGACGTTCTTCTGCTGTCAGCTCCGTCTCCCCTTTTGGCGTTACCTTACCAACCAAAATGTCTCCGGCACGAACTTCCGCACCAATGCGGATAATTCCCCTCTCGTCCAAATCCTTTAACGCATCATCGCCCACACCCGGCACGTCGCGGGTAATCTCTTCCGGTCCCAGCTTCGTATCCCGGGCTTCTGCTTCATATTCTTCAATGTGCACAGATGTATACACATCTTCCTGCACCAAACGCTCGCTCAATAATACGGCGTCCTCGTAATTATAGCCTTCCCAAGTCATGAAACCGATCAAAGGATTTTTGCCCAGAGCAATCTCCCCGTTGGACGTAGAGGGGCCGTCAGCGATCACTTGCCCGGCTTCTACTTTTTCTCCTTTAAAAACGATAGGTTTCTGATTGTAGCAGTTGGACTGGTTGCTTCGTGAAAACTTCGTCAGCTTATAAACATCTCTGGTTCCATCTTCATTCTTTATCGTAATCTCGTTGGAAATAGAACGCTCCACTACTCCGGATTTCTTGGCAATAACGCAAACACCGGAGTCAACAGCCGTCTTCGTCTCCATTCCGGTTCCTACCACCGGAGCCTCTGTGGTCAAAAGCGGCACCGCCTGACGCTGCATGTTAGAGCCCATCAGGGCGCGGTTGGCATCGTCGTTCTCCAGGAAAGGAATCAGAGCGGTAGCCACGGAAAATACCATCTTCGGAGATACGTCCATGTAATCAAACATGGCTTTTTCATACTCCTGCGTCTCTTCCCGGTAACGACCGGATACGGAATTCCTTACGAAATGTCCTTCCGCGTCCAATGCCTCGTTCGCCTGGGCCACATGGTAATTATCTTCTTCATCCGCAGTCATATAGACTACTTCGTCCGTAACACGGGGATTCTTAGGATCAGATTTGTCAATCTTCCGATAAGGAGCTTCCACAAATCCATATTCATTAATTCTTGCATAAGTTGCAAGCGAATTGATCAGACCAATGTTAGGACCTTCTGGCGTCTCTATGGGGCACATCCTTCCATAATGGGAATAATGTACGTCACGTACCTCAAATCCGGCCCTGTCTCGGGAAAGACCGCCCGGCCCCAGTGCAGACAGACGGCGCTTGTGGGTCAGCTCGCCCAGCGGGTTATTCTGATCCATAAACTGGGACAACTGAGAGGAACCGAAGAATTCCTTCACCGCTGCCGTTACCGGTTTAATATTGATCAAGCTCTGGGGAGAAATCCCCTCCAAATCCTGAGTTGTCATACGCTCCCGCACAACACGTTCCATTCTGGAAAGACCGATACGGTACTGGTTCTGCAGCAGTTCTCCTACGGCACGAATCCGACGGTTGCCCAAATGGTCAATATCATCGTCATTTCCAATTCCGTATTCCAAATGCATATTGTAATTAATAGACGCCAGAATATCTTCTTTTGTAATATGCTTTGGTATCAGTTCGGATACGTTCTTGCGGATCGCTTCCTTGATATCCTCCAGGTTCTCATTTTCTTCCAAAATTTTTTTCAAACATGGATAATAGACCAGCTCCGTAATCCCGACTTCCTTGGGTACTACATCTACGAAATTGGTCAAATCTACCATCATATTAGAAAGAACCTTAACATTTCTCTCTTCTGTCTGGATCCAGACATAGGGAACGGCTGCATTCTGAATCGCATCTGCCTGTTCCCGGTTTACGGTCATTCCTTTCTCTGCCAGAACCTCGCCGGTAGTGGTGTCCACCACGTCCTCTGCCAGAACATGTCCGTTTATTCTATTCTTAAAGGAAAGCTTCTTATTAAACTTATACCGCCCTACTTTTGCCAGGTCGTATCTTCGGGGATCAAAGAACATCGCCGTAATCAGGCTCTCTGCACTCTCTACCGTCAGCGGTTCGCCCGGACGAATCTTCTTGTATAATTCCAAAAGACCTTCCTGGTAATTCGTAGCAACGTCCTTCCCAAAGCTGGCAAGAATCTTCGGCTCTTCCCCAAACAGATCAACAATCTCCTGATTGGTTCCTATGCCAAGGGCACGGATTAATACGGTAATGGGAACCTTTCTGGTTCTGTCCACACGTACATAGAAAACATCATTGGAATCTGTCTCATATTCCAGCCAAGCCCCCCGGTTGGGAATTACAGTGGCCGAATACAGCTTCTTTCCCACTTTATCATGGGCAATGGCATAATAAATACCTGGAGAACGCACCAACTGACTTACGATAACACGTTCTGCGCCATTGATAACGAAAGTTCCCGTCTCTGTCATGAGTGGCAGATCGCCCATGAAGATTTCATGTTCATTGATCTCATCGATCTCTTTATTGTACAGTCTTACTCTCACTTTCAGGGGAGCCGCGTAAGTTGCATCTCTTTCCTTACATTCCGCGATGGAATACTTTACATCATCTTCGCACAATGCAAAGTCTACGAACTCCAAACTAAGATGCCCGCTGTAATCCGCGATTGGGGAAATATCGGCAAATACTTCCTTTAACCCTTCGTCCAGGAACCATTTATAAGAATCCTTCTGGACTTCAATCAGGTTAGGCATTTCCAATACTTCTTTCTGCCGGGAATAACTCATACGGACACTTTTTCCTGCTTGAATCGGACGTATTCTGTTTTTCTCCATTGACGATTCACCTCTCGTTTTCTAAATGATCTATCGGATAAGCAATATGCAGTAATAACAGGACACTTAGTCACAACATCTAGTGTCTGTCATTGCGCTGGTCGAAAAACGCGCCAAAGCCTTGATTTTCCACTGTTTCTTCGGGAAAAAGGTCTATGTCACCACAATAGTGCACCGTATATGATAGCATAAAGCAACAGGGAAAGTCAAGCAAAACTTTCCCTGAAAAAGCGATTCTCTTCTTACCAGGCAAAAAGGGAGCCCCCCTACAGGCGCTCCCCTTCTTATCATTCGTAAATATGAATATCAAACGACTCCGCTACACACTGACGCGCTTCCTTCAAATCGCTAAAAACACCCTCTGTAATCATCTGGGTCAAAATATTACCAATAGCCGTAGCCTCTCCCGGCCCTGCATGTACCGGAATCTCCGTATACTTTGCCGTAAGTTGGTTCAAATACTCCGCATTGGAACCGCCGCCGATAATATGAATCTTATCATAACAGACGCCGGAAATCTTCTCTATCTCTTTCAGTTTCTGTGCATAACACTTTGCAAGACTGTTGTAAATGACACAAGATAGTTCCGCCAATGTCTCCGGCACCTGCTGACCAGTTTTTCTGCAATAATCTTTGACTGCTTCCACCATATCCTCCGGCGAAAGGAAGCTTGCATCCTGACAATCCACCATCGTCTGAATCGTCTCTCTGGATGCTTGTTCACACAATTCTCCGTAGGACATATCAGGTGCCAGTTGATTCCGCACAGACTGGATCATCCAGAGGCCCATAATATTGGCCAGATACGTGATTTTCCCTCTATATCCGCCTTCATTGGTAAAATTCGCTTCTTTACTTTTGGCGGAACAATCCGGCTCATCTTTTTCAATACCCATCAAAGACCATGTTCCGGAACTGATATAGCATACATCTTCCTCGTTGGATGGCACGGCCATAACGGCTGACGCAGTATCATGGGTTGGCGGCAGCACTACGGCGCAATCATAACCCACCTGCTCCTGAACTTCTTTGGTTAAGCGCCCAATCATCGTTCCTGGCATGGTAATAGGCTGAAATATAGATTTCGGAATTCCCAGCCTGTCCATTAACTCATAATCCCAATCCTTGGTTACAGGATTCACCAGTTGGCTGGTCGTAGCTTCCGAATACTCCTGCACTTTTTTGCCGCATAATTTAAAATGGAAATAATCCGGAATCATTAGAAGTGTCTTCGCCTTTTCCAGTTGGCTGGGGTCTTGTTTTTTCAGGGCCGCCAGTTGATAAATCGTGTTGTAGATTGCCTTCTGGATACCAGTTCTTTGGTACAGCTCCTCTTCTGGAACGGCTTTGTATACTTCCTGATCTATGCCGTCGGTTCTGTGATCCCGGTATCCCACAGCTTTCCCCACTAACTGATCATCCTGATCCAGCAGAACATAATCCACACCCCAGGTATCAATACCCACGCTTTGGGGAATTTTCCCCAGTTCTTTACATTTCTTCATTCCTTCCAGAATATCTGAAAACAGCCTCTCTACATTCCAGCAAAGAATCCCGTCTTCTTCATCCATTCCGTTCCAAAAGCGGTGCACTTCTTCCAAAAAAAGCTTTCCGTTCTTTTTATATCCCAGAATATGACGCCCGCTGGAGGCGCCGATATCAATCGCTAAAAAATATTTCTCCACGCTTTTCCCTCCAAGGCTTTTATTCTGTTACGACACCTTTTTGCAGCATTATATTGGCATATAGTGCAGATTCTCCGGTAGCAAGAATCGCATAGGCGCATTTTGCTTCCTCATAGAATTGAAACCGTTCAATATTTCCTACTGCCTTGGCGCCTCTGCTGTCATGCTTTGCAATAATTTCTTTATATGTATCCCAAATCGGTGTCTCTACGGTGTCTCCCGGCATTACCTCCATCAGATTTACCGGTGTCTCCACATAGGTATCCAGCGGAAAAACCTGCAGGATTGCATCCAGCAATTCCGGTACTCCGTGACCGTCGCAGCGGATCACAATCGCATTCTTTCCCATGGATTCTGCCGGAAAATTACCGTCGGAAATCACCAGACGGTCGCTATGGCCCATTTCACAAAGAACCTTTAGCAGCTCCGGTGACAAGATTTTAGGAATTCCTTTTAACATATCTCTTCCTCCAATTACCGGGCAGCCTTCGGGAAATATAAATTTCGGAAAGCTGCCCGGTACTCTTTTATTCTTTATGATACTTCATAGCAACAGAAAACGGCCGTCTTATTTATAGAAAGGTCCATAGGTTGCGCAAGCTCTGTAGTCAGCACCTTCTCTGTCCATTCCAAATGCATTCCATGCAGCCGGACGGAAGATCTTTTCATCCGGTACATTGTGCATACAAACCGGTATTCTCAGCATGGAACACATGGTGATCAAATCTGCTCCGATATGTCCATAGGAAATTGCTCCATGGTTAGCGCCCCAGTTATTCATTACATCATAAGCTGTCTTAAAGGGAGAACCTTCTTTGCCGTCGCATCTGGGAGCAAACCAGGTGCAGGGCCATGTATAATCCGTTCTCTTCCACAAAACATCAGAAACCTCTGCCGGGAGCTTTACTGTCCAGCCTTCTGCAATCTGAAGAACCGGTCCCAGACCTTTTACCAGGTTCAGACGAATCATGGTGCAGGGCATCTCAGCATCGGTGAGGAACCTGGAGGAAAATCCACCTCCCCGGAAGTATCCGTTATCTGCCGCATTCCAGGTGGTGGCTGCTAAAATGGCATCCTGGTCTTCTTTTGTTACCTCATACCAAGGTTTCATTACGCTATTGCCATCTGCATCCTTAGCCCCGCCGCAAGCATCCAGACAGCAAGCGCCGGAATTGATCAAATGGATAAAGCCGTCCGCTTCCTTTGCTTTTCCTTCAATTTCATAATCTGTGACACGCTTCACCGCATCCCCGCTCCAATAGGTACGAACATCTGCAAACATCTGAGCCCGGTTGGTGAGCAGTTTCATAAACAACATTCCAAGCCCGTTCAAAACATCATTCTCTGTTGCTAATATGTAGGGCTCTCTTGCTCCGTTCCAGTCGAAGGAGGTATTTAAAACTGCCTCTGCAAAGTCGCCATTGGGATAGAAGTCTGTCCACTGTCTCTGGCCCTGGAAGCCTGCTGCAATCGCATTATGGCCCACCATCTCTTCTTCCCGGCCCTCGGGGAGGTTGGGATTGCCGTTCATCAGATCCTTGATGATAACCGCCATCTTTACTACAAACTCAAATTGTTTGTCTTTCTCTTCATCGCTCTTCTTTACAAAGTCCGGGTTCTTATCAAAGCCGATGGCGCATTTTTCCTTTGCCCATGCAAGAGCTTTCTGGAATTCTGCTTCATCGTAGATACCTTCTGTCATTCTGCGGATAATTTCAACCTCATCTACAGATTCTACACGCATTCCAAGGTAAGACTCCATAAAATCTGAATCAATAATAGATCCGCCGATGCCCATGCAGATAGAACCAATCTGCAGATAGGACTTGCCTCTCATGGAAGCCGCTGCAACAGCCGCGCGGGCAAATCTTAATAATTTCTCCTGAATGTCGGCTCCAATGGAAGCGTCATCCGCATCTACTACATCATGTCCATAGATTCCGAATGCCGGAAGCCCCTTCTGGGCATGTGTGGCAAGTACGGACGCAAGATATACAGCGCCCGGACGCTCTGTGGCATTCAATCCCCATACTCCCTTGATCGTCTGAGGATCCATATCCATAGTCTCGGAACCATAGCACCAGCAAGGTGTTACGGTAAGTGTAATTGCAACGCCTTCCCTGCGAAACTTTTCTTCGCATGCCGCCGCTTCTGCAACACGCCCGATGGTGGTATCTGCGATCACAACCTTCACCGGTTCCCCATTGGAGTATTTTATATTCTCCTCAAACAATTGAGCTGCTGCTTTCGCCATACCCATTGTCTGCTCTTCCAAACCTTCACGAACTTTTAAGGGTCCCCTTCTTCCATCGATCGTGGGACGGATGCCGATCACTGGATAACCACCGATTAATCTTGACTCTGCCATTTTTAATAACCTCCTTCAGGATACACTATATTGACCAATGTTACTCCTTTTCTTTTATTGTACCTTTATTTTGTACATTTTCAACAGTTTTTTATTTTTGTTTTTAAACGTTTCACTATTTATTTTAAATTTTAAATTGACTTTTGATTTTTTCTATGATAAAAAAGTAAATAATCTTATTTTTTATCCGGGAGGTTTTATACATAATGACAACACTGAAAGATGTGGCCAAACTGGCAAATGTATCTATCGCCACCGTTTCTTATGTTATCAACGGTTCTAAGAAAGTAACAGCGAAGACTCGCTTCAAAGTCATGGCTGCAATTGAAGAACTGAATTATATTCCCAATACCTCCGCCAGAAAAATGCGGGAAATGGACTCCAAAGAAATCGGAGTGGTTTTTCCCCAGATTGACGACCCTTATTTTTCTGAGATTCTGCAAGGCATCATCCAGCAGGCAGACCTGGAAGGATATTCTATTAACATCGCATTTTCCTATAGCCAGCCTTCCAAGGAGCTTAAAATCGTCCAGGATTTCATTGGCAGGAATGTCAGCGGCATTATTATTGTCACCTGTCAGCCGGATCATACGGATTTTTTCAAAAACAATATTCTCCGGTATCAGATACCTTCCGTATTTATAGACCGCCTTCCTCAAGGACTGGATGTTAATTTTATTGCTTTTGACAATTACTCTACCGTCTACTCCTTGACAGAGCATCTGATTGAATCCGGTTATGAGAGGCTGTCTCTTTTTACCGGAGGCTCTGGGCAGTTTAATGAGAAAGAATGCATCAGCGCTTTTGAAGACGCTCACGAAGCTCTGGAGCACCCTTATCAGCCTTCCTGCATCCATTCCTGCAACATGACTAAAGAGGACGCATTCCATGTTCAGATGGACGCTCTTCTGACAGAAGTCCCCCAGGTAATTATTTCCTCCGCCGAAACTATCACCATCGGTATCACAGAGGCTCTTTCCTTATGCCATATTCGCATTCCTGAGGACGTGGTTATCATCACTCTGGGAATTGAATCCTGGCATTCCTCCAACTATCACCCCGGAACGCTGCGCACCTCCAGACGGGCTTATACTCTGGGCCGGGAAGCCGCCAGTCTTTTGATTCAAAATATCCTACAGCCTGCTTTTTTTGAAACAAAATATATCATGCATCAGGATCGCTATACCAAAGAGTCCTACAAACTGCCTGAGCCCCCTCCAAAATACCAAATTCCGGTACACAAAAAAACTTTGCGTATTTTGGCGGCGGAGCTTCCCACGATCCACGCATTAAAGCTGGTATCCCGGGACTTTTGCACAAAAGCAGGAATCAACATTCAATTTGATTATTTGCCTATTTCGGAGCTGTTCAAAGGAATCTATGAGGATAGCCACAAAGAACATGGCTCCTATGACATTTATATGTTTGATATTGCCTGGCTGAATTATCTGGCGCGGGAACAATGCCTGCGGGATTTGACCTCATTTATCACTTCCAGGCAGTTTGACTTTTCTCATATTATTGAAAAAAATCTGAAAAACTGCAATTACAAGGGGCATTATTATGGCCTTCCAATCATTGGCGGAACCCATTTGTTGTTTTACCGGAAAGATATCTTTGAAAACATCCGTTTACAGCAGCTTTTTCAGGAGCACCACCACATTCCCCTCCGTCCGCCCAGGACATGGGCAGAATTTAACGGAATTGCAGAATTTTTCACAAAATCTTTGAACCCGGAATCACCAACCAGATACGGCACCTCCATTCCCGGATATTTCCCTTCGGAAATGTTTCTGGAGATTCTTGTCCGGCTCTGGGGACACGGCGGCGGGCTCTACGATCAAAACAACCGCTTGATTCTAAATTCACCTGCGAATTTTAAGGGCTTCCAAAGTATTTTAGATACCTGCAACTATATTCCCCAGAATCCCCTTCTGCAAAAAACCGACCAGGTATTTGAACAATTTGCCAATGGGGATATCGCCATGTTTCTATCTTTTACAGAATATGCCAGTCCATTGAAATCAGCGGTGTCCAGGGATACCATCAGTAAAATTGGCTATGCGGCCATGCCCAGCAAGGTTCCTGCAAATGTTGGCTGGAATCTTGGCATCAGTCCCTCTGCCTCAGATGAAAAACTGATATTAGAATATTTTCGATGGGTATGCCAGAAAAACATCAGCTATTATATGACAATTTTAGACGGTCAGTCTGTTATGGATTATCCTTATCACAATCATGAGCTTTTGAAACTGTACCCATGGCTGGGGGAGACAGAAGAAGGCATCGCCTTGTCCCATACCCGGCTATATCCTTATGAGGGAAAGTCCGGCTCCGTTCCCCCTCATCGTATTGAGGCCGTGTTATGCGGTATTTTCCAAAATATATACCGGCATGGGATGCCCATACAGGATGCATTAAATCTTGGCCAAAAAGAAGTACTGCAGCTATATCAATAACCACTCCGTATCCCATATTTCTTACGGTACTGCGCCGGGGACATCCCTTCCCGGCTGCGGAACTGCCGAATGAAGTGGCTTGTATTACAATAAGAAAGTTTTTCTGCAATCTCACTTATTGGCTTATTCGTTTGTACCAGCAAATCTCGCCCACGTTGAAATCTTCGTTCCATAATATACTGCTGTGGTGTCATTCCGTAAACCTGCTTAAATTGTTTTAAAAAATAAGAGAGACTGAGTCCGCAAATGTTTGCTAGTTGTTCATTCCGAAGCGGTTCCTGCAGACGGGCTTCAATGTAGGCCTCTGCACGAATGAAATTTTCCCTTACATCCGGTTCAAGCCCCACAGCAGCATACCTTTCTTCATATTCCAAAAGTGCAAGAAGCATCTGATATATACTCAACGACACTCCCTTAGTCTCTCCTGACATCAACCTCAGCTGTAATATGCCCAGGGCAGAAATCACATCCGAAAACACGGAACCCTCAATTACCGGCCCCTGTCTGTCTACAATGTGTTTCACAATCCTTTGACTGTCTCCTCCATAAAATTCAATCCAGGATTTCCCCAGAGGTTCTGCAGCATCACTGGCATAATTATGGCCCTCATAAGTTGGAAGAACAATAATCTGCCCTCTCCGCAAGGGATACGCCTTATTTCGAAATGTTAACGTTCCTTTTCCAGAAAAAATGCAAAAAATTTCACAATATGCTGTCATACTATTTCGTTCCACATAAAATACTTTTGGAATCTTCGCCACAATCCCTGTCCGCCTCATACAGTAGAACAGGCTGTCTTCCGGCTGGCTTTCAGATACCTCATAATAGTAATCATGAAACTCTGCCCCTTCGCTGCAAAGAAACATTTCCGCATTAGGCATTTTACTATATTCCATAATTTCCTCCCAAACTGCAGTGGCTTATTCCCCCAAAGCTGTCTGCCGTTATTTTTGAAACACTTTATATTCAATATTATATCTTAATGGGATCTTTCCTACAACCTCAACTGCTCGTATTGCAACATATTCTGGTACTATTTTAGGATTTTCCTGTGCATTGTTTTGGTATATCTCTTTGTTTACAATAAATCCATACAAATCACACTAGAAATGAATCACACATTTTGAAAGGAGCCAAAAATATGACCAGCAAAGAGCGCATTCGTGCCGCATTACAGCGCAAACCCACAGACCGCGTCCCTTCTACCATGCAATGCGTGGATAGCATCTGGGAAAAATTAAGAGAACACTTTCACGTAAATTCCAACGATGAAGTCCAGGATATTCTGGAGATTGACACCCGTATTCTGGATATGCCGCCATACATCGGCCCTAAGATAGAACCATACAAAAACAAAAACGGTGATATGGTCTATACAAATAATATGGGCTGCGAATATATCAATAAGTGGAATGGGGTAGAATATAACAGCCACATTATCACCAAACCTTATTCTATTATAAAAACATGGGAAGATTTTGAGTCATTTGACGGATGGATAAATCCGGACAACTATGACTACAATGCTGTAACAGATTTCGTAAAAAAGCATTCTGACAAAGCAATTCGCATCGGATGGCCCGGCCCTTACCAGGTATTTACTTTACTTTATGATGCAGAAGAATTCTACATTAACATGATTGAAGAACCGGAACTGATCAAGGCCATGCTAAATCGATACTGTGATTCCTGCTATGAAATATATGAGCGCATGTACGAAGCCGCAAATGGGCAGGTCGACTTTATCCATCTTTGCGACGACTACGGGACGCAGCGCAGCACATTATTCAGCCCCGCCATGTGGGATGAATTCTTTGCAGCAAATACCAAACGTTTTGTAGCACAGGCTCACCGCCATAATTGTTTCTATATGCAGCACTCCTGCGGTGCCATCCGCCCTATAATTCCGAATCTAATCCGGTGCGGTATCGATGCCATTGAGCCGATTCAAAAAGTCACGGGGCTGGAAGTAGATGGGCTAAAAACAGATTTTGGAGAGCAATTATGCTTTCAAGGCGGCATAGATACGCAAGACATACTTCCCTTTGGAACACCGGAAGACGTATACGAAGAAACTACCCGTGTGATCCATGCACTGTACGGCAGCGGCAAAAGCGGCTACATTCTCTGCGGGAGCCAGGATTTTGAAGGAGACGTCCCCGTTGAAAATATTCTAGCGCTCTATGAGGCCAGAAAACAATTCGGAGGATTCTGAAAAATAAATTAACGTCCGCCAAACACAATATTTTTTTCTACAAAAAAATCCCAGAAGGAATTGTTATCCTTCCGGGATTTTCTTTTCTGAACATTCTTATTCCAAAATATATCTTACGAAACTAAATTATTTCAAAGTAACCTTTGCGCCTTCTGCTTCTAACTTAGCCTTAATATCTTCTGCTTCTGCCTTCTCTGCGCCTTCCTTAACAATCTTGGGAGCACCGTCAACTACTTCTTTTGCTTCCTTCAAGCCAAGACCGGTAACTTCACGAACAACTTTGATAACCTTAACCTTGTTGGGGCCAACTTCTGTCAGCTCTACGTTGAAGTCAGTCTTCTCTTCCTCTGCCGCTGCCTCGCCGCCTGCTGCTGCAACTACAACGCCTGCTGCTGCAGATACGCCAAATTCCTCTTCACATGCTTTTACTAACTCATTCAGCTCTAATACGCTTAACTCTTTAATCGCTTCAATAAATTCTGCCGTTGTTAACTTTGCCATTATATTCTACCTCCATTTTTTTCTTTTCTGATCTTTAAAAACCATAGGATTATTCTGCTGCCGGAGCTTCCTCTGCAGCGGGAGCTGCTTCTACGGCTGCGTCTGCCGGGCCGCCCTGCTCTGCAATCTGATTCAGCACACGTGCCAGATTGGTAATTGGTGACTGCAGGCTTCCAAGCAACTTGGAAAGCAGTTCGTCTCTGGACGGAACATTTGCAATCTCTTTAATTCCTGCTTCATCATAGAAGGTTCCTTCTACAACACCGGCTTTTAATTCCAGCGCAGGAGCAGTCTTTGCAAACTTCGCCAAAGTTCTTGCCGGTGCGGTTGCGTCGTCCTTGGAAATCGCAATCGCATTGGGGCCTTCCAGCAAAGAAGACATACTCTCGAATTCGGTTCCTTTGAACGCGAAATTCATCAGCGTGTTCTTGTATACCTTGTAAGTAACACCGGCTTCTCTCAACTGCTTCCGCAACTGAGTATCTTCTTCTACAGTAAGACCGCGATAATCTACCAATACTACGCACTGTGCATCTTTGATCTGGTCAGAAATCTCCTGTACGATCGGTTGCTTTAATTCTACTTTTGCCACGAATCGTGCACCTCCTTTATAAATTTTGTTCGGAATACCGGGCAAATGCCGGATTCCCGGAGCCTTTTTATTTCACAGGATAAATCCTATAAAATGAAAAAGCCCCTTTGTCCGAGACAAAGAGGCCTGAAAATTGCTTTTCTTCTCAGTATTATAAAAATACTGCTGTCTCCTCGGCAGGCCATTGCTGTTACGCCCTGAGGCACCTGCTGTCTTCGGCATGATTCATGATAGAAACTCTATCTGGCATGATGCGGCTTGGCCGCAACACGCTTTGCTATTATAGCATTGTCTATATCAGATGTCAACTATGTTATGCAAGTTTATATAATCTCAGCTTTATCATACGGACTTTACAGTAAATGCAAAGTCCGTATGATAAACCATTACGCAAGTTTGGCAACGTTAAGCTTCACGCCGGGTCCCATGGTGGGAGACAGTACAACGCTCTTAATAAACTGGCCTTTTACTGCGCTGGGTCTTGCTTTCATAATTGCATCTATTAAGGTCTGGAAGTTGTCCGCTAACTGTTCTTCGGTAAAAGATGCTTTCCCAATTGGCACATGGATAATGTTGGTTCTGTCCAACCGATACTCAATCTTACCGGCTTTGATCTCGTTCACAGCTCTGGTTACGTCCATGGTAACAGTTCCTGCTTTGGGGTTCGGCATTAAGCCCTTGGGTCCTAAGATACGTCCCAAACGTCCTACAACGCCCATCATGTCAGGAGTAGCAACTACAACATCAAAATCCAGCCATCCGTCGTTCTGGATCTTGGGAATCAGTTCTTCTCCGCCTACATGGTCAGCGCCTGCTGCCTGAGCCTCATCAATCTTGTCCCCTTTTGCAAATACCAATACCTTAACAGACTTGCCTGTTCCATGAGGCAGCACTACCGCGCCACGGATCTGCTGTTCTGCGTGACGTCCGTCACAGCCGGTTCTGATATGAACTTCGATTGTCTCATCAAATTTTGCAGCGGCTGTTTTCTTCACTAATCCGATAGCATCCGCCGTATCATATTGAGCAGTCTTGTCGATCTGTTTTGCTGCTTCTATATATCTCTTTCCTCTTTTCATTCTAAATAACCTCCTAGTGGTAATATCGGGAGAGGACCCTCCCACAATTTACAATATCTCTACTCTTCTACCGCTACGCCCATGCTTCTTGCAGTTCCGGCGATCATGCTCATTGCCGCCTCTAAAGAAGCTGCGTTTAAGTCCGGCATTTTAAGTTCTGCAATTTCCTGGATTTTTGCTTTGGAAATGGTCGCTACCTTTGTCTTATTAGGAGTTGCAGAACCGGATTTGATATTGCATGCCTTTTTGATCAGGACCGGGGCAGGAGGGGTCTTGGTAATAAAACTGAAGCTCCTGTCGGAATATACGGTAATTACTACCGGAATCACCAAATCACCCTGATCGGCTGTTCTTGCATTAAACTGCTTCGTGAACTCGACAATATTCACGCCGTGCTGTCCAAGTGCAGGTCCAACTGGCGGTGCAGGTGTAGCCTTGCCAGCAGGAATCTGCAGTTTGATATATCCTTCTACTTTCTTTGCCATTTGAGATTGCCTCCTTTTTGCATCTTACATCTTTTTAACATCTGTGAAACTTATTTCTACTGGTGTTTCACGACCAAACAAATCCACATTGATGGTGACCATCTGCTTTCCGGTATTCATAGCCTGTATAATGCCGACGGTGTCTTTCCAGACGCCTCCGGTCACTACTACGGAATCACCTTCTGCAAAGTCAACGATTAAGTCTGCTTCATTGATACCCAATGGCTTCATCTCAGCTTCCGTAAGCGGTACCGGCTTGGAGCCCGGACCTACGAACCCGGTAACCCCTCTGGTATTTCTGACCACATACCATGTATCATCATTCATAATCATATTGATAAGAACATAGCCCGGAAACATTTTTTTCTGAACCTGCTTTTTCGCGCCATTTTTCATTTCAACCACATCCTGCATCGGAACACGTACTTCCAGGATCTGTTCCTCCAGATGACGGTTTTCAATCGTTTTCTCAATGTTCGCTTTTACCTTATTTTCATAACCTGAATAAGTATGAACCACATACCAGCTTGCCTCTGCCATTACTTTTGCCTCCGTTATAAATTCACCAGGATATCAACGCCATACTTAATGATCACATCCAATACGGCAATAATCAGACCTAAGATAACCGAAACGGCAACGACCGCCGCCGTCTGTCTGGTAAGTGATTTCTTGTCCGGCCAGATTATCTTGTCGAACTCGGCCTTTAAGCCGGCGAACCAACTGGCTTTGGGGGCTTTCTGCGAATTATTGTCTCCCATATCTTCTCACTTCCTTTGCTTCGTCCGATTATTTCGTTTCTTTGTGCAATGTGTGGGTCCTGCAGAATCTGCAGTACTTCTTCGTCTCCATTCTGTCAGGATGGGCTTTTTTGTCTTTTGTCATGTTGTAATTCCGTTGTTTACATTCGGTACATGCTAATGTGATTTTTGTGCGCACAACTTCCACCTCCACTTAACTTTCATAATTTTAGGCATAAAAAAAAGACCTACTTCCATCGCTCGTCTACTATAACATGATTTTGCACCAGTGTCAACACATTTTTTGTTCAAAACGCTAATGGCAAAGGAAAAACCTTCCGATATAATATATGTATAAAAAGGATTTTATGCCCTGCCATTGCGTATGGATTTCAAGGATGAAAGGAGGGGCAGCGATGGCGATCATAGATAATGCCTATACCTATTATCTGAGCACCTATGGAAATCGTATCGGTACCAGATATGACTCACACAAGAAAAGCGAACTGCGCAAGGTCTATAATCAGATTGTAAAATTAAATAAAGAAGCGCCTTTATATAAATTCAAGAACAGCGGCACCATTACAAAATATGCCATTGATATCAAGGAAGGCGCACAGCATATTCGCAATGTTGTTGCCTCTATTTCCGGTTCGGACGACATTATGAAAGCACTTCAAAAGAAGTCTGCCGTATCCTCCCAGGAAGATATCGTAACAGCCCGCTATATCGGAAAAGACGAGGAACAGATGAAGGATTTCGACATTGAAGTACGGCAGTTAGCGAAGCCTCAGGTAAACATTGGAAACTTTTTAAAGAGTATCCGACGGGATTTGACGCCGGATGCATATTCTTTTGATATTACCAACAGTTCCTCCAGCTACGAATTCCAGTTTAATGTAAGCCAGACCGATACCAATTACAGCATTCAGAAAAAGCTGTCCAATCTTATTACCAGCGCCGGTATTGGCCTGACGGCTTCTGTTATGGAGGATGCCAACGGACAAAGCGCACTACGTATTGAGTCTCTCCAAACCGGGCTTAGCGAGGATGAGAAATACCTTTTCAATATCAGCGTAGGAGGCGGCGCAACGTCAGCCGTTGCCTTGAATATTCTGGGCATTGACCAGATTAGCCAGGAGGCTCAGAACTCCTCATTTCTTTTAAACGGAGTTCCCCAGTCCTCCTATTCAAATACATTTTCCATCAACAATGCGTTTGAATTAACACTGCGGGGCATCAGTCCAGAAGGACAGCCTGCTACCATCGGTTTCAAACCAGACGCACAGTCTGTCTTGGAGAACATTCAAAGTTTAACAAATGCTTTTAACTCCGTGATTGAAACCTCCAACACCTATGCCGAGCGTTACGGGCAGAACCGTAGGCTCCAGTACCAAATCGGCAGCGCCGCAGACGCTTATCGGGATGAGCTTGCTGCCATCGGCCTTCATAAAGAAGAGGATGGTTTATTCTCGGTAGATGCTTCTGCTTTAACAGAGATTATTGAATCAGAGAACCCTTCGGAGCAGCTTGCCGTTTTAAACGACTTCAAGCAGACTTTAGATACCCGGGCAGCCCTGGCAGTTTTAAATCCCATGGAGTTTGTAAATAAAGTTATTGTTACTTATAAGAATCCCGGCAGGAATTTTTCTGCACCTTACATGACTTCCTTGTATTCCGGGATGATGATGGATCATTTTTGTTGAGATATATAGGAGCTGCTGTATGAAGTGATTTTTCATGCAGCAGTTCTTAATCCATTTCTCCGTTATTTCTTATTTCTCCACATGATCTCTTTGGGCAGTTATATATGATACAATCTCCCGCCATCCATACATCTGAGAAAACATACTTTTGATCATTCCTTCATCCGGTTCTCCTTTTTCATTCACTGGAATCCGTACCTTCAATTCCCGGGCCTTCTTGGCATAGCATTTTCTTCCATAAGAATAACGCCATCTGGAACGATTCAGCCTGGAAGCCAAAAAGAAGATTATTTCCAAAGAAAGATCATCCTCCAGAGGCGCAATCGTCACATTGTCATAGGATGCCACTGGTTCAAAATGATAATAAGACGTTAATGGGAACGAGCCATCCCCCGCAATTGTCAGGCAATGATAGGTACATTCCTCTAAATCAACGTCACAGTGTCCCACAATTCCATTATTTTCTGTTTTACAGGAAATCAGAGGAATCCGTCCTTCACCAACTTCGGATACAGAATGGACGCTTCCTGAATAACAAGGTTCCCACAAAAAATCTGATAACATAAATTCCCCATATTGCATCTGTTCGGGCAGCCTATAACGCTCTTCCTCCTGCTTTCCTTTGATATTCATTTTTACCCCGCGTTTGATTAAAAAAGATAAATATTCCCGCACATATTGTTCCACCTGATCCATTAGCTGCTGCTTTGTCTCTGCCGCTTCCTCCAAATATACTTCCGGCATCAGCTCTATATTCTCGTCCTTTTCATTCCACAAGCATATCCGCATCTTCTCTGGAATATTTCGTCGCAAGATAGAGGTATCATATAAATGTATCTTTAAATATTTCTTTAATTCCTTTAATTCGTCAGGAATCCTGTGGTCTGACAGGCGCTTCCCTTTACTCTTTACAAACCCATCCTGCCATACCTTCGCCCAGAGAACTCGGTCCTTTTTGGCGTCATGGGGAATTCCCTTCTTAATAAAAATTCCTACTGTACGTATTCCCACCGGATAAAAAAGATCCTCCGGGAAATCGATCACCGAAAGCAGCGTATTTTCTGCCAGTAATTGCTTTCTCCAGTTCTTTGGTTTCCCACCTTTAATCAAAACAGACGTAGGTATTATGGAAAATAAAATTCCACCCGGCTGCATCTGCCCCAGTGCATGTTGTATAAACATATATTCCCGCTCATTCTCATTATTTTTCGAAAAAGGAGGATTCATCAACACCTTTGTAACCGGCCCATTGTTTTCCATGCCTTCCTGAAAAAGCACATACTCCCCGGTCTCAATGCCATTCTCAGTCTTACTCTTCAAGTGTTCCGGGAAACAGTCATCATTAATAATATTACTCTTCCCATCCCCCCTGAAAATCATATTAATGATGGCCATAGTCGCCACCGTCGGATCCTGCTCAATTCCAAAAATCCGATGCTCTTTAAAAATTTGGGTCTGCTCCGGTGAAGCATGCTCTCTCACATAATCAAAAGCCGCCACCAAAAATCCGCCGGTTCCGCATGTGGGGTCAAAAACCTTTCCAATCTCGGAAACTTCTCCCTTTGCCTCTATCACCCAATACTCCGTCTCATTCAGCTTTATTACAAACTCCGGACGCTGCCGGCCAAGTACCTTTCTAATCTCAGGATGGTTCAAGCATTCCTGTTGATAATAAACCTCTCCGCCAGCATCTAATGCGGGATTCTTTGTATTCCATCCCGCCTTTTGCAGCTCCGTTTTCATCCAGGCATAGGAACGATATTCTGATTTTCTGATTTTTGCCATTGAATACCCCCATTTCGTCTTTCTTATTTATCCGTATCCAACAGGGTCTGAAGTGTTTTTACCACTTTGCTAATCTCTTCTACTGTCAACTGTGTGCTGCAGGGAAGATTGAGAATCCGCCGGCTATAATATTCTGCTTTTTCGATGCGATAGGACAGACAGCCACTATACGGTTTTTGTTTATGGATCAGTCCCCAAACCGGACGGGTCTGTATCCCTGCTTCTTTCAATTCCGAAATCGTCTTGCGAAGGTCAATGCTATCCTTTAACACCAGAGAGTAAAACCAATAATTCGGGGATGTATCCGGGCAAAATGGCAGCATGTATCCCCAGGAAATATCTTTTAACTTCTCGCAATAAGTTCTGTAATTCTTTTCTTTGCGGCGAATAAATTCCGGAAGCATCTCCATTTGGGCCACTCCAATTGCAGCCTGGAGATTGGTCATGCGATAGTTAAATCCTACTTCGTGATGCTCATAAAAAAGTTCATCATCTTTGGCTTGGGTGGAAAGGTATTTCATGTGATCCAATCGCTTGGGATCCTTTGCAACCAGCGCTCCGCCGCCTCCGGTGGTTATAATTTTGTTCCCATTAAAAGAAAATGCCCCAAAGTCCCCTAGAGTGCCGGCCATTTTTCCTGCAAATTCCCCTTTCAGATAGTGAGAACCGAGCGCCTCTGTGGCATCCTCTATGACAGATAAATGGTACTGCCGGGCGATTGCAAGAATAGCTTCCAGATCAGCAAGGTTTCCAAATACATGGACCACCACAATTGCTTTAATATGCTGCCCGGTCTTTGTATAAACTAAGGCATCATCCTGCATTCTGCATTCTTTCCGGCAGAACTCTTCCAGCTTTCCAGGATCCATGCATAGGCTGTCGTCGCAATCCATAAAAATAGGATCTGCGAACTGATATCTCACAGGATTTACCGCGGCAATAAAGGTGAGTGTGGGAACGATCACCATATCTTTCGGCCCTACGCCGCATTCCCGCAGCGCCAAATGCAGCGCAGCTGTGCCGCTCTGGCAGGCCGCTGCTGACGGAACATGCAAAAAACCTGCCAGTTGTTCTTCCAACTGATTGATATAAGCGCCTCCAGTAGATACCCAGCCCTGGGACACTGCATCCAGTGCGTATTCTTTTTCTCTTCCTTCAAAATTGGGAATGGATAGTGGTATTAGTTCTTCCATAATCTTCCTCTCTTCCGCTGATACTACACATTATATATCTCCGCCTTATACACGTCCATATGGGATCTCATCCAGGCAATCGTCTCCCCAATCCCCTGGGCAAAGGTATACTGCTGCTTCCAATCCGTCAACGCTTTTATCTTCTCATTGCTCCCCAGCAATCGGTTGACTTCACTTTTTTCCGGACGAAGCCTCTGCTCATCGCAGACAATTTTTGCATTCGGGTTGATTTGAGCTATAATTTCCTCGGCCAACTCTCCGATGGAAATCTCCTGCTGGGTAGCGATATTGATCTCCTCCCCTATGGCCCGATCCGATTCCGCAATGGCAATAAAACCTGCCGCCGTATCTTTTACATAATTAAAATCCCGGGTGGGCGTCAAAGCGCCAAGCTGAATCTCTTCCTTCCCGGCCAAAAGCTGGGAAATTATCGTAGGAATGACTGCACGGGCCGACTGCCTTGGCCCAAAGGTATTAAAGGGCCGCACAATGGAAAGGGGAAGCCCGAAGCTTCGGTAAAAACTCTCCGCCAATCGGTCTGCACCGATTTTGGTAGCGGAATAGGGCGACTGCCCCTGAAACGGGTGTTTCTCATCTATCGGGACATATTGTGCCGTACCATAGACCTCAGAAGTGGATGTTACCAGTACCCGCTGTGTTTCCAGCTGGCGGGCCGCCTGCAGAACATTCAAGGTTCCTTTGATATTCGTGTCCACATAAGAATCCGGGGAGTGGTAGCTGAACGGAATCGCGATCAAAGCAGCCAGATGGAACACCCCGTCAACCCCCTGCATCGCTTCCCGTACGCCATTGGGATCCCGGATATCTCCAGTGAAAACCTCTATCTCGTTCAATTTCTCCTGAGGCAGCGTATCCAGCCATCCCCAAGTATTAAAGGAATTATAATAAGAAAAAGCTTTTACTTCATATCCTTTTTCCAACAAACTTTCCGTCAAATGGCTTCCGATAAATCCGTCTGCCCCGGTCACTAACACTTTCTTCATACAAATCCCCTCCTGGTCATCATCACTTCTGCTACCGTAAAATCATATTCATCATCAATATCCGCAGAACGTTCCTTCGGCATAATATAAGCATACGTATGTTTTCCATATAAATTCAGTGGCTCATCCTTCAATAAAGAAGCCTTGACCATATAGATTGCCCCATTGATGCGGTAATATGAGGGCAGTCCCTGACGCTGCTGTCCCTTCCCCTGGATCTGCCTTAAAAAACCATCCATATTCCCATCCTCTGGCAGCGTATTGCTCCATAGTGGTGAATGCTCCATTTCACATACGGATACTACCGCGTCCGCGTTTTTTTCCATAAAAATCTTGTAAGCCGCCTGTATATCATCTGCTTCCCTAAGAGGAGACGTGGGCTGCAGCAGCGTCACCAAGCCAAATTCCCGCCCCTGTCTGCGATAGGCTTCCAATGTCCATGATACCACATCCCAGGTTCCTGCCCCATCCGTGGCCAATGCCTCCGATCTGAGAAATGGCATGTCCGCCCCATATGCCTTTGCAATTTCAGCATATTCCTGGCTGTCCGTGGATACATGAACTCCATCAAAAATGCCTGCACCCAGAGCAGCCTCTATGGTATATGCCATCATAGGCTTATTGTTTAACATTTTGATATTCTTATCCTTTAGCCCTTTTGAGCCGCTGCGGGCTGGTATGATAGCAAGATGCCTCATCATTTATTCTCCGTTTCTAAAATATCATAAAATTTCTTCTTCAGGGATCCATCTGTAGCAGCAAAATATCTCTGAATGATATCCGCAATCTGCCTGGATGTGCTCCCATCCCCATAGGGGCTTGTCCCCTTCATTTTGCCCATATCCAGGGCTTTTCGAATAGAATCTACGATTGCCTCCTGTCTGGGTGGACAGCAAATAATACTTTCTCCCATCAAACGCCCCTTTTGCCTGTCCCCAATATTTACCGTGGGGGTTCCCAGCGCCGGAGCTTCAATGATGCCGCTAGAGGAATTTCCCAAAACCAACCGAGCGTATTGCACGGCGCTCAAATAACGTTTCATGCCCAGGGAATCCACCAGCTTCATATGGGGATATTTTTTTATCTCCTGCTCCAGAAAAAGATTAGCGCTCCTTCCTCCAGCATCTGCATTTGCTTTTGTAATCAAATAAAACAGGCCCTTTTCTCTTACCATAGCCTGCATCAGCTCCCGCAGCTGCCCTTCCCCCGAAGACGCCTCCAGGGTCACAGGATGAAACGTTACCACTGCATAATCTTTTCCTTCCAGCTCCGGCAAATCCAGATTCAGCTCCCGGCGGGTCAGCAGCTTCTCATTCAAAATATTTTCTACCCCTAAAGCGCCCACATCAAACACCCGGGAAGGTTCTTCCCCCATTTGGATAATCCGTCTCCTATATTCCTCTGCCGACGCAAAATGCAGATAACTCATTTTTGTAATCGCGTGGCGCACACAATCATCCACAGCCCCCTGGGTCAGCTCTCCTCCATGAAGGTGTCCAATGGGAACCTGTGCATTCATGGCTGCCGCCGCCACCGCCAGCATCTCCGTGCGGTCTCCCAAAATCAGCAATAAATTGGGCTTTTCCTTTTTAAAATACGCTCCAAATCCCCGCAATGCATTGGCCATGGTACAGGAAACTGCATATCCGTCGTCACCTTTTTCCAGAATGGGTATTTTAGCGAAAATAGGAACTCCATCCTGCTCTATTTCCTGATACGTATTCCCGAATTCCTCTGCCAAATGGGTTCCGGTAACCACAAGCTGGATTTCCCATTCCTGAAACGTCCGCAGCTGCTTGATTAAGGGCGATAAAATTCCATATTCAGCCCTGGTTGCCGTTACAATACAAATCTTCTTATTTTGCCCATCAAACGCCATGTGTCCACCCTTTTATCTCAATTAATTCATCTGCCTCAAAGTCCCGCTGGGCCTCTTTTCCCAATATTTCAAACCAATGCATGGGGGAAATCCCGCCTCCCGGACGTTTTACCGTAATATTTTCCTCTGAAAATAACGTGCCCTTGGAAATTTTGCATCCTGCAACGATGCTTTTTCTCGCAGACTCCATATTTTGCCGTTCCGATGGGGACGGACGTTTTATGCCGCTTCCCAACGCTTTTTCAATATTTCGGAGGGCGCACACCATTTCTTTCAGCTCCTCCGGATCCAAACTTGCTTTATGATCCGGCCCTTCCATTGCTTTATCTAAGGTAAAATGCTTTTCAATGACCTCGGCCCCCAAAGCCGCGGCGGCCACTGGAACCTCAATCCCCTGAGTATGATCGGAATACCCCACCGGAAGCCCGAACTGCTCCTTTAATGTCACCATAGCATGCAAGTTCACATCTTCCATGGGCGTAGGGTATTGGGTATTGCAGTGCAAAAGAGTGATGGATGTACTTCCCTCTTTTTTCAGCCACCATAATGCCTGGGAAATATCCTCCGGCGTACACATTCCTGTGGACATTACCACAGGTTTCCCGGTTCTGGCAATCTGTATTAGATATGGAAGATTTGTTATTTCTCCCGAAGGCAATTTCCAAAAATCCATATCCAACGTATCTAAAAAAGCGATGCTCTCTAAGTCAAAGGGAGTGGAAAGGAATCCAATCCCCGTCTCCCTGCAAAATTCCTTCAATAACGCAAAGGCTTCCTGAGACAAGGACAAATTTTTTAACATCTCCAACTGACTTTCCTGACCACCGGTGGCGGCCTCCTGATAAGCCGCTTTCCTTGCAAAGCGCGAAACCAGCTTTTCCGGCTGGAAGGTCTGGAACTTAATATAATCTGCCCCCGCCTCCTTCGCCTTTACCACCATTTGTTTTGCCAGACTAACGCTTCCGTTGTGATTCACTCCGGCTTCCGCAATCACAGTAATACTCATACTTCATCCTCCCCCGTATCAAATACAAGCCCTAACATCTGCTGCACCCGAAGTTCCAGTGAGTACTGTTCCTTTGCCTTATGATAGCCGTTTTCCGCAATCTGCTCCCGCTCTTTCTCATGCTCCAGATAATACCCGATTTTATCCAGCAGTTCTTCTTCTCCGGAAAAGGTTTCCAAATCCTTTCCAATCTCAAAATACTCCGGTATCTCGCTCTGGTAATTGGTCAGCACAAATCCTCCCGCCCCCAAAATATCCCAGATACGAAGGGGCAGCCCCGTACGGATGGGCTTTGAGGTAAAGTTTAAATTGATTTTAGATAAATGAAAAATCTTGGGCATCTCTGTCATCGTTCTCGCCAGTCCTTTGTAATGAACCTTGGGAAGCATTGACACATCGCTTCCAGTGTACAAATCAAGAGCATATTCCTCTGAAACAGACTTTAACAAACAAAGGCGCTCCTGCTCTGTCACTTTGTTGCCAAGATAAAGATGAGCCATGGCCGCTTTCTCATTCTGATTTGATTTCTCTGGAAAGCGATAAAAAGGCACTTCATGTTTAAAATCCTCTAAGATCTGGTCGGAAATACACTCTTCCAGAAAATTGTAGCCGTACACCTTAAGCTGTGCTTCTATGATTCCATCCAGATATCCTTTCAGGTATGAATTTTTTCCTTGAAAACGATTATAAGGACATTTCTCTGTATATAGGGATCCCACAAAAGAAACGTCTGCCGAGAACCGGCTTTGGTCCTCCTGCGTAATTGTCTCCATCAAAGAATCCAAACGTTCATATTCCGCACCCAAGGGAAGGTAAAAAATACCCTGGGGATTTTCCGGGGAAAATTCTTCATACAATGCATAATCAAACAGGAAAATACGGTTCCAGGAATTTCGGACAGAGTGAGAATACAGCTCCATCACCGGACTATCCACCACCCAGCAGACATAAGGGATATGAAAAATGTTACATACCTCCGACACTACAGGAAAAAAATTGATGCTGAATACCATCTGGAATGCCTGCTTTTTCAAAGCGCCGCTCACCAATCCCAGCTGCTCTTTCGCCCCAAGTTCTTTATTGGTCATTTCTTCTGTGATCTGAGTTACCTTATGCCCCAGCCGGGTAAAAACAGCCATCAAATCCGGCTCACAAATGCTGTCATAACGATAAAATAGAATGTTCATACGATTTCCTTTTTATGATAAATCTGCAATAATCTGGCTCTGATACTCCTCATCCTGAATGGGGAACAGCTGCTGATCTTGCTCCGCCTCGTTGTTGTATTTTCCGCTTACTGCCGTTCTGTGGCCCTCTCCCTTTAAAAACCACTCATATTCCAAATCCACATGTCCCACGTCCACAGCCTGACACCCTGCTCTCGCCAGATCATAGGCAAGCACTGTAGCAGCAGGGCCCAAAGCTAAAAGGAACAGCCTGCCTTTCCCCTGCTTGATACAAGCCTCCAAAAGCTGCCCATAACTGGAAAACGCATTTTCTGCCGGCCCAAGAATCCGTCCGATACTTTTTGCATGATCAAACAAATCATTCCCTACGCCCAGTCCGGTATAACATCCTTCCACAAAAATGCAGTCCCGGTTTTCCCATATTTTTTTCAATGCCTCAAACCGCTTCCTTGGAGCGTCCGTCCGATTGTCTTGATACATCGCATACGGCCTTGTAACATATGCGTTGTAATAAAGCTTCTCAGAATCCAAAAGCTGCAAGTGTTCCCGGCGCACCTGGGGACTTAAGTAACGCCGAATCTCCCGTCTGGCCTGCTCATTATAACATTCCAGGCTCCCATAATTATCCGCCAGACCAATCATAAGGTGCTCTTCCTTAGACTGTAATACTTCTATCAGACGCTCTCTTAACGTATCATCCGTCTGGTTTTGAAATCGATGACGGATACGCCCTGCAATGGTGGAAAATTCCCCATCCCCAAATCGAGCCAAGGACTTTCCTTCCTTCACAATCTGTGCAACGGTCTCTTCTACAGACGCGATGGAAGGATACCAGTATCCTTCTTTGTCCGGAGAAGAAGCATTCATTTCAAAGAAAATATTTCTCTGGTAATCCTCCAATTCCCTTTGATTCTCCTCCATGCATGCAATCAACTGTTGATTGGAGCGGACCAATACCTGATTCGCCTGTTCCAGAGAAATCATTCTCTGCTGCATTTCACTTACAATCCGAACTAATTCTAAAAATTCTTGTTCCATGATGTTATGTTCCTCATGCTTCTTTCCGCTGTTTTATTATTTTTGCCGGTACGCCCACTGCCGTGCATGCATCCGGTATGTCCCTGATTGCCATACTTCCGGCGCCAATCACCGTCTCTGAGCCAATACGAATCCCCTGTACCGCCCTTGCTCCTATGCCAAGCTCGCTTCCCGCCCCTACGGAGACATTCCCAGCCAGCCGCACATCCGGGCTTAAGGTCACATAATCCGAAAGAATTCCGTCGTGGCAGACAGACGCTCCCATATTGAGAAATACAAAGTTCCCCATAGAGACATTCGTAGAAATACGGCAATCCATGGATATAATATTCCCTTTTCCCATTTGAACATCCGAACAAATACAGGTATCCGACAAAATAAGATTGGGAAACTGCAAATACATATTCTTCTGCAGTTTCTCTGCAATCCGTTTTCGCAGTCCGGAACTCCCGGCACTGATCACAACATTCGTCTCTTTCTGCCGCGCCAAAAGAAAATCGTCACTGCCCAAATAGGGATATTCCTTCTCTCCCACCCGGACGGTTCCATACTCATCAGAAATATCTACATATCCCAGCACTTCCCATCGCTCTTCCCGTTTGTTCTGCTCCTCTATCTGCCATAGAAGTTCCCGCATGCATCCTCCGGCGCCCGTCAAAATAATCTTTTTTTTCATAACTATCACTCTGCTTTTAGATTCAGCTTCTTTTCCATGCGATGCATCTCTTCAAATTCTCCCATATCCAGAAATGATTCTTCACTGATGGGATACATTCCTACTTTTCTTCCTTCCTTTAAAAGCTGCTCTGATAAATCCGTCATATGGAAAAAAGTATTTTCCGGAATGTCCCCCCGAAGGTTTCCATTCAAAATATACATTCCCGTATTTACAAAATAAGAAAGCTTGGGCTTTTCATCCATGGATATGACGGCGCCGTTCTCGCTGGAATGTATGACTCCATAGGGCACAACAATATTTTTTAACGCTGTGATAAGCGTCAGCTCATTGCCGGATTCTTTATGATACCGATAAATATCACCATAATCCGCATCGATCAAAATATCACAGTTCGTAACAATAAAAGGCTCGTCCTGGATCCCGTCTATCAATTTCAGGCTTCCCGCCGTCCCCAGAGGCTTGTCCTCTTCCACATAGGTAAGCCCATATTCTCCCTTCACTTCCGAAAAATATGATTTGATCATGCTCTTCCGATAATTTACGGTTACATAAAAATGGGACGCCCCAAACACACAAAATCGGTTCATGATCCGTTCCATAATGGGAATATCTCCAATGGGAATCAAGGGTTTTGGCAAAATTTTTGTATAGGGATATAAACGGGTTCCTTTTCCTCCCGCCATAATCACAACCGGAACATCCCGCAGGGCATTCCCACTCTCAGTCATGGAATCATCGGCCTGCTCCTGGAAAATAATATCAACAATATCTCCCTTGGCCGTAACCACCGGAAGCGCCGTAATGGAATATTTTCTCATGTTTTCCTGGGCAGCCGCAAGATCCTTGCGATAGATCAGCTTGGGAGAACGATTCATAATTTTAGAAATCTGTTCTTGAAAGTTCCCCGTTTTTATCAACCATCTTCGAATATCTCCGTCTGTGATCACTCCGGTCAGACAAGTTCCATTCTCCACCACAAATAGTATCCCTTTTGCATTGATGTCTATTTTCTGCATAGCCTCTACAACTGTAGTCTGGGGCACTGCCAAAAAAGAGCCCAACTGCTCTGATTTCATGGTAACCTCCTGTTTCCTTCTTACCTTCCATGGTAAGCATCCTACGCTGTATCGCAGACATCTTTATTATATCTCGACTACAGCCCTATTTCAATTAAGATTCCGCATCTCTTCACAAAATTTATCGTCTTTATCCATCATTTTCTTTACAAATTCACCTTCAAAAAGATATTGTCTTTATCATCTTGGTTAATTCCCAAATACCTCCGTGTCACTTGATAGGAGGAATGATTATAAATTTCTGTTAAGACGGCCGGATGCACCCCACGCTTCCACGCATGATACCCGAAGGTTTTTCGCAAAGAGTGGCAGCTGATCCCCTCTTCAAAATGAAGCTCATTTGCAGCTTTCTTGATAATACGAAATGCCTGGGAACGGCTCAAAGGTCCCTCGTCCCCCCATCTTCCCGGAAAAATAAATGATTTTCCGCTTAGTGTATCCCCCAGACTCTTTCGGTATAGTTCCAACCCCTCCGTCGCCCCGCTGTTTATGGCAATCATGGTTTTCTTTTTGGTTTTCTTTTCTGTGATCATGATGTGCTTTTTATAACGCTGTCTCCCAAAATCATACACATGTTCCCACTTAAGCGACAGCAGATCACTGATCCGCAGCGCCGAATTAATTCCCAAGCAAATCAACGCATAATTTCTGTAATTTGGCTTTGTCATAATGTAAAAGTCCTTCAGCGCGTTAATCTGCTCTGCCTCCTTGATTGGTTGTGTTGTTCCCATAGTTTTCTCCCTTCTTCATTTGTAATGTATGCAACATTTTAAACAAATTGTTGCATCCTGCCAACCGCAGCTATCCTAGGGGCCCGGGCGGCAGCAAGCTACGTCCTATCGGGGCAGGACGCCCCATCAGGATAAATTCAATATCATGCAGCATGGAAGCTGCAGTAAATT
>JAAVYA010000032.1 GCA_022790855.1 Lachnospiraceae bacterium | reverse complement strand
GTAAAAGAAGAACAGATAGTGATAAAGAAGGAGCTGCAATCGGTAAAAGATGACTTGCAGTCGGTAAAAGAAGAACAGATAGTGATAAAGAAGGAGCTGCAATCGGTAAAAGATGACTTGCAGTCGGTAAAAGAAGAACAGATAGTGATGAAAAAAGATCTGCAATCAGTAAAAGATGACTTGCAGTCGGTAAAAGAAGAACAGGTAGTGATGAAAAAAGATCTGCAATCGGTAAAAGATGATCTGCAATTGCAAATCCTGAAAACAGAACAGAATCTTAAAGCGGAGATAATAGAAAGTGAAAATCTTATTTTAGAAGAGGTTTCGCGTGTTCATCATATATTAAACGAACATATAAGAAACAAAAATGTACATATAGCTTAATATGATAGGAGCCCCTTCGGGAACCCCGTAATCAGATGGGCGGCGCAAAAATGGCATCTTTTATCGGAACTTGCAAAGCAAGTTCCGATAAGTCTTATTATGGCGCTAATTTACAGAAAGGTGCCTGATCAAATGTGAGAATTCTTTCGCAAGATACTGTATGGATGAACCAGATGCACCAAGAACGTCGGCTTCTGTCTGAATGCGCTGGTATACCTTGAAGGTTCCTTTTTAGCTCGTCTGGTGCTGCTTCTTCCAATGATTTTGCTGCAAATTGGAGCGTTTCGTTTAATTCGCGGCAGAGGGTATCCAAGGCGGTTTTTTGATGTTCTTGGGTAAAAATATGTTCCAGTTGTTGAATTTCTCCTTCCATATAAAATAAAAGGATTTTTCCTTGAAGAGCCATATTTTGATATCTTTTTCTTAGATGATTTAAAGAATAAAATATCGGATTTTCAGTGCCCATTCTTTTCCCTCCTGTTACGGAATGTATGAAATCCAAGTAACGTTTTCCATATAGATCAGCGTTTTCCATATTTCTTGACCGAAAATGCTGATTTGCCGCTGCAGTTTTGATTGACAAGGGGATTCCTTTTTCGTATAATAAAACCATAAGAACGCTTTTATTATCAACTGGAAACAGGAGGGATGTCATATGAGTAAAGTAAAATGGAAGACCTTTATGGCGGCGTTGTCCGTATTGTGCATGATGGCTTTGTCACTGCCATTTACAGCGCAGGCAAAGGACGTGAGAATTTCCTGTACAGCCAAAACATCCGGAAAAGGGAATGCTATTCAATTACGGAACGTTTACTATGATGGCATTGATAAATATGGGACAGCGGAACTGGAAGTGAACTTTTTACATCGGGTTACCTGGAAGCGGACGGCCCGGGTTGTTTCCGTAAAAGATGAAAAGGGGATCACTTATGAAGGGTATCTTCGGGATAAGGATGGGGACGACTGCGAGATTGCTATCGATGGATTAAAAGAAGGACGCACCTATACCATTGTTATGGACGGAATCAAAAAACGGGGAACCACAGGATACCGGAAACTTACTCTGAAAGCAAAGATTCCTGCCTCTAAAAAGGCCGGCAAAGTAAAAGTGAAGAAAGTGGAAGTGGATGACGACAACGATGATTATGACAAGTATCAGACGGAAATTGAAATTAAGTTTGCTTCCAAAGTGAGTTGGAAACGCAATGCCAAAGTGACGTCTGTAAAGGATTCTCAGGGAAAAAGCTACCAAGGATATTTGACGAACCGGGAGAATGACGAGTGTGAAGTATACATCAAAAATATGAAGTACGGAAGAACTTATACTATAAAAATTTCTGGTGTAAAAGCAAGAGGCGCTGCCTCTTATGAGACAGTTACCGTTAAAGTCAAGATCCCGGCAAGAACCCATGCCTTGAGGGTGAAGGATGTGGAATATGAAGAGGAGACAAAATATGATGACTATGACGTGGAAGGTTTATCACCGTTTACGGTGGACTTTGAATTTAACCGGGACGTTTTTTTCAAGGGCAGCAGCTATGTAATTGTGAAAGACGCTTCCGGCAGAAAATATGCTTCCCGTGATTCTTACGTAGAGTGGGATGATGATGAATGTACGGTGCATCTTACAAAAAGGCTTAAATATGGGAAGACATATCGGTATGAGATTGTTAATGTAAAAGCAACGGGAGAAAAATCTTATACTACGCTAAGAGGAAGCTTTGTAGCCAGATGAGTAAAAAAAGAAATTTCTCTGTAACACTTGCAAAATATTCCCAAGAGTGCTATGATAAATAAGATAACAGAATAGAATAGACTTGAGAGTGGGCCATGTCCACTCTCAATTTTATGTAGGAACAGGAAGAAGGTGTAACAATGACCAAAAGAGAACAATATGAACAGCGCACCGAAGAGCTACTTATGCCCATTTTGGAAGAACTGAATTTTGAATTGGTGGATGTGGAATATGTCAAGGAAGGGAGCAGTTATTATCTGCGGGCCTATATTGACAAAGAAGGAGGCATCACCGTAGACGACTGCGAAACGGTAAGCCGCAGGATGAGCGGTCTTTTAGACGAACAGGACTATATAGAAGAATCTTATATTTTTGAAGTAAGTTCCCCAGGGCTTGGGCGTCCTTTGAAAAAAGAAAAAGATTATGCCCGCAGTATGGGCAAGCAGCTCGAAATCCGTACCTACCGTGCCATAAATAAGGAAAAGGAATTTTACGGGATTTTGAAAAAATATGATTCGGATACTGTTACCATTGAATTGGAAGACGAGACAGAACTGACCTTTGAAAGACAGCAGATCGCATTGATCCGTCTGGCATTTGACTTTTAACGTTTGCGTAAATAACTGCCCAGAAGAAGGAGGAGAAAAAATGAACAATGAGTTATTGGAAGCGTTGAATATATTAGAAAAAGAAAAGGATATCAGCAAAGATACCCTGCTAGAGGCCATTGTGAATTCTTTGATCACAGCATGTAAGAATCATTTTGGAAAATCCGAGAACATTAAAGTAGATATTGACCCGGATACGTGTGAGTTTCATGTGTACCAGGAAAAGACCGTGGTGGAAGAAGTGGAGGACTCCGCTATGGAGATCAGCCTTGGCAATGCTAAGATGATCGATTCCCACTATGAACTGGGAGATATTGTGAACATTGAAGTAAAATCCAAAGAATTCGGCCGAATTGCTACTCAGAATGCCAAGAATGTAATTTTGCAGAAGATTCGGGAAGAAGAGCGGAAGGTGCTCTTTAATCAGTATTACGGGAAAGAGAAGGATGTAGTCACCGGAATTGTCCAGCGCAATATGGGGCGCAACATCAGCATTAATTTGGGAAAAGTAGACGCCATCTTAAGCGAGAACGAGCAGGTAAAAGGAGAAGTATTCCGTCCTACCGAACGTATCAAGGTGTATATCCTGGAAGTAAAATCGACCTCTAAAGGTCCAAAGATTCTGGTATCCAGAACACATCCGGAATTAGTGAAGCGTTTGTTTGAATCAGAAGTTACCGAAGTAAAAGAGGGCATCGTGGAAATCAAAAGCATTTCCAGAGAGGCCGGGAGCCGTACCAAGATTGCTGTGTGGAGCAACGATCCGGATGTGGACCCGGTGGGAGCCTGCGTGGGACTCAACGGAGCCAGAGTCAATGCGATTGTCAATGAGCTTCGGGGAGAAAAGATTGATATCATCAACTGGAACGAAAATTCAGCTATGCTGATTGAAAATGCCTTAAGCCCTGCAAAAGTCATATCCGTCATAGCGGATGCGGAGGAGAAGACGGCAAAAGTAGTGGTGCCGGATTATCAGCTGTCCCTGGCAATTGGAAAAGAGGGGCAGAACGCCCGGCTTGCGGCAAGACTTACCGGTTTTAAGATTGATATTAAAAGCGAGACGCAGGCCAGAGAGTCCGGAGACTTTATGGATTATGAGAATGACTATGAAGACTATGACGAAGAATATGAAGATGAGAATCCGGAGCTTGATATGGACGAAGATAATGAACTGGGATATGAGGCGACTGGGGAAGGAGCTGAAGAGTTTCTGGAGGACGGCAGACACATGGATGAGGATGACGAGTATGTGAACCGCGAACCAGAAGACGATGAAATCATTCTCCCGGAACCGGAAGATGGCGAAGACAGATCGATATCCGAAGAACAGGAATATGACAGAACCGGGGAAGGACAGGAATATGAATAAGAAGATTCCTATGCGGCGGTGTGTGGGATGCGGTGAGATGAAAGCAAAGAAAGAATTGATTCGTGTCATCAAAACTCAGGAAGATGAAATTTTGCTGGATACCACCGGAAAAATGAACGGCAGAGGCGCTTATATCTGCCAGAACTTGGAATGTTTAAAAGCGGCGGCGAAAAACCGCGGTTTGGAACGCTCTTTTAAGACTGCCGTACCGAAAGAAATGATAGACACACTAATAAAGGAGATGGAAAGCCATTGAAAATGGACCGAATACTATCCATGTTGGGGTTGGCTGAAAAAGCGGGAAAGATCGCCAGCGGCGAATTTTCTACAGAGAAAGCAGTAAAATCCCGGCAGGCATGTATGGTAATCGTAGCAGAAGACGCGTCTTTGAATACCAGAAAGATGTTTCAAAATATGTGTTCCTATTATCAAGTGCCGCTGTATTTCTATGCAGATAAAGAGAGGCTTGGACATTCTATCGGCAAACAGTATCGGGCTTCCCTGGCGGTTGTGGACGAAGGATTTTCCAAATCTCTGGAATCAAAACTGAAAATGTTGGAAAAAACGGAATAATGGAGGTAGTAAGTATGGCGAAAATTAGAATACATGCACTGGCAAAAGAATTGGGAATACAGTCGAAAGATGTGATTGGATTTTTGGCTGAGAAAAATATAGAAGTAAAATCCGTACAAAGTTCGGTAGAAGGCGATGTGATTGAAATGGTAAAACAAAGATTCACCAAATCCGGCGCAGCGCAAGGAAAGGACGAGACCAAGGCAGAGACAAAAGCGGCGCCTGCATCGGAAGAAAAAACAGAAGGAAAGGCGAAGGCGGAACCAGAAAGAAAAATAGAAGAAAAGCCGGAAGGAAAGCAAGAGATGAAACCAGAAGGAAAAACAGATGCGAAAGCGGAAGGAAAGGCAGGGGCGAAGCCGGAAGAACGCCCAAAGAAGAAATCCAGTATAACCGCAGTGTTCAATCCCCAGAACAGCAAAATGGGCGGACGTAGATCCAAGGGACAGCGCCAGTCAGGCCGTTCAGGCAGCGACAGGAATCATGGGCAGCGTTCCCAGAACCAGAATCAGGGCCAAGGTCAAAACCAGCGTCAGAACCGTCCAGAACAACCTGTAAAATCCGCATCCGAACGAGCGGAAGCTGTAAAAGCAAAGTTTGATAAAATCTTAGGGGTAGATAAGCAGACTGCGGCAAGACAGGAAGCAGAGCAGAGGGCTAAACAGGAAGCAGAGCAGAGAGCCAAACAGGAAGCCCAGCAGAAGCTTTTGGCAGAACAAAAACAAAAAGAGCAATCATTACAGGCGGCCCATCCAGAGAAGGGAGAGAACCAGGAGAAAATCTCCCGTTCGGAAGGAAATGGCCGTCCCGCCCAGACAGACCGTTCTCCACGGCAAGAACGGAATGACCGTCCTGCCCGTTCGGACAGAAATGATAGGAACGACCGTCCCGCTCGTGCCGACAGAAATGACAGAAACGACCGTCCTGCCCGTGCCGACAGAAATGACAGAAACGAACGCCCCGTTCGTTCGGACAGAAACGACCGTCAGGGACAGAATCGCTACAGCAATGACAGGGGTAACCGCAATGAGAATGAAAGAAATAATAACCGGAATCCGCAAAACAACCGCTCGAATAACAATCGCCCGCAAGGCGATCGGAACAATCAGAGAGTCGGCGGCAATCGTCCAAAGGAACAGAGGAACCGTTTTGAACAAGAAATCAATAAAATGAACCAAAACGCCCCGGCAGCGGAAGAACCCAGGAAAGAATCACGGGATAACCGTAGAGGCGGCAATGGCCAAAAACAAGGAAGAGAGCGCAATTCCGGGCCCAGGAAACAGGAACGCTTCATGAACCTGGAGAAAAACGGCGGTAAGAAGAAGAAACAACAGCCGGCTCCTGCACCAGTGGAAAAGGAAGAGGTAATCAAGACCATTACCTTGCCGGAGTCCCTCACAATCAAAGAACTGGCTGAAAAGATGAAAGTCCAGGCCTCCGCCATTGTGAAGAAATTATTCCTCCAGGGAACAATGGTGACAGTAAACCAGGAGATCGACTTCGATAAAGCAGAAGAGATTGCCCTGGAATACAACTGCATCTGCGAAATGGAAGAAAAAGTAGATGTCATCGAAGAGCTTCTCAAAGAGGAAGAAGAAGATGAAAGCAAGATGATCAAACGTCCGCCGGTTGTCTGCGTCATGGGTCATGTAGACCACGGTAAAACCTCTCTTTTGGACGCAATCCGCAACACCCATGTCATTGACCGGGAGGCAGGGGGGATCACCCAGCATATCGGCGCTTATACCGTTACCTGCAACGGTGAAAAGATCACCTTCTTAGATACACCTGGCCACGAAGCATTTACCGCTATGCGGATGCGGGGAGCCAATTCCACGGATATTGCAATTCTTGTCGTTGCGGCGGACGACGGCGTTATGCCCCAGACGGTGGAAGCCATCAGCCATGCCAAAGCGGCGGGAGTAGAAATTATTGTTGCCATCAATAAGATTGATAAACCCAGCGCGAATATTGAACGTGTAAAACAGGAATTATCCGAATATGAACTGATTCCCGAAGACTGGGGCGGAAGCACCGTGTTTGTTCCGGTGTCCGCTCATACTCATGAAGGAATCGACAGCTTGCTGGAAATGATTCTTTTGACGGCAGAAGTTATGGAACTGAAAGCCAATCCCAAACGTCTCGCCAGGGGGCTTGTAATCGAAGCACAGCTTGACAAAGGAAGGGGCGCGGTTGCCACGGTACTGGTACAGAAGGGAACCCTGAAAGTAGGCCAGCCCATTGCGGCAGGAAGCTGCTCCGGGAAAGTCCGGGCCATGATCGACGACAAAGGAAGAAAAGTAAAAGAAGCAGGGCCCTCTATGCCAGTGGAAATTCTTGGATTAAACAGCGTTCCCAACGCCGGAGAAGTATTTGTATCTACCGAGACGGAAAAAGAAGCTAAAAACTTTGCAGATACATTTATTTCCCAGGGAAGGGAAAAACTATTAGAGGATACCAAGTCCAGGATGTCTTTGGATGATCTGTTCTCCCAGATTAAATCCGGCAACGTAAAAGAGCTGGGAATTATTGTAAAGGCAGATGTACAAGGTTCCGTAGAAGCAGTAAAACAGAGCTTGTTAAAGCTGTCCAACGAAGAGGTGGTTGTGAAGGTGATTCACGGCGGCGTAGGTGCCATCAATGAATCCGACGTCAGTCTTGCGTCTGCGTCAAATGCCATTATCATTGGATTTAACGTGCGCCCGGATGCCCAGGCAAAAGCCAGCGCGGAGCGGGAAGGCGTGGATCTGCGTCTGTATAAAGTTATCTATAACGCCATTGAAGACGTACAGGCAGCCATGAAAGGCATGTTGGATCCTGTCTTTGAAGAAAAAGTCCTGGGCCATTGCGAAGTGCGCCAGATCTTTAAAGCTTCCGGTGTGGGAAATATTGCCGGTTCCTATATTTTGGACGGTACATTCCAGAGGGGCTGCAAGGTGCGTATTTTCCGGGAGGGTGAACAGATCTTTGAAGGAAATCTTGCATCCTTAAAGCGGTTTAAGGACGATGTGAAAGAAGTCCGGGCAGGCTATGAATGCGGCCTTGTGTTTGAAGGATTCAACGATATTCAGGAATTGGATACCGTAGAAGCCTACACTATGGTGGAAGTTCCCCGATAGAAAGTCTGAGGGCAGAATATGAGAAAAAACAGTATTAAGAATACCAGAATCAATGGTGAAGTTCAGAGAGAATTAAGTAATATCATCCGCGGGGATATCAAAGACCCGCGGATCAATCCACTCACTTCGGTGACGGCAGTGGAAGTGGCGCCGGATTTAAAAAGCTGCAAAGCGTATATCAGCGTATTGGGCGATGAGGAGTCTGGGAAAAATACTTTGGCCGGGCTGGAAAGTGCGGAAGGATATATCCGCACGAAGCTGGCAAAGAATATTAATCTTCGAAACACTCCCCAAATCCGGTTTATTTTGGATCAGTCCATTGAATACGGCGTAAATATGTCAAAATTGATTGATGAGGTAAATGCACAGTAAGGTGCGTTAATGTGCCGGATGAATGATCCGGCAGGATTGCCCCATCTTACGGCAGTTATGAGAGGTATATGTATGGAAAACTTGGAGTCACAGTTACAAGGGGCAGCTACCGTTGCTATCGTGGGGCATGTGCGCCCGGACGGCGACTGTACAGGCTCCTGCCTGGCTGTCTGGAATTATATCAACGCATGGCATCCTGATATTCAGGCGAAGGTTTATTTGGAACCGATTCCGAATATTTTCCGGTTCCTGAAGGGGGCCGATGAGATTGAAGGCCCGAAGAGTACGGATTCCCCCAAGGATTTGTGTATTGTGTTGGACTGCGGAGACGAAGGAAGGCTTGGGGAAGGAATTCATTATTTTAAGACGGCAAAACGGACCATTTGTGTTGACCACCATATCAGCAATGAAAGTTTTGCAGACGAGAATCATATTTTTCCCCAGGTGGGTTCCACTTCGGAGCTGGTATTTGATCTGATTGGGGAAGAGAAACTGACAAAAGAGATCGCAGAATGTATTTATGTGGGAATCGTCCATGATACGGGGCTGTTCCAGTTTGATTCCACGACTGCAAAGACGATGAATATTGCAGGAAAGCTGATGGAGGCCGGAATCAACTTTACGAAAATCGTAGATGAAACCTTTTTTACAAAAACTTACGGCCAGAACCGTATTATGGGGAAAGTGCTGATGGACAGCAGGCTGTATCTGGGAGGCAAGCTGATTGTAGGAATGGCTACCCAAAAGGATATGGAACAATTTGGCGTACAGCCCAAGCATTTGGATGGAATCGTCAATCAGCTTCGGGTCACCAAAGGCGTGGAAGCGGCGCTGTTTCTTTATGAGAATGAGCGAGGCGGTTATAAAGCAAGCTTGCGTTCCAACGGAAAAATAAATGTGGCGGAGCTTGCCATGAAATTCGGCGGCGGCGGCCATGTGATGGCGGCAGGAGCTGACCTGAAAGGGACTGCAGAGGAAATTATTGAAAAAATCTGTATGGAGACAGAACGTCAGCTTGTGCAGGAAAACTTGCATAAGAAGTAAACTTTTTGATTCAGAGGCAAAACTATGATCAACGGGATTATCAATGTTTACAAAGAGGCCGGTTTTACTTCCCACGATGTGGTGGCAAAGATGCGGGGAATATTTGGACAGAGAAAAATCGGCCATACCGGGACCTTGGATCCGGATGCAGAAGGAGTGCTTCCGGTGTGCTTTGGAAAAGCCACCAAGGTTTGTGACCTTCTAACAGAAAAAGATAAAGGATACCGCTGCGTCATGCGTCTTGGAATACGGACAGATACCCAGGATATGTCCGGGAACGTGCTCTCAGAGACGGTTCCTGATGTGACCCAGGAGCAGGTGCGGGAGGCAGTATTGGGGTTTATGGGAGATTACCAGCAGATCCCTCCCATGTATTCTGCCTTGAAGGTGGACGGAAAACGTCTGTACGAACTGGCCCGGGCAGGAAAAGAAGTAACGCGGCAGCCAAGGCCGGTACGCATCCTGAATATCCAAATCCAGGAAATCGCCTTTTCTAGAGTGACGATGGAGGTAACCTGCTCCAAAGGGACTTATATCCGTACGTTGTGCTATGATATCGGCGAGACCCTGGGCTGCGGAGCCTGCATGGAACATTTGGTGCGGACCCGTTCCGGTAGTTTTAAACTGGAGGATAGCCATACTCTGGGAGAACTGGAGCAGCTGGTGAAGGAAGGCAGGGGGCAGGAAGTGCTGCTTCCGGTGGATACGGTGTTTTCCCAATATCCCAAAGCATCTGCAGCGGCAGAATGGGGCAAGTTATTGGAAAACGGGAACTGCCTTCCTATATCCGCTCTTCAAAAGCAAAGCGGCAGCCTTACCGGAACTCCCTTTCGCCTGTACGATGCCTCCGGCAAATTCGCAGGCGTCTATGAGCTTCGGGGACAGGGCAGAGAGATTCGGCCAATCAAGATTTTTTGGGAAAAGGACTGACAAGGCATGGAGTACATAAGAAATACGACGGAAATTACAATCACAGAGCCTACGGTATTGTCACTGGGCAAGTTTGACGGCTTCCATATGGGGCATAAGCTCCTTTTGGAGCACATGCTTAAAAAAAAGCAGGAAGGATTAACCCCGGTGATGTTTACCTTTGATATTCCCCCGAAAGCCCTTGTCAGCCAAGAACTTTCCTGCGTTTTAACCACCAATGAGGAAAAAGAATCCATTTTTCAAGAATCCGGGATCGAGTATCTGATCGAGTTCCCCTTTACAGATCAGGTCCGGGCCATGGAACCGGAAGATTTTTTGAAATTTCTGGTGGAAAGACTTCATGTAAAGTGTATCGTGGCCGGGAAGGATTTTTGTTTCGGCCATGAACGTAAGGGGAATTACAAGACGCTTCTGCGCCTGGGGCTGGTATATGGATTTGAAACGATCATATTAGATAAGAAAGAATATGAGCGCAGGGAAATCAGTAGCACCTACATCCGGGAAGAGATTTTACAAGGGCATATGGAAAAAGCAAATCTGCTGCTTGGGTATGAATATTTTGTGAGGGGAACGGTGGTACATGGCCGCGCATTGGGCAGGACCTTAGGGATTCCTACGGTAAACCTTCTGCCGCCCCCGGAAAAACTGCTGCCCCCCTTTGGCGTATATGTGTCTAGAGTACGGATTCTGGGAGAATGCGATGCATGGAAAGAAGAATCGGAAAACTGCTTTTTCGGTGGAATTACCAATGTAGGGAAAAAGCCTACCATTGCCGGGGAGAATCCCATTGGTGTGGAGACTCACATTTTTGAAATGAATCAAGACTTGTATGACAGGGAAGTGGAGATTCAGTTTCTTGCTTTTCTCAGGAAGGAACAAAAATTTACGTCTGTGGAATCTCTGAAGGAACAGATAAATCGTGATATGGAGCAGGGAAAAACATATCTGAAAGGATACAAGAGGAGAAAGCTATGAGCATATTTTTATCATTGTTGGGCGGTCTGGGCCTGTTCCTGTTTGGAATGAAAATGATGAGCGAGGGCCTGGAAAAAGCGGCCGGAGCCAAGCTTCGGAATATTTTGGAGGTTATGACCAAAAACCGCCTTGTGGGAGTGCTGGTGGGAACGGTATTTACAGCGATCATCCAGTCCTCCAGCGCCGCTACCGTTATGGTGGTGAGTTTTGTGAATGCAGGACTGATGACTTTGACCCAGGCGGCAGGAGTGATCATGGGCGCGAACATCGGTACTACGGTTACGTCCCAGTTAGTGTCCCTGGATCTGTCGGAAATCGCTCCGTTGTTCTTGTTTGTGGGCGTTATTATGGTGATGTTTTTAAAAAAGCCCATGGTAAAGAAGATTGGAGAAGTGGTGTTGGGATTTGGGATTTTGTTCATGGGATTGTCCTTAATGTCCGGCTCTATGGAAAGCCTGAAGGATTCCCCGGCTGTAGTGGGAACCCTTTCCAGTCTGAAAAACCCGCTTTTGGCCGTTGTGGTGGGAATGCTTGTTACGGCAGTGGTGCAAAGCTCCTCTGTTACGGTAAGTATCATATTGGTAATGGCAACCCAGGGACTATTGGCTCTGCCTATTTGCTTTTTTACGATTTTGGGCTGCAATATCGGCGCCTGCGTATCTGCTCTGTTGGCCAGTGTCAGTGGTAAAAAAGACGCCAAACGTGCCGCGATGATCCATTTTTCTTTTAATGTGATCGGAACTATTCTAATCGCCATCATCCTGGCGGTAGGCATGGATCAGGTAGAATCTCTGATACGTGCCATATCCGGAAATAATCCCGGACGGTGCGTGGCCAACGCCCATACGATTTTTAAGATCTTCCAGGTGATTATCCTTTTCCCCTTTGCAGGCTGGCTGGTGAAACTGGTGAATTTTTTAGTCCCGGGGCAGGATAATGACGCAGAAGGCTTCCAGTTGAAGTACATCGGAAAGACGGCCGTATTTTCTCCTACCACAGCGGCAGTAGAAACCATCCGGGAAATTGAGGGTATGGGAGAACTGGCGATTCAAAACCTTCAGGATTCCATCGACGCTTTTTTCCAGAAAGACTCCCAACGGGTGTCCAAAGTCTATGACGTGGAGAAAAAGCTGGATTTCTTGTGTAAGGAAATTACGGATTATTTGGTAAAAATCAATCAGAAGGAACAGCTTCCTCTGGCAGATTCCGTTCGGATCGGAGGCTTGTTCCATGTGGTAAACGATATTGAACGGATTGGGGACCATGCGGAGAATTTTGCAGATGCAGCAGTTTCCTCCATGGAAGACGGACTGGAATTTACGAAAAAAGGCACCCGGGAGCTGAGGGATATGTATGACAAGGTACGGGAGATCCTGGCTATGTCCCTGGAGATGTTCAGTACCGGGAAAAAAGAGCATTTGGAGCAGATTCTCGCTTTAGAAAATGAGATTGACGAGATGGAGCGCAGCCTGCAGAAGTCCCATGTACGCCGGCTGGCAAAGGGCAAGTGTACAGCTCAGGCAGGAGTTATTTATACCGATATGGTAACAGGCTTAGAGCGTGTGGCGGACCATGCCACGAATATTGCTTTTTCCATATTGGACGAAGATCCGGAGGAGGACTTTGAGTTATAAGGGGCTTATTTGTCACAGGGTCTTTTGTTGTATCAGGAGTGTGAAGGAATGAAAAAATAGTGAAATGTTGATAAAAGTGTTTCGCTATCACTTTATAAGGCATGATCAAAAACTCGGAATTTTCTAAATGGAAAAGAGACTTCCGAGTTTTGTTATTTACACAAATGGTTAGATGGTAAGCGCTTAATTTAAGGGTGTAACTAAAAAATCCGGGGTGTTTAGCACCGGAGCAAATTCGCACATGTAGCTGTAATAATGGTCATCTGCATATTTCTTGGACACTATCCGACCATGGCGCTAGTTTTTCAAGTTCTTCATCAGAGAACTGGCAGGTTGGCCGCAGCTCCAGAATGTATTTCATATATTTATACGGTTCCAGACCGTGTAGTTTTGCCATCTCTACAATGGTATATATGCCCATTACTTGCCTCCGCCCCATCCATCGTGTCAGAGAAAAGCCTATTCTTCCGGCCTACCACAACCGGGCGGATCGAGTTTTCGCTCATATTGTTTGAGAGACTGCACCGGCCATCTTCCAGATATGTCATCAGGATATCCTGACGGTTTCGGGCATAGGTCAGCGCTTTATTGAACTTATTGCTGCTAGAAGATAGCTTTTGTCCACCAAGCCATTTGATAAATGCCTCCACAACAGGCTTTTCCTCTTTCAGCTTCCGTTTCAGCCGCTGTTCATAGGAGAGGCCTTGCTCCTTATATCTCCGTTCACAACCAAACAGCTTATCGCAGTACGCCATGCCCTTCACTGCGGGATTTGACAGGTCCTTTTCACTTCCTTTTGGAATGGCATCCCCAAAATACCTCCGTATATGGGCATAGCAGGCACAATGTTTCACGTTTTTTGGTTTGTCATATCCCTGGAAGCCATCCACCATCAGGTACAGTCCCCACACAGAGCCTTTCAGCATCTCCACCGCATTATTCCCGTTTCTTGTCGGGGACCGGTATAGCAGCAGGGGCGGCAGGCCGTCCTCCCCGGAGCGCATCAGCCACACATCTTTCGTACGGAAAAGAAAATACTGGCTTTTTTCTAAAACATGGCCATATTATTGTAAGAGAGTATCCCCTGTCACCGATAAAAACATTTTTTACACCGCCGGGCAGCAGGTGGTGGTCAACCATAGTACAGAAAGCAGCAAATTCATCTTTCTGATGGACAGGCTGGATAAGGGCATCTGAATAAGTGTGTTTCTGCAGATCATAGAAGGCATTCAGGTGCATACTGTAAAACCCCTTGGCGGAATGGCCTTCGCAGTATTCTTCCGGGGCAAATTTGTGTTTGCTGAAAAAAGTAAAGGTGGAACTATCAGCAGCAAAGAACCGGTAACCGGGTGATTTTTCCCCAGACCGGATCGAAGTATTGAAAAGATGAAAAACAGCTTCAAGAGCTTCCGGTTTTAATTTTGCCCACTGCTGGTTAAAAGCAGAGGCTGATGGTGCATCGGCACACAATCCGAAGAAATCGAGTAATTCTATTTTAGTACTTGAAGAACCAGCGGATACCATAAAAGAAATCAGTTTATCCGGCGGGAACTTTTTGTTCCGGGTGAAATCTTTGTCGGGATGGATGGTATATTGGGAAATATCAGAAACAACAGAACGGACAGCTTCCGAGAATAAATTTTTGATTTGTGTGTGTGACATAAGATGTACCTCCTTGAATTAAAAAATATATTTCTAATTCAAGGGCCGCTTTCGCTGCCTCTAAGGGCTATCTGTAGCGAAAGCGGCCACACATTTTGGGCTATATGTCAAGCATAAAATTATAAAAATATGGTTTAGACCCCTAAGTTTTGGAATCCAACCATATGAATATAAAAATTAACTAACTGACATTGGTTCAGTATATATAAAATTCCAATAAAATCATGTTTTATTTTGTGAAAAGATAGTATTTTAAGATTTAAATCATACTAAAAATCGTTATAGCAAGTGTATTAAACAAAATTTTAGACTTGGAGCTAGAATAAAGATACATTTAAAAAGCTAATATATTATAGAAATAGAGGACAAAGATGAATCATAGTAGAATAATAGAGGTAGTAAAAAGTCAAATAAGGAAAAATAAGTACTTTTTTTGTGGTGTTGGGATTACTTTGATTGCTGAAACAGTAATAGCTTTGTTAATGCCTCAAATCCTAAGTAAGATTATAGACAATTTAGCAATTGAATCAAAAAAATGGTTATATGCAATTACTATTATTTTTTGTACTTTCGTTTTGTTCAAAAGTGGTATGAGCATTTTAAATACATATTTAAACGAAAAATTAGGATGGCGGTTGTGTGATTGCTTAAGAGAAGATATGTTTAAAAGAATTTATACTTTTAGTGTCGGTCAGCATAAGAGTGTTAAAACGGGCGAGTTTTTGGAAAGATTAGAAGGAGATGTAAACATACTTTCAGTATTTTTTTCAAGTATGCTAATAGATATTATTAGCAGTTCACTATTGGTGGCAGGAATACTATTCGTGTTTTATCAAAAATCAGTTGTGTTAGGTATAATATTTACAATATTGTCTGTTACTATAATGTTGTTTTTCATTAAAACACAAGAGGCTATTTCGTTATTATGGAGAAGTGCAAGAGAAAAGGAAACAGAAGTTTTAGGAGAATTTACACAAGCCATAGAAGCGAGAAAAGATATAGTTGGATTAAAAAAGGAAACCTATATTTTGAAACGCTTTGACGATAAGTATGAAAATTATAAAAAAAATCAAATCAAAGCATCATTTATAGGAAATATTCCTGCCACAGTGTTTTTTCCTTATTGAATTTGGGTGAAGGCGTTGTATTAGCAATAGGTACGTATCTTTTGGGGAAAAATCAATTAAGCATTGGAAATATGTACCTTATATTAAGCTATGTCGGGATATTAAATATACCTTTCTATAATTTGAAATTTGAATTCACACAATTACCAATTGTATCGGCAGCTATGGAGCGGATTAATTTAATTTACAAGCTAAAAAAGTTTGAAAAGGTAGATGGTATTAAGAAGAAGCTTGAAAGTGGAAGTATTGTGTTTGAAAATGTTTCTTTTGGGTATGAAACGAATAATATAGTATTAAAGGATGTGAGTTTTTCAATTGATTCTGGTGAAAGAGTTTTGATAAGTGGTAGAACTGGAAGTGGAAAAAGTACGATATTGATGTTGATAGCGGGGCTATATAAGGAAGACGTAGGTAATATTACAGTAGGCGGATATGCTATTAAAGAATATGTGAGGGAAGCTTATTTGGAATCAATTTATTACATATTTCAAAGTAATCCTGTTATTAATGATAGCGTAAAAAATAATTTAACTAGATATAATAATAAACTTGATAAAGAAGAAATAATGCGTGTGATAATGGCTGCTAAGTTAGAGGATTGGATGAGTAAGGGGGATAAAAAGTTAGAAACAATAATTTCCTCTGAGGATGTAACACAAGATGAGGAACAACTTATTGCTTGGGCGGCTGCTGTATTAGCGAAGCCAAAGATTTTATTAGTAGATGAGTTTGATGCATCAATACATGATGATACAATAAAAATTATTGTTGAATTAATAGAAAACTATTTTGCAAACACAACGATAATTTTTGTGAGTCATAAATGTAGGAGTACAATAAAAATGCAAAAAAAAATATTTATAGATGTGGGAGTAGCAAACATTGTAGAATAAGAGGTAAAAAATGAAATATGCAAAAAAGAATATTTACAGAAATGCAATTCATGGAATTAAGTTATTTGGATTTTTAGTGATTTTTATAGAAATAATTACATATACTTTTAGCTTTCTGGTTAGTGGATTAATAAAAAAAGATATTTTTAACATTATAGAAGGAAAAGATGTAACATTCGGTATTTTATCACTAAAAGTTTTAATTTTATTAAATATAATCATTCCTTTAACAATTAATATTGTAAAACAGATAAATGCAGGGTTGGTGGCAGATTTAAAAGTAAGATTAACTCAAAATATTAAAAGAAAACTGCTGGAAGATGTGAATAGAATTCCTATTGAGATGAAAATGCTATTAAGTGAAGGGGAAGTTATTAGCTTGTTTCGCAATGAGTGCGAGGATATAAGCAATTGTTTTTTAGAGTTTTATTATCAGTTACCAAAAATAGTTTTGTCAATTGCGATATTGAGCATAATGCTATGTATTAATCCAGTATTTGCTATTGCAAGTTTACTTCCAACAATGACTATGCTGGTGTTTATTAACCTGGATTCTCGGAGTTAACATGACGAGGTTGGTACCTTCACTCCGAGAGCCTCATATATTTTTGCCTGCTTATTGAGAAGTTCTCCAATCCTTAAGGAATGGTTTGCATCTTCAAAGCACTCAATCACATCAAGCT
>JAAVYA010000068.1 GCA_022790855.1 Lachnospiraceae bacterium | reverse complement strand
TGTGACAAAGGTGGAGATTTCCAAAACGGATATAGCAGGGAAGGAGCTGCCGGGAGCGAAACTTTCCATCCTGGATAAAGAAGGGAAAATAGTGGAAAGCTGGACTTCCGAAAATAAGCCGCATTATATGGAAATGCTGCCGATTGGGGAATACACGCTTCATGAGGAAAGCGCCCCGGACGGTTATCTGGTAGCAGAGGATGTGAAGTTTGAAGTCAAGGATACCGGGGAGATTCAGAAGGTTGCGATGAAGGATGAAGCAAAGCCGGATGAGCCGGAACAGCCGAAGGAAACACCGAAGCCGGAAACACCGTCTGCCGGAACGCCGAAAACAGGGGATGACAGGCCGTTTTGGTTATGGATTGCCTTAGCCGGGATTGCAGTCTGCGGCATTGGAGGCTCCATTTTTATATTCCGTAGAAAAAGGAAGGAGGACTGACAGAGCCTGGAGAAATCCGGGTGGCTGACTATTGTAACAAAATAATAAGATAACAAGGCATGGCAGACGTTTACAGAAAAAATCTGTAAGCGTTTTTTCATGCCTGTATGTATGGAGAACTGCTGATTTTAGATTTTGCTTGGAAATATATTGACAGGAATCTGTGCATGGCAGTTCCCCATATGGAAAGGGGTGAAGCAAAATGAAAGGGATTCTTGCCGCTGCAGGCATATTTGCGGCGGCCACGCTGTACTCATGTATCCGTGCAGGGGCGCAGGAGGACAGGCGGATGGAGGAAATGAAACGGAGAGGGGAATGGGATGCAGGCAGGAAGGGCAGACAGCGGGAACCGGGCGAGGGATAACAGGAAATATGCGGCGGACAGGCCGGGTGACTGTAAGCACTGCTATTTTTGGAAAGGGAAACGGAAAGGATGCAGCCAGAAAGAATGTTATTACCTTCTTCCGAAAGAGGCTCCTATTCCGGGAACTGTACCCAAAGAAGCGTTTCAGCAAAAGCCAGATGAAAACCGTGCCGATGGCTGTCAGGGATGTCCATACGGCAGATATTCCCCCTGCATCGGATACTGTATGAAGAAGTTTTTGCGGGAGATGAGGGAGAAAAAATAATCCGCAGGAAAGGAGGGAGAACGCCTTGCAGGACGAGGTAAATGAGAAAACCGTATCGCTGTGCGTCAATGGCGGCAAGATTTCCGCGCGGATTTTGAAAGCCGCCATGCTGAAAGCATTGGCAAAGATGGAGCAGGAGAAGCGGAACGGAAAGCAGAAACAGGCAGAGAAAAAAGCAATGCAGAAGTCACAGGAGGGCGGCGCTGTCTGCCACGGGAAACAGAGCATGGAGAAGCTGATGAAGCAGGGATGCCAGCTTTCCAACATTGAAGTGACGGACGGCAATATCAAATCTTTTGAGAAATGCGCCCGGAAATACAGTATTGATTTCAGCTTGAAAAAAGATACATCCATCTCCCCGCCCCGCTATTATGTATTCTTCAAGGCGAAAGACGTGGATGTTATGACGGCGGCATTTAAGGAATACACCGGAAAGTCGCTGGCAAAAAGCAAAAAGCCGTCAATCCGGAAGAAACTGGAGCAGGCAAAGGAGCGGACGGCAAAGCACAGGGAACTGGAAAAGACAAAACAGAAGGAACGGGGGCCGGAGCATTGAGTGGGAAACAGAAAAAGAAACCCGCCGCAGGGAAAAAATCCATGCCATTGTCCGGGAAATTAAAAAGCATGATCCGGGAGAAAATGCCTCCCGTAGATATGAAACGCCTGGTAATGCTGAATATCCCCTATGGAATTGTGTTTTATCTGGTGGATAAATTAGCATGGCTGTACCGCCATTGCATAGGGGATTCCCTGGTTGATAAGGCACTGGCGCTGTTCTTACATTTCCAACTGGCATTTGAAAATCCATTTCCGAGTATCCACGGGATTGACCTTCTGGCCGGAGCAGCCGGGGCAGTGGCAGTGAAGCTCATGGTATATCTGAAAGGCAAAAATGCGAAAAAGTACCGGCAGGGAGTGGAGTACGGCTCTGCAAGATGTGGGAACAACAAGCGCTTTCCATATCACCCGGATGCTGCCTTTCATTGCCCCGGTATTCCAGTCCCCATTGACGGTCACTGGGGCGGTAAAATAAAAACTTGTCCCGCCGGGAACACGTACATTCCCT